>NZ_JAJAUZ010000085.1 GCF_020532645.1 Streptomyces bambusae
CCCCCCCCCGGCCCCCCGCCCCCCACCCCCCGGCGGGGCTGGAATGGGCCCGCCGAGGCTGGAATGGGCCCGGCGGGGCTGGAATGGGCCCGGCGGGGCTGGAATGGGCCCGGCGGGGCTGGAATCGGCCCGCAAGGCGAATCGGCCTGGCGAGGCTTGGAATGGGCCCGGCGAGGCCGGAGGGTGTCCGCCGAGACCGGAGGGTGTCCGGCGGGGCTGGAATCGGCCCGCCGAGGCTGGATCGGCCCGGCAGGGCCGGGGCGTCGGCAGGGCCAGAGGGCCCAAGGGCCCGCCGCGGCCGCGCGGACCCGCGGCACCGGAACCGTCCCGCCCTACCCGACCGCCTCCGCCAGCCACCCCACCGCCGCTCCCACGGACTCCACCAACGGCACCCCCACCGGCACACCCGGCCGATCCACCACGACCACCGGAATCCCCGCCTCCCGCGCAGCGACAAGCTTCGGCGCGGTCGCGGAACCCCCGCTGTCCTTGGTGACCAGCACGTCGATCCGATGCGCCCGCAACAGCTCCCGCTCGGACTCCAGCGAGAACGGCCCCCGCGCCAGCAGCACGTCCAGCCGCCCCGGCACCGGCGGCGACGGCGCGTCCACCGACCGCACCAGGAACCACAGCCCGTCCAGCCCCGCGAACGCCGCCAGCCCGGTCCGCCCGGTCGTCAGGAACACCCGCGACCCCAGGGACGGCAGGGCATCGGCCGCCGCCCCCAGATCCGGCACCCGGTGCCAGCGGTCACCCGGCCCGGCCGACCACCCCGGCCGCCGCAGCGCCAGCAGCGGCACCCCCGCGTCCGCCGCCCCCTGCGCCGCGTTGAAGCTCATCCGCCCGGCGAAGGGGTGCGTCGCGTCGACCACCGCGGAAACCCCGTGCCCACGCACCCACGCGGCCAGCCCCGCCGCCCCGCCGAACCCGCCGATGCGGACCTCACCGGGCGGCAGTACCGGCCGCGCCACCCGCCCGGCCAGCGACGTCGTCACGCGGTACGGGCCGCCCGCCAGCGCCTCCGCCAGCCGGCGGCCCTCCGTGGTGCCGCCCAGCAGCAGGACGTGCGGGGGAGCGGTGTCAGCAGACATGCCGGTCGCGCTCCGCCGAGTACAGGTGGCTGTCGCGGAACTGCTCCGCCGCCAGGGTCCTGCCCACGATGATCACCGCGGTACGGACCAGACCGTGCTCCTTCACCTGCCCGGCGATGTCCGCCAGCGTGCCGCGCAGCACCAGCTCGTCCGGCCGGCTGGCCATCGCGACCACGGCCGCCGGGCAGTCCGCCCCGTAGTGCGGCAGCAGCTCCGCCACCACCCGGTCGGCGTACCGGGTCGCCAGGTGCAGCACCAGCAGCGCACCGCTGCGGCCCAGCGTCGCCAGGTCCTCGCCCGGCGGCATCGGCGTCGCCTGCTGCGCGATGCGCGTGAGGATCACCGTCTGACCCACCGTCGGCACCGTCAGCTCCCGCTTCAGCGCCGCGGCCGCCGCCGCGAACGCCGGTACGCCCGGCACCACTTCGTACGGCACCCCGGCCGCGTCCAGCCGCCGCATCTGCTCGGCCACCGCACTGAACACCGACGGGTCGCCCGAGTGCAGCCGCGCCACGTCCAGGCCCGCCTCGTGCGCCTGTACCAACTCGGCAATGATCTGGTCGAGGTTGAGCTGCGAGGTGTCCACCAGCCGCGCATCCGGAGGGCATTCGGCCAGCAGCTCCTGCGGCACCAGACTGCCCGCGTACAGGCACACCCGGCAGGCGGCGAGGGTACGGGCGCCGCGCACCGTGATCAGGTCGGCGGCACCGGGGCCCGCCCCGATGAAGTACACGGTCATGCTTGCTCTCCAGAGACGAGGGGCTCCGACGGGCAACTCCCGTCGGCAGAGCCGGGTTTGGTGACGGACCACTGGGTGATGGGCATCGCCTGGCGCCAGCCGGTGAAGCCGCCCACCGCCACCGCGTGCGAGACGGCGAGCTTGGCCAGCTCCCCGCCGTGCCGCCGGTACCAGGACGCCAGCAGCGCCTCCGACTCCAGCGTCACGGTGTTCGCGACGAGCCGCCCGCCCGCCGGCAGCGCCGCCCAGCAGGCCTCCAGCAGGCCGGGCGCGGTCAGCCCGCCGCCGATGAACACCGCGTCGGGCGCCGGGAGTCCGGCCAGTGCGGCGGGCGCCGCCCCGCGGACGACCCGCAGGCCGGGCACGCCCAGCCGGTCCGCGTTGCGGCCGATCCGGTCGGCCCGCACGTCGTCCCGCTCGACGGTCACCGCCCGGCACGAGGGGTGCGTACGCATCCACTCGATCGCGATGGACCCGGAGCCGCCGCCGACGTCCCACAGCAGTTCGCCGGGCGCCGGCGCGAGCGCCCCGAGCGTCACAGCGCGCACGTGGTGCTTGGTGAGCTGCCCGTCGTGCTCGTACGCCGCGTCCGGCAGCCCCGGCACCGCCGCCAGCCGCAGCGCGCCCTCGGCGCGCCGGCACACGACGGCGACCACGTTCAGCGGGTCGCCCGCCGGATGCGTCCAGTCCGCGGCCGTGCCGGTACGGGAGTCCTCGCGCTCCGAGCCGAGCTGTTCGAGCACGGTCAGTTCACTGGGACCGAAGCCGCGGTCCCGCAGCAGTTCCGCGACCACCCCCGGGGTGTCGGCGCCCGCGCTGAGCACCAGCAGCCGCCGCCCCTGGTGCAGGGCCGCCGCCAGCCGGGCCGCCGGGCGGCCGACGAGCGTGACCACCTCGGTGTCCTCGACCGGCCAGCCCAGCCGGGCGCACGCGTACGCCACCGACGAGGGGTGCGGGAAGACCCGCAGCCGCTCCGGCCCGGCCTCTTCGCTGAGCGCTCGCCCGATGCCGTAGAACATCGGGTCTCCGCTGGCCAGCACGGCGATCCGGCGGCCGGCGTGCTCGGCCAGCAGTCGCGGCACGGCGGGCCGCAGCGGAGACGGCCACGCCACGCGCTCGCCCGGACATTCCTCCTCGGGCAGCAGGTCGAGCTGGCGGGGGCCGCCGATCAGCACCTCGGCCGAGCCGAGCGCCTGCCGGGCGGTGGGGGACAGGCCCGCCCACCCGTCCGCGCCGATCCCGACGACGGAGGCCGGTACGGCCGGGGAGGACGGGGGGACCATGGAGCTCACCTGCGGGTACCTCGGATCGGGAGGGGGCGGATCCGCACTCTACTGGCCCCCGCCACGGCCCCCTTCGCGGCCCCCGGCCGTCAGCGGCCTCCGTCGGACCCGTCACGGTTCCAGCCGGCCGTCCAGGTGGTCCCATGCGACCCGGACGTGCAGCCGCACCCCCGTGACCAGCGTGTCGTCGTCCGCGTAGAACTGCGGATTGTGGTTCGGGGCCAGCCCCCGGCCGCCGGGCAGCGGCACCGGCGCCCCCGCCGCGTCCAGCTCGGTGTCCTGCACGCCCAGCACCACGTACAGCCCGCCGAACGCGGCCAGGAACACCGACACGTCGTCGTACCCGAGCGTCGGCACCGTCTCCACCACCCGGTCCTCGCCCGCCACCCGGCGCAGCGTGGGCAGCGCTGCGGCCACCCACTCCGGGCTGTTGTGCACCGGCGGCACCGGCTGGAGGAAGCTGACCACCGCGGTGCAGCCGTACGACTCGGCCTGGTGCTCGGCCAGCCGGCGCAGCGCGTTCTGCAGGGTCTCCATGTCCTCCTGCGCCTCGCACCGGATGGTGCCCCACAGCGTCACCGTCTCGCCGATGATGTTGAACCGGCCGACGTCCTCGATGTGCCCGATCGACACCGTCACCGGCCGGTGCGCGGGCACCTGCCGGTACAGCTGCCCCACCCCGACCGCGATCCCGCCCGCCGCCGGCATCGGGTCGACGCCCTGCCACGGGCTGGAGCCGTGCACCTGGCGCCCCGTCACCACGATCTTCACCAGGCAGGACGCGGCGTACTGGTTGCCCGCCCGGTAGGCCACCACGCCCTTCGGGTACGGCGCCACGTGCATGCCGAACACCATGGTCGGCCGCGGCTCGTCCAGCGCCCCCGACTCCAGCATCACCCGGGCCCCGCCCGGCTCGTCCACCGGCGGCCCCTCCTCGGCGGGCTGGAACACGAACACCGCCGTGCCCGGCAGCCGGTCCCGCACCCCCGCCAGCACGGTGGCCGCACCCAGCAGCATCGCCGTGTGGCAGTCGTGGCCGCAGGCGTGCGAGACCGGCACGGGCCCGCCCGGATACCCGGCCTCCACCACCTGCGAGGCGTACGGGCTCCCGCAGCGGTCCGGCACCGGCAGTGCGTCCATGTCTGCGCGCAGCGCCACCACCCGCTGCCGCAGCCGCCCTTCGGCCGGCGCCCCGCCGCGCAGCACGCCGACCACGCCGTGCCCGGCCACACCCGTCCGCACCTCGTCCAGGCCCAGCCCGGTCAGCACGTCGGCGACCAGCGCGGCGGTCTTCTCCTCGCGGTTCGACAGTTCCGGATGGGCGTGCAGGTGCCGCCGCCACGCCACGACCTGCCCGGCGACCTCCGCCGCGCCCCGGTCCAGCGCCTCGTACAGGGGGTCCGTGTCCGTCATGGGCCCATCCTGCCGCCGCGGCAGGGTCCGCGCGTGCCGAAACCCCGGGCCGGCGGGGGTACGGGTCAGGCCGCGAGCAGCCAGGTGATCACGGACAGGGAGACCATCGAGCCGATCGTGGACATCAACACGGTGTCGCGGGCCAGATCGGCGTCGAGCCGGTATTCGGAGGCGAAGAGGAACGCGTTCTGCGCGGTCGGCAGGCCGGCCACCAGCACCACCGACAGCAGGGCGTGCCCGTCGAGCCCGAACAGCCACCGGCCCACGGCGTACGCGAACGCCGGCTGCGCGGCCAGCTTCAGGGCGACCAGCACCCGCCGCTCGGCCCGCCCCCCGGCGTCCGGCCGGGTCCGGGTGTGCAGCGACATGCCGAGCGCGAACAGGGCGGCGGGCACCGCCGCCCCGCTGAGCATGGTGAGCGGGTCGGTGACCGCCGCGGGAAGCGGCCGGCCCAGCGCGGCCACCGCCAGCCCGGCCGCCGACGCGGCCACGATCGGGTTCCGCAGCGGCAGTGACAGCAGCCTCCGCACCCGGTCCCGGGCCCCGCGCCGCACGTCGAGGTCGATCAGCACCAGGATCAGCGGGGTGACCAGCAGCGTCTGGAACAGTGCCACGGTCACCACGAACGACGTGTCCTTGAGCACGTGGATGGCGACCGGGATGCCGAGGTTCGCCGAGTTGACGTGTGCCGCCGCCATGGAGGCGATGGCCCGGTCGCCCTGGCCGCGCCGGAACACCCGCAGTCCGATCACCTGCGCCACCGCGAACACCGCGACCAGGCTCAGCGCGAAGACGAGCACCCCCGGCCGCACCAGGTCCGCGGGCCGCGACCGGGACAGCGTCAGGAACAGCAGGGCCGGCATCGCGAAGCTGAACGCGAACCGGCCGAGCACGGACTGGGCCTGCGGGCCGAGCACGTCGTACCGGCCCGCCGCCCAGCCGAGGCCGGTGATCGCCCAGATGGGCAGGAACGCAAGAAATCCTGCAAGTACCCCGCTCGTCACGCCGCCAGCATGCCGGACCGGACGTTCGGTCGAACGGGCGGGGTGCCGCCGGTCCGGCCGGCCGCCGATCCGGAATCCGAACGGAATCCTCTGCTGAGCGAACGCGAACGCGAACGCGAGCGCGGGCGCGGATGCAAGCGCGGATGCCGGCACCGCCGGATGCCGGAGCGCCTGCTGCCGGACCTCCGGTCTCCGGCCCCTCGGCCGGTCAGTCGAAGGACCCCGTCTCCAGGTACGCCACCGTCCCGGTGCGCCGCGCCCGGTCGATCCGGGCCAGCCGTTCGAAGTCGGCCGGCGCCATCTCCTCTTCCCACTCCGTCAGCGTGGCCACGCGCAACTCGCTGTGCTCGGCCGGGTCCAGGACGATCCCGGCGATCTCCTCGTCGGTCAGGATCCCGCCGTCGAAGATCACCCCCATGTGGTTGGAGGGCCACTCCTCGCCGCGCGGGGCGAGGAAGTGGAACCCGAGCAGCCGCGGCTCGCCGCGGAACGCGATGCCCGTCTCCTCGCGGCACTCGCGCACCGCCGTCTGCCAGGGCGTCTCCCCGGGGTCCATGTTCCCGCCGGGCCACTGCCACGGCTCCGTCCGGTACGCCGCCCGCAACTGCACCGGCCGGCCCTCCCGGTCGGTGAAGTACAGACAGGCGTACGCCGTGTTCTGCGGCAGCGTGGCGATGTACTCGCGGGGCGGCAGCCAGGTGGCGGTCATGTGATCGGCTCGCTCTCTACGCGTCGGCGGGCAGGTGCACCGGTGGCCGGCCCGGCCACCGGCCCCCAGCCTCGCAGCCGGCAGCGGCCGGACGGGGGATCCCGGCGGCGCGTCGGCGGCCGGGTCGTTGTCAGGGCGTCGCTGTCAGTGCCCCGTGCGAGCATGCCCGCATGAGCGCATCGCAGCAGAAGACGGATCTCCACACGTACCTCAGGACGGCCCGGGAAGCGCTGGTGTGGAAGCTCGACGGACTGTCGGAGTACGACGTCCGCCGGCCGCTGACGCCCACCGGCACCAATCTGCTCGGGCTGGTCAAGCACGCCGCCGGCGTGGAAATCGGCTACTTCGGCCTCGTGTTCGGCCGGCCCTACGCCGATCCGCCGGCCTGGTTCGGAGAGGACGCGGAGCCCAACGCCGACATGTGGGCCACCGCGGACGAGTCCCGCGAGCAGGTCCTCGCGTTCGCCCGGGACGCCTGGCGGCACGCGGACGCCACGATCGAAGCGCTCCCGCTGGACGCGCCGGGCCGGGTGCCGTGGTGGCCGGCGGAGCGGTCCGGGACGACGCTGCACCTGATCATGGCGCACGTGATCGCCGACCTGCAGCGGCACGCCGGCCACGCCGACATCGTCCGCGAACTCGTCGACGGCTCCGCCGGTCTGCGCAGCGGCAACGGCAACCTGCCGCCGGGCGACGCCGCGTGGTGGAAGCAGCACCACGACCGCGTGGAGCGGGCGGCCTGCCAGGCGGCCGAAGCCACCTGACGGACCCGCCCGCTCCCGCAGCGGTGCCTACGCGAGGATCATCCGCCCCAGGCCCGCCGGCGACACCGCCGACGGCGCGCTGCGCAACTGGATGATGGCCCGGACGGCGGGCCACTCCTCGTCGAGGATCGAATAGAAGGCGGTACTGCGCACCGCGCCGTCCAGCCCCCGGGAGTGCGCCCGGCGGACCCCCTCGCAGGTGGCGCCCAGCCGTTCGATCGCCACCCGCGAGCGGGTGTTGCGGGCATCGGCCCGCAACGAGATGCGGCGCACCCCCCAGGTCTCGAAGGCGTGCGTCAGCATCAGGAGCTTGGCCTCGGTGTTGATGCCGGTGCCCTGGGCGCGCGGGGCCAGCCAGGTGTTCCCGATCTCCGCCGCGTCCGGGACGGCGGTGGCGGGATCCCCGTACGGCACGCCGGGGACCGACGGCCAGACCAGGGGGCCCTGCCAGTAGTCGAGTTCCAGGAACCGGGTCGAACCGACGACCCGGCCGTCCCTGGTACTGACCACGGCGAAAGGCAGTGACCGCCCGGCCGCCTGATCGGCGAGCGCGCGGTGGACGTACTCGTGAGCCGCCTCCAGGCCATGGGGCACCGGAGTGAAGGCATAAGTCGTTCGATCCTCGGCGCCGGCTTCGGCGAGTGCCTCTGCGTGGTGCGCTGCGAGGGGCTCCAGCCGCGTGAAGCGGCCGGTGAGGACAACGGATACGGGCACCGGGCCTTCGGTCCTTCGGGGAGTCGGAATGCCTGCGGCCGGATCGCGGCTTCGGCTGGTGGGACAGTGTGCGCCAGCGGCCTCCTTGAGTGGGAAAAGAGAAGGTAAAGGGCGGCCGTCAACCAGGTGAATCCGGACGATCGTCCATGTGTGCGAGGCCGGTGCCCGCCGGGCCCGTGGCGGCCGGGCTCCGGGACCGCGGCGACGGGGGCTCCCGTAGAGTCGGAGGGCTTGACCGTACCGCCCCACGAGCCCCCGAGGAGCAGCCGTGACCGACCCGGCTTCCACCGCCCTGCAGCAGGAGATCGCCCGCGATCTCCAGGTGTCCGAGACCTTCGACGCGGACCTGGAGATCGAGCGCCGGGTGGCCTTCCTCGCCGAGCGGCTGACCGCCTCCGGCCTGCGCTCCCTCGTCCTCGGCATCAGCGGCGGCGTGGACTCCACGACCACCGGCCGGCTCTGCCAGCTCGCCGTGGAGCGGGCCCGTGCCGCCGGGCACGACGCCGTCTTCTACGCCATGCGGCTGCCGTACGGCGTGCAGGCCGACGAGCAGGACGCCCAGCGCGCCCTCGGGTTCATCGCCGCCGACCAGGTCCTCACCGTCGACGTGAAGCCGGCCAGTGACGCCGCACTCGACGCCTCCCGGGCGGCCGGTGTGACCTTCCGCGACGCCCACCACGAGGACTTCGTCCACGGCAACATCAAGGCCCGCCAGCGCATGATCGCGCAATACGCCGTCGCCGGGGCGCACGACGGCCTGGTCGTCGGCACCGACCACGCCGCCGAGGCGGTCTCCGGATTCTTCACGAAGTTCGGCGACGGCGCCGCCGACGTCGTCCCGCTCACCGGCCTCACCAAGCGCCGCGTGCGGGCCGTCGCAGAGCGCCTCGGCGCCCCGGTGGAGCTCGTGTTCAAGACGCCCACGGCCGACCTGGAGACCCTCGACCCCGGCAAGGCCGACGAGGACGCGCTCGGCGTGACGTACGACGACATCGACGACTTCCTCGAAGGCAAGCCCGTCGACGGCGCGGCCTTCGACACCATCGTGCGCCGCTACCGCCTCACCGAGCACAAGCGGCAGCTCCCGATCGCGCCGTAGCACCCGGCACCGGCAGGAACGGACCGGCCGGCGGCCCGGGGGCCTCACCCCGGGCCGCCCGCGTCCGCCCGGTCGTCCGTCGGCACGCACAGCACCGGCAGCGGCGACAGGTGCAGCAGCTTGTGCGGGGTCGAGCCCAGCAGCGCCCCGCGGATCGGGCTCTCGCCCCAGCTGCCGACCACGATCACCCGGCCGCCGTGCCGCTCCGCCGCGTCCAGCAGCGCCTGCGCCGGCTTCGCGTCGACGATCTCCACCGCCGACGGCACGCCCGCCTCGTCCGCGGCCTGCACCGCGTGCGCGAGCGCCGTCCGCCCGGCTTCCCGGACCGCCTCCCGGTGCTCGCGGTACTCCTCGCCGAGTGCGCCCGGCGCGGCCGCCCCGTAGACCAGCACCAGCGGCTCACCGAACGCGGCCGCCACCTCGATCGCCACCCGCAGCGCGCGCTCCGCGCCGGGCGACTCGTCGTACCCCAGCACCACCGACATGCTCGCGTCCCTTCCGGACCGTTGCAGGACTGCTGACCAGTGGCCGCGGCTCACCGCCTGCGGCGGGGGACGAGCGCCGGGTCGGCCACCCCGCGCCGCTCCTGCCAGAAGACGCCCGAGCGGACCCGCCAGAACAGCATCACCAGCACCCCTGCCACCGCGATCCCGATCCCGATCACCAGCGGCGGCCCCAGACCGAACCAGGACACCCCGCTGTACGAGTTCTCCGGATCGGCCATGTCGGTCACCGACTCGACGAGCAGCCAGCCCAGCAGCAGCGCCCCGACCACCGGACCGACCCCGATGAGCAGCAGGTTGTGCCAGCTCTCGGTGAGGTGGCGGCGGTAGTACAGCGCGCATGCCAGGCCGGTGAGCGCGTAGTAGAAGGCGATCAGCAGGGACAGCGCGGTCAGCGAGTCGAACAGGGCGTTCTCGCTGATCTGGTTGACGATCAGGTACCAGGCGATGGCGATGCCGGCGACCCACCAGGTGCTCACGTCCGGCGTCCGGAACCGCGGGTGGATGCGCGCCAGCCCCTGCGGCAGGGCGTGCCGCCGGGCCATCGACAGGGCGGTCCGCGAGGCCGGGATGATCGTCGTCTGGGTGGAGGCGAGCGCCGAGGTGCACACCGACAGCAGCACGATCCAGTCCCAGCCGCCCATCACCTCGTGGGCGAGGGTCGCGAACACCGCCTCCTCCTCGCCGGCGTTCTCCGCGAGGAAGGCGGGTCCGGCGTAGGCGACCACGGCGAAGCCCACCGACAGGTAGGTCACCAGCAGCACCACCGTCGACCAGATGCCCGCCTTGCCGGGCGCGGTCGCGGAGTCCTTCACCTCCTCGGTGAGGTTCACCGCCGACTCCCAGCCCCAGTAGATGAACACGCCCAGGAGGAGGCCGCCGGTCAGCGCGGCGCCGCCGGCCCCGAACGGGTTGAGCCAGCCGAACTCCGGGACCACCTCGTCGAGGCTGCTGGTGTGCGCGTACACCCGGTAGATCGCCACCACGGCGAACACCAGCAGGAAGAAGACCTGGGCGAGGATCAGCACGTCCTGGACGCGCGCCGACATCTCGGTGCCGATCACGCAGACCGCAGTCATCGCGATGATCACCACGACGGTCAGCGTCTGCCGGACCGCCGTGTTGTTGGCCGCACCGTCGAAACCGGCCGCGAGCAGCCCGAACCGTACGGCCACGTCCGCCAGCGAGCCGATCACCAGCACACCGGTCATGGTGATCGCCCAGCCGCCGAGCCAGCCAGCCCACGGGCCCATCGCCCGCGTCACCCAGGAGAACGTGGTGCCGCAGTCCTGGTCGACCTTGTTCAGGTAGTAGAAGGCCGCGGCGATCAGCAGCATCGGCACGAACGAGGCGAGCATCACCCCGGGCGCGTAGATCCCGACGAGCGCCACGATCGGCCCGATCGCCGCCGCCAGCGAATACGCCGGCGAGGTCGAGTTCAGCCCGATGACGAGGGCGTCGAGGAACCCGATCGCATCGGCCTTGAGCCCTTCACGCGGCTCGGCGTCACCCACGGTCTCCTGGCCCATGTACGCATGCTCGGCGAGCATCGGGCCGGCCGCACGGCGGGTTGCTGCACCCGGGGCGCCCTCCGGGGGTCCGGGCTCGTCCGCGGCCGAGCCGGGGAGCGGTCGCGCGCCCCGGATCGCCACCGTGCCGGTCGGCTAAAATGACGGTTTCACGGCCGCACGGGGACCCGCTCGCCGCGAGCGGCACCGCCACCACCGCGACGGCACTCACACCGCAACACCGAGGGATGGTTCTCCGTGGACGGCTCCGCCCGCAACAACCCCGGCACGGCCGAAGCCGAAGCCCCGCAGGCGACCGCGCCCGGGACGGACGTTCCGGCCGCGGCGGTGGAGGACGGGGCCGGTGCGGACGGGGCCGGTGCGGGCGGCACCGCCAGTGGTCCGGCAGCCGCCGGTGCCGGTGCGCCCGCGCTGCCGCCCGTCGCCTCGTTCGCGGATCTCGGGCTGCCGGAGCCGCTGGAGCGCCGGCTCGCCGAGCTGGGCGTCACCGAGCCCTTCCCGATCCAGGCCGCCGCCCTGCCGAACGCGCTGACCGGGCGGGACGTGCTCGGCCGGGCCCGTACCGGATCCGGCAAGACCCTCGCCTTCGGACTGCCGCTGCTGGCCCGTACCGCGGGCGCACGGGCCGAGGCCAAGCGGCCGCTCGCGCTGGTCCTCGTACCGACCCGCGAGCTGGCGCAGCAGGTGACCGCGGCCCTCACCCCGTACGCCGAGGCGCTCGGGCTGCGGACCGCCACCGCGGTCGGCGGGCTCGCGATCCAGCGGCAGGTCGTCGCGCTGCGGGAGGGCGCCGAGGTGCTCGTCGCGACCCCCGGCCGCCTCAAGGACCTGGTGGAACGCAAGGACTGCCGGTTGGACCGGGTCGCGATCACCGTCCTCGACGAGGCCGACCAGATGTGCGACCTCGGCTTCCTGCCGCAGGTCACCGAGGTACTGGAACTGGTGCGTCCGGACGGTCAGCGGATGCTGTTCTCCGCCACCCTCGACGGTGACGTCGACGGGCTGGTCCGCCGCCACCTGAAGGACCCGGCGGTCCTCTCGGTGGACCCGGCGGCCGGCGCCGCGCACACGGCGATGGAGCACCACGTGCTGTACGTGCACGGTGCGGACAAGTTCGCGGCCGCCACGGAGATCGCCGCCCGCGACGGCCGGGTGATCATGTTCCTGGACACCAAGCAGGCCGTCGACCGCTTCACCCGGCACCTGCGGGACAGCGGGGTCCGGGCCGCGGCCCTGCACGGCGGCAAGTCCCAGCCGCAGCGCAGCCACACCCTGGACCAGTTCCGCAAGGGGCAGGTCACCACCCTCGTCGCCACCAACGTCGCCGCCCGCGGCATCCACGTCGACGACCTCGACCTCGTCGTCAACGTCGACCCGCCCGCGGACCCCAAGGACTACCTGCACCGCGCCGGCCGCACCGCCCGCGCCGGCGGCTCCGGCCGGGTGGTCACCCTGGTCACGGCCGGCCAGCGCAAGGACGTCGCCCGGCTGATGACCGATGCCGGCATCCGCCCGCAGACCGCGCCGGTCCGCTCCGGCGAGGCCGAACTGACCCGCATCACCGGCGCCCAGGCCCCCGCCGGCGGCAGCCGCAAGACCGAATCGGAACTCGCCTTCAAGGGCATCGGCAGCCGTCCCCAGAAGGAATCCCGCAAGTCGGCCGAAGCCCGCAAACTGGCCGAGGCCCGCCGCGCGGCACGGGTCCGCCGCGGCCGCTGAGCGGCCGCGCCCCCCTCGCCCCGGGGCTCCGCGCCCCGGGCTGCTGACGTGCAGGAACGATACCTCTATAGCTACAGGTAATCACACGGTTACTATGCGTGAGGGGATGGGTAGGGTCCCCAAGGGTCGGAGCAGAACCGGCCCCTGGAAGCCCCCACCGCACAGAACAGAGGCCCCCCATGCCCTTCCACGCTGCCCTCCGCCAACGCCTCGGTCTCCCCCCCGTCGCGCAGAACGACGGCCTGCCCGACTTCGAGGCCGACTTCCGCTCGGAATCCCAGTGGGTCGCCGGCCGCTCCTGGGCCTATCCCGGCGGCGGCCCCGTCAATCCGGGTGACAACAAGCTCGACCACCTCACCCCCGACCCCGCCTACAGCCGCAGCGGCGTCTTCCGCGCCACCCCCCGCCCCGACGGCAACTGGGACGCCGGCCTGCTCACCACGGAAGGCAGCGACGAAGGGTTCATGCTGCGCACGGGCGACGTCCTCGCGACCCGGGTCCGGCTCCCCGAGCAGGTCGGAGCCTGGCCGGCGATCTGGACCTGGCGCGACGGCGGCAACGAGATCGACGTCTTCGAGTACCACCCGGACAATCCCGACCTGCTGGAACTCTCCAACCACGTCCGCGGCGGCCACCTCTACCACCGCGACCCGTCCGTCCGCCCCGGCGGCTGGGTGGACCTCAAGGTGGAGTTCGGTGCCCGCTCGGTGGTCTGGTGGGTCGACGGCGCCCGTGTCTTCGCCGACCGGCGCGGTGTCGGCCGCCGATGGACGGCGTACCTGATCGTCAACCTGTCGGTCTGCGCCGGCCGCTACCACCCGGCCCCCGCCCCGGGCGTCGAGGAGATCAGCTACGAGGTGGCCTGGCTGCGGGTCTGGCGCGGCAGGCCCGGCGGCGGCTGGTGGTGGCCGGTCCAGCGATCGGGCTGAGCCGGCGCCGTGCCGGTTCAGCGTGCCGGGGTGGCGGGGTTCGACGGACCGGTCGGCGTGGCCTGAGCGGCCGAGGCGGTCGGGGCGGGCGCCGCGCCGGCGGCGCCCGGGGTCGCCTGCGGGCGCGGCGTCGCGGTGCCGCCGTCAGTGCCCGGCGTCGCCCCGGCGGACGGCGCCGACGCGCTCGGGCTCGCCGGCACGCAGACGATCTCGTCGCGCGGCGTGTAGTGCGTACGGAAGGTCTCCCGGGCGACTTCGCGGCCGTCGCGCTCGAAGATGCGGTCGACGGCGACGTCGAAGCCCTCGTACGGTGTCTGGACCTCGCAGTCCGGGCCGGACAGCTCCCGCTTCACCGGCTCGGTGACCTTCGTCCGGTCGTGCTTCACCGCACGGACCGCGTCGTACTGCCGGGTGCCGTACAGGGTGATCGTCACGGAGTGGTCGGTGGCCGCGGCCTGGACGTACACGGGGTGGCCGGAGTCGTTCTGCCACCGGAGATCCAGCGTGCCCCAGGCAACGGTGGCCTCGCGGCCCTCCGGGTAGCGCTCGATGTAGAAGGAGTGCGCCCCGTGCTCGACCGGCTTCAGCCCGGCGAAGAACACGGCGTTGTACATCGTCGTCGCGACCGCGGATACGCCCCCGCCGGGGGACTTCACGTACCGGCCGTCGTTGATCATGATGCCGTCGACGAAGCCGTTCTCCGGGGTGCGCTCGCCCACGGTCCCGTTGAAACTCCACGTCCCGCCGGGCTGCACCGCCGAACCGTCGATGAGCTGCACCGCCCGCCGCACGTTCGCCGTCCGGTAGGGCGCGGCCGGGAACTTCACCGTGAACGACGACAGCTTCTGCCCGGCTCCCAGCTCCCGCGCCGCCTCCGGCACCGCGGCGGGCTTCGCACCCTGCTTCGCACCCGCCCCGGCCGGCGCCTCGGGCTTCGCGGGCACGTCCGGCGAGGCGGCGTGGGCGGTCGTGGCGGGCACGGCCCCCAGTGCCAGGAGGGCGGCCACGCCGGCAGTGGGCAGCACGGTCCGCCAGGTGCGGTTCCAGTGGGGCAGTCGCATGTCTCTCCCGGTCGCGTCACGGCAAACGAACGGATCAATCATTCACCCTTTCGGCGCAAAACGGACATAAATGTGTCCTTTCCCACGGTGTACCCCGGCGGCGTCCGCCCTCCCGCGGGAGCCGCCGGCCGGGCCCCGTCCCCCGGCGGCCCGGCCCGGGTGTCGAGGGGCTTCGCCGAGGGCCGTCGGTGACCATGGGTGCGGGCCGGGAACCGCCGCCGTCCGGCGGCCGACTGCCTGCACGACCACGCCGCGCCGCCGCTCCGGACGGGGACGACATGAACCGCAGGAACCTGCTCCGCGCCTCGACCGCCCTGGGAGCCGCCGGCGCCGGGCGGGTCCCCGCCGCGGTCCCTCAGGGCCCGGCCGCCGGGAGCGGGGAGGGCGCCGCCCCCGCGCACTCCACCGCGGCCGGCCCCTCGGCCCCCGCCCCGCCGGGGGCCGACCGGCCGTGGCAGGTCCACATCGCGCTCTTCGACGGGGTCGAGGAGCTGGACTTCGCCGCGCCGTACGAGGTGTTCTCCGCGGCCCGGTTCTTCACGCCGCGCCCGGTCGAGGTCCGCTACGTGTCGGCGTCCGGGGACCGTTCGGTGACCGCCGCCTACGGGACGCGCGTTCAGGGCGTCGCGCCCTGGGCGGCCGATCAGGCCGACCTGATCGTGGTGCCGGGCGGCGGGTACGCCCGTCGGGACAGCCGGGGCGTCTGGGCCGAGATCGCCCGCGGCACCCTGCCGCGCGCCCTCGCCGCCGCCGTCCGCCCCGGCCTCACGCTGGCCGCCGTCTGCACCGGGACCATGCTCCTGGCCGCCGCCGGCCTTACCCGCGGCCGCCCCTGCACCACCCACCACAAGGCCAGGCCCGACCTCGCACAGCAGGGCGGCCTCCTCAAGAACGCGCGCGTCGTCGACGACGGCGACCTCGTCACCGCCGGCGGCATCACCTCGGGCCTCGACCTCGCCCTCTGGCTCACCCGCCGCACCCTCGGCCCCGACACCGCGACCGCCCTGGAAACCATGCTCGAATACGAAGCCCGCGGCACCCCCTGGACCCCATATGACCCCATCCACATGACCCGATCCGCCACATGACCCCAGCCGTCGCCGCCCCCGCCCGTCACCCGGCCCCGGCCCCCACCGGCTCGGCTCAGGCCCGTGTGCGTTGGGCCCAGCGGGCCACCGGCGGCAGGGCGCAGGACGCTGCCGCCAGGACCGCGCCCAGGCAGAGCCAGCCGGGCAGGCCGTACGGGAGGACCAGCACGGTCAGCAGCGCCGGGCCGGCGGCGGCCGCGACGGAGATGCCGAGCTGGAACACGCCCTGGTAGGCGCCCATGGCGGCGGCCGGGGCCAGGTCGTAGCCGAGGGTCCAGCTCCCCGCCTGGGAAAGTACCTCGCCCAGGGTAAGGAGGACGACGGCAGCCGTCATCGCCAGCGCCGCCGCCCACGGCCCGCCGTACGCGGCGAGCGCCGCCGCCGGGGCGCACGCCGCGACGAGCAGCCCGCCGGTACGGAACGCCCGTGCGGCACCGGCGAGTTCGTCCGTGCGCCGGGTGGCGCGGACCTGGAGAGCGACCACCAGCACCGTGTTCAGCATCAGCAGCGGCCCCACCAGGGCGGCCGGTGCCTCGGTGTGCTCCACCAGCCAGAGCGGGAAGGCCACTTCGATGATCACGTACAGCATGTTGACGACGGCGTTCAGGGCGGTGACGGCGAGGTACGGCAGGTCGCGCAGTGGCGCCCGGAACGGTACGGGCCGCACCCCCTCGTCCGCCGCGGCCGCCGCCCGTACCGGAAGGCCGTACAGCGCGGCGGCCGCGACGGCGTAGACCAGCGCCGTCCCGGCAAGCGCGCCCGCGTACGCCCGCGGCGTGTCCCAGAGCAGGACGAGCGCGCCGAGACCCGCCCCGGCGCCGATCCCGCAATTGAGCACCACCCGCAGCAGGCCGAGCCCGGCACCCCGCCCCTCGGTGGGCAGCACCTGCACGTACAGCGTGGCCCGGACCGCCCCCGACCCCCGCTCCGCCGCAACGAACACGCAGGTCAGCGCCACGAACGCCGGGTAGGACGACACCCCCGTGTACAGCCCGAGGCACGCCCCCTGGACCACCAGCAGCCCGGTCATCACCGGCCGGCTGCCGTACCGGTCCGCCAGTCGCCCCGCGGGCAGCGAGGCCAGCACCCCGCACACCCCCGCCGCGGTCAGCGCGACCCCGGCCGCGGCGGCCGAGAACCCCATCCCCCGCGTGAACCAGAGCAGCGCAACGGTGAGGTACAGCCCCTTCCCGAGAGACGCCAGCCCGGTCATGACGACGAGCCGCCGGATCCCGGCGGTGGTGGCGGTGGTGGTGGCGGCGGTGCCGGGCGGGTCCGGGGTCACGGGGGCGGTGGCCGGGACGGTGGCCGGGGCGGGCGCGTCGAGCGGCCCGGCCGGTGTCTCCGCTGCGCCCGTGGTGGAACCGGCCGGTGTCCCCGATGCGCCCGTGGCGGAAGAAGTGCTGGTGTTCATGCGCCGAGCTGACCGCGGCGCCGGCGTTCGCAGAATTCTTTTAGGCTGGGGCTGAAACATCCGCCGCGCCGGACCGCCGCGCTCGGCACTCCTGGAGCCCGATGATCCGCTTCCGGCTGGACCTGGCCGACCTCGCCACCACCTCCTTCGCGTACTCCCCGCTCCAGGAGACGGTCCTCAGCCTGCGGATGTGGACCGGTCACGCCGGCCGCTTCCCCGCCCTCGTGCCGGTGTTCGATGCCCTCCGCCCCGCCTTCGAGACCCTCGACACCGAGCTGCTCCGGGCCCTGGTCGGACGCCGCCGCGGCTGGGTGCCCGACGTCCTCACCCCCCGCCCCGCCGTCCCCGCCCCCGCCCTCCGCGACGAACTCGCCACCCTGCGGACCCTCGACCCGGCTCGGCTCGGCCCCGATCTGGAACGCACGTTCCCGCCGCTCGGGGAACCCGTGCCCGCCCGCCTCGCCCGCGCCCTGGACCGCCCGGACCGGCTGCTGGCCGAGATCGCCGACGCCCTGGAGGCGTACTGGGAGACCTGCCTCGCACCCGCCTTCTGGCCGCGCGCCCGCTCCGTGCTGCACGCCGACCTGGTGCACCGTGCCCGGGTCCTGGCGGAACACGGCGCCGCCGACCTGTTCGCCGGCCTGAGTCCCCAGCTGTCCTGGGCCGACGGCGTCCTCTCCCTGGTCTCCCACGGCCCCGGATACGCCGATCCCGACGAGATCCCCGTCGACGGGCGCGGGCTGCTGCTCACCCCCAGCTGCTTCACCGACGGCGTGGCCACCACCCTCGCCCTCGACGCCCCACCCCAGATCGTCTACGCCGTCCGGGGCCTCGCCACCCTCGCCGGAACCCCGCCGCCCGAGGCCTCCGCCGCGCTCGACCGGCTCCTCGGCACCCCGCGGGCCCGCCTGCTCACCCTCCTCGCCACCCCCGCCTCGACCACCGAACTCGCCCGCCGCTTCGGCGTCACCCCCGGCGCCGTCAGCCAGCACCTCGCCGTCCTCACCGCCGCCGGCCTGACGGCCCGCGCCCGCCACGGCCGCCTCGTCCTCTACCGCCGCACCCCCCTCGGCGAGGCCCTCGTACGGGGCTAGGGGGTGTTGCGAAGGTCCCGCACGGTGCCTGCGCAGGACCTACGCAGCACCTACGCAGCACCCCTGGTCTCCGTCCTTCGGGCCGGGCCGGGTCCGGTCCGCCGCCGGGAAGTGGCGACGGAACAGCGCGTAGGACAGCAGGTACTGCGCTCCCGTGCCGAGGACCATCGACAGCCACACACCCCGCACGCCCAGCGCCGGTACCGCGCTCAGCCCGAACGCGAGCGGCAGCTGGACCAGCGCGCCCAGCACGGTGACGCCGAACAGTGAGCGGCCGTGCCCGCCGCCCGTGAAGACGCCGCCGAGCCCCAGTACGCCGGCGAGGAGCACCAGGTAGGGGAGGAGGAACCACATGAGCACGCCGCCCGCGTCCACGACCTCCGGCGCATCGCTGAACAGTGCCATCAACGGCCGGCCCCCCACGGCGAGGGCGAGGCCGGCGCCCGCCGCGGCCAGTGTGGCGAGCAGCACGCACTGCCGCCCGATCAGCACCTCCGTGTATGCGCCGCCTCCCCGCGTGCGGGCGGTGAGGATGCTGCCCGCCTGGCGTACGGCGTAGCAGGCCATGGTGACAAGGAACAGCACCTTCATGCCGATGCCGTAGGCGGCGAGCGGTTCCTCCCCGAACCGCGCGACGATCCCGACCAGGGACATGCCGACCGCCATCCGCAGCACGAAGTCCCCGGATACCGGCAGCCCGACGCCGAGCAGCCGGCGCAGCGCCGTGGCGGGACGGAGAGCGGTCGGTGTACGAACTGCCTCTGGTGCGCGCAGAGTTGCGGTCGTGCCGGGCGTCCCCGTCTGCATCGCCCCCGGCGCGGCGCCGGAAGCCGGCGTGACGCCCGCCGTCGGGCCCGCCGCGCGCAACAGCCTGCTCCGCAGCAGGAAGAGGGTGACGCACAGCGCGAGCCCCCGGCCGAGGACCGTGCCGAGGGCGGCGCCCCGGACGCCCATCGGCGGCAGCGGCCCCGCGCCGTGGATCAGCAGCGGATCGAGCACGAGGACGAGGGAGTTGGCGAGCACGGCCGTGCGCATCGGGGTGCGGGTGTCGCCATGGCCCTTGAGGATGCCGTCGGCCACGTTCTGGGCGAAGAACACCGCTGTACCGGGCAGCGCGATGGCGAGGAACTCGGCTGTGAGCCGCGCCACTTCACCCGTGCCGCCGGTCAACAGGGCGGCCACCGGCTCCCGGACGAGGAAGCCGCCGACCGCGACGACGGGCGTGATCACCGCCCACAGCAGCCAGGCAGCCCGCACGATCGCGGCCACGTCCGCCCGCCTGCCGGATCCCAGCGCCCCGGCGATCAGCACGGTGGCCCCGACATTGGCCATCAGGACGACCCCGAGGAGGACGTGCTCCAGCGTCGTGGCGACGGCCACGGCGCCCACCGCCGCCTCGCCCAGCCGGGCCACCCAGACGGTGCCGACGATGCCGACGACCACGCCGGAGAGCAGTTCGAGGTACACGGGCACGCCCAGCCCCAGCAAGGTGTGCCGCACGGAGCGGGGTAAGCCCGCTCGCCCGACCTGTCGCACGGCCATTCCTCCCCCGGTCCGGACCGATCGGACCGTTCGGCCCGATCCGGTTCCGGACCCTACCTCGAATCGAGACACTCGAAAAGAGTTATCAGGGGAGAGGGGGGTAGATTGGGTGCGGGCAGACCACGGAAGGGGAGTCGTGCTGGCGCTGTCGATCCTGGGTTTCCTCGCCGAGCGGCCCATGCACGCGTACGAACTGAGGCAGCACGTCTCGGACTTGATCGGCCACAACCGGCCGGTGAGCGACGGCGCCCTGTATCCCGCCCTCAACCGGCTTCGCCAGGCAGGCCACTTGGACCGTCAGGCCGAGCCGGGCTCAGGCGCCCCCACGCGGCAGGTGCTGCGCATCACGGACAGCGGCCGGGCCGAACTGCTCCGCCGCCTCGCCGACCCGAAGCCCGCCGAAATCACCGACGGAGGCGCCTTCTTCACCCTGCTGGCCTTCCTCAGCCGCCTGCCCGACCCGGACCGGCAGGCAGCCGTCCTCCGTCGACGCCTCGACTTCCTCACCCAGCCGGCCGGCTTCTTCACCCACGCCGGCGCCCCCACCCGCATCAAGGACACCACCGACCCCTACCGCAAGGGCATGCTGATCATGGCCCGAGCCGCCCAGCGGGCCGAACGCACCTGGCTGGAGCAGCGGCTCCGGGAGCTGGCCGGGACGACGCAGGGACCCGGCCCGGGGGAGTGACGTATACGGTGGGGGTCCATGGCAATGAGCACCGCACTGTGGTCCTTCGCCCTCGTCGTAGGGCTCCTCACCGTCACCCCCGGCCTCGACACCGCACTCATCCTGCGCACCGCAGCCTTGGGGCGCCGCACCCGGGCCTGGGGCGTGGTCCTGGGCATCCAGACCGGCACCCTCACCTGGGGCACGCTCACCTCGCTCGGCGTGACCGCCCTCCTCACCGCCTCCCACCTGGCGTACGAGGTCCTGCGCTGGGCCGGGGCCGCGTACCTCCTGTGGATGGCGGCGCGCATGATCCGTGACACCTTCCGCAACACGGCCGGCCACGAGGGCGCCTCCGACGCCGATGCCGACGCCGATGCCGACGCCGACCCGCGCCCGGCCGCGGGCACCGACACGCTCCTGGGCGGCTGGCGCCAGGGCACGCTCACGAACCTGCTCAACCCCAAGGTGGGCGTCTTCTACGTGGCCGTACTGCCGCAGTTCATCCCCGCCGACGCCCCGCACTTCACCACGGGCGTGCTCCTCACCGGTGTCCACATCACCCTCGGCCTCGTCTGGTCCACCGTGCTGATCGCCTCGGCCACCGCCCTCGGCGCCCGCCTGCGCAGCCCCCGGGCCCGCAAGGTGCTCGACCGCATCACCGGCACCCTCATCGGCGCCTTCGCCCTCCGCCTGGCCGCGACGGACTGACCCCACGGACTGACCCCACGGCCTGACTCCACAGGCTGACCCCAGCGACTCGCCGCACGCACCGCGCCGCACGGACCGCCGTGCCGTGCGTACCCCCCGGACGGGCCGGCACGCACGGCACGGCGGCTCTGTCACTCGCCGACGGACCGTCAATGACCGTTGTAGGACCAGTGGTTCTTGTCACTCGACGCCGGCCGGAAGTGAATCACCCCGTAGGTCTTGCCGACCGCGATGAGCTTGGTGTTCAGGCCGGTGCGCGGAGCCGTGTCGATCTTCACCCGGGTACCGGACTTGTCGGTGATCGTGATGCTGCGCGCGGACCACGTCGTCTTCATGTCGATCGCGAGCCGCGGGTAGTGCAGGGTGTCCAGGGCGGGCGCGACCTTGTTCTTCCGGTCGATGCCGAGAGCCGTGACCATGCGGTCCGCGGCCGCAACGGAGGCGGCGGAGTCGAACCTGCCGTCCGCGCCGGTGTGCTGCCAGCAGATGTTCACGGGCGACTGCCCCTTCGCCGGCTTGAAGGTCGGCACCTTGTCGGCGGACACCTCCTTCTTCCAGATCCGCCAGGCGTAATGCATCATGTACGCCCGCTCCGCAGGCCGGTACGTCGCGACGGGGGTCACGGTCACGCCCGAGGCCTGCATGGCGCCGACGAAGGACTTGACCTTCTCCCGGAACCCCGGTGCGAGGTCTTCCAGCGATGTGCTGGTCTCGAACTTCCCGCCCCAGGCGGTACCGCTCAGCGCACTCCTGGCGCAGGTGCGCGTGAAGCCCAGCGGGCCCGAGCCGCCGCGGCAGCTGCCGGACCTGACCGTCACCTCCCAGGTGAGCCCGTACGTCTTCGGCGCAAGGAACGGCTTCGGCTTCTTGTACGTGTGGTTCGCCAGCTGCAGCACGTCCCCGTCGGACCCGCCGCCGAACTCGTGGGTGGTGGTCTCACCGTCACCCCACACCGTCTTCAGCGCGAAGGTGCACGAGCCGGTCTCGCCCCGGCTGATGATCCTGACGGTCACGGCCGGATCCGGGCTCGTGCAGTTCGGCTTCGACTTCTCGAAGCAGCGCGGCTCGGCCGCACCGGGACGCAGGTCCGCATCACTCAGCTCGACGGTCCCGCCCGAGGCCGCCGGCCGCGGCTCGGCAGCCGCAGTGCCCCCGGCCACGCCGAGCACCCCCACTGCCACCAGCGCACCCCACCGGTGACCCCGCCGCAGTTTTGAACGAACGCTCAAAGGACTCTCCCCCACGCATCCACGGCACCCAAGTGCCCTGCCGGCTCCGGCATCCCCCCAGGTCATCGGAACCCGGTCGACCGGAGTTCAGGGAAGCGTACGGGCGCACCCCCGGCCCCGCCTCAGGGAACACGCCGTGCACGCCGCCCCGGCCGGAGCCGCCCCGGCTCTCCCGAGGCGGCCCGGGGGTTGGCCGACGAAGCTCTTCAGGGTCGTCACAGCCAGTCGCGCTTCTTGAAGATGACGTACAGGCTCGTACACACCACTGCCATCAGGAGGATGGCGAAGGGGTAGCCGCCGGCCCACTTCAGTTCCGGCATGTCCTCGAAGTTCATGCCGTAGATGGTGCCGACCAGGGTGGGGGCGAAGAGGATGGCGGCCCAGGAGGAGATCTTCTTGATTTCCTCGTTCTGTTCGAAGCCGGCTTCTGCGAGGGCCCGCATTTCGGCGTTCTGCTGCTGGGTGACCAGGGTGGCGTTGACCGTGAGGATTTCGGTGAGGGCCTGGCGGAAGCCGTCCACGCGTTCGCTGGTGTGGGTGACGTGGTCGGCGACGTCGCGGAGGTAGCGCTGGAGTTCCTCGTCGGTGCCGTACTTGGCGAAGCCGGCCATCAGGGCGTGGAGCATGCCGACCAGTGGGCGGGTGGCGCGCTGGAACTCGACCATTTCGCGGGAGAGTTCGTAGATGCGGCGGGAGACTTCGGGGTCGCCGCGGAAGACCTCGGTCTCGATTTCGTCGATGTCGATCTGGACGCCCTCGACGACCGGGGCGTAGCCGTCGACCACGGCGTCGAGGATCGCGTACAGGACTGCCTCGGGGCCCAGGGCGAGGAGGTCGGGGCTCTCCTCCATGCGGCTGCGGACCGCCGAGAGGTCGGGGGCGGCGGCGTGGCGGACGGTGATCAGGAAGTCGGTGCCGACGAAGACGTGGAGCTCGCCGAAGTCGACCTCTTCCGGGGCGTCGAGGTAGCGGGCGGCGCGGAGGACGACGAAGAGGGTGTCGCCGTAGCGTTCCAGTTTCGGGCGCTGGTGGGCTTCGAGGGCGTCCTCCACGGCGAGTGGGTGGAGGTTGAACTCAGCGGCCAGGGAGTGGAGTTCGGATTCGGTGGGGCGGTGGAGGCCGATCCAGGCCATGCCGTCCTGCTGCTCGCGGAGGGTGCGGAAGGTTTCGGCGAGGGTGGCGGGGGAGGCGATGCGGCGGCCGTCGCGGTAGACGGCGGCCTCGACGACGCTGCGGTGCGGTTCGGGGGCGGGGTGGTGGGGCGGGGCGGCGGGCGGGGGCTGGGTCGAGCGGGGCGGGGCGGGGGTGCCCGTGGGGGTGCCGGGGCGGCGCCACGCATGCTTTTTGGGCATGGGGGTGGGGCGGGAGCCGCGGCGGTCCGGTGTCACGGGGTGGCCCTTCTGCGTGGGGCGGGTGGCTTGTGCGTTCTGTTTTGTGCGTTCTGTGCAGAATATACGGGCGAGTGCTTTACCGGGCCGGGGGCTCCGTCCCGGGCCCGGGGCCTTGCCGGCTTCGGATGTTGCGGACTGTAGGTGTCCGCAAGGGGGGCTAGCTTGGGGGTATGGAGACCCGGGTGAGTGGTGTGGTCGGTCGGCGGGCGCTGGGGCGGGCCACCTTGGCGCGGCAGTTGTTGCTCGAGCGGGCCGAGATGGGTGCCGAGGTGGCGGTGGCGCATCTGCTGGGGCTGCAGGCGCAGAACGTGAAGCCGCCGTACTTCCAGTTGTGGTCGCGGCTGGCCGGGTTCCGGCCCGAGGAGCTGTCCGAGCTGATGGAGTCCCGGCGGGTGGTGCGGATGGTCACCATGCGGTCGACCATCCACACGCACACGGCTGCGGACGCACTGCGGCTGGGGCCGCTGGTCCAGCCGGCGCGGGACCGGGAGATCCAGCATTTCGGCAAGGGGCTGGTGGGGGTCGACCTGGCGCGGCTGAAGCGGATCAGCCGGGAGCTCGTGGAGGCCGAGCCGCGGACGATGGCGCAGTTGCGTGCGGAGCTGGCGAAGCTGTGGCCGGCGGCCGATCCGCAGGCACTCGCCGTGGCCGCCCGGTGCAGTCTGCTGCTGGTGCAGGTCACCCCGCGCGGGTTGTGGGAGCGTTCCGGGCAGGTACGGCTCACCACGCTGGAGAACTGGACCGGGCTCGGGGAGCGGGCCGGTCACGCTCGGGGGATCAAGCGGGGGGCGGGGGCAGGGGCCGGGGTCCCGGCAGGGCGCGGGGCCGCTGCCGGGCCAGGACCGCTGCCCGGGGCGGAACCCCCGGCCGGGCCAGGGACGCCGCCAGGGACGCCGCCCGGGACGGAATCCACCCCCGCCACCCCCCTCGAAGACACCGTCCTCCGCTACCTCCGGGCCTTCGGTCCCGCCTCCGTCAAGGACATGCAGACCTGGGCCGGGCTGACGCGGCTGCGGGAGGTCTTCGAGGGGCTGCGGGAGCGGCTGGTCGTGTTGCGGGGGGAGGACGGGGCGGAGCTGTTCGATCTGCCCGAGGCGCCGCGGCCCGACGAGGACGTGCCGGCGCCGGTGCGGTTCCTGCCGGAGTTCGACAACCTGCTGCTGTCGCACGCCGACCGGACGCGGATCATCCCGCCCGAGGTCAAGGGGCGTACGTGGAGCGGGAACCAGGCGCACTGCACGTTCCTCGTCGACGGGCAGCTCGCCGGCATCTGGCGGCTCGGCCGGGACAAGGACGGCGGTGGCGAGCGGGCCGAGCTGGTCGTCGAGGCGTTCGGTGCGCTCACCCGGGCGCACCGTACGGAGCTGGCCGAGGAGGGTGAGCGGATGCTGCGCGAGATGACCACGGCAGAGCGGTTCTCCGTGCGGTTCGGCCCGCTGAAATGACCGGACGGCCCGCCCGCCCCGCCCCTCGCCGGTCAATCAACGGCTGACGCGCCCCTGGTGACGTGCCGTCCGGACCCGGCACGATGCTCACGATCAGCACCGCACCCCGGGCGGGTGGGGTCGGCGTACGTGAAGAGGAGTGGGCAATGCGGGTTCCGATGACCGTCACGGATTTCCTCGACCGGGCGGAGCTGGGGTTCTCGTCGAGCCCCGGGGTGGTCGACGAACCCGACCAGCCGGCGGCGCCGGTGCCGCCGTCGACGTACGGGCGGCTCGGCGAGCGGGTACGGGCCTGGCAGGCTGGGCTGGACGCGCTGGGGGTCGGCGAGGGCGAGCGGGTGGCGGTGGTCAGCCACAACTCGGCCCGGCTGCTGGAACTTCTGTTCGCGGTGCCGATGAGCGGCCGGATCTGCGTGCCGGTGAACTTCCGCCTCAAGCCGGAGGAGGTGGACTACGTGGTCCGCCAGAGCGGGGCGTCCGTCCTGCTCGTCGACCCGGAGCTGGACGCGGCGCTGGCCGGGGTCACCGCCCGGCACCGCTTCGTCCTCGGCGCGCAGACCGACGCGGAGCTGATGCGCTTCGGGGTGGAGCCGCGGCCCTGGTCGCGGCCCGACGAGGACGCGACCGCGACGATCAACTACACGTCGGGGACGACGGCCCGCCCCAAGGGCGTCCGGCTCACGCACCGCAACATCTGGGTGAACGGCCTCACCTTCGGCCTGCACACCCGGGTCTGGGAGCGCGACGTGTACATGCACACGCTGCCGATGTTCCACTGCAACGGCTGGGGGATGCCGTTCGTCATGGCCGGTCTCGGCGTCAAGCAGGTCGTCCTGCGCAAGGTCGACGGTACGGAGATCCTGCGCCGGGTGGCCGAGCACGGGGTGACCCTGATGTGCGGGGCGCCGGCCGTGTGGAACACCGTGCTGGACGCGGCCGCCACCTGGGAGGGCGAGATCCCCGGCCGCGACCGGGTGCGGATCGTCTGCGCGGGCGCCCCGCCGCCGAGCCGGACCATCCAGCGGGTCGGCGAGGAGCTGGGCTGGGAGTTCACGCAGATCTACGGCCTGACGGAGACCTCGCCGCTGCTCACGTTCAACCGGACCCGGCCCGAGGACGCGGGCCTGCCGGCCGAGGAGCGGGCCCGCAGGCTGTCGCGGGCCGGGCTGCCGGCGCTGGGCGTGAAGCTGCGGGTGTCGGACGGCGGCGAGGTGCTGGCGCGCTCGAACGTGGTGCTCGACGGCTACTGGGAGAAGCCGGAGGAGACCGCGGACGCCCTGGACGGCGGCTGGTTCCACACCGGCGACGGCGGCACCCTCGACCCGGCGGACGGGCACCTCACGATCTCCGACCGCAAGAAGGACGTGATCATCACCGGCGGTGAGAACGTGTCGTCGATCGAGGTGGAGGACACGATCTTCAGCCACCCGGCCGTCGCCGAGGTCGCCGTGATCGGCGTGCCGGACGAGAAGTGGGGCGAGACGATCAAGGCCCTGGTGGTCCTCGCCGACGGGGCGACCGCGCAGGAGGCCGACATCATCGCCCACTGCAAGGAGCGGATGGCCGGCTACAAGGCGCCGACCACGGTCGAGTTCCGGGCCGCGATCCCGCGCACGGCCACCGGCAAGATCCAGAAGTTCAAGCTCCGCGAGCCGTACTGGGAGGGGCTGGACCGGCAGGTCAACTGAGACCCCCGGATGCCGTCGGGGCCCGCCCGGCCCCGACGGCATCCGGGTGGTTCCGTTGGCGCGAGCGGGTGGTACTTCCCGCCCGGCCGCGCCGGGGCGCGCCGCCGTCGCCGTGATGCTGGGCGCACGTATCAGCTGATCATGGAACGAGGGCCATGCGTGTTCCCCTGAGGGCTCCCGGGAGAGGGAGCCCACGATGGCTCGGCGGCGGCCTGGCGGCGCTGCTCGTGCTGCCGTCCCTGGCCGGGCTGCCGCCCGCCTCCGCCGCCGCCCGTGCCGAAGGTTCGGTCACCGTCACCGTCGTACGGGACGTGGACTCGGACGGCAGCTGGACGGCTGCCCTGGAGGTCGGCGAAGCGGGCATCCCGGTGACGCTCACCGACGCGTCGGGCCGTACCGGCGAGGGCGTCACCGGCGCCGACGGGCGGGTCGTGCTCTCCCCCGCGGTCCTCGGTCTGACCGGCGGCCGGTACCGCGTCGAGGCCCGGATCCCCGCCGCCAAATCCTTCCTGCGGCCCGCGCAGGCGGGCGGGCCCGCGCCCACTCTGTCCTCGCTCGTCGAGTTCGTCGACCTGACGAACGGGGACGCGCAGGTGGTCACGGGCGTCCACAGCCCCGCCGACTACTGCCAGGCCAATCCGGAACTCGCCACGCCGTGCTACCACCAGGGCGCCCCCGGCCAGGTCGGCACCAAGGCACTCGTGTCCTGGCCGTACGACCGTACGGGTGACAGCCCGCCGACTGACGAGACCACCTACGAGGCGATCGGCGCCACGTACGGGCTGGCGCACCGGCGCGACACCGACCAGCTGTTCGTCGGCGCGCTCACCAAGCGCCTCATGCCGTACGGGCCGGCCGGCGCGGGCGGCATCTACGTCGTCGACCGGGCCACCCACACCAGCTCCGTGTTCGCGACGCTCCCCGACGCCGGCACCGCCGCGCACTCGACGGACCTGACCCGCGACACGATGGAGATCAACAACGCGGTCGGCAAGGAAGGACTGGGCGACCTCGACCTCGGCCACGACGGCCGGACACTGTACGCGGTGGGCCTGAAGTCCAAGAGCCTGTACGTCTTCGACACCCAGAACGCCGGTCAGGGCCGTCCGCCCGCCACCCCGCAGCGGGTCGTCCCGATCGCCGACCCCGGCTGCCCCAGCGGGGCGGACGACTGGCATCCGTTCGGGCTCGGCGTCCACGACGGGGCCGTCTACCTCGGCGGCACGTGCAGCGCCGAGTCCTCGCAGGACGACGCGGACCTGCGCGCGTACGTGCTGAAGCTGAACGCGGCCGGCACCGGCTTCGACACCGTCCTCTCGCACGACCTCGCGTTCGAGCGCGGCATGGGCTACGCCTCCACCAACGGCGACACCCGCTGGCGGCACTGGCTGCGGACCTGGGAGCCGTTCTCCTGGCATCTGCAGGCCAACTTCCCGCAGCCGCTGCTCAGCGACATCGCGTTCGACCGCGACGGCTCGATGATGCTCGGCTTCCGCGACCGGCTCGGCGACCAGGCGGGGTACGAGGCACTGGCCCCGGAGGGCAGCGACGACACGGCGATGCGCTCGCTGTTCCCGGCGATGGGCGACCTGATCCGGGTGTGCCGGACGGCCGACGGCTGGGTGTGGGACAGCGAGTCGGACGCCTGCCCGAACCACTTCGTGCCGGGCAGCGCGCCGCCGCAGCAGGACACCGTCAAGGAGTACTACCCCGCCGACTCCACGCTCGGGCAGCTGGCGGAGTCGCTCCAGGGCGGTCTGGCGTTCGCACCGCGGTTCACGAAGACCGTCTCCACGATCGTGGACCCGCTGACGATCTTCTCGGGCGGTGTCCGGAAGTTCGACAACGTCACGGGCGCGGGTTCCGAGGACTACCAGGTCGACGGCGGCACCGGCAGCTTCGGCAAGGCGAACGGCCTCGGCGACCTGGAACTCCTCTGTGACGAGGCGCCGGTCCAGATCGGCAACCGGGTCTGGTTCGACCGTGACCGCGACGGCGTCCAGGGGCCGACGGAGGAGCCGCTGCCGGGGGTGACCGTCACCCTCAAGGACCGGGCGGGCACGGCCTTGCAGACCACGCGGACCGACGCGCGCGGCGAGTACTACTTCCAGGTCGACCCGCGCACCGTCTACCAGATCACCTTCAACGCGGCCACGGCCGACACCTCGGGACTCCCGGAGAACCCGCCGGCGGCCGACCTGCTGCCGAGCGCCAAGGAGCAGGGCGACAACCGGTCGGTGGACTCCAACCCGGACCCGGCGACCCAGACCGAAACCCTCACCACGGGCGCCGCCGGAGACAACGACCACACCCACGACGCGGGCTACCACCTCCGCCCCGCCACCGGCTCCGTCACGATCGTCAAGTACATCGCCGGTACGGAACGCCCGTTGGCG
>NZ_JAJAUZ010000086.1 GCF_020532645.1 Streptomyces bambusae
GGGGGGGGTCCGGGCAGAGCCCGGTGCCCGGCGCCGGCCGGGTTGCAGTTCTGGGGGCTCCGCCCCAAACCCCGCTCCTCAAACGCCGGAGGGGCTGGATTTCGCCCCGCCCGGCGGGCAGCCGGCCCAAACGGGCTGGGATTGCCCCGCCCCATGGGCAGCCGACCCCAGGAGCGCTGGAACTGCCCCGCCCGCTGGGCAAAGGGCGGAGGTGACCAGGGCAACGGACAGCAGGTCCGAGAAGGACGGGGCACCGGCTCCCCCGCCCGGCGGGGCCTCGGCGGGGAGCCCCCGTCACAGACCCACGATCGCGTTCCAGCGCCGCGCGAAGCCCCGGCGCTCCGCCGCCGAGATGTCCCGGGCGATGGCCAGACGCCGCCGCATCGAGTCGTCGGGAAAGATCAGCGGGTCTTCCGCGAGCGCGGCCGTCTCCTCGTCGCCGGAGTCCGCCAGGACGTCCCGCGCGGCCGGCACGGGGCAGACGTAGTTGACCCAGGCGGCGAGCTCGGCCGCGACGTCCGGCCGGTAGTAGTGGTCGACCAGCGCCTCCGCATTCGCCTTGTGCGACGCGAGGTTCGGCACGAGCAGGCTCTCGGCCCACAGCTCCGCCCCCTCCTCCGGCACGACGAACTCGATGTCCGGGTTGTCGGCCTGGAGCTGGATCACGTCCCCGGAGTACGCCTGGCAGGCCAGTACGTCCCCGGTGGACAGGTCCTTGATGTAGTCGTTGCCGGTGAAGCGCCGGATGTGCTTCTTGCGCACCAGCTCCTCGACCCGGTCGCAGACCCGGTGGAAGTCCGCCTCGGCCCACCGCGTGACGTCCACCCCGTCGCCCTGCATCAGCAGCGCGAACGACTCGTCGAGCCCGGACAGCAGCGTGACCTTGCCGGCCAGCTCGGGCCGCCACAGGTCGGCGGTGGACCTGATCTCCCGCCCCAGCTTCTTCCGGTTGTACGCGATCCCGGTGATCCCGCACTGCCACGGCACGGTGTGCCGCCGCCCCTCGTCGAACGCGGGCGAACGCAGCTGCGGGTCCAGGTACTTCGCCACGTTCGGCTGCGCGTCCCGGTCCATCTCCTGGGCCCAGCCCAGCCGGACGAACCGCGCGGCCATCCAGTCGCTGACGACGAGCAGGTCCCGGCCGGTCTCCTGGCGGTTCATCATCGCCGGGCTGACCTTGCCGAAGAACTCGTCGTTGTCGTTGATCTCCTCGGTGTAGTGGACCGTCACCCCGGTGCGCTCGGTGAAGGCCTCCAGGGTGGGCCGGCGCGACTCGTCCTCGTCGTCCGTGTCGATGTACAGCGGCCAGTTGGCGAAGGAGACCGACCGGTCGGCCGCGGACCGGTCGGCGGCGGACCGCCGGCCCTCGTCGACGTAGGCCGCGGGGACCCCGCATCCGGTGAGGGCGGCGAGGAAGCCGGCGGTGCCGAGGCCGCGCAGCGCCGCGCGGCGGGAGAACGTACGGGAAGCGATGCGTTCGGCCATGCGCACACCCTCGGCGGAACGCAGAGGGGCGGGCAATAGACAGTCTGTCTACTGCCCGCCCCTCCGGGGACCGGACTTGATCAGCCGGGAGTCGCTCAGCCGTCGAGCGAGGTCATCACGTGCTTGATGCGGGTGTAGTCCTCGAAGCCGTACGCGGAGAGGTCCTTGCCGTAGCCGGACTTCTTGTAGCCGCCGTGCGGCATCTCGGCGACCAGCGGGATGTGGGTGTTGATCCACACGCAGCCGAAGTCGAGGTTCTTGGACATGCGCATCGCGCGGGCGTGGTCCTTGGTCCACACGGAGGAGGCGAGGGCGTACTCGACGCCGTTCGCGTACTCCAGGGCCTGCGCCTCGTCCGAGAAGGACTGGACGGTGATGACCGGGCCGAAGACCTCGTTCTGGATGATCTCGTCGTCCTGCTTGAGGCCGGAGACGACGGTCGGGGCGTAGAAGTAGCCCTTCTCGCCGACCTGGTGGCCGCCCGCCTCGACCTTGGCGTGGGCGGGGAGGCGCTCGATGAAGCCCGCGACCTGCTTGAGCTGGTTCGGGTTGTTCAGCGGGCCGTACAGCACGTCCTCGTCGTCCGGCTGGCCGGTCTTGGTGTCGGCGGCGGCCTTGGCGAGGGCGGTCACGAACTCGTCGTGGATGGACTCGTGCACGAGCACGCGGGTGGCGGCGGTGCAGTCCTGGCCGGCGTTGAAGTAGCCGGCGACGGCGATGTCCTCGACGGCCTTGGCGATGTCGCAGTCCTCGAAGACGACGACGGGGGCCTTGCCGCCGAGCTCCAGGTGGACGCGCTTGACGTCCTTGGAGGCGCTCTCGGCGACCTGCATGCCGGCGCGCACGGAGCCGGTGATGGAGGCCATCGCGGGGGTGGCGTGCTCGACCATGGCCTTGCCGGTCTCGCGGTCGCCGCAGATGACGTTGAAGACGCCCTTGGGCAGCACCGAGTCGATGATCTCGGCCATCAGCACGGTGGACGCCGGGGTGGTGTCGGACGGCTTGAGCACCACGGTGTTGCCCGCGGCGATGGCCGGCGCGAACTTCCACACGGCCATCATCATCGGGTAGTTCCACGGCGCGACCTGGGCGCAGACGCCGACCGGCTCGCGGCGGATGATCGAGGTCATCCCGTCCATGTACTCGCCGGCCGAGCGGCCCTCGAGCATGCGCGCCGCGCCCGCGAAGAAGCGGATCTGGTCGACCATCGGCGGCAGCTCCTCGCTGGCCGTGAGGCCGAGCGGCTTGCCGGTGTTCTCGGACTCGGCGGCGACGAGCTCCTCGGCGCGGGCCTCGAAGGCGTCCGCGATCTTCAGCAGGGCCTTCTGGCGCTCCGCCGGGGTGGTGTCGCGCCAGCCCGGGAACGCCGCGGCGGCGGCGGCCATGGCGGCGTCCACGTCGGTCTGGCCGGACAGCGGCGCCGTCGCGTAGACCTCGCCGGTGGCGGGGTTGACCACCTCGGTGGTCCGCCCGTCGGCGGCGTCCCTGAACTCCCCGCCGATGTAGTTGCGCAGTCGACGCAGTTCGGTGGTCACTACAGCCACACTCCTGATCACGTGTCCAATGATTGAGACAGTGCCCCAGCCTAGCTCCTCGGCCGACGCTTTCGACAGAGCCGGACGCCACGAACTACGAAATCAGTGCCCAGAGATCTCCACAACAACGGATTTCATTGATTTCGGGTTGCGGAACTGTCGAGTCCTCGTGCACAGTGAGGTCGTGGTCAGTCGAAGCACAGATGCCAGGAACAGACAGCCGTCCCCTTCGGTCGATGCTGTGTCGCTGGCGATCATCGAGCAACTGCAGGAGGACGGACGCCGTCCGTACGCAGCAATCGGCAAGGCCGTCGGCCTGTCGGAGGCCGCGGTGCGCCAGCGCGTGCAGAAACTGCTCGACCAGGGCGTCATGCAGATCGTCGCCGTCACCGATCCGCTCACCGTGGGTCTGCGGCGCCAGGCGATGGTCGGCATCAACGTCGAGGGCGACCTCGACCCGGTGGCCGACGCACTGACCGCGATGGCCGAGTGCGAGTACGTGGTGATGACCGCGGGCTCGTTCGACCTGATGGTGGAGATCGTCTGCGAGGACGACGACCACCTGCTGGAAACGATCAACAAGCGGATCCGCACGCTCCCCGGGGTGCGGTCCACCGAAAGCTTCGTCTACCTGAAGCTGAAGAAGCAGACCTACATGTGGGGAACCCGATAGCCGTGACCCAGGACCTGTCCAAGACCGCGTACGACCACCTGTGGATGCACTTCACCCGCATGTCCTCGTACGAGAACTCCCCCGTCCCCACCATCGTGCGGGGCGAGGGCACCTACATCTACGACGACAAGGGCAAGCGCTACCTCGACGGCCTCGCCGGACTGTTCGTGGTCAACGCGGGCCACGGCCGCAAGGAGCTGGCCGAGGTCGCGTACAAGCAGGCGCAGGAACTCGCGTTCTTCCCCGTCTGGTCCTACGCCCACCCGAAGGCCGTGGAGCTCGCCGAGCGCCTGGCCGACTACGCCCCGGGCGACCTGAACAAGGTCTTCTTCACCACCGGCGGCGGCGAGGCCGTCGAGACCGCCTGGAAGCTCGCCAAGCAGTACTTCAAGCTCAAGGGCAAGCCGACCAAGTACAAGGTCATCTCGCGCGCCGTCGCCTACCACGGCACGCCGCAGGGCGCCCTGTCGATCACCGGCCTGCCGGCCCTCAAGGCCCCCTTCGAGCCGCTGGTGCCGGGCGCCCACAAGGTCCCGAACACCAACATCTACCGCGCGCCGATCCACGGCGACGACCCGGAGGCCTTCGGCCGCTGGGCCGCCGACCAGATCGAGCAGCAGATCCTGTTCGAGGGCCCCGACACCGTCGCCGCGGTCTTCCTGGAGCCCGTGCAGAACGCCGGCGGCTGCTTCCCGCCGCCGCCCGGCTACTTCCAGCGGGTCCGCGAGATCTGCGACCAGTACGACGTCCTGCTCGTCTCCGACGAGGTCATCTGCGCCTTCGGCCGCCTCGGCACGATGTTCGCCTGTGACAAGTTCGGCTACGTACCGGACATGATCACCTGCGCCAAGGGCATGACCTCGGGCTACTCCCCGATCGGCGCGTGCATCGTCTCCGACCGCATCGCCGAGCCGTTCTACCAGGGCGGCAACGTCTTCCTGCACGGCTACACCTTCGGCGGCCACCCGGTGTCCTCCGCGGTGGCGCTGGCCAACCTCGACATCTTCGACAAGGAGGGGCTCAACCAGCACGTGCTGGACAACGAGGGCGCCTTCCTCTCGACGCTGCAGAAGCTGCACGACCTGCCGATCGTCGGCGACGTCCGCGGCAACGGCTACTTCTACGGCATCGAGCTCGTCAAGGACAAGAACACCAAGGAGTCCTTCACGGACGAGGAGACCGAGCGCGTGCTCTACGGCTTCCTCTCCAAGGCGCTCTTCGACAACGGCCTCTACTGCCGTGCCGACGACCGCGGCGACCCGGTCATCCAGCTGGCCCCGCCGCTGATCTCCGACCAGGGCACCTTCGACGAGATCGAAGGCATCCTGCGCACGGTGCTCACCGAGGCGTGGACCAAGCTCTGATCCCGCAACGCACACAGACTCCCAGGCCACCCGTCCCGGCCTGGTGAGCCCGGCTCCGGCAGGACGTTGCGGGTCCTGCCGAGCCCATGACGGCAACCCTCACCGCCGTCGTGCCCCACGGCCCGGATGCGCCCGTTCGAGTGAGAACGGGCGGGTCCGGGCCGTGTGCCGTCCGCCCGCCGGCACTCCGGCTCCCTACCGTGCCTCGTGACCGATCGGCCGCCGCTTCGTTCCCCCGGACGGGGGAGCCGGGCAGCGAGTCCGGTCCGCAGTCGATGTGAACCGAGGTGTATGCCATGGTGGCCCCGCCGGACAACGATGTGCTCTGGGCACGCTCCCTGCACCACTCCCACCGCGGGTCGCCCGCACTGAGCGGGGTCTCCGTCGGCGTCCGCGCGGGCGAGATCCTCGCCGTCACCGGCCCCCGCGGCAGCGGCAAGACCACCCTGCTGCGCTGCCTCTCCGGCCAGCTCCGCCCCGACGAGGGAGAGGTCTGGTTCAACAGCGTGCCCGTCCACACCATGGGCGCCCTCGCCCGCGAACGGCTGCGCCGCGACCGGTTCGGCTGGATCGGCCCCGAACCGCAGCTCGTCCGCGAACTCACCGTGTGGGAGAACGCCGCCCTGCCGCTGCTGCTCGCCGGCACCCCGCACCGCGCCGCCAAGCGCACCGCCGTCGAATGGCTCGACCGCCTCGACATCGGCGCCCACGCCCGGCGCCGCCCGGCCGTCCTCGGCCGCGCCGAAGCCCAGCGGGTCGCACTCGCCCGCGCCCTGGTCGCCGTACCCGCCGTGGTCTTCGCCGACGAGCCGACCGCCTGCCTGCACCGGGCCGAAGCCGCCCAGCTGCTGCGCACCCTGACCACCGCGGCCCGCTCCCACGAGATCACCGTGGTCCTCGCCACCCACGACGAGGACACCGCCGGGCACGCCGACCGCCGCACCGCCCTCCTCGACGGCCGCCCGGCCGCCGCCGGACCGCACCCCACCGACACGGAGGGCCGGGCCGCGTGCTCACTCTCCGTCTAGCCCGCGGCTCCCGCCCGCTGGTCCAGCTGCGCCGCCTGCTGGTCGCCGCCGCCTCCGCCGGCACCGGCTTCCTGCTCCTGTACGTCCTCGCCGAGGCGGTGGCCCGGCCCGCCGGCTCCGCGCCGCGGCTGCTGTGGTGCCTGGTCCCGCTCGCGCTGACCGTGCAGTTCGCGGTCGCCGTGGCCCGCACCGACCCGGCGACCTGGACCCGTGAAGGGCTGTCCGCGCTGGGCCTGGGCCCGGTCCGGCTCAGCGTGGTCGCGGCCGTCTCCACCGCCGTCTCCTGCGCCCTCGGCAGTTCGCTCGCCCTGCTGGTCTTCCTCCACCTGCGCGGCGACATCGCCGGCCTGCCGTTCGACGGGGCCGCCGCCCGGGCCCTGCACGCCGACCGGCCGTTCCCCGTGGCCGCCGCACTCACCCTGCTCGCCCTGGTCCCCCTGGCCGGGGCGCCGGCCGCGGCGCTCGCCCGGCGGCCGCGCACCGCCCGGCCGCCGCAGCACCTGCTGCCCTGGGGCCTGACGCTGCTCGCCGCCGGGTTCGCCGTCCTCCTGTACGCGGGCCGGCAGGCCGTCGGCGCCCTCGCCGGCTGGTCCCTGACCGCCGCCGGGCTGGTACTCGCCGGACCGGCCGTCGTACACGGGGCCGGCGCACTGATCCGCATCGCCCGGCCCGGCGCGGCCCGGCTGCTGGCCGGCCGGTCGCTCCAGGAGGAGGCCGCCCGGCTCGGCCCGCCGCTGGGCATGCTGTGCGCGGTCGCCGCCGCCGGGCTGAGCCTGCCGGTGCTGCGGGACCGGGTCGGGGTGCCGCTGGGACCGCTCACCGGGCCCGCCGCCGTGCTCGCCGCGCTGTGCGCCGCCGCCACCCTCGCGGTGACGGCCGTCGAGACCCGGCAGGCCCGCGGGGCCACCCGGGAGGCCGTACGCGAGCTCGGCGCGCCGCGCCGGGTGCTGCGCGCGGCCACCGCCCTGCGACTGCTGGCCCTGCTGGTCTGTGCCGCGCCGCTGACCTGGGCGGTCGCCCGGCTGATCACGCTCGCCCTGACCCACTGACCCCGGCCCGGCCGGTGCGCCGTAGGGTGGCCGGGTGGACAACCGGGACAAGGAAGACTTCGAGCTCGAAACCCTCGCCGAATTCGACCGGGCGACGGCCCGCGGCTCACTGAGCGGCTACCGCGTCCAGTCGGTGGACCTGCGGGAGCGCACCCTCGCCCTGCTGTCCCTGGACACCTCGGCCACCGTGTTCCTCGGCTGCACCATGGAGCCCGACGCCGCCGCGAAGGTCCGCGGCGACGGAGCACTCGTCTTCCCGCCCGTCCCCGACCTGCCGTTCGACCCGTACCGCGGGCGGCTCTACGGCCCGGAGGAGCTGTTCGACGGGCTGTCCGCCGGGTACGAGGCGACCTTGGACTTCCTCACGTACGACTGGTTCCAGCAGGCCGAGGCCGACGGGGACGTCCTGTCCTCGATGCTGCGGTCCCTCCACGACGACGCGGTCTCCGACGCCCTGGACGAGCTGCTGGCCGGCACGCGGGTGGTGGGCGTGATGGGCGGGCACGGCATGGCCCGAGGCAGCGCGGCGTACGCGGGTGCGGCGCGGCTGGGCCGGGCGCTGGCCCGGACCGGGCTGACGGTGGCCACCGGCGGCGGGCCGGGGGCGATGGAGGCGGCGAACCTGGGCGCGTACCTGGCGCCGTTCGAGGACGCGGCGCTGCCGGAGGCGCTGGAACTGCTCGCGGGCTGCCCGTCGTTCACGCCGTCGGTCACCGACTGGGCGACCGCGGCGTTCGCCGTGCGCAAGCAGTGGCCGGGCGGCGGGGACTCGGTGGGCATCCCCACCTGGTTCTACGGGCACGAGCCGCCGAACGCGTTCGCCGGGCACATCGCCAAGTACTTCGCGAACGCCCTGCGCGAGGACGGACTGCTGGCCCGTTCGAACGCCGGGGTGGTCTACCTGCCCGGTGCGGCGGGCACCGTCCAGGAGGTCTTCGACGCCGCGACCCCGAACTACTACGGGTCGCGGGGCGAGCCGGCCCCGATGGTGCTGGTGGACGTGGCGCACTGGACGCGGACCCTGCCGGCCTGGCCGCTGCTGCAGGCGCTGGCGGCGGGCCGGCCGATGGAGTCCCGGATCGCCCTGGTGGATTCGGTCGACGAGGTGCCGGCGGTCCTGGCCGCGCTGGCCTGACCTGGCTCTTTCCTACCCGGAGGCAACCCCGGGGCAGGAAGACACGTCTGGTAGGCGGAGCGCAAAACCTGCGAACCCGGTGAAACGCGCCGAATCCCGCACCGCCCTGCCCGATGTGAACGGAGCCCCTCGTGCTCATAGGCCTGCTGACCGCTGTCGCGGCGTCGATCTGCTACGGCACGGGGTCGGTGCTGCAAGCCGTGGGCTCCCGGCGCGCGGCCCGCGCCGACTCCGGATCCGGGGTGACGCAGCACGGCGGCCCCAACCTGTCGTCCACCGCGAAGGCCGCGATGACCTGGGAGTTCATCGTCGGCACCATCCTCGACTTCGTGGGCTTCGGGCTCGGTGCGCTCGCCGCCCGGCTGCTGCCGCTCTTCCTGTCCCAGACCGTGATCAGCGCGAACCTGGTGATCACGGCGGTGCTGAGCGTGAAGATGCTCGGGATCCGGCTCAGCCGCAAGGAGTGGGCGTCGATCGGTGTGGTCTGCGGGGCGCTGGTCCTGCTGGCGACGGCCGCCGGGCACGAGGGCGGGCACCACGCGGACCGGTCGGTGCACTGGTGGCTGCTCGGGGTGACGGTGGCACTGATGGCCGGCGGCACGGTCGCCGTACGGTTCCTGGGGGCGCGGGCCGCGATCCTCGCCGGTCTGCTGTCGGGCCTGGGCTTCGGCGCGCTGGGCGTCGGCGTCCGCATCCTCGACGGGGTCGAGCCGTTCTCCCTCGGGGCGCTGCTGGCGGATCCGGCGCTGTACGCGATCGTGATCGCCGGGGCCGGGGGGATGTACCTGCACACGGTGGCGCTGCAGATCGGCTCGGTCAACGGGGCGACGGCCGCACTGGTCGTCGGCGAGACGGTGCTGCCGGGCGCGATCGGCGTCCTCTGGCTCGGCGACGCGTCCCGGCCGGGCCTGGCCTGGCTGGCCGTCACCGGATTCCTCCTCGCGGTCGCCGGCGCGGTGGCGGTCGCCTGGTACGGCAGCCACGACACCCCCACCCCCGACCCGGCCACGCCCGACCTCGCCCCCGCGGGCTCAGCCGCCCGCTGAGCGGAAAGGACCGGGGCTCCGCCCCCACACCCCCGCGGCGGAGCCCCGAAAGCCGGCCTCGCCGGCGATCGAGGCGCGGGGTCCGGGGCGGAGCCCCGAATCCCTAAGGGAGGAGGACGACATCCGCGGGGTCGAAGCCGACCCCGACGGAGGCACCGACCTCCGGCGCCCCGGCCAACTCGCACTCCGCCTCAAGCACCGGCCCACCCGCCAGCACCCGCAACCCCAACGACACGTGCGTCCCCCGGAACGTCCGCGACACCACCTCGCAGGCCACCCCCGCCCCCACGGGAACCACCCGCACGCCCCCCGGCCGCACGAACAGCCGGCACTCCCCCTCCGCCGTGCCCGCCGGCACCGGCACCGCCCCCCACACCGTCTCGGCGGTGCCGGAGGCCACCCGCCCCGCCACGACGTTCTCGAAGCCCAGGAACCGCGCCACGAACTCCGACGCCGGCCGCCGCCACACCTCCAACGGCGTCCCGGCCTGCGCGATCCGCCCCTCCCGCATGACCACGACCCGGTCGGCCAGCGCGAACGCCTCCCCCTGGTCGTGCGTCACCGCCAGCACCGTCGTCCCCAGCGCGGAGAACAGCCCCCGCAGCTCGACCACCAGCCGCTCCCGCAGCCCCCGGTCCAGCTGCCCCAGCGGCTCGTCCAGCATCAGCAGCCGCGGGCGCGGCGCGAGCGCCCGGGCCAGTGCCACCCGCTGCTGCTCGCCGCCGGACAGCGAGGACACGGCACGCCGCCCGGCCCCCGGCAGTCCCACCAGTTCCAGCAGCTCGGCGACCCGCGCCTCCCGCTCGGCCCGTCCGACCCCGTGCATCCGCAGTCCGAAGGCGACGTTCCCGCCGACGTCCCGCTGCGGGAAGAGCTGGTGGTCCTGGAACATCAGGCCCACCCCGCGCCGGTGCACCGGCACCCCGCCCTGGTCGGCGCCGCCCAGCCGGACCCGGCCGGCCGCCGGCTGCAGACCGGCGATCACCCGCAGCAGCGTGGACTTCCCGCTCCCGCTCGGCCCCAGCACGCACACCGTCTCGTGCTCGGCGACCGTCAGGTCCACCGCGTCCAGCACGGTCCGCTCGCCGAAGCGGACCGACACGCCGTCCAGTTCCAGCAGCGCCATCAGAACTCCCCGGAAGATCGCTCGGGCCGCAGCCGCTCCAGCACCAGCAGGGACACCGCGCACACCCCCATCAGAATCGTGCTCAGGGCCATCGCCTGCCCGTAGTTCAGCTCACCGGCCCGCCCCAGCAGCCGCGCCACCGCGACCGGCAGCGTCGGCCGGTCCGGCCGGGCGATGAACACCGTCGCGCCGAACTCGCCGAGCGAGACGGCGAACGCGAAACCTGCCGCCACCAGCAGCGCCCGCCGCACCAGCGGCAGGTCCACCTCCCGCCAGGCCCGCAGCGGCGAGGCCCCGAGGACCGCGGCGGCCTCCCGCAGCCGCCCGTCCACGGCCCGCAGCACCGGCAGCATGGTCCGCACCACGAACGGCACCCCGACCAGCGCCTGTGCCAGCGGCACCAGGATCCACGAGGTCCGCAGGTCCAGCGGCGGCTCGTCCAGCGTGATCAGGAAGCCGAAGCCGACGGTCACCGCGGACACCCCCAGCGGCAGCATCAGCAGCGCGTCGAACCCGCGGACCAGCGGCCCGGCCCGGCGGGTGAGCGCGGCGGCCGCCAGCCCGCCGACGACCAGCGCGATGCCCGTCGCGGCCAGGGCGTACTCCAGCGAGTTCCCGATCGCCTCCAGCGGCGGCACGAGGAACGTCCCTCCGCCGGCCCCCTCGTCCTGGAGGGCCCGGTAGTAGGCGGCCCCGTAGCCGGCGGGCGTGTCGAAGGACCGTTCCACCAGCACCCCGAGCGGCAGCACGATCAGCACGGCCACCGTCAGCAGCACCCCGCCGAGCAGCGCCCGCTGCCCCGCGCCGTGCACCCGGCGGGCGGTGAGCGCCGGGTCCACCAGCCGCAGCGCGGTCTCCCGCCGCCGGACCGTGGCCGCGTGCACGGCCAGGATCAGGCCGACGGCCGCGAACTGCACCATCGTGAGGACGGCCGCCGTCGGCAGGTCGAGCAGCTGCGCGGTCTGCCGGTAGACCTCCACCTCCAGCGTCGCGTACGCCGGTCCGCCGAGGATCTGCACGACGCCGAACGAGCTGAACGTGAAGAGGAAGACCATCAGCGCGGCGGCGGCCACCGCCGGGCCGAGCGCCGGCAGCGTGACCCGCCGCCAGGCCCCGAACCGGCTCGCGCCGAGCACCCGGGCGGCCTCCTCCTGCCGTGGGTCGAGCTGTGCCCACAGCCCGCCGACAGTCCGGACGACCACGGCGTAGTTGAAGAAGACGTGCGCGAGGAGGATCGCCCACACGGAGGTGTCGAGCCGTACGCCCCACAGCTCGTCGAGCAGCCCGCCACGGCCGACCAGCGCCAGGAAGGCACTGCCCACGACGACGGTCGGCAGCACGAAGGGCACGGTGACCACGGCCCGCAGCAGCTGCTTGCCGGGGAAGTCGAACCGTGCGAAGACGTACGCCCCGGGCAGCGCGATCACCAGGGTCAGCGCGGTCGACGCCAGCGCCTGCCAGGTGGTGAACCACAGCACGCCGGCGATGTCCGGGCGGCCCAGCACCTCGCCGATCCGCCCGGGTTCCCAGCCCGCGTCCGTGTCGAAACCGCGGCCGACGATCGCGGCCACGGGGTACGCGAAGAACAGGCCGAAGAAGGCGAGCGGCAGGGCCATGAGGGCCAGCCGGGCGGCGGTGGCCCGGACTCCGGTCCCCGCCGCCCGCGACTGCGCGCCGTCGCCGGCGCGCGCGGTCACTTCAGGACCAGCGCGGTCCACGCCTTGACCCACTGCTCGCGGTTCTTCGCGATCCGGTCGGGGGCCACGGTCTCCGGCTTCGCGACGACGACGCCGTGCCTGGTGAACAGCTCGGGCAGCGCTGCGCCCTTGACGACCGGGTTCACGAACATCGTGAGCGGCATGTCCTCCTGGAACTTCTTGCCGATCATGAAGTCGAGCAGCGCCTTGCCCCCGGCCTCGTTCTTCGCGCCCTTCAGCAGGCCCGCGAACTCGGTCTGCCGGAAGCAGGTGCCGGTGGCGACACCGGTCGGGGCGTCCTTCGGCTGCGGCTCGGCGTACAGCACCTCGACCGGCGGGCTGGAGGCGTACGAGACGACCAGCGGGCGGTCGCCCTTGGCCTTCTTGCCGCCGGCCGAGCCGGAGAACCGCTCGTTGTAGGCCTGCTCCCAGCCGTCGACGACCTCGACGCCGTTGGCCTTCAGCTTGCCCCAGTACTCCTCCCAGCCCTGGTCGCCGTACTTGCCGACGGTGGCGAGGAGGAAGCCGAGGCCGGGCGAGGAGGTCGCGGCGTTCTCGACGACGAGGAGGTCCTTGTACGCCGGCTTGGCCAGGTCGTCCAGGGTCTGCGGCGGGGCGAGCTTCTTGTCGGCGAAGTACTTCTTGTCGTAGTTGACGCAGATGTCGCCGGAGTCGACGGGCGTGACGCGGTGCTCCGCCTTGTCGAGCCGGTACTGCTCGGGGACCTCGGCCAGGCCCTTGGCCTCGTACGGGGTGAAGAGCCCGTTGTCGAGGGCGCGGGACAGCAGGGTGTTGTCGACGCCGAAGAACACGTCGCCGCGCGGCGAGCCCTTGGTGAGGATCTCCTGGTTGAGGGCGGTGCCGGCGTCGCCGCTCTTCAGCACCTTGACCGTGTAGCCGGTCTCCTTCTCGAACGCCTTCAGCACCGCCGGGGTGCTCGCGAACGAGTCGTGGGTGACGAGGGTGACCTGCTTGGTCTTCGGCGTGCCGGACACGGCGCCGTCCTTGCCCTTCGCGTCGCCGTCGCCGCAGGCGGCGAGGGTGCCGACGCCGAGGGCCACGGCGAGCGCGGTGCCGGCCAGCTTCTTGGTGGTGCTCACGGAAACATTCCTCCTGGAGTGACCAGGAGAAGACGCGGCCCCGCCCGGGCGCTCTGGAGAGCGGACGCCGGGGCAGGGCGCAACAGCTTGAGGTGTGTTGACCGAACTTCCTACCCAGAATGACCTGGGCGAGGTTCAGAGGGTCTGCGGACTGACGGTTCCCGCACTCTCAGCGCTGTGGCGCTCCCCTGTCGGAATATGCAATTGGTTCGGGCCCAGGGTACCCCGGGCCCGAACCGGTGCTTCCGTGCCCGCCGGGGCGGCTCGCTACCCCGGCGGATCCGCTGCGGCGGATCAGCGCTCGCTGGCCGCCAGCTGCCCGCAGGCGCCGTCGATCTCCTGGCCGCGGGTGTCGCGGACGGTGACCGGCACGCCGTGGGCGGCGATGGCCTCGACGAAGGCCCGCTCGTCCTCGGGGCGGGAGGCGGTCCACTTGGAGCCCGGGGTCGGGTTCAGCGGGATGAGGTTGACGTGCACCCGCTTGCCCTTGAGCAGCCGGCCGAGCAGGTCACCGCGCCAGGCCTGGTCGTTGATGTCGCGGATCAGCGCGTACTCGATGGAGACGCGGCGGCCCGACTTCTCGGCGTACTCCCAGGCCGCGTCGAGGACCTCGCGGACCTTCCAGCGGGTGTTCACGGGAACGAGCGTGTCGCGCAGCTCGTCGTCCGGGGCGTGCAGCGAGACGGCGAGGCGGCACTTGAAGCCCTCGTCGGCGAACCGCAGCATCGCCGGGACCAGGCCGACGGTGGAGACGGTGATGCCGCGCTGGGACAGGCCCAGGCCGTCCGGCTCCGGGTCGGTGAGACGGCGGATGGCGCCGACGACCCGGTTGTAGTTGGCGAGCGGCTCGCCCATGCCCATGAAGACGATGTTGGAGAGCCGGGCCGGGCCGCCGGGGACCTCGCCGTCGCGCAGGGCGCGCATGCCGTCGACGATCTGGTGCACGATCTCGGCGGTCGACAGGTTGCGGTCGAGGCCGGCCTGGCCGGTGGCGCAGAAGGGGCAGTTCATGCCGCAGCCGGCCTGCGAGGAGATGCACATGGTGACCCGGTCGGGGTAGCGCATCAGGACGGACTCGACGAGCGTGCCGTCGTGGAGCTTCCACAGGGTCTTGCGGGTGGTGTCCTCGTCGCAGGAGATGTGCCGGACCACGGACATCAGGTCGGGCAGCAGTTCCTCGCGGAGCTTGTCGCGGGAGCCGGCCGGGATGTCGGTCCACTCGGCCGGGTCGTGCGCGTACCGGGCGAAGTAGTGCTGCGACAGCTGCTTGGCGCGGAACGGCTTCTCACCGATCGCGGCGACGGCCTCGCGGCGCTCGGCGGGCGACATGTCGGCCAGGTGGCGCGGCGGCTTCTTGGCGCCGCGGGGCGCGACGAAGGTGAGCTCGCCCGGGGCGGGACGGGGGGCCATGAAGGGTACTCCTCGGTACGGCGAGGCCTGGGCGCGCCTGCGCGCGGGGCGCGCGGCGGACTGGTGGCTCGACCGGAGCCGGGAGACCTCATGGGGTCCGTCCGCGCGGTCGCGGGACGGAAGGGGACAGATCCTGACGGAAAAGGCGCGCCACTCGCGAGTGACGCGCCCTTCAGGATAACCCGTACCGCCGGACCGCCGGGGTCCGAGCGGATTTCCGCAGGTCAGCCGACTCCCACGAAGGCGGCGAGGAGCAGCCAGACCACCGGGGCGGTCGGCAGCAGGGAGTCCAGCCGGTCCATGATCCCGCCGTGTCCGGGGAGCAGCGTTCCCATGTCCTTGATCCCGAGGTCCCGCTTGATCATCGACTCGCCGAGGTCGCCCAGGGTGGCGCTGACCGCGACCGCGAGGCCGAGGACCAGGCCCTGCCACCAGGCGCCGCCGTCGATCAGGAACTCCATGCACAGCGCGCCGGCCGCCATGGCGAAGGCCACCGCTCCGAACAGGCCCTCGCGGGTCTTTCCGGGGCTGATGCGGGGTGCGAGCTTGTGCTTGCCGAACCGCCAGCCGACGGCGTACGCGCCGGTGTCGCTGACGACGGTGAGCACCAGGAAGGTGACCACCCGCTGCGGGCCGTCGTCGGGCGTGAGCAGCATCGCCACGAACGTCGCGAGGAACGGCACGTAGAACGCGGCGAACACGCCGGCCGTGACGTCCCGCAGGTAGTTCTCGGGCGGCTCGGTCATCCGCCAGACCAGTACGGCGAGGGCGGTGAGGGCCATCGCGACCCAGGCGCCCTCGGCTCCCCGTACGTATCCGGCGACGACCATGGCCGCACCGCCGACGGCGAGCGGCACCAGCGGCGCCTTGATCTCCTTGCGCTCGGCGAGCCGGGAGGTCAGCTCCCACAGCCCGACGACCACGGCGACGGCGATGACGCCGACGAAGACTTCCTTGACGATGAACAGCGAGGCGAAGATGACCGCGCCGAGGCCGACGCCGACCCCTATGGCGGCACGCAGATCCCGCCCCGCGCGCTTCTTCTGCGGCGGTTGCGAGGCCTGGGGGGCCTGCGAGGGGGGCGGAGGCGTGGGCATGGGCTCCTGCAGCGGCGTCTCGTCGCGGAACAGGGGGCTGCTCTGGAGAGCAACCCCCCGGTCGCGTGCTTCCTGATCTCCGAAGCGGTCGGGCACGATGGGCAGGGGCCGCGTGTACGGGCCCCCTTGCGCATCGTATGCGGGACCCGCCTGCGCATCGAATGCGGGACCCGCCGGAACCGGCTCCGGGACAGGCCCCTGGTCGGACGGCGGCCGGCCGCCGGAGAACCCGGCGTCCGGCGAAGCCCCCCAGGGAGAGTCGTTCATCAGACCTCGAGCAGCTCGGCTTCCTTGTGCTTGAGCAGCTCGTCCACCTGCGCGACGTACTTCGCGGTGGTGTCGTCGAGCTCCTTCTCCGCGCGGCGCACCTCGTCCTCGCCGGACTCCTTGTCCTTGACGAGCTTGTCGAGGGCGTCCTTCGCCTTGCGGCGGACGGAGCGGATGGAGACCTTGGAGTCCTCGGCCTTGGTGCGCGCGACCTTGATGTACTCCTTGCGGCGGTCCTGCGTCAGCTCGGGGAACACCACCCGGATGATGTTGCCGTCGTTGCTCGGGTTGACGCCGAGGTCGGAGTCGCGGATGGCCTGCTCGATGTTGCGCAGCGCGCTCTTGTCGAACGGCGTGACGACGGCCATGCGCGGCTCGGGCACCGAGAAGGAGGCGAGCTGGTTGATGGGCGTGATGGCGCCGTAGTAGTCGGCCACGATCTTGTTGAACATCGCCGGGTGCGCACGGCCGGTGCGGATCGCGGCGAAGTCCTCCTTGGCGACCACGACGGCCTTCTCCATCTTCTCCTCGGCTTCAAGGAGGATTTCTTCGATCACCACGTGCTCCTGCATGTCTTGAGTGGATGGTTCGGGCGGGGCGGGCGGGGCCGCAACGTCAGGCCCTGGTGCCCTGGTCGCTCACCAGCGTGCCGATCTTCTCACCCTTGACGGCGCGAGCGATATTGCCTTCGGCGAGCAGCTCGAAGACGAGGATCGGCAGCTTGTTGTCACGGCACAGCGTGATGGCGGTGGCGTCGGCGACCTTGAGGTCGCGGGAGAGCACCTCGCCGTACTCCAGCGCGTCGAACTTCACCGCGGCCGGATTGGTCTTCGGGTCGGAGTCGTAGACCCCGTCCACGCCGTTCTTGCCCATGAGCAGCGCCTCGGCGTCGATCTCGAGGGCTCGCTGGGCGGCGGTGGTGTCGGTGGAGAAGTACGGCATGCCCATGCCCGCGCCGAAGATCACGACGCGTCCCTTCTCCAGGTGGCGCACCGCGCGCAGCGGGATGTACGGCTCGGCGACCTGGCCCATGGTGATGGCCGTCTGGACGCGCGAGTCGATGCCTTCCTTCTCCAGGAAGTCCTGGAGGGCCAGGCAGTTCATGACGGTGCCGAGCATGCCCATGTAGTCGGACCGGGCCCGGTCCATGCCGCGCTGCTGCAGCTCGGCGCCGCGGAAGAAGTTGCCGCCGCCGATGACCACCGCGATCTCGGCGCCGTCGCGGACCACGGCCGCGATCTCCCGGGCGATGGCGTGGACGACGTCGGGGTCGACACCGAGCCCGCCGCCGCCGGAGAAGGCCTCACCGGACAGCTTCAGCATGAAGCGCCGGCCCTTCTTCTCGTGGTCGCTCTGGTCTTCGGAAGCGGTGTGGGGGTCCACGCCCTGGTTCATGGAGATCTCCTCGTGCACATACGAAGAAGGCCATTGCCGGTGGGTCCTTGCGGTTCCCTTTACGGCAATGGCCTCCTCGTCAGATCTGCGGTCGTCCTGCGCGCAGGCGGACGACTGCCTCAGACCCTACCGGGGTCCGGTGTCCGTCGCGTACGCGGACGGAATCAGATGCCGACCTTGATGCGGGTGAAGCGCTTCAGGGTGACACCGGCCTCGTCCAGGATCTGCTGGACGGACTTCTTGTTGTCCAGCGCGTACGGCTGGCCCAGGAGGGTGGCGTCCTTGAAGAAGCCGTTGAGGCGACCCTCGACGATCTTCGGGAGCGCGGCCTCGGGCTTGCCCTCGGCGCGGGTGGTCTCCTCGGCGACGCGACGCTCGGACTCGACGACCTCGGCCGGGACGTCCTCCTTGGAGAGGTACTTCGGCGCGAAGGCGGCGATGTGCTGGGCGATGCCGCGAGCGACGTCGCTCTCCTTGTCGAGCTCGACCAGGACACCGATCTGCGGGGGCAGGTCGGGCATGGTGCGGTGCATGTACGCGGTGACGAAGCCGTCGCTGTACTGCGCGAAGCGGTCCAGGACGATCTTCTCGCCGAGGTTGGCGTTGGCCTCGTCCACGAACGCCTGGACGGTCTTGCCGGCCTCGATCTCGGAGGCGAGCAGGGCCGCGATGTCCGCCGGGGAGGTGGCGGCCACGTGGGCGGCGATCTGGTTGGCGACGGCCTGGAACTTGTCACCCTTGGCGACGAAGTCCGTCTCGCACTTCAGCTCGACCAGGACACCGGAGGTGCTGTCGTCGGCGATGAGGGACACGACGGCACCGTTCTCGGCAGAACGGCCCTCGCGCTTGGCGACGCCCTTCTGACCCTTGATGCGCAGCGCCTCGACGGCCTTGTCGACGCTGCCGTCCGACTCTTCCAGGGCCTTCTTGCAGTCCATCATGCCGGCGCCGGTGAGCTCGCGGAGCTTCTTGACGTCAGCGGCGGTGTAGTTCGCCATGAGTCTGTGATTCTCTCTCGAAGTCGTAGATCTACGGGTGAACGGCGGGGGCCGGTGCCTCGTGAGCACCGTCCCCCGTCGTCATCGTCCGTGCTGCGAGTGCCCGGAAGGTGAACTCCGGGCGCTCCCAGTGGGTCAGGCCTGCTCGGCGTCCGCGGCCGGGGCGGCCTCGGTGGCCTCGGCGGCCGGGGCCTCGGCAGCGGGGGCCTCGGCGGCGGCGGGGGCCTCGTCGGCCTTCTTGTCGCCCTCGAGGAGGTCGCGCTCCCACTCGGCCAGCGGCTCGCCGATGGCCTTGTCGCCCGGCTTCGAGTCACCGGCGGCAACGCCGGAACGGGCGATGAGGCCCTCGGCGACGGCGTCGGCGATCACGCGGGTGAGCAGGGTGACGGAGCGGATCGCGTCGTCGTTGCCCGGGATCTTGTAGTCGACCTCGTCGGGGTCGCAGTTGGTGTCGAGGATCGCGACGACCGGGATGTGGAGCTTGCGCGCCTCACCGACGGCGATGTGCTCCTTCTTGGTGTCGACGATCCAGACGGCGCTCGGCACCTTCTGCATCTCGCGGATACCACCGAGGGTCTTCTCCAGCTTGGCCTTCTCGCGGGAGAGGACCAGGAGCTCCTTCTTGGTGAGGCCGGAGGCGGCCACGTCCTCGAAGTCGATCTGCTCGAGCTCCTTCAGACGCTGAAGGCGCTTGTAGACGGTGGAGAAGTTGGTGAGCATGCCGCCCAGCCAGCGCTGGTTGACGTAGGGCATGCCGACGCGGGTCGCCTGCTCGGCGATCGCCTCCTGCGCCTGCTTCTTGGTGCCGACGAACATGATGGAGCCGCCGTGCGCGACGGTCTCCTTGACGAACTCGTAGGCGCGGTCGATGTACGACAGCGACTGGAGCAGGTCGATGATGTAGATGCCGTTGCGCTCGGTGAAGATGAAGCGCTTCATCTTCGGGTTCCAGCGACGGGTCTGGTGACCGAAGTGGACGCCGCTCTCCAGCAGCTCCCGCATCGTGACGACGGCCATGGCCGTACTCCTTGAGGTGCTCGGTTACCGCGGCCGCCGGACGGCGGTCGCGCCTGACGCCCCGACGCGCCGTGCCACGAGGGACCGAGGAGCGCGGCCACCAGCCCTTTCGGGTCCGGTGGCGGGGCGTGCGAAGTCGACCCGGTGACCCGGATCGCCACAAGAAGTGTACGGGACCCGTACCCGTGCCGGGTGACGCGCCCGTCCACAGCGCCCCGCTCGTCCACAGGCCGGCCCGCTCCGCGGGTGCCCACGGGCACGCTGTCCGCATGACGGCATTCGCCTTGCTCCTGCTGCCGGCCCTGCTGCTGGCCCTCGCCCCGGCCGCCGCGCCGGCCCTGCTGCCCGTACCCGCCCCGATGCCTGCACCGGTGCCCGCTCCGGCCCCCGCCGCCGTGCCGGCCGCCGTGCCGGACGCCGTGCCGGTCGCCGTGCCCGCCGCCGGGACGGACGGCGGTCCCGTGCGGCCGCTGCCGCCGCCGCTGCGGGTGCTGCGCTGGTGGCATCCCCCGCCGACCCCGTACGGGGCCGGGCACCGCGGGGTCGACCTCGCGGCGCCGGCCGGCACGGGGGTACGGGCGGTCGGCCCGGGCCGGGTGCATTACGCCGGACAGGTGGCGGGACGCGGCGTGCTCTCGCTCACCCTCCCGGGCGGCCTGCGCACCACCTACGAGCCGGTCCGCCCGCTGGTGTCGGACGGCGAGGAGGTCCGGGCCGGGCAGCTGGTGGCCGTGCTGGCCGCGGGCGGCCACTGCCCGGAGTCCTGCCTGCACTGGGGGCTCCTGTCGGGCGACACCTACCTCGACCCGCTGACCCTGCTCCCCCGCCCGTCCCCACGCCTGCTGCCGGTACCGCTGGAGTAGAGCCGCGCGGGACGGGGGTCCGGGGCGGGGGGAGATGGAGCGTGGGGCGGGGGGGGGGAGGGAGGGGGCGGGGTCAGCCCCCGACGCCCCGCAGGGCCATGCCGACCGCCGCCTCGGTGACCTCGTCGGGGTCCTCGGCCGCGCCCAGCTCGATCCGGCGGACGGCGGCGTCGACGATGCCCTGGAGCAGCATCGCGGCGAGCCGCGGCCGGGCGTGACCGAGCGCGCCGAGGGCTTCGACGACCATCGCGACGAGCCCGCCGTGGGCGGCCCGGATCTTCTCCCGGGCGCCGGCGTCCAGCTCGCCGGCGGAGATCGCGACGACGGCGCGGTGCCGGCGGTCGCCCACGAGGGCGAGCTGGCTGCGGACGTACGCCTCGATCTTCGCCTCGGGGGTCTGCGCCACCTCCATCGCGGCCTCGATCTCGGCCGCCCACACGGGGAAGTCCACGGCGCAGAGCTCTTCGACCACGGCCGCCCGGGAGCGGAAGTACTCGTAGACGGAGGACCGGGCCAGTCCGGTGCGGGCGGCGAGGGCGGGGAACGTCAGCGCGTCCGTGCCGCCCTCGGACAGGAGGGAGCGTGCGGCGTCCAGCAGGGCGCCGCGCTGCATCGTCCGGTGCTCGGCCACGGAGGCCGCTCGAATCCTGGGCACCCTTCCACTCTACGGACGGGCCGCAAGGTCAGCGGCCCACATCGGCCAGCTTGGCGCGCAGTTGGAGCACGGACTTGGTGTGGATCTGGCTGACCCGGCTCTCGGTGACGCCGAGGACGTTGCCGATCTCCGCGAGGGTGAGCCCCTCGTAGTAGTAGAGGGTGACGACGGTCTTCTCCCGCTCCGGGAGCGTGTTGATGGCCCGGGCCAGGAGCCGCCGCAGCTCACGCCCCTCGGCGACCTCGACCGGGTTGTCGGCGGCGGTGTCCTCCAGGGTGTCCATGAGGCTGAGCCGGTCGCCGCCCTCGCCGCCGACGTGCAGCAGTTCCTCCAGGGCGACCACGTTGGCCAGGGACAGCTGGCTGAACACCGAGTGGAGGTCCTCCACCCCGATGCCCATCTCCGCGGCGACCTCGGCCTCGGTGGGCGTCCGCCGCAGCTGGGCCTCCAGCGTGGCGTACGCGCGTTCGACAGCCCGCGCCTTCTGCCGCACCGAGCGTGGGATCCAGTCGAGCGCCCGCAGCTCGTCGATCATCGCCCCGCGGATCCGGGTGATGGCGTACGTCTCGAACTTGATGGAGCGGTCGATGTCGAACTTCTCGATCGCGTCGATCAGTCCGAACACCCCGGAGGAGACGAAGTCGGCCTGCTCCACGTTGGGCGGCAGTCCCACGCTGACCCGGCCGGCGACGTACTTCACGAGGGGCGAGTAGTGCAGGATCAGCTGCTCGCGCAGCCGCTCGTCCCCCGAGCCCTTGTACGACCGCCAGAGCTCGTCCAGGGACGTGGGTGCGGCGGGCCGCACGCCGCCGCGGGCAGCGGGGGGCACCGCAGCGCGGTCAGACCCGGGGGTGTGCTGGGGCATGCGTCGCCTTGAGCCGTTCTGCTGTGTGCTGGCTGATCTGTGCGGGAGGCCGTGGCCGGTTCGGGATCCCTGCGAGCGTAGCGTGACTGGAGTGTCGCGGTGCGCGAAGAGTACGTGATGGCGAGGGGGCGCAGCGGCTCGCCGGGACGCGCGGGCGGTCCGGGCCGGGCGCCGGGCGTCCGGCGCCGGCGGGTGAGGCCGGGAGGGCGGCGTATCTCATCGGCTTCACCCTTTCACCGGAACGCCCCAGGTCAAGCACCGCCTCGCCGTGGCTCCCCGGATTGTGTGTCGGGTCCGTCCCGTCCGCGGGTCAACTGCCAGGCGTCGCCCTGCCGTTCGACGAACCCCAGAGAGTGAAGTTCGTACAGTCTGCCGATGACTTCATCGGTGTCCGACCCTGCGGCCAGGGCGACTTCGGCCACCGGGGAGGCACGTCCGGCGGGAAGTGCGTCGAGGACCCGGGCGGTCCGGGGGCCGAGCAGGTCGCGGGCGCACACCGGGCCGCGGCGCGGTGGTGCCAGGTCGCCCATGTCGCCGACGAGTTCGACGACTTCGGCGGCGTCGGTCACCAGCACCGCTTCGCCGCGCAGGAGTTCGTGGACGCCGGCGGAGAGCGCGCTGGTGGCGGGCCCGGGAACCCCCATGGTGTGGCGCCCGAGCCGGCCGGCCCAGCGGGCGGTGGCCAGGGAGCCGCTGCGGTGGGCGGCCTCGACCACGACGGTGCCGCGGGTGAGGGCGGCGATGACGCGGTTGCGCAGCACGAACCGGCTGCGGGTGGGGTGGCTGCCGGGCGGGAGTTCCGCGATCAGCAGCCCCTGGCCGGCGATGCGGCGCAGCAGTCCGTCGTGTCCGCGGGGGTAGCCGGTGTCGACGCCGCAGGCGAGCACGGCGGCCGTGGCCCCGCCGGCGGCGAGGACCCCGCGGTGCGCGGCGCCGTCGATGCCGTACGCCGCACCGGAGACGACGACCCAGCCGCGTTCGGCGAGCCCGGCGGCGAGGCCGGCCGCCATGTGGGCGCCGTACGGCGTACAGGCGCGGGCGCCGACGACGGCCACCGAACGCAGCGCCCAGGCCCGCAGCGAGGGGCTGCCGCGGACCCACAGCCCGATGGGCCGGCTGTCGCCGAGGTCGTCGAGCTGCGTCGGCCAGTCGGGGTCGCCCGGGCAGACGAACCGCCCGCCGGCCGCCTCGGTGGCGGCGAGGTCGCCCGCCGGGTCGGCTGCCGCGGCCCGGTCGCGGTACCCGGTGATGCGGTCGGGCCCGACCCCGGTGAGCACCGCACTGCCGGACGCCGGCCCGGTCAGCAGCCCGAGCAGGCCCGCGGCCCCGTGCTCGCGCAGCCAGCGCCCGGCGTGCGCGTCCCCCGGCTCCAGCACCCGGGTCAGCGCAGCCCGCGCCGTCCGTTCGGCCGACGGGTCCCGGACGCCGGCCCTGCCGCCTCCGGGCCCCGAGCCGCCCGGTCCTGCCCCGGCGCTGCCACCCGGGCCGGATCCCGGGCCGAACCCCGGGCCGGGGTGCACATCGGTGGCACGGGTGTCGGCGGGCCGGGGACCGTTGGGGTGAGGGGCACCGGGCCGAGGGCCGGTGGGGTGGTGTTCGGCGCTCATGAGGCCGCTCCTGCCGGGAGTGGGGTACCGCGGGCGATGCCGGTGCGGAGTTCGAGGGCGACGGCCACGTCCAGGGGGCCGGGGCGGTCGCGGCCGCCGAGGTCGGCGACGCTCCAGGCGACGCGCAGGACGCGGTCGACGCCTCGGGCGGTGAGCAGGCCGCGTTCCATGTCGCGTTCGGCTTGGGCCAGGGCGCCGGTGGCGGCCTGCCAGCGGGTGCGGAGTTCGTGGCCGGGGACTTCGGCGTTGGTGGTCCAGGGGGTCCCTGCGAGTCGGGCGGCGGTGCGCTCGCGGGCGGCCCGGACCCGGTCGGCGACGGCGGCGCTGGGTTCGCCGCGGCCGCCCTGGCCGAGCAGGTCGGCGCGGGTGACCGGCTCGGCCCCGACGCGCAGGTCGACGCGGTCGAGCAGCGGCCCGGAGAGCCTCGCCTGGTAGCGGCGGATCACGGAGGCGGGGCACTCGCAGCCCGCGCCGTGCAGGGTGTGGCGGCCGCAGGGGCAGGGGTTGGCGGCGAGGACGAGGAGGAACCGGGCGGGCAGCCGCACCACGCCGTTGGCCCGGGCGATGACGACCTGGCCGGATTCGAGCGGCTGGCGCAGCGCGTCGAGCGTGCGGCTGCTGAATTCGGGCGCCTCGTCGAGGAAGAGCACTCCGCGGTGGGCCAGGGAGACCGCGCCGGGCCGGGGCAGTCCGTTCCCGCCGCCGACGAGGGACTGCATGGTCGCGGAGTGGTGCGGGGCGCAGTAGGGCGGGGCGGTGACCAGGGGTTCGCCGGGCGGCAGGATGCCGGCGACGGAGTGGACGGCGGTCACCTCCAGGGACTCCTGCCGGGTGAGGGGCGGGAGGATCCCGGCGAGCCGTTCGGCGAGCATGGTCTTGCCGGCGCCGGGCGGGCCGGTCAGGAAGAGGTGGTGGCCGCCGGCGGCGGCGACCTCCAGGGCGCGGCGGGCGGCGTGCTGGCCGGCGACGTCCGCGAGGTCGGGCGGGGCGCTGCAGCCTCGGGCGAGGCCGCTGCCCGCTCCGGCGCCGGGTTGCAGCAGGGCGGCGAGTGCGGGGTCGGGGCGGCCCTCCCGGTCCGGGGGTTCCTCCTCGGGGACGGGGCTGTCGGTGAGGACGGCGATGAGCTGGCGGAGGCTGCGGACGCCGAGCACGGACACGTCGGGCACGAGGGAGGCTTCCGCGGCCGACTGCTCGGGGACGACGACCTGCCGGTAGCCGGCCTCGGCGGCGGCGAGGACGGCCGGCAGGATGCCGGGCACCGGCCGGACCCGGCCGTCGAGCCCGAGTTCGCCGATGAGCACCAGGTCGGCGATCTCCCTCGGGTCGATGCACTCGGCGGCCCCGAGCACCGCAGCGGCGACGGCGAGGTCGAAACCGCTGCCCGATTTCGGCACGGCGGCCGGGCTGAGGCCCACGGTGAGCTTCTTCTGCGGCCATTCGGCCCCGGAATTGACCACGGCGGCCCGGACCCTGTCCCGGCTTTCGACGAGGGTCTTGTCGGGGAGTCCGACGAGGGTGAAGGCGGCGACGCCGGGTTCGAGGTCGGCCTGCACCTCGACGACCACGCCGTCGACTCCGACCAGGGCGACGGAGCAGGCGCGGGCGAAGCCCATCACGCCACCCCCTTGGCGTGCTCGACGCGCGGGGCGCCGCGGCGCGGTACGAGGACTCCGACGAGGTCGATGCGGACGCCTCCGGCGGGCGGTCCGCCGTGGTCGGCGATCCAGCGGGCGGCGAGTCTGCGCAATCGGGCCGACTTGGCCGGGCGCACCGCGGCCATGGGGTGTTCGAACGGGCCTTCGCGGCGGGTCTTGACCTCGCAGACGACGAGGGCGTCGCCGTCCCGGGCGAGGATGTCGATCTCGCCGGTCCGGCAGCGCCAGTTCCGGACGATCACGGTCATACCGGAGCGGGCCAGGTGCCGCACCGCCAGGTCCTCGCCGTACCGCCCCAGCGCCCGCCGCGCGAGATCGCGCCGTACGCAGGTCCTGCGGTCGTCTTCCACCCGGGTTCGAGTGTTCATCGGTACCACCTCCGGTACCGACGGTCCCGCACCCGCCGCCCAGAAGTGGATCTTGGTGGACGACGGGCCCGTTGTGGACAACCCGCTCACCCGTGGGGGTGAGCCTTCCCCGGTGCCGGGATCAGCCGCCCGGCAGTTCGAGGTCGCTCTTGTTGAGCTCCTCGATGTTCACGTCCTTGAAGGTCAGCACCCGGACCTGCTTGACGAACCGGGCGGGCCTGTACATGTCCCAGACCCACGCGTCCGCCATCGTGACCTCGAAGAACACCTCGCCCTGCACCGAGTGCACCTGCATCTCGTAGTCGTTGGTGAGGTAGAAACGGCGTTCCGTCTCGATCACGTACTTGAACAGCCCGACGACGTCGCGGTACTCGCGATAGAGCTTCAGCTCCATCTCCGTCTCGTACTTTTCGAGGTCCTCGGCGCTCATGGCATGTTCCCCTTCAGCCGTGCGTCCCCCTATTGTGCGCCAGCCGGGTGTGCCCCTAAACGATTTCCGGGGCCAGGACCACCGGCGCATCCGGAGGACCCTCGTCGAGCAGCGTGCGCAGCAGCCCGGCGAGTCTGGTCGGGTACACCGTCTCACGGGCCGCCGACAGTTCCCCGCAGGTCCACCACCTTGCTCCGGAGACGCTGCGCCGCTCCAGTTCCGTCAGCCCCGCAGGGGCCGTCTCGGTCTGGTCGGTGCGGGCCAGGAAGTACCACTCGTCCTGCTCCCAGCGCCGCCCGTCGAACGGGAAGGAGCAGTACCGGCGCCACAGCACGGGCCCCAGCTCGACCCGGGTGATGCCGGTCTCCTCGGCCAGCTCCCGCAGCGCGGCCTCCTCACGGCTCTCGTCGCCCTCCAGGCCGCCGCCGGGGGTGAACCACCAGTCGTCGGCGGGGTCGGCCGGCTCGAAACCGTGCAGCAGCAGGATCCGGTCCTGCGGGTCCAGCAGGACCACGCGGGCCACCTTGCGGGCCACCGGCCTGCGCGCCGGGTCGGCGTGGTCAGCCGACACTCGCCCGCTCCCGGCCGGCTCCCCCGGCCCCCGCGCCGGTGCCGCCCGCGCCGCCTCCCGAACCGCGGCGGCCGCGCCCCGCGAGCCTGGCCAGCGGCCCGTACGCGGCCCCCGCCAGCACCAGCACCGCACCGCCCGTGACGGTGTACAGCTGGATCCGCAGCGGTCCGGGGGACGAAATGCCGCCGGGCAGTCCGGCGAAGGCCGTCGGACGCTCCAGCATGGCGGGATCGGACCAGGCCACGGCGTCCACCCGGGCGCTGACCGCGGACCGCGGCACGGTGCCCTGGCCGGCTTCGGCGATGTGCGAGCGGGAGTCCAGGGAGGCGCCGCGCTGGTCGCCGAGGAGGAAGAGGTTGCCCTCGGGCACGGTGACCTCGAACGGCGTGTCGGAGGCCTTGCCGGCGAACAGCCCCAGGTAGGGCTCGTCGAGGGCCTTGCCGTTGACCGTGAGCCGCCCGCCCTTGCCGCAGCAGCTCACGACGTCGCCGCCGATGCCGACGACGCGCTTGACCATGGGCGCGTTGCTCCACACCGCATCAGTAAAAATCACGACGTCGCCCCGGCGCACCTCGGAGCCGTCGATGCGCTGCGCGAGCACCCGGTCGCCGGGCTTCACGGTGGGCACCATCGAGTCGGTGGGCACCGTGTAGGGCCGGTATTCGACGGCGCCCCACACCATGCCGCCGACGAAGAGCAGAAAGCCGACGGCCACGACCAGTCCCGACAGCACATTGCCGAGACGGCCGTGGCCGTTGCCACTGCCTCGTGTTCCCCGTCCGCCGGCTCCGCCGGTCCCGCCCGTACCGCCCATTCCAGCGCCCCCTGCTCCGGAGTCCTGACCTGGGACGGCACCCTACCCGGCGGTAGGCCGCGGGGTCAGCCCCGATCGGCGGTGAGCTTGCGCCGGCGCCACAGCACCAGCGGCAGCGCACCGGCCAGACCCAGGCCCAGCGGGGCCGCGCCGAGGGCGGCCGCGGCGGTGGTGTTGATGCCCGGCTGGTCGAAGGTGTCCGGGATCGGCAGGGTGGCCCAGCGGGTGACCGGCCAGGCGACGACGACGGCACGGCCGACGACCTTGTCCACGGGGACGAAGCCCTTGGTCGCGTCGTCCATGTGCCAGCGGGAGTCGTACGAGTTCTGGCGGTGGTCGCCCATCACCCAGATCTTGCCGTCCGGCACCTTGAACGGGCCGAAGGGCTTGTCGTCGCAGGCCGTGTTGCCCGGGTAGATGTACGGCTCGACGAGCGCCTTGCCGTTGACCTTGACCGGGCCGCCCTTCTCGCACTGGACGGTGTCGCCGCCGACCGCGATGACCCGCTTGATCAGGTCCTTCTCCTCCGCGGACGGCATCAGGCCGATGAAGCTGAGGAACTTCTGCACCGCGTTCGGGTCGGGGGTGGGCTCGCCTTCGAGCCAGTTGTTCGGGTCGTGGAAGACCACGACCTCGCCGCGCTCCGGCTCGGACCCGAACCAGGGCGTCAGCTTGTCCACGAGCACCCGGTCGCCGCGCTGCAGGGTGTTCTGCATCGAGTCGGACGGGATCGAGAAGGCCTGCACCAGGAAGGTCTTGATCAGCAGGGCGAGGACCAGCGCGATGATGACGAGGAGCGGCAGCTCCTTCCAGAAGGAGCGCTGCCTGCGGCCGCCCTCCTCCGGTTCTTCCTGCTCCGCGCCGTCGCCCGCGCCGAGCCCGTCGCCCGGGTCGCCACTCGGGGCGGTCTCGCTGTCCACAGCAACCTCCGGCCGCTCTTCGGGTTCTTCGCGTCCGGTTCGTGCGCCGACCGCCACATCCCCCACGTCCACTCCTCACTCGGCATGCCGCCCGCGCCCGGAAGGACACGGAACCTCCACTCCCCTAACGAGCGGGAGTTCCGCAGGGGTCGGGAGCCGGACCGTTCCGTGGAGTTCGCCTCCGGTGAGGTCCGTTCCGCAGAGATCCAAGAGCACAGACTATGCGACGGGGCGCGGGCGGCGGCGCCCGCGGCGCGCTGGTTCGGCGACCGAGCGGAAGGCCGCCGGTTCCTCCAGTCTGCTCCAGTGCGAGAACGGCCAGGCAATGACCACCGCGCGTCCGAGTACGCCCTCTTCGGAGATCGTTCCGTGGAACTTCTCGTCCAGATGGAAGCGGGAATCGGCCGAATTCGCCCGGTGGTCGCCCATCACGAAGAGCCGTCCCTCCGGGACCCGTACGGTGAAGCGGATGTCCGAGGGCGTGTTCCCGGGGTGTACGTACGGCTCGTCGAGCGGGGTTCCGTTGACCGTGACCCGGCCCTTCGCATCGCAGCAGGCCACGGTGTCGCCGCCGATCGCGACGACGCGCTTGATCAGATCCTGCTCGTCGGCGGAGGGCAGCAGGCCGATGAACGTCAGCACCTGCTTGACCTGCTTGACGCCCACCGGATCGGACGTCACGTGGTGGTTCTCGGCCTGGAGCCAGCCGCCGGGGTCCTTGAAGACCACGACGTCGCCGCGCTCGGGCCGGGCGCCGAACCACGGGGTCAGCTTGTCGACCAGCACCCGGTCGCCGATCCGGATCGTCTGCTCCATCGAGCCGGACGGGATCACGAAGGCCTGGACGAGGAAGGTCTTGAGCACCAGGGCTATGAGGAGGGCCACCGCCACCAGCAGCGGGATCTCCCCGACCCGGCGGGTGCGCCGGCGCCGCCGGACCCGCCGGG
>NZ_JAJAUZ010000087.1 GCF_020532645.1 Streptomyces bambusae
CTCGGCCCGGACCCGCTCCTCAAACGCCGGAGAGGCTGGAGGTGGCGGCGCCGGGCACCGGGCTCTGCCCGGACCCGCTCCTCAAGCGCCGGAGGGGCTGGATTTGCCCGGCCGGGTCTCAAATGCCGAAGGGCGGGATGTGCCCCGCAGGGTCTCGAACGCCGGAGGGACTGGATTGCCCCGCAGGGTCCGGAGGCCGCGCGGGGGCTGGGGTGGCACCCCCCTGGCGCGGCGGGGACCCGTACTCGTCACGAACTCCCCGCACCCCTCTCCAGCCGGAACCCCGACACCAGGTCCGGCCGAATCCGCACCACCTGCACCGGATCCGGCGCCACCCACGACCGCAGCCGCCCCGCCAGCCGAGCCGCCTCCCGAGCGTCCGTCACCCGCCGGGCGAAGCCGGTCACGACCACGCTCCAGCCGAGGTGCGTGACCGGGTCGATCTCGTCCGCCTCGTACGCGACGACCACCCCGTCCGCGTCCGCCGGCGCCAGCAGCCCGGCCAGCGCGCTGCCGTCGTGCAGCCGGACGACGACGTCCTCGCCGTCGACCACGTGATTCACCGGCCGCACCGCCGGCAGCGCCTGCTGTGTGAACACCACCCGCCCCAACGACACCGTCCCGAGCAGCCGCAGCGCCTCCGTCCGGTCGAGCGGCCGCATCCGGCGGGGCCCGCCGCCCTCGTCCGGACCGGCCGTCGCCCGCCCCAGTTCAAGCCCAGCGGCAGCACAGGGCACGATCGGCTCCCAGGACGCGCATGGATTTGGCGAGCATCGGCGGCACGCCGTCGAGCAGCAGCTGCGCCCCGGCCCGCGCACAACGCCGCTGCAGGCGCAGGAACATGTCGATGCCCGAGCTGTCGCAGAACGCCAGCCCGGAGACGTCGAGCAGCAGGTCGCCGCCCCCGTCCGCGACCCGGCCGAGGCGCGGCTCGACCGCCGCGACCGTGTGGATGTCGAGTTCGCCCTCCACGGCCACGCCCGGCCACCCGTCCCCGAGCGCCACCGTCCTGAGCGCGATCATCGTTCTGCCCATGCCGCCGTCCTCGTCTCGTCGTGCGTCATCGCCCTCCCAGCCCATCAGGCGCAGCCGCGTCCGCGGTAGGTCCGTACGCCTCGTACGAAGGGCCGATCGGCCCTGTCCGGAGGTCCCGGCGTCCGGGCAGGATGCAGGGGCGTGTGCCCGGTCCATCCGTGCGTACACGCACCCGTGCACACCTGCCGCGCGCGGGGCAGCGGCGGCCGTCCCCGGCGGGGGCGGGCCCGAGGCCCGGCGCGACCCCGAACGAGGAGCCCGAGATGACCTACGACACCGCCGGCGGCGCGGCTGGGGAACCCATCCGGGTCTTCCTCCTCGACGACCACGAGGTGGTCCGGCGCGGGGTGCACGACCTGCTGGAGGCCGAGCCGGACATCTCCGTGGTCGGCGAGGCGTCGACGGCCGAGCAGGCGCTGGTCCGGGTGCCGGCGCTGCGGCCGCAGGTGGCGGTGCTCGACGTACGGCTCCAGGACGGGGACGGGGTGACGGTCTGCCGCGAGCTGCGCTCCCGGATGCCGGACCTGGCCTGCCTGATGCTGACCTCGTTCGACGACGAGGAGGCGCTGCTCGACGCGATCATGGCGGGGGCGCGCGGCTACGTGCTCAAGCAGATCCGCGGGACGGACCTGGTCACAGCGGTGCGGACGGTGGCGGCGGGCCGGTCGATGCTGGATCCCAGGGCGGCGGCGCGGGTGATGGCACGCATGCGGGGGGAGGTGCCGGAGGCGGAGAAGGCGCCGGGGCTGCCGGGGTTCACGGACCGGGAGAAGGAGATCCTGGTGCTGGTGAGCGAGGGGTTGACGAACCGGGAGATCGGGGCGCGGCTGTTCCTCGCGGAGAAGACGGTGAAGAACATCGTGTCGCGGCTGTTCGCGAAGCTGGGGGTGGACCGGCGCGTCCAGGCGGCGGTCATCGCCAGCCACACCCTCGTCCCCCCGGACCGCCACCCCTTCCCACCTCGCACCTCCTGACCCCCTGGAGGGGCTGGATGTGCCCCCGCCCGGCGGGCAACCGCCCCAAGCGGGGTGGATGGGCCCGCCCAGAGGGCAACCCACCCGAGCAGGGTGGAGCTGACCCACCCGGCGGGCAGCCGACCCGAGCAGGGTGGAGCTGCCCCATCCAGAGGGCAGCCGGCCCGAGCGGGGCGGAGTTGCCTCGCCCGGTGGGCGGCAGGGCCGGACGGGACCCGAGGGGGGCCGGTTGGCCCCTGGGGGTGGAGGTGGGCGGGGCGGGAAGGTGGAGGGAGCGCTTCCGACGGCGCCCGGGCCCGACGGACACCGGCCGCGGCGGCGACGCACAGACAGGAGCAGTCCCATGACCGCACCCGATTCCCGGCTCATCGCCGACGCCGTCACCGCCCCCTCCATGCACAACGCCCAGCCATGGAAGTTCGTCCTCCGCCCGGCCGCCGGGACCGCCGAACTGTACGGCGACCCGGCCCGGACCCTGCACCGGGCCGACCCCGACCACCGCGCCCTCCACATCGGCTGCGGCGCCGCACTGTTCAACCTCCGGGTGTCCGCCGCCGCCCACGGGTACGGTGCCCGGGTCCGGCTGCTGCCGGACCGCACCGACCCGTGGCTGCTGGCGGCCGTGGACCTGACCGGGCCGCCCGGCCCGGACCGGGCCCTCGCCGCGCTGCACCCCGTACTGCGGCGCCGGCACACCAGCCGCGAGCCGTTCGGCACCGAGCCGGTCCCGGCTGCGCTGCTCGACGGGCTGGCCGCGGCCGCGCTGCTGGAGGGCGGCCGGCTGACCGTGCCGGACCAGTGGCACACCGAGACCGTCCTGGGTCTGGTCCGGGACGCGGAGCAGTACGAGGAGACCGATCCGGCGCTGCAGGCGGAGACCGCGGCCTGGACCGACCGGGCGCAGGCCGGTACGGGCGCCCGCCGCGACGGCATCCCGGCCACCGCGTTCGGGCCGCGGAGCACCGGGCCGAAGGCCGCGGTCCGCGACTTCGGCCGCCACCGGGAGCTGCCCGGCCGGCCCTGGGCCGCGTTCGAACGGAGGCCGCAGCTCGCGCTGCTGAGCACCGACGGCGACGCGCCCGAGGACTGGCTGCGCGCGGGGCAGGCACTGGAACGCGTCCTGCTCCGGGCCACCGCCGACGGCCTGGCCACGTCGATGACCTCGCAGCCGCTGGAGTGGCCGCAACTGCGGTGGACGGCCAGGGATCCGCTGGCGGGCCCGGCCCACGTCCAGATGGTGGTGCGGCTCGGCTTCGGCCCGCAGGGCCACGCGACCCCGCGGCGCCCGGTGGCGGACGTGCTGACCGTCCGGTAGGCCGTCCACGCACCCCCGTTGAGACCGGCCGCACCCCGTTCCGTACGGCCGGAGGCGCGGAATCCGGCGTCCGGCCGTCCGGGCCCCCGGCTGCCGATAGTCTTTCGGCTCGCAGAGCACGAGGGAGTCGGTCAGGCCGTGGTGGGGGACCCGTTGTCGCAGATGCCGCGGATGCGGCTGGACGAGTTGCTCGACGAGCTCCAGGCGCGCATCGACGCCGCCCGGGGCACCCGGGACCGCGTCCACAGCCTGTTGGAGGCCGTCGTGTCGGTGGGCCGGGAGCTCGAACTCTCCCAGGTGCTGCGCCGTATCGTCGAGGCCGCCGCACTGCTGGTGGACGCCGAGTACGGGGCGCTCGGGGTGATCGGTCCGGACGGCCGGACGCTGTCGCAGTTCCTCACCGTGGGCCTCACCGACGAGGAGACGGCGGAGATCGGGCCGCTGCCCGCCGGGCACGGCCTGCTCGGCGAGGTGATCCGGCACCCGGAACCGCTGCGGCTGGCCGACCTGGGGGCGCACACCTCCTCGCACGGCTTCCCGGCGCACCACCCGCCGATGCGCTCGTTCCTCGGCGTCCCGATCCGGGTCCGCGAGGAGGTGTTCGGCAACCTGTACCTGACGGACAAGCGGGGCGGGGTCGAGTTCGACACCGAAGACGAGTCGGTGATCAGCACGCTGTCGGTGGCCGCCGGCGTGGCCATCGACAACGCCCGCCTGTACGAGGGCTCGCAGCGCCAGCAGCGCTGGCTGCGGGCCAACGCCGAGATCACCCGCAGCCTGCTGTCCGGCAGTGCCCGGGCCGAGGTTCTGGAACTCATCGCCCTGCGGGCGCAGGACATCACGGGTTCCCGGGCCGCGGAGATCGCCACCGCGGTCGGCGGTGACGGCGGGCTGCTCGTCGAGGCGGCGACGGGTGCGGACGCCGCCCGCCGGCAGGGCCTCGTGCTGCCCGTCGAGGGCACCCAGCCGGGGGCCGCGTGGACGGCGGGGGCTCCGGTGACGACGCCGAAGGCGGCCGCGGACCCCCGCTACGGGGCGGACGTGCTGCTGCCCGGAGAGTGGGGGCCGGCGGTGGCGGTGCCGCTGGGTTCGGAGGGCGCGTCCGGCCGGGGCGTGCTCTTCCTGGCCCGGGCGGCCGGGGAGCCGGTGTTCACCGATGCCGAGCTGGAGCCGCTGCTGGCGTTCGCCGGGCAGGCGGCACTCGCGCTGGAGCTCGCCGACCGGCGCCGCGACGCCGAGCAGATCGCCCTGCTGGAGGAGCGCGACCGGATCGCGCGCGACCTGCACGACCTGGCGATCCAACGGCTGTTCGCGACCGGCATGACGCTCCAGAGCGCCGGCCGCCTGGTGGACCACGAGGACGCGGCGCAGCGGCTCACCCGGGCCGTGGACGACCTGGACGAGACCATCAAGATCATCCGGTCGACCATCTTCGGGCTGCGCACCAAGGACCGCGACGGCGACAACGGCCTGCGGGCCCGGGTGGCGCGCGCCGTCGGCGAGGCGGCCGCCGTGCTGGGCCATCCGCCGCGGCTGAGCATGGAGGGCCTGCTGGACACGGACGTGCCGGCGGGCGTCGCGGACCACGTGGTGGCCGTGCTGGGCGAACTCCTCAGCAACGCGGCCCGGCACGCGCACGCGACCCGGGTGGCCGTCGCCCTGCAGGCCGCCTCCGGCGAGGTGGTCCTGACCGTGTCGGACGACGGCGTCGGCATCCCGCCGCAGGGCCGCCGCTCCGGCCTCGCCAACCTCGACGAACGCGCCCGCAGCGTCGGCGGCGCCTTCGAGCTGGAGTCCCCTGACACCGGCGGCACCCGCCTCACTTGGCGCGCCCCGCTCCGCCCGGTCCCCGCCCGGCCGGCCCCGCGGGGCTGACCGTACGGCGGGGTTCGTCAGCGGCGGACCCGGGGCATGCCGAGGCCGATCCAGGAGATGATCTCGCGCTGGATCTCGTTGTTGCCGCCGCCGAAGGTGAAGATGACCGCGCTGCGGTAGCCGCGTTCGAGTTCGCCGTGGAGGACCGTGCCCGCCGAGCCGTCCTTGAGGGGGCCGGCCGCGGCGACGACCTCCATCAGCCAGGCGTACGCGTCGCGGCGGGCCTCGGAGCCGTAGACCTTGACGGCGGAGGCGTCCTGCGGGGTGAGGGTGCCGTCCTGGACGGCGTTGACCATCTGCCAGTTGAGGAGCTTCATCGCGTCGAGGCGGGCGTGGGTGCGGGCGAGACGGCCCCGGACCCAGCCGAGGTCGATGACGCGGCGGCCGTCGGCGAGCTTGGTGGCCGCGGCCCAGCGCTGGACGTCGTGCAGGGCGCGGATCGCCATGGTGCCGTGCGCGGCGAGGGTGACGCGCTCGTGGTTGAGCTGGTTCGTGATCAGGCGCCAGCCGTGGTTCTCGCGGCCGACCCGCCGGGTGGCGGGCACCCGGATGTCCTCGTAGTGGCTGGCCGTGGTGTCGTGCGAGGCCAGGGTGTTGATGACGGTGCAGCTGTAGCCGGGGTCGGCGGTGGGGACGAGGAGCATGGTGATGCCCTTGTGGGCGGGGGCGTCCGGGTCGGTGCGGACGGCGAGCCAGACCCAGTCGGCGGTGTCGCCGTTGGTGGTCCAGATCTTCTGCCCGTTCACGACGTACGTGCCGGTCTCCTCGTCGCCTTCGCGCACGGCCTTGCAGCGGAGGGCGGCGAGGTCGGTGCCGGCGTCGGGCTCGCTGTAGCCGATGGCGAAGTCGATCTCCCCGGAGAGGATCCGCGGGAGGAAGTACGCCTTCTGCTCCTCGGTGCCGAACTGCATGATCGTGGGGCCCACGGTGTTGAGGGCCATCAGCGGCAGCGGTACGACGGCCTGCGCGGCCTCGTCGAAGAAGATGAACTGGTCCATGGGCGACATGCCGCGGCCGCCGTATGCGGCGGGCCAGCCGACGCCGAGCCAGCCGTCGGTGCCGAGCCGGCGGATGGTCTCGCGGTAGAACCGCTTCTGGGCGGCGGGCTCCGCGTACCGGGAGGAGACGTCCTCGGGGACCAGCTCGGCGAAGTACGCGCGCAGTTCGGCGCGCAACTGCTGCTGCTCAGGCGTGTATTCGAGGTGCACGGCCCCTCCAGACTCCGGCTGCTGCGGTACGGACCCGCTCGGCGGCGCACAGACTAGAACTCGTTCCAGGAATGTGGAAGGGGCATGGCAGGGGCGTGGAAGGGGCATTGCAGGGGCGTGACGGGCGGCCCGGGGCCCGTACTCCCCCGGGACCGTCCGTCGCGGCCGTGCTCAGGCGCGTACGGCTTCCGGCAGCGGCACCTCCGCTCCCAGGGCGGTGATCAGTGCGGTGGCGGTGCGGGCCATGGCGGCGCGGCCCACCGACAGGTAGGTGCGGGTGTCGGCGGCGCTGGGGTGGGCGTCGAGGTAGGCGCGGATGGCGTCGGTCATGGCCACGTTGAGGGCGGTGCCGATGTTGACCTTCGTGATGCCGCCGGCGACGGCCGCGGCGAGTTCGCCGTCGGGCAGGCCGGAGGAGCCGTGCAGGACGAGCGGGACGTCCACGGCGGCGGCGAGCCGGGCGAGGAGGTCGTGGTCGAGGCGGCCGGTGCGGGTGGTCATGGCGTGGGTGCTGCCGATGGCGACGGCCAGCGCGTCCACGCCGGAGGCCGCCACGAACCGCCGGGCTTCCTCCGGGTCGGTGCGGGCGCCCGGCGCGTGCGCGTCGAGCGGGGCGGCGCCGTCCTTGCCGCCGACCTCGCCGAGCTCGGCCTCGATCCACAGGCCGTTGGCGTGCGCCCAGTCGGCGGCGGCCCGGGTCGCGGACAGGTTCTCCACGTACGGCAGGTGGGCGGCGTCGAACATGACCGAGCTGAAGCCGGCCGCGGCGGCCTGGCGCAGCAGGTCGGGGCTCTTGACGTGGTCGAGGTGGAGGGCGACCGGCACGCCGGCGGCCTCGGCCGCGGCGGCGGCCGCGCGGGCCAGCGGCAGCACCCGGCCGTGGCGGTACTTCACGGCGTTCTCGCTGACCTGGAGGATGACGGGGGCGCCGGCCTCCTCGGCGCCGGCGATGACCGCCTCGGCGTGCTCCAGCGTGATGATGTTGAACGCGGCGACGGCGCGGCGCTCGGCGGCGGCCGGTCCGACGAGGCTGCCGGTGGCGGCGAGGGTCATCGGGTCTCCCCTGCGAGGATCACGGAGCGGGTCAGGTGGCGGGGGCTGTCCGGGTCGAGGCCGCGGCGGCCGGCGACGGCGAGCGCGAGGCGCTGGGCGCGGACCAGTTCGGCGAGCGGGTCGAGGGTGCCCTGGATCCAGCGGCCGCCGGTGGCGGCGACCTGTTCGGGCAGGCCGGCCGGGGCCTCGCCGAACATCCAGGTGGCGCTGGTCTCGCCGGTGACGCTGATGGGGCCGTGCCGGTACTCCATCGCCGGGTAGGCCTCGGCCCAGGAGAGCGAGGCCTCCCGCATCTTCAGCGCGGCCTCCTCGGCGAGGCCGGCGGTCCAGCCGCGGCCGAGGAAGGTGAACTGGCTGCAGTCCGCGAGGCCGTCGGGCAGCGGTTCGGCGAGCGCGGCGCGGGCGTCGGCGACGGCGGCCGGCCGGTGCTCGCCGAGGTGGGCGCGGAGCAGGGTGAAGGCGGTGGTGGCGAAGCGGGTCTGAACGACGGACCGCTCGTCGGCGAAGCCGAGGACGACGAGGTCGTCGGCGAGGGCGGCGACCGGGGTGTCGGGGTCGCCGATGACGGCCGTGGTACGGGTGCGGCCGCGGAGCGCGGCCAGCAGGTCGAGCACCTCGGTGGTGGTGCCGGAGCGGGTCAGGGCCACCACCCGGTCGTAGCGCCGGCCGGCCGGGAACTCGGAGGCGGGGAAGGCGTCGGTCTCGCCGAGGCCGGCGGCCTCGCGCAGGGCGGCGGCGGCCCGGGCCATGAAGTAGGAGGTGCCGCAGCCGGTGACGGCGACCCGCTCGCCGGGGGCCGGGAGCAGGTCCCGGTGCGCGGGGGCGAGTTCGGCGGCGCGCTGCCAGCACTCGGGCTGCGAGCTGAGTTCGTGGGCGGCATGGCTCATGACGGGCGACTCCCTCTCGGGTCCCTCGCGGGTCCCCCTCGGATCCCGCGGGTCACCCACGACCCTTCCCGGGGGCCGCGGGGACATGCGGGGTGACGCAATGATGCTTGTTCGTGCAAGTTATCGCGCTGTTTCAAGCAACTTCAAGCATCTTCGGCGGGGAGTCACTGAGCTAGGGTCACGTGTGCGGCACCGGCGGTCACCGGGGCCGGCCGACGGACGAGGAAAGGCGGAGGTGCCGGATGTCGCGCGACGCCCGCTGGAAGACCCTGATGGACCTGCTCGTGGAGCGCGGGCGGCTGGACGTGGACGCGACCGCGGCCGAGCTGGGCGTGTCGGCCGCCACGGTCCGGCGCGACTTCGACCAGCTGGCCGAGCAGCAGCTGCTGGTCCGCACCCGGGGCGGGGCGGTGGTGCACGGGGTGTCGTACGAGCTGCCGCTGCGCTACCGCAGTTCCCGGCGGGCGGCGGAGAAGCAGCGGATCAGTGCGGCGGTGGCGGACCTGATCGGGGCGGGCGAGGTGGTCGGCCTGACCGGCGGCACCACCACCACCGAGGTCGGGCGGGCGCTGGCGGCCCGCCCGGACCTGGCGGGCGCGGCGGCCGGTGCGGTGACCCTGACGGTGGTGACCAACGCCCTCAACATCGCCGCCGAACTGGCGATCCGCCCGCAGTTCAAGGTGGTGGTGACCGGCGGCGTGGCCCGGCCGCAGACGTACGAGCTGACCGGCCCGCTCGCGGACGGGGTGCTGGGCCAGATCACCCTGGACACGGCGGTGGTGGGCGTGGACGCGTTCGACCCGCGCGACGGGGCGTCGGCGCACGACCAGGACGAGGCGGCGATCAACCGGCTGCTGTGCGAGCGGGCCCGGCGGGTGGTGGTGGCCACGGACTCCAGCAAGCTGGGGCGGCGGGCGTTCGCCCGGATCTGCCCGGCCGCCCGGGTCGACGTGCTGGTCACGGACGCGGCGGTGGCGGAGGCCACGGTGGCGGAGTTCCGCGACGCGGGCGTCGAGGTGCAGGTCGTCTGAACCCCCGTTCCCGACGACCCGTGCAGCCCCGGCGCCCGCGCCAGGTTCCGGTGGCGGCCGCCGGGCGCCCGCCGGTGCGGCGGGCCGGCGCGTGCGGCCGTGCGGAGCACGCGCAATGGCCGGAATGCGGCCTGAGAGGTGCTCCCCGTCTACCTTCCTCGACGGGTCCCACCAGGAACAACGCCGAAAACTGCAACAATCGATCACTCTGGATTACCGATGGGAGTGCATGGTATTGGAGCGGCACGAACTGGACGGGTTCCTGGTGCTCGCCGAGGAGCTTCATTTCGGCCGCGCCGCCGAGCGCCTGCGGGTGTCCCGGGCGCACGTCAGCCAGACCATCAAGAAGCTGGAGCGCCGGATCGGGGCACCGCTGTTCGTCCGTACCAGCCGGCAGGTGGCGCTGACCCCGCTGGGCGAGCAGCTGCGCGAGGACCTCGCTCCGCACGCCCGCGGCATCACGGAGGCCGTGCACCGGGCGATCGCGACCGCGCACGGGACGACGGGCACCCTGCGGGTCGGGTTCGTGGGCGCGCTCTGGGGCCAACTGTTCGTGCTGGCGGCGGACGCGTTCCGGGCCGGGCACCCGGACTGCGAGGTGGAGCTGCGCGAGTACGCGTTCGGCGTGGCGCAGGAGCCGGTGCGCAGCGGCGAGCTGGACCTGATGAACGCGAGCTTCCCGGTCCGGGAGCCGGACCTGACGGCGGGTCCGCCGGTGGTGCGCGAGCCGCGGGTGCTGGCGATCTCCTCGGCGCACCCGCTGGCCGCCCGCAGCGAGCTGACCCTCGCGGACCTCGACGGGCTGACGATGATCCGGACCCCGACGATGCCCGCGTACTGGTCGCGGTCGCGGACGCTGGGCGCGGGCGGCCCGGAGGAGCCGGCGGAGCGCGGCGCGCAGGCGACGTCCCTCCAGGAGGGGCTGGCCCTGATCGCGGCGGGCAAGGGCGCGTATCCGGTGGGGGCGCAGGTGGTGCGCTTCTACCGGCGTCCGGACCTGGCGTACGTGCCGATCACGGACGCCCCGCCGCTGGACTGGGGGCTGGTGTGGCGGCGGGGGAACGACACGCCGCTGCTGTGCGCGTTCGCCCGTGTGGTGACGGAGGTGGCCCGCACCTCGGGGCATCCGGGCACCTCGCCGGAGGAGCTGGGGGCCCCCGGGCCGGAGTAGGGCGGCTCGGCCGGGACGGCGCGGCCGGGGCGCGCGGCCCGGGCGCGCGGCCATGACGGCCCGGCTCAGCCGGTGGACAGGTTCGCGGCCTCCTGCCGCAGGGCGTCGAGGACGGGCCGCAGCAGCGGGTGGGTCTGGGCGCCGCGGCGGACGGCGGCGAACACCCGCCGGGTGGCGGCCGGCCCGGTGACGGGCCGGACGACGGTGTCCTTGAGCTCCATGCCGCGCAGCGCGGAGCGCGGTACGAGGGCCACGCCGGCGGTGGCGCCGGCCAGGGCGACGACGGCCCGGTAGTCGTCGGAGGAGTGCACGAGCCGGGGCTGGAAGCCGGCGAGTTCGCAGGCGAGGACCACCACGTCGTGGCAGGGGTTGCCGGGGCTCTGGCCGATCCAGTCGCTGTCGGCGAGTTCGCCGAGGGAGACGGCGGGGTGCATGGCCAGCGGGTGGGAGGCGGGCAGCACGGCGTCGAAGGGCTCCGCGTAGAGCGGGACGAGGGAGAGCCGGCCGTCGTCGGCCCCGGGACCGCCTCGGTATTCGACGGCGAGCGCCACGTCGGCCTCACCGTCGAGCAGCAGGGGCAGGCTCTGGTCGCCTTCGGCGTCGCGGACCCGTACCCGTATCCCGGGGTGCTCGCGGGCGAGGCGGGCCAGGACGGGGGCCAGCACCTCGGCGATGCCGGTGGCGAAGGCGGCGACGGTGACCTCGCCGGAGCTGCCGCCGGCGTAGGCGGCGAGTTCGGCCTCGGCGCGCTCCAGCTGGGCCTGCACCTCGTGGGCGTGGCCGAGCAGGATCTCGCCGGCGGCGGTCAGCCGCACTCCGCGGCCGCTGCGGGACAGCAGGGCGTGCCCGGTCTCCTGCTCCAGCGCGGCGAGCTGCTGGGAGACGGCCGAGGGGGTGAGGTAGAGCGCCGCGGCCGCAGCGGTCACCGTACGGTGATCCGCCACGGCCCGCAGGATGCGCAGCCGGCGGGGGTCGATCACCCTGCCATTGTGTCAGGCCTGCAGAGCGGCCCGGGCGTCGGTGAAGGCGGCGACGGCGCGCTCGACGTCCGCGGTGGAGTGGGCGGCCGAGAGCTGGACCCGGATGCGGGCCTGGCCCATCGGGACGACCGGGTACGAGAAGCCGATCACGTAGACGCCGCGCTCCAGGAGCAGCTCGGCCATCCGGCCGGCCACGGCCGCGTCGCCGATCATGACGGGGGCGATGGCGTGGTCGCCGGGCAGGATCTCGAAGCCGGCCTCGGTCATCTTCGTACGGAACAGCCTGGTGTTCTCGGCCAGGCGCTCGCGCAGGTCGCCGGCGGACTCCAGCAGGTCGAGGACCTTGAGGGAGGCGGCGGCGATGACGGGGGCGAGCGAGTTGGAGAACAGGTACGGGCGGGACCGCTGGCGCAGCAGCTCGACGATCTCGGTGCGGGCGGCGACGTAGCCGCCGGAGGCGCCGCCGAGGGCCTTGCCGAGGGTGCCGGTGATGATGTCGACGCGGTCCATGACGCCGTGCAGCTCGGGGGTGCCGCGGCCGCCGGGGCCGACGAAGCCGACGGCGTGCGAGTCGTCGACCATGACCATGGCCTCGTAGCGGTCGGCGAGGTCGCAGATCTCCTGGAGCGGGGCCACGTAGCCGTCCATGGAGAAGACGCCGTCGGTGACGATCAGCTTGCGCCGGGCGCCGCCCTCGGCGGCGGCCTTGAGCTGGGCTTCCAGGTCGGCCATGTCGCGGTTGGCGTAGCGGAAGCGGCGGGCCTTGGAGAGGCGGATGCCGTCGATGATGCTGGCGTGGTTGAGGGCGTCGGAGATCACCGCGTCCTCGGGGCCGAGCAGGGTCTCGAAGACGCCGCCGTTGGCGTCGAAGCACGAGGAGTAGAGGATCGTGTCCTCCTGGCCGAGGAACGCCGACAGGCGGGCCTCCAGCTCCTTGTGGACCTCCTGGGTGCCGCAGATGAAGCGGACCGAGGCCATGCCGTAGCCCCAGCGGTCGAGGGCGTCCTTGGCGGCGGCGACGACCTCGGGGTGGTCGGCGAGGCCGAGGTAGTTGTTGGCGCAGAAGTTCAGCACCTCGCCGGGGGCGCCGCCGGCGGTGACGGCGACGGAGGCGCTCTGCGGGGTGCCGATAACGCGCTCGGGCTTGTGCAGGCCGGCGGTGCGGATCTCGTCGAGGGTGGCGCGGAGGTCGTCGCGTACGGACTCGAACATGTGCTGCTCCTTGTGCGGCGGAGTCGACGGGCGGGGCCGGGGCCGGGCGGCGGCGGCCGGAAGCATGGGGGTGGCCGGGCCCCGCGGAGGGGGAGGGGGTGCGGGGCCCGGCCGGGGAAGGGGTGGTCAGCCCCTGCGGATCAGGTGGTCCAGTCGAGGATGATCTTGCCGCTGCGGGCGGTGGCGGCCTCGTCGAAGGCGGCCTCGAAGTCCTGGTGGGCGTACTTGCCGGTGATGACGGGGCTGAGGTCGAGCCCGCCCTCCAGGAGCACGGTCATGGCGTACCAGGTCTCGTACATCTCGCGGCCGTAGATGCCCTTGATGGTGATCATGGAGGTGACGATCTTCGACCAGTCGACCGCGAACTCCTGGGCGGGCAGGCCCAGCATGGCGATCTTGCCGCCGTGGGTCATGTTGGCGATCATGTCGCGCATCGCCTCGCCGCGGCCGGACATCTCCAGGCCGATGTCGAAGCCCTCGCGCAGGCCGAGCTGCTGCTGCGCGGCTTCGATGGAGGACTCGGCGACGTTGACGGCGAGGGTGGCGCCGGCCTTCCGGGCCAGTTCCAGCCGTTCCGGGCTGACGTCGGTGATCACGACGTTGCGGGCGCCGGCGTGCCGGGCCACGGCGGCGGCCATGATGCCGATCGGGCCCGCGCCGGTGATCAGCACGTCCTCGCCGACCAGCGGGAAGGACAGCGCGGTGTGCACGGCGTTGCCGAACGGGTCGAAGATCGCGGCCACGTCCAGGTCGACCTGGGTGCGGTGCACCCACACGTTCGAGGCGGGCAGGACCACGTACTCGGCGAACGCGCCGTCGCGGCCGACGCCCAGGCCGACGGTGGCGCGGCACAGGTGGCGGCGGCCGGCCAGGCAGTTGCGGCACTTGCCGCAGACCAGGTGGCCCTCGCCGCTGACGAGGTCGCCGACCGAGACGTCCGCCACACCGGCGCCGACCGCGGCGACCTCGCCGACGAACTCGTGGCCGAGCACGAGCGGGGTCTTCACGGCACCCTGGGCCCAGCCGTCCCAGGAGCGGATGTGCAGGTCGGTCCCGCAGATGCCGGTCCGCAGCACCTTGATCAGCACCTCGCCGGGGCCGAACTCGGGCTCGGGCACGTCCATGAGCCAGAGTCCGGGCTCGGCCTTGTGCTTGACGAGTGCCTTCATGGGTGCGGCTCCATGCGGGGAAAGTGGGGCGGGAGGCGGAAGGAGACATACGTGAACACCGTGGGCCACACGGGCCTCACGGGTCTCTCCGACGCGCACCAATGTGCCGACAAGATCGGCCATCAGTCCATCGAGGATTTCTTAAGCGGACCGACAGCAGAACTTCACGCCTATGCTCCTACCTGCTGTGATGGAGCACGCTGCGGAACCGCCGCCGCAGGGAGGGGTGTGGGGTGTCGGGCGTACCGAGTCTGCGCAGTAGAGCGCTGTCCGCGGCATTGACGGCCGCGGGGCGCAGGCGCCGCTGGGCGAGTGCCGAGGCGGTCCGGGCCAGGGTGGCGGAGAGCGCCCGCCGGCCGGCCTCGCACCTGCCGCCGCGGAGCCTGGGCAGGGTGGCGGAGGTGACGCGGACGATCGTCGGCGCCTGGCCGGTGTACGACGTGTCGCCGCGGGACCGCGAGCCGGCCGCCCGGGTGCTGTACCTGCACGGCGGCGGGTTCATCGACGAGCTCATACGGCCGCACTGGTCGCTGGTGCGGAACCTGGCGGAGGCGGGCGCGCACGTCGTGGTGCCCGCGTACACGCTGGCGCCGCGCGGCACCGCGGACCGGACCGTGCCGGTGGCCGCCGACCTGCTGAGCGGTCTGATCGAGAGCGGCGGGCCGGGCGAGACGGTGCTGATGGGCGATTCCGCGGGCGCCGGGCTGGCGCTGGCGGCCGCCCAGAAGCTGCGCGACCGCAACGGGGTGCAGCCGACCCGGATCGTGCTGCTGTCCCCCTGGCTGGACCTGTCGGTGAGCCACCCGGACCAGCCCGAGATCGAGACCCGCGATCCGCTGCTGGCGCGGGCCGGGCTGCGGGAGGCGGGCCGGCTGTACGCGGGCACGCTGGCGACGGACGATCCGCGGGTGAGCCCGCTGTTCGGGTCGCTGGCGGGCCTGGCGCCGCTGACGGTGTTCACGAGCAGCCGTGACGTGCTCTCCCCCGACAGCCGCGAGCTGCTCACCCGTGCCCGCCTGGCGGGCACCCCCGCCGAACTGATCGAGGCGGACGGCCAGCCGCACTGCTACCCCCTCCTCCCGACCCCGGAGGGCCGGGCGGCCCGGCAGCGGATCACGGGCCTGCTGGACGGGCTGCCGGCGACGGGGTGACGGGCGGCGCGGGGAGGAGCACCCCCGAGCGGCCCCGGAGCGCCGTGCGTGCGCCCTGCCGGTGCTGACGGCCGGCCCGGCGTCGTCGCGCGGGCCGGTTCGCCATGCGGCCGGCGACCCGGCTGCGGCCTCCCCGGCCCGGCGCCCCCGCCGGGCCACCGCGTCCCCCGTTCAAGTGGTTTCGGCCGACTCCGGCCCCCGCTCCTGCGGCCGGTCCTACGATGGGCGGCGCTCCGCTGCCCCACAGGAATGAGACGGGCGTGAACACGCTGCGCACCACCCTGCACTCGGACACCCGACTGACGGACCGGTTCCGCGCGTTGGGAGTGGCAGCGGGCGGTGTCCTGATGGTGCACGCGTCGATGCGCGCGCTGGGTCCGGCCGGGCCGCCCGGGGGCCGCGGCTCCGAGGTCGTGCTGCGCGCGCTGCGCGCCGCGCTCGGCCCGTCCGGGACCCTGGTCGTGCCGACGTTCACGCCCGAGAACTCCGACACCTCGCCCCACTACCGGGAGCAGGTGCGGGGACTCTCCCCGGAGGAGGTGGCGGCGCTGCGCGACCGGATGCCCGCGTTCGACCGGGCGGTGACCCCGGCTCCCACCATGGGCGTGCTCGCCGAAACGGCCCGGCAGGCGCCGGGGGCGCTGCGCAGCGGGCACCCGCAGACCTCGTTCGCCGCGCTCGGTCCCGCGGCCGGACGGATCACCGTCGGACACCGGCCCGACTGCCATCTCGGCGAGGACTCGCCGCTGGCCCGGCTGTACGAACTCGACGCCCGGGTGCTGCTGCTGGGCGTCGGATTCGACCGGTGCACCGCCTTCCACCTCGCCGAGTACCGGGTGCCGGCGCCGCCCCGGCGCACCTACCGCTGCGTGGTGGTGCAGAAGGGGGTCCGGCGCTGGTGGGAGTACGAGGACGTGGCCCTGGACGACAGCGACTTCGCGGCCGTCGGCGCGGACTTCGCGGGTCCCGGCGGCGCTCCGGTGCGCACCGGCACGGTCGGGTCGGCGGACTGCCGGCTGTTCTCGTTCCGCGACGCGGTCGACTTCGCCCGGATCCGGCTGCCGGCCCACCGGGGTTGACGCGGTACGGCAGCGGCGGGCGGGCATCGCAGGGGGCTGCCGGGGCTTCCGGACGACAGACCGGCGTGCGAGGCGTTCAATGGCTGTATGCATGCCGTACGGAGCATGCGGCTCCGCAGGAGCCGGCTGCTTGCCGCGACGGGACTGGCCGTACTGCTGGCCGCCGGAGCGGTGCCGGGCGCGGGAGCCGCGGAACCCAGCCCGCCGCCCGAGCCCTGGCCGCTGCTGACCGAGGCGGACGTCCAGAAGGCGCTCGACCGCCTCGACGGCTACGTCGCCGACACGATGCGCAGCACCGGCATCCCGGGCATGTCGGTGGCCGTGGTGTACCGGGACAAGGTCGTGTACCTCAAGGGCTTCGGGGTGCGGAAGGCCGGCGAGCCGGCGAAGGTCGGCCCGGACACCGTGTTCCAGCTGGCGTCGGTGTCCAAGCCGCTGTCCTCCACGGTGGTGGCGGGCGCGGTCGCCGACGGCGGGGTCCGCTGGGGCGACCCGGTGGCCAAGCACCTGCCCGGCTTCACGCTGAAGGACCCGTGGGTCGGGGAGCACGTGACGGTCGCGGACCTGTTCTCGCACCGCAGCGGGCTGCCGGACCACGCGGGCGACCTGCTGGAGGACCTCGGCTACGACCAGCAGTACATCCTCCAGCACCTCAAGTACGAGGCCCTGGACCCGTTCCGGACGAGCTACGCGTACACGAACTTCGGGCTGACGGCGGCCGCCGAGGCGGTGGCCGCGGCCAAGGGCGTGACCTGGCAGAAGCTGAGCGAGGACGTGCTGTTCCGGCCCGCCGGAATGACGGCCACGAGCACCACGTTCGAGGACTACGCGAAGGCCGCCGACCGCGCGTACGGGCACGTCAGGACGGCCGACGGCAGCTGGCAGGCGCGGGAGGTCCGCGACGCCGACGCGCAGGCCCCGGCGGGCGGCGCGAGTTCCACCGCCGAGGACATGGCGAAGTGGCTGCGCCTCCAGCTCGCGGCCGGCAAGCTCGGCGGCAAGCAGGTCGTCGACGGCGAGGAGCTGCTCCACACCCACCAGCCGCAGATCACCTCGTCGCCCTCCCGCACGCCCGTGGCCCGGACCGGCTTCTACGGGTTCGGCTGGAACGTGAGTTACGACGACCAGGGCCGGCTGCGGCTGAGCCACACCGGCGCGTTCGACCTCGGCGCGAACACCAACGTGACGATGCTGCCGGCCGAGGAGCTGGGCATCGTGGTCCTCACCAACGCGGCGCCGACCGGTGTGCCCGACGCGGTGGCGCTGGACTTCTTCGACACCGCGCAGTACGGCAAGCCGCGGACGGACTGGCTGGCCCTCGCCGCCTCGCTCTACACCCAGCAGCTGTCGCTGGGCGACGAGCCCTCCCCCACCAACTACGCCTCCCCGCCCGCCGATGCGAAGGCGGCGCAGGACGACGCGGCGTATCTGGGCACCTACGAGAACGAGTTCTACGGCCGGCTCGAAGTGGTGGAGGGCGCGGACGGCGGCCTGGTGCTGCTGCTCGGCCCGGAGCCGGAGCGCTACCCGCTGACCCACTACGACGGGAACACGTTCAGCTTCCTGACGCGCGGCGAGAACGCGGTGGGGCGGACCGGAGTGACCTTCAAGGACGGTGCGGTGAGGGTGGAGTACCTCGACCAGACCGGGCTCGGCACGTTCACCAAGGCCGGCGGGCAGCCGTCCGCCGGGTGACAAATGCGTTACCACTTCCTCCGATAGGTCCAATTTTCAGTGGAATAGGCGATTCCTCTGGCCTCTTGGGCCGACTGACGCATAATCGACAACAATGCGGCCGGATTTGCACTTCCGGCCGCGCCGTCACACGTATGCAACGGGGGCATCGTGATGATCAACGACAGGGGAAATCCAGGGGCGTTGTGCGTCCCTGCCGCCGTTCCGCCGCCGCTCGGCGGACCCGAATTCGCACGCCTGCTGACCGCCGTCCGCCGCGGCCGGGTGCTGACGCTGACCGCGCCCCGGCGCGAGCCGGCCGGCCGCGTGGCGCGCGTCCTGGCGCAGCGTCTGGGCTCCAACTTCTTCGACGGCACGGCCGTCGTCAGCATGGACCGGCCGCACGGTCCGGCCGACGTCGCAGCCGCCCTCGGAGCCCTGGAGGGCATGCCCTTCCTGCCCTGCGGTACCGCCGACGCCACCTCCTGGCTGGCCGAGCGCGACATGCTGCTGGTCCTGGTCGGGGCCGAGCAGCTGGCCCCGGCGGCCCGCACCTGGCTGCGGCGGCTGCTGGCCGCGGCCCCGGGCGTCCGGATCCTCGCCACGGGCCGCAGCCCGCTGCGGCTGCCGGAGGAGCGGGTCCACCGGCTGCAGGGGAACTGAGGGAAATGGCGGCCGCCACCATGCCGGGTCGCACCGGTGTGGCGACCGCAGCCATGGGCACTGCGGAATCCGCTCCCTAACGTTCCGGCCATGACAAACGACAGCCATCCGGACCTGGGCCGGCCCGACCTCGGCGGCCGCACCGCCCTGGTCACCGGGGGCGGCAGCGGGATCGGCCTGGCCTGCGCCCGGGCGCTCGCCGCGGCCGGCGCCGCCGTGCACATCGTGGACGTACGGGCCGAGGCCGCGGAGGAAGCCGCCGCGGCCACCGGCGGCCGGGCCCATGTGGCGGACCTCGCCGACGGTGCCTCGATCGGCGGCCTGCCGGGGGACGTGGACATCCTCGTCAACAGCGCCGGACTCCAGCACGTGGCACCGGTCGAGGAGTTCCCGCCGGACCGCTTCGAACTCATCCAGCGGGTCATGGTGACCGCCCCCTTCCTGCTCGTACGGCACTGCCTGCCCCACATGTACGGGCGCGGCTGGGGCCGCATCGTGAACATCTCCAGCGTGCACGGGCTGCGCGCCAGCCCGTACAAGTCGGCGTACGTGGCCGCCAAGCACGGACTGGAGGGCCTGAGCAAGGTCGTCGCCCTGGAGGGCGCCGCGCACGGGGTCACCAGCAACTGCGTGAACCCCGGGTACGTCCGCACCCCGCTCGTGGAGGGCCAGATCGCCGCGCAGGCCGCCGTGCACGGCATCCCGCCGGAGCAGGTGGCCTCCGAGGTGCTGCTGGAACGGTCCGCCATCAAGCGCCTGATCGAGCCCGAGGAGGTGGCCGCCGCCGCCCTCTGGCTCTGCGGTCCGCTCACCGGCTACATCTCGGGCGCCTCCCTTCCCGTGGACGGCGGCTGGGGCGCCCACTGACCCCGCCGGGCACCGCCCGCCGCAGTAGGCGGCACGACCGGCACCACGGGGGCGGTGCCATCCGGTCAGAGGCGGACCGACGGCTCGTGGCGGTGCAGCCAGAGGTTCAGATCGAGGACGAACTCGAGGCCCTCCCGGGGGAATCGGCTGTCCCCTTCGGCCTCCACGAGGAGTGAGCGGACGGCCTGCCGGTCGAGCAGAGCCAGGGCGGGGCCCCCGGCGTCGAGCAGGTTCCGCACCTGCCCGGTCAGCGCCGCCCGGTAGGCCGGGTCACGGACCACCGGGTACGGGCTCTTGGTGCGGTCCAGGACGGCGTCCGGCAGTCGTCCCCGGGTGGCTGCCCGGAGCAGGCTCTTCTCCCTCCCGTCGAACGTCTTCATCGTCCACGGGACGTTGAAGACGTACTCGGCCAGCCGCCGGTCCAGGAAGGGAACACGAATCTCCAGACCACAGCTCATCCCGAGGCGGTCGGCGCGCTCCAGCAGCACGGGGAGGAACCGCGTGAGGCTCAGGTAGCTCGCCGTCCGCAGCCTGCGCTCCTGCGCATCGGCGCCGGGCAGGTGGCTGAGCTCGCCGGCCGCCGCCCTGGCCAGCTCGTCCCGGTGCACGGCCAGGTCGAGGTCGGCGGAGAGTCCGGCGTCGAGCAGTCGCGTCAGATCCCCGCGTCCGACCGCATCGGACCAGGGGAAGGAGGCCTTCGTGGCCGCGACGGACCAGCGGTATCCGCCGAACAGCTCGTCGGAGCCGTCACCGGCCAGGGCAACGGTGTGCTGCTCGCGTGCCGCCCGGAACAGAAGCATCAGCGAGGCGTCGAAGTCACCCAGCCCGAGGGCGTCCCGGGCGCCGATCACGTCCCGCCGGTGCTCGGGTGCGGCAAGTTCCGCCGGAGTGATGGTCACCTCCCGGTGATCGGAGCCGAGGTACTCCCTCATCAGGGCGACGTAGGGGGCGTCCCACCCCCGCCTCATCGCGTCCTCGTCCGAGGACTGCGACGCGCCGAAGTCGACCGAGACCGTGCGCAGTTGCCGCTCGCCTCGCCCCAGTGCGGCGATCGCACTGGAATCCAGCCCGCCGGAGAGCAGGGTGCACACCGGTACGTCGGCCTGCGAATGGCTGCGGACGGCCTCCTCCAGGAGCTCCCGGATCCGGCTCACCGTGGTCGGCAGGTCGTCGAGGTGTTCCCGTGGCGACAGGGACCAGTACTGCTCCATGGAATGGCGGCCCGGGGAGAAGACGGCGGTGTGCCCGGGAGGTACCTCGCGAAGGCCGTGGAACGGGGTGCGGCCCGGCGTGCTGATCATGGGGTGGGCCGCCAGGACGAGTTCCCGCAGGCCGTCGAGGTCGAGAACGGCGGGTACGTGGGGATGCGCCAGGACCGCCTTGGGCTCCGAGCCGAACCAGACGAGGTCCCCGTCGTGCCGGTAGTACAGGGGCTTCACCCCGAAGCGGTCCCGGCCGAGCAGCAGGGTGCGGGTGCGCACGTCCCAGACGGCGAAGGCGAACATGCCCTCGAGCCTGCCGGCGCAGTGCCGTCCCCACGCGAGGTACGCGGCCAGCACGACCTCGGTGTCGGAGGACGTGCGGAACCGGTGTCCGCGAGCGGCCAGTTCGGCGCGCAGCTCGCGGTGGTTGTATATCTCGCCGGTGAAGACCAGTGCGGCGACCGGCTCGCCGTCCGCTTCGTGGACCATGGGCTGTCTGCCCCCCGCCAGGTCCACGACGGACAGGCGGGTGTGCCCCAGGGCCGCACCGTCGTGCATCCAGGTCGCCTCCCCGTCCGGACCTCGGGCCGCCAGGGTCTCGACCATGGCTTTGAGGTCCAGCTCGGGGTTGTCACCCGGAAGCGGACCGCGGGAACTGACGAAACCGACGAGGCCACACATGGCAAGAACTCCGGAGTTGTCGGACGGACGGGCGGGAGGAGCGGCGACCGACGGAGGAGGCGCCCCCGTCGGCCACCGCTTGCGAGCGGTCCGCTCAGGCGGCCTTCACCCAGCGGCCCTTGGTGACCGACGGGATGCTGAGCACCAGGGCGACGGCGGGCACCACCGCGTACCAGGCGAACCCGGCCCCGGAGCCGAAGGCGTCGATGAGCCATCCCAGCAGGAAGTACCCGCAGGCGATCAGCAGCGACTCGACGAACGTGATGACGGACAGCAGGCTGGAGCGGTAGCGCGAGGGCACGCCCTGGTTGAAGACGTCGTCCACCACCACCGCGGTGATGTCCGGGGCTCCCACGGCGAGCAGGAACACCACGATGGTGAGCCATGCCCATTCCATGCCACTGAAGCCGAGGGCCGCCACCAGAACGGCCAGGGTCAGCGGGACCAGCGTGCGCACGCCGAGCCGCTGGTTGGCCCGGTCCGCCAGCAGGGGGGCGAAACCTCCGATGAGGAACGCGGCGGACATCACTGCGCTCACCAGGCTGGTGGCCACGCCCTGGTGGGTGAGGGCTTCCTGAATGAAGATGAAGTAGGGCGTCATGGTCGCGTGCATCAGTCCTGAGACCAGGACCAAGGAGGCCAGCCGGGGAGTGATGCTCTTCAGCATGGCCATCTTGCCCAGTTGCGGCCCGTCGCCGTCGCCGTCACCCTCCCCGCCGTCACCGGAGCCGGCCGGTTCGTCGAGGTCGGCGACGTCCTCCCCCCGGAGTTCGGGCACCTTGGCCATCATGACCGCGGCCGACAGGATCAGGGCGACTGCGGCGCCGAGGTAGACCAGTTCCCAGGAGATCTTCTGGAGGCTGCCGCCCACGGCGATGGCCAGTGCCATGGTGAGGGAACCCAGCGTCGTGTAGCGGGACTTCACCTTGACGTAGTGGATCTCCAGGCCGCGGCGCCGGAGCAGGTCGTACAGCAGCGCGGTCTCGGCCCCGGAGACGAACGCCATTCCGATGCCGTACAGGACGAAGAGGGCGACGAACCACGGATACCCGGAGAGCGTGACCTCGCCGACCAGACACAGCGCGATCAGCGACTGGCCGAAAACGATGCTCGTGCGGCGTCCCATGCGGTCGGCGAGGAACCCGGTGGGGATCTCCGCCAGTGCGCTGACCAGATAGAGCAGTGTCTGCAGCAACGCGATCTCGGCGGCCGAGAAGCCCTGGTGCATGAGATAGACGACGAAAACGCCGCGCTGGAACAGCGAATTGGACAGGACGGCGTAGACGTAGTAGGGAAGCGCCAGCGACCTCGTGGCCTTGAAAGGGGGCACTTGGCCTGAATCATTCCGTCCAGCCGAGTCGATTACGCCGGGTTCCGCGGCCATGAAAAACAACCTCCCCTTATGCGCCCGGAGCCACATCGCGGACGCAACAGCTCCACACCGGCCCTCTTTTTCCCGAATTGGCCGGGTGGGCGCCGATTCATGGTCAACCTATCCCATCAACACATCGGCCGAGCGAGGGCGAAAGGGGATCTCCAGCGCTATTTGAGCGGCGCAGGCTCGATGGTCAAGCCGGTCATGAGCAGGGTGGGCCCGCCGTCACCGACCGGAACCCCCTGCCCGTACTTGCCGCACGAGGCAGGACCGCCCAGGGCGAAATCGGAACCGATCCCCCTGATGTTCCGGAGGGCATCGGCGACATGGCCGCTGATGACGGAGTCGGCCACCGGCTCGGCGAGCCTGCCGTCACGGATCCGGTGGATGTTCACGGCGCCGACCGAGAAGACGCCGTCGTCCGCCAGCATGCCCGCTCCCAGTCGGGCAACGTGGTAGCCGCTGCGTACGCTGCCCGTCAGGGCGGCCGGGTCGTCCGGGCCCGGCTCCATGACCACATTGCTCATCCGCGGCAGCGGCGGGCAGCGGAAGGACTGCCGCCGTTGCCGCCCCGTGCCGTCGATGAGCCGGGTGACCACGCCGTCTTCGACGACGGGGCAACGGGCGGCCGCAACACCTGTGTCGTCGTGCGCGTAGCTGCCCCACGCCCCCGGCAGACCGGGGTCGTCGGCCACGCTCAGACCGGCGGGCCCGATCCGGTCCCCGGACTCCCAGCGCACTCCCGCCAGGCCGCCGGCGGCGACATCGGCTTCGAGCGGATGGCCGACCAGCTCGTGGGCGAGCACTCCGCTGGCGCCGGCGGCGATGACGAGAACGGCGTCCTCCTCCTGCACCTGAACCGCGCCCCGCTTGCGCAGGGCCGAGCTGCCGGCTTCCCGGCCGACGTCCGCAGCGGCATGTCCGGACTGCCATTCGTCCGCGTCGCGGGTGCCGATCTTCCGGTATCCGACCGTCTCGCCTTCGGCGATCGCCCTGCCGGACAGGAGGTACCGCGGCAGCGTGACCTCCCTGTGCGTACGTCCCGGACCGAGCGCCAGGAACTCCCGGAGCTCGCCCGAGTACGACACGGCGACGGAAGTGAGGGGCCCCTCGCGCCGGGCGGTGTCGTACACCTTCCACAGCGTGTCCGTCTCGCCGCCCGTGCGCGGGGGGACTCCTGACGGCCCGACGGCGGACCGGACGGCGGCGGCCAGGCGGTCCAGGGGGAGCCCGGTGACCCCGGCCCGTTCGGCGGCGGCGGCCAGCCCCTGGCGCAGCGCGTCCACGGAAATACTGTTGACCGCCACCTCTCCCGTGGCGCCGCGGTGCCGCACGGTGACCGAGAATCCGCTTCGCGTGATTTCTTCCAGCGTGGGCCGGTTTCCGTCCAGCAGAAAACAGTCGACGCTGTGGACCCGCTCCAGGAAGAAGTCGATCGACACCCCCAGAGCGGTCTCGGCATCCAGCAGCAGGCCGGCGGCCTCTTGGGCGGCGGAAAGTTCAGCGGTCTGCATTTCTCGGCACCTGCCATCCGGACTCGGGCGACCAGCTCCGCGTGAATCCCGCCATCTTGAAGGGCGTCGCCGTCTCGACCATCATGGCCAGGGAATCCACATCGGCCGACATGACGGCTGCTTCCGACATTCGGTCCACGTATTCCAGGTCCGCGGGGTCCACCTCGATCCCGCCGAGTTCCGCCACGAATACGATCTGGCGCTGCGTGGCGATCGAGAAGGCCTCGGTCGTGATCTTCCTGATGTCCGAGAGGGCGTCCTCGGGCAGGGTGTGCAGCAGGCCCGCGACGGCTTCGGTCGAATTCGTGTTGAGGTCCGGATCGTGCCGCCGCAGCAAGGCGTCCAGGGCGGACTGCTGTGCGGTCGGGGACTCGGAGGGGTGGGGGACGCGACGGTAGCCGGCCCGCAGCTGGAAGGGCAGGAGGCGCCCCAGAGCGGACTGGCAGTAGAGCACCTTCCGCTGATCCGAGACCGGCCACATCCGCGCGTTGAGCGAGAGCCCCCTGAAGGAAGGGTGGACGATCACCCGCTCCTCGCACAGCACGGTTTCGTTGATCCGGCGAAGGGTCGGAAGTGCCTCGAACGCCTGCGGGAACGGACGGCAGAACACCTTCACGGCCACCAGCATCCGGCCCATGCGGACCGTGCGCACCTCGGTGACCAGGTTCTCCCAGTCGATCCAGCGCTCCTCTTCGGAGCGGTAGTGGTAGCTGCCGAGCTGTTCGTAGTCCGCCCGGGAGCCGACGGTCTCCACGAAGCCCTCGGTGATGTGGGCGTCCGGCTCGTGCTCGGCCGAGGTCTTGCGGACCGATCCGTCGAAGCCGATCGTGATGTGCTCGTCCGCGCAGACGTATCCGTCCAGGTCGTCATGGGCGGTCGCCACGACGGCGTTGAGTCCCAGTGACCGGCAGGCCCGCTGGAAGTTGTGGGCGATGACCTTGGCGGTGGTGCGGTCGAGGTTGGAGCAGAACTCGTCCACCACGATCAGATCGGCTCGGGTGGCGGCCAGCCGCGCCAGCATCAGGCGGTGCCGCTGCCCCTCGGAGAGGTGGTCCGGCCGCGACATCATCAGCCGGGGCTCGCCGAGGCCGAACCGCCCGAGCCAGGACACCGCTTCGTTGACCTCTTCGTCGAAGAGGTCGATGACCCGGTCGTCGGGACCGATCGGAGGCAGGTCGTCGACGGTGAGGACGTCCGTGTGCCTGGCCAGCTCGCGCAGGAGGCTCGACTTCCCGGTACCGCTGAAGCCCGTCACCAGTGTGATCCCGCGCGGGGACACCGTGACCGGTTCGAGGGTGACGGCGTCGCGCTTGGGCTCCGCACCGAAAAGGTCGCGCAGTACCCGGGCCCGCGCCGACATGTCCCGCTGATCGCGCTCGTGCCGGACCTCAACTGCTATGCCCGTGCTCAACTCCATGTCCTCTCTTCGTGTACCTGGGTGTCCTTCAGGTTCATCACATACCGGCTGGACCGGGCTCTGGTCTGCCGCCGCAGAACCACCCCGTTCAGCCATTCACTGACCATCCCGGTGGCGGCCATGGTGTTCACGGGTGCTATGGAGGCGCTCATGATCGGGTCGCCGAGGGTGGCACGGGCCACGGCACCCAGTTCGTCCATCTCCTGGGTGAACAGCCGGTGGCCGACGTCGTCGGCGGCGTTCAGCACCGGGCCGACAGCGGCCTCCTCCAGTCCGGCGGCCGCGAAGACCGCCGCACCGCCGTGCGTCCTTGCGAACGCGGCGACCACGGCCGACAGCGTGCCCACCGGCCGGTCCGCGCAACAGAACAGGGTCCAGCCACCCGGCCCCGAGTTCTCGACCAGCGGCGCGGCCACGGTCTCCAGCGTTCCTTCCCCGACCGTCGCGGACACCGTGTCGATCTCGGTGTCCGGGTAACGATCCGCCAGGAAGTCCGCGAGGGCGTTGACCTTGGGGCGGCCGAGGTCCGAGCGCCGGTAGGTGAACTGCCTGTTGAAGTTGGTGATTTCGACCGCATCGTGGTCGATCAGCAGCAGCTTGCCGACTCCCATGGCCGCGAGGTGCACGGCGACGAGGGAGCCCAGTCCGCCGCAGCCCAGGATGACCGCCCGGTGGCCGGCGATCCGCTCGGCGGCGGCGTCCGGCTCCTCGGCCACCTGGGCGAACCACAGGCGCTGTTTGGTGTACTGGTCGGTCTCCTCGCTCGCGGGCAGGGGGGCCAGCATGTCGCGGGCCGCGAACTCGGAGAGCAGGGCCATGCGCAGGCCGGTCGGTTCGAAGCGGTTCCAGCGGATGCCCGCGACGAGGCCGCCGGCCCAGTCGCGCAGGGCGGCGTCGGCGCCGCCCACCTGGAAGCCCCGCTCGCCGAGGACGACGAGTTCCGCGTTCTCCCCTTCGACGAGCGCGACGCTTGCACGGAGCATGATCCCGTGGGGGAACTGCTGCCGGAGCGCTTCTGTCAGGCCGTCGGTCATGCCCATTCCCCCAGAGGTCGTGTCATGCGCGAGAGGAAGACTCCGGGTACCTCGGCGAGAGGGACACAGAGTGCGTCGCGGGCGAGTATCGAGGTCAGTTCCCGGCACGCTTCCTCGACCGACCGGGGGGTCGTGGGCGCGGCATCGAACCTGCGCAGGGTGTTCACGTACTCGTCCAGGGTGCGGTGTGAGCGGAGTTCTTCCAGGAAGGTCATGCCGCGGTACACCCCGAGGCGGTCCGGGTGAAGTCCCCGGAACAGGTTGATGCGCAGGTCGGTGCCGACCGTGCGGTTCTCGTACCGGTCGGGGACGAGGACCGCGGGGATCCCCGCATCGTGCAGGAGGTGCGCGACGACGGCCGCTATCTCCCGGTTGGGGTAGTACGTGTCGTACGCGATGCGGTAGGCACTGCCCTGGCCGGGGCGCACGGCCCTGCGGACCGGTACCTGCTTCCGCTGCGCCGCCTTCTCGTAGGAGCGGCGGAAGTCGTTGTCCGGCATGAAGTCGGGGCGCGGCAGCAGCGGTGCGGGAAGCAGCTGCGCGAGTGCGTCCGTTGCCATCGCCTGCTGGATCGCGACCCTCTCGGCGCGGCCGTCGGGCCGGGCGAGCCGGCCCTCGAAGCCGAGCACCACGATGATGCCGAGCTGCCTGACACCGAAGGCCGGGTCACCGGCGAAGTCCGCGAGCCGGTGGAACGGGAAAGCGGTGTCCGAGGTCATGTCGACGCGGCCCTCGGCGTAGGCCTTCAGGCCCAGGACCGGGTCCTTGATGCGCCGCAGCACGAGCCGGTCTGGGACGTCTCCGTCCGCATGGGCCTGACGGGCGAGGGAGATCGTGCGGGTGGTGGAAGCCGTGATGCGATAGCTCCCCGCACCGTCGCCGCCCCGGTGCGGAGCCACCGCGGGCAGGGTGGTGAGGTGGGGGAAGCTGAAGTCGGGGGCGGACAGGCGTACCCGGAGCAGGTCGTCCTGGACCGTCACCTCTTCGACATGACGGAGCCAGTAGCCGGTGGCGGTGGACGATGCCGCGGCGCGCAGCAGGGCCTCGGCGTAGTCGGCGGCCCGCACCGGGGATCCGTCGCCCCACTGCGCCCCGGGGCGGATGGCGAAGTCGTGACGCAGCCCGTCGCCGGAGCTGTCCACCTCCCTGGCGCCGATGAGCAGCGCCTCCGGCGACTCGAGTGGGGCGGCCAGCAGCGGACGGGTCGTCAGCGTTGCCAGCTGCAGGCCGCTGTGGTCACTCCACAGCGGCTGTTCGAGTGTTCCGGGGAAGGAGTCGAAGGCCAGCGCTGCGTGGGTTTCAGCGGGCACCGGACGTCTCGTCCCAGGCCATCAGGGTCTCCTCGTACGTCCGCAAGTTGCCCATCGCGCCGCGGACCCAGTCCAGCTGCTGTGCACGGAAGGCCGGATCGTGGAGCTCGCCGGCGGCGGCGCCCGGCTTCGCCAGACGTTCCACGAGCTCGTTGCGCGTCTCACGCAGGACGGAGATCGGTTCGATGAGACGGGTCTCGAATTGCGCGAGGAAGGAAAGGAGCTTGCGTTCCTCGGCGAAGTTGGCGGTGAGCATGAGGTTGCGCTCGGGGTTGCGGACCTCGTGGAACCAGTCGGCCGGGATGTAGAGCGTGTCACCGGGCTGGAGCGTCACCTCGTACACCGGGAGTCCCGTTTCCCGGATCACTTCGTCATAGGTGACCTGCGACCACATGCTGTCGGTGCGGCGGAAGGAAACGCCGGCCTCCGGCGGGACGAAGCGCACGCTCTTGGTGCCCTTGATGATGGTCAGCCAGGCACTCGTCGAGAAGGTGTCGCAGTGGATGCCGGTGGAACAGCCGGGCTCTCCGAAGAACAGCCACATCCGCCCGAAGCGGACCTGCTCCGGGAGCCGGTTGATGCAGTCCTCAGAGAAGATCTCGGGCGTCGTGAAATCGTCCAGCAATTCAGGACAGTCCCTGACGAAGTTCCATCCGGCCAGGTAGGTCCGGGGTCCAGTGGACTCCGGATCAAGCGGGGCGTTCTCCCAGTGGTCCAGCATGTCCGCCAGCCGGCGGTTCGCGTACTTGTATGCGTACTCCTCGCCCGGCTCGTACTCGCGGACCTGAATGGAGTGGTCCCCGTAGCGGCTGCGGAAGTATTCCGGCGTCCAGAGCTCGAGTGCGGGCCATCCGGTTTGGAGTCCACGGATCACCACAGGCTCGTGTATATCTTCGAGAGTGGAAACTGAAGAGGCGTCCAGTACGCGCAAATCAGCAACCGGGATGTCTGCCACCGAGGGCTCCTCGTGAGAATGGAGTGGAAATGAACGCCCGCCCCCGCGAGAGGCTTGGCCTCTCGCGGAGGCGTTCTGTGGGACGATCTCAGCTTGCCGGCCGGTCCCGACCGAACGGAATGACGGTCGGATCAGGGTTGGCGGAGCAAAGC
>NZ_JAJAUZ010000088.1 GCF_020532645.1 Streptomyces bambusae
CCGCCGCGCAGTACTCCGCGACCTCGGCCCTCTCCGCCCTGGAGGCCGCCCGCAGCAGGCAGGCTGCCGAGGCCGCCGACCAGGCCGCCCCGCAGCCCGCCCGCGCCCCGCAGCCCGCCCGAACCCCGCAGGCCGCGGCCCTCCCCGCACTGCCCGCCCGCCGGCCGGCCCCCGCCGCCACCACCGTCGAGCCGTACACCGCGGCCCGCCGCAGCGCCTCCCGCGTCGAGGGCGGCTTCGACTTCTTCGGCACCAAGACCGCCGACCGGGCCAGGGCCGCCATCGAGGCCGTGCAGAACGAGGACCTCGCCGACGTCGTCGGCGCCGAAGCCCTCGCCGTCCACAAGGCCGAGTCCGCCGAGCCCGGCTTCAAGCCCCGCGACCCCGGCCACGGCGAGATCGGCCAGGTCATCGACCTGACCGAGCACGACGAGACCGAGGCGATCGACGTGGCCTCGCTGCGCACCGCCATCTCCTGACGCCGCCCGGGGGGTGACCGCCGGGCGTGGCGTCCGGTGACGGCCTCCCCACGGGCCGTCTCCTATGCTCGGATGCGACCGCATCGAAAATCCCAGAGGAGCAGAGCATGGGTCAGAACGTCTTCTTCGAGGTGTCCGCCGACGGCGAGAAGCTCGGCCGCATCGAGTTCAAGCTGTACGACGACATCGTTCCGAAGACGGCCCAGAACTTCCGCGAGCTGGCCACGGGCCAGCACGGCTTCGGCTACAAGGGCTCCCCGTTCCACCGCGTGATCCCCGAGTTCATGCTGCAGGGCGGTGACTTCACCAACCAGAACGGCACCGGCGGCAAGTCCATCTACGGCGAGAAGTTCGCGGACGAGAACTTCCAGCTGAAGCACACCAAGCCGGGCCTGCTCAGCATGGCCAACGCGGGCCCGAACACCAACGGCTCGCAGTTCTTCATCACCACCATCGTCACCGGCTGGCTCGACGGCAAGCACGTCGTCTTCGGCGAGGTCGTCTCCGGCATGGACGTGGTCACGGCCATCGAGGCCCTGGGCAGCGGCTCCGGCCGCACCACCAAGAAGATCATCATCGAGGACTGCGGCACCGTCTGAGCCGTACCCCGACGACGCCGGAGGCCGGCACCCCGCCCGGGGTACCGGCCTCCGCCGTACGCGCCGCAGCGCCGCGCGGCCTACTTGTCGATGTCGCCGACCACGAAGAACAGCGAGCCGAGGATCGCCACCATGTCCGCGACCAGCGTCCCCGGCAGCAGCACCGCCAGGGCCTGGATGTTGTTGTACGAGGCCGAGCGCAGCTTCAGCCGGTACGGGGTCTTCTCGCCCTTCGACACCAGGTAGTAACCGTTGATGCCGAGCGGGTTCTCCGTCCAGGCGTACGTGTGCCCCTCCGGCGCCTTCAGCACCTTCGGCAGCCGCTGGTTGACCGGGCCCGGCGGCAGCTCCGCCAGCCGGTCCAGACAGGCCACCGCCAGCTCCAGCGAGTTGTGCGTCTGCTCCAGCAGGCACTCGAAACGGGCCAGGCAGTCGCCCTCCTGCCGGGTCACCACCCGCAGCGTGTCCTGCAGCTCCCCGTACGCCAGGTACGGCTCGTCGCGCCGCAGGTCGAAGTCCACGCCCGAGGCGCGCGCGATCGGGCCGCTGACCCCGTACCCGTGCACCGCCTCGGCCGACAGCACGCCGACGCCGCGGGTCCGGCCGCGGAAGATCTCGTTCCCGCCGACCAGGTTGTCGTACACGTCCATCCGCGAGGTGACGTCGGCGACCGCGGCCCGGGCCCGGCCCAGCCAGCCCAGCGGCAGGTCCTCCTTGAGGCCGCCGACCCGGTTGAACATGTAGTGCATCCGCCCGCCGGAGATCTCCTCCATCACCGCCTGCAGCTCCTCGCGCTCACGGAACGCGTGGAAGATCGGGGTGATGCCGCCGAGCTCCAGCGGGTACGAGCCGAGGAACATCAGGTGGTTGAGGACCCGGTTCAGCTCGGCGAGCAGGGTGCGCATCCACACCGCCCGCTCCGGGACCTCCATGCCGAGCATCCGCTCGACGGCCATCACCACGCCGAGCTCGTTGGAGAACGCCGACAGCCAGTCGTGGCGGTTGGCGAGCATGACGATCTGACGGTAGTCACGGGCCTCGAACAGCTTCTCCGCGCCGCGGTGCATGTACCCCACCACCGGCTCCGCGCTGACGATGCGCTCGCCGTCCAGGACCAGCCGCAGGCGCAGCACGCCGTGGGTGGAGGGGTGCTGGGGCCCGATGTTGAGCACCATGTCGGTGCTCTCCGCAGCGCCGCCGATGCCGACCGTCGTCTCCGTCATGCGCACAGTGTCTCAGCCCTGGGGCGGGCCTCCGGGCGCACCCTAGGGTTGAACCATGGATACGGGGACGACCGATGGGCGGACCGGCACCGCCGAGCCGCAGTGGACGGGCCTGCCGGCGGGGCTGCTGACCCTCCGCAGGCTGCTCCTGGCGGTGTGGACGGGGGCGGCCGCGGTGACGGCCGGGGTCCTGCTCGGCGTGTTCGCCGGCCCGGCGTGGGCGGCCCTCGCCGCCCTGCCGCTGGCCGTGCTCGCCTGGGGCTGGGGGATGCTCGGGCGGAACTGGCGGTCCTGGCGGTACGCGGAGCGCGCCGACGACCTGCTGATCTTCCGCGGGGTGCTGTGGCGCGAGGAGACCGTGGTGCCGTACGGGCGGATGCAGCTGGTGGAGGTGACCTCCGGGCCGCTGGAACGCCGCTTCGGGCTGGCCTCCGTACAGCTGCACACGGCGGCCGCCGCCAGTGACGCGCGGATCCCCGGGCTGCTGCCCGCCGAGGCCGAGCGGCTGCGGGACCGGCTGACCGAGCTGGGCACGGCAAGGTCGGCCGGGCTGTGAGCGGCACCGGACAGGGGGCGGGGGAGCGGCGGCTGCATCCCGTCACACCGCTGCGGCGGGCGTGGGCCCCGCTGGCCGTGCTGGCCGGCGTGTTCTTCCAGCAGCCGGAACGGGCCCGGGAATGGTCGGACGGCCTGTCGAGCGTGCTCGGGCTGCTGGCCTTCGCGGGCGTGCTGGTGCTGGCCGGGCTGTACGGGTTCCTCAGCTGGTGGTTCACGTACTACGCGGTGACGGACGCCGAGCTGCGGATCCGGACCGGGCTGCTGTTCCGGCGCACCGCGCACATCCGCCTGGACCGGCTCCAGGCCGTGGACGTCACCCGGCCGCTGCTGGCGCGGGTGGCGGGCGTCGCCAAGCTCAAGCTGGACGTGATCGGCACCGAGGACAAGGACGAGCTGGCCTACCTCGCGGAACGCGACGCGCAGGCGCTGCGCGCGGAGCTGCTGGCGCGGGCCGCCGGGTTCGCGCCCGAGGCGGCGGCCGGGGCGGGCGAGGCGCCGGCCCGGGAACTGCTGCGGGTGGAGCCGCGGCAGCTGGCGCTCTCGCTGCTGCTGAACGGGGCGGTGTGGGCGGCGCTCGCAGCAGGGGTGGCGGCGCCGGTGGCGGTGTGGTGGTTCAGCCAGAGCGTGTGGGTGGCGCTGGCGACGCTGGTGCCGGTGCTGGGCGCGGCCTGGTCCGCGAGCGCCGGGCGCTTCCTGAACGAGTACGACTGGACCGTCGCGGAATCCCCGGACGGGCTGCGCCTCGACCACGGCCTGCTGGACCGGGCGCACGAGACGGTGCCGCCGGGGCGGGTCCAGACCGTGCGGATCGTGGAGCCGGTGCTGTGGCGGCGGCGGGGGTGGGTGCGGGTGGAGCTGGCGGTGGCGGGGTCGTCGAACGAGGTGCTGGTGCCGGTGGCTTCGCGGGGTGCGGCGGCCCTGCTGGTGGGGCGGGTGCTGCCGGGTGCGGACCCGGACGCCCTCGCCTTCTCGCCCGCGGCGGGGCGGTGGGTCGTACCGGTGTGGTGGCGGGGGTACGGTCTGGCGGTGTCGCCGGAGGTCTTCGCGGTCCGCCGGGGGCTGTTGTGCCGGCGCACGGAGCTGGTCCCCCACGCGAAGGTGCAGTCCATCCGTCTCACGCAGGGGCCCTGGTCCCGGGCGAACGGTGTGGCCGACGTCCACGTCGACACCGGCGCGAACAAGACGGTGACGGCCCGCCTGCGCCCCGCGGCCTCGGCCGCCGCCCTGCTCTGGGCCCAGGCCGCCCATTCCCGCACGGGCCGGGCCACCGCCCCACCGGACCGCTGGCTCACCCCGTCCGACTGACCCGGCGCGCCTCGAAGACCCGGGGATCCGCCCCGCACCCCGCGCCTCAAACGCCGGCGGGGCTTGATTTTGCCCCGCAGCATCCAGCCGCTCCGGCGATCGAGGCGCGGGGCCGGGGGCGGAGCCCGCGGTCAGGACGGGTTGCCGCCGGCCCGGACGAGGCCCGTTTCGTACGCCAGGACGACGACCTGGACGCGGTCGCGGAGGTTCAGCTTGGTCAGGATGCGCCCCACGTGCGTCTTGACCGTGGCCTCGGAGAGCACCAGCCGGGCGGCGATCTCACCGTTGGACAGGCCCTGCGCCACCAGCAGCATGACCTCCCGCTCCCGCTCGGTCAGCCGCTCCAGCTCCTTGTGCTGCGGCTCCTCCACCGTCGTGGGCAGCATCGGCGCGAACCGGTCCAGAAGCCTCCGCGTCGTGGACGGCGCCACCACCGCGTCCCCGCTGTGCACCGACCGGATCGCCGCCAGCAGCTCCGCCGGCGGCACGTCCTTGAGCATGAACCCGCTCGCCCCCGCCTTCAGCCCGGAGAACGCGTACTCGTCGAGGTCGAAGGTGGTCAGGATGATCACCTTCGGATGGGTCTCCGGCTCACAGATCCGCCGCGTCGCCTCGACCCCGTCGAGCCGCGGCATGCGGACGTCCATGAGGACCACGTCCACGGCCGTGGCCCGCAGCACCTCCAGCGCCTCCAGGCCGTCACCCGCCTCGGCGACGACCTCCATGTCCGGCTGAGCCGCCAGCACCATCCGGAAACCGGTGCGCAGCAGCATCTGGTCGTCGACCAGCATCACGCGGATGGACATCTTCTAAGATCCCTTTCCCTTCAGAGGCAGCAGAGCACTGATGCGGAAGCCGCCACCGGGACGCGGCCCCGCGTCAAGGGTGCCCCCCACCATGCCGACCCGTTCCCGCATGCCGATCAGACCGTGCCCGGCGCCGTCGGCGCCACCGTCCTCGTACAACTCGTGCGCCGCACCCCGGCCGTCGTCCTCGACCAGCAGACCGAGCCCGTCGTCGAAGTAGACCAGCCGGACGCTGGCCTTCGCCTCCGGCCCCCCGTGCTTGCGCGTGTTCGTCAGCGCCTCCTGCACGATCCGGTACGCCGTCAGCTCGACCCCGCTCGGCAGCTGCCGCGGCGCGCCCTCCACCTCGAAGTCGACGTCCAGACCGGCCGTCCGCACCTGCTCGACCAGCACCTCGATCTGCTCCACGTCCGGCTGCGGCACGTAGTCCTCGGACTCCTGGGGCTCGCCCGTCCGCAGGATGCCCAGCAGCCGGCGCATCTCGGCGAGCGCCTGCCGGCCGGTGCCGGAGATGGTCTTCAAGGCCTCCTTGGCCTGGTCCGGCGCCACGTCCATCACGTACGCCGCGCCGTCGGCCTGCACCACCATCACGGACACGTTGTGCGCGACCACGTCGTGCAGCTCGCGGGCGATCCGGGCGCGCTCGGCGGCCACCGCCGCCTTGCCCTGGGCCTCGCGCTCCTTCTCCAGCCGCTCGTTGCGCTCGACCAGCTGGGCGTAGTACGCCCGCCGGGTCCGCACCGAGTCGCCCAGCACCCACGCCAGCGCGAACGGCACCGTCACGAAGATCGCGAACTGGACCGTCTCCTCGGACGCACCCTTGTCGAACTGCCAGCGCAGCGCCGCCAGCGGTGCCGCCGCCAGCCCCCACCCGAGGGCCGTACGGGAGACCCAGCGCGCCTCGTCGCTCGCCGCGACCGTGTACAGCACGGCGAGCATCGCCACGTTCGCGACGGTCGGCTCGGACCCCACGGCCAGCTGGTACAGCCCGGTCCCGACGGTCAGCCACAGCACCTTGCGGGTGGCCTTGCGGCGCAGCGCCACGGCCAGGCCGAGCGCGATCACGGCCGGCATCGCCAGCGCCCGGGCGAGCCCGTCGAACGACTCGGCGATCTCCAGCGAGGCCGACGCGAACAGGACCACAGCCCAGAAGCCGTCGACGCCCGTCGGGTGTCTGCGGAGGAAGTCGTAGAGGCGCTGCACGTAACCCAGAGTAGGGAAGACCGGACGCCCCCCGAGTCAGCCGGAGGAGCGATCCGTGCCCGAGGCATGTACTCCCTCAGGTGGAGGGCTCCCCAGGCCCACGGCCTAGCCTTGCCCCCGTGAACGACCACGATCGAGACCCGGCCGGCCCGGGCGCCGCGCGCCCCTGGCGGCAGGCCATGGAGGCGGCGCTCTACGGGCCCGGCGGGTTCTACGTCCGGCCGGGCGGCGACGGGCCCGCCGGACACTTCCGGACCTCCGTGCACGCGTCCGCGCTGTTCGCGGGGGCGGTGGCACGGCTGCTGGAACGGGTGGACGAGGCACTGGGCCGGCCCGCCGCGCTGGACCTGGTCGACATGGCCGCCGGGCGCGGCGAACTGGTCACGGGGGTGCTCGCCGCCCTGCCCGCGGACACCGCCGCCCGGGTCCGCCCGTACGCCGTGGAATGCGCGCCGCGCCCCGCCGGCCTCGACCCGCGGATCGCCTGGCGGGACGCGCCGCCGGCCGCCGTGACCGGGCTGCTGTTCGCGAACGAGTGGCTCGACAACGTGCCCCTCGACCTCGCCGAGGACGGCCGGTACGTGCTCGTCGACCCGGCCGGCACCGAGCACCCGGGCGCCCCCCTGGAGCCCGCCGACGCCGCCTGGCTGGAGCGCTGGTGGCCCGGCGGCGGGCTCACCGGGTGCGGCCGGGCCGAGATCGGACGGGCCCGCGACGAGGCCTGGGCGGCCGCCGCCGCCACCGTCCACCGCGGCCTCGCGGTCGCCGTCGACTACGGCCACACGCGCGCCGACCGCCCCCCGTACGGCACCCTGACCGGCTTCCGGGACGGCCGCGAGGTGCGCCCCGTACCCGACGGCAGCTGCGACGTGACCGCGCACGTCGCCCTGGACTCCTGCGCCGGCCCCGGCGCGGTCCTGCTGACCCAGCGGGAGGCCCTCGCCGCCCTCGGCGTCCGCGGCACCCGCCCGCCGCTCGCCCTGGCCGCCACCGACCCGGCCGGATACGTACGGGCCCTGGCCGCCGCGGGCGAAGCGGCGGAACTGACCGCCCGCGGCGGCCTCGGCGACTTCGGCTGGCTGACCGAACCGCGGGGCATCGCTCCGGTCTTCTAGCCGGACGCGCGCGGGGCCGGGATGCGCGTACGCACCCCGGCCCCGGCTGTGGGTCTCCCAGGCTGTTACTCGGTGATCTCGTGCCCGTGGCCCTCGTGCAGGCCGCCGCCGCTGCCCTCGCCGCCGGTCGGCTGCGAGACCACCGGACGGGACAGCGGGGCCAGGTCGAAGGCGTAGTGGCCGACCGCATCGGCGATGACGTCGATGTTGATGTCGAACGCCTTCATGTTGATGTTGTTGATGTCGTCGCCGGCACCGTGGTAGTTCACGTCGTACGCGACACCCGCCTGGCCGCCGTACTTCGCCGCCTGGGCCTCGGTCATGATGCCCTCGGCGCCGGTGAAGGTGCCGCCGGCCGGGATGCCGGCCTCGATGAACGGCCCGTAGTCCGAACGGCCCGAGAAGTCCGTGCCCTCGTGCGGGATGTTCTTCGAGTCGAGGAAGTCGGTGATGCCCTTCTCCAGCTGCGCCGAGCCCTCGGGGCCGGGGCCCGCGCCGACGCCGTCCGAGTCGTCACCGTCGTAGACGAAGTACGCGGCGTTCGGCGAGCCGATCATGTCGAAGTTCAGGTACAGCTTGATCTGCTTCTTCTGCTCCGCGCTCAGCGAGGCCACGTACGCCTCGGAGCCGAGCAGGCCGAACTCCTCCGCCGACCACCAGGCGAACTTGACCTTGTTCTTGACCTTCTGCTTCGACTTCGACAGCTCGATGGCGGCCTGCAGGATGCCCGCCGAGCCCGAGCCGTTGTCGTTGATGCCGGCGCCGTCCGCGACCGAGTCGAGGTGCGAGCCGAGGAAGACGGTGTTGTCCGCGTTCCCGCCCGGGGTCTCCGCGACCACGTTGAAGGTCTTGCGGGTCTCGCGCAGCTCGCGCACGTCCAGCGTGACGCGGACCGGACCGGCCGCCGCCTCCGCGGCCAGCGCCTCGCCGTCCGCCTGGGTGACACCGCCGGTCGGGACCTTGCCCGCGGTCGGGTCGCCGATGGTGCCGTTCAGGGCACCGGCGGTGTTGTTGTAGATCACCGCGCCGACCGCACCGGCCGCCGCCGCGTTCGCCTGCTTGGCGGCGAACGTGCAGCCGCCCCGCTTGATCAGCGCGATCTTGCCCGTGAAGGTGCCCGCGGCGAAGTCGCCCGGCTCGCAGCCGTGCGTGTTGTCCGCGTCCAGGGGGGCCACCGCGAGGTCGGCCGTGACACCGCCCGCGGGGCTGCTGGCCGTGTACGTCATCAGCTTGATCGGGACGTCCCGCTCGACCGGGGCCTCCACGCGCAGGCTCTCGGCGAGGGTCTCCACGTAGACGAAGTCGAACTCGTGGCGGGAAACCGTGTAGCCGGCGTTCCGCATCACGCCCTCGATGTACTTGGCGGACTGCTCGTGGCCCTTCGAGCCGGCGACGCGGGTGCCGTTGTTGTAGTCCGCGAGGGACTGGAACACCTTGAGGTGCTTGAACGCGTTCTTGGCGGTGGCGTCCTTCACGAGCTTCCGCGCCAGGGCATCGCCCCGGGCTGCGTCGCTCGCCGGGCTGCCGGCCGCGGCCGGACCGGCGAGGAACAGCGGCGAGACGAGGGCCGCAGCAGCGAGGGTGGCGGTGGCTGCGGCTATACGGCGTGAGGGCATGGAGGTCCTTTCACGGCAGGCTGGAGCGCGCGCTGCGAGGTGGGTGGGGCGGTGGTGGACGCACGTTAGACAGCAAGGCCACTTGCTGGCCAGAGTTTTCACCGATTCCGGTCCGCGGATCCCAAATATCGGTACGTCGACACGCCCATGCACCCCGTCTGTGGGCCAACCGGCCCTCCCCTCCCCAAATCTGACGAACCGGCCGTTCGGGACATGGGCCGGTCGTGTACCGAACCGGGCCGGAGCCGCGTCAGGGGAGGCGGGCCAGGAATGCGGTGACCGCGTCGCGGACGTCCTGGGCGGTCCAGGAGAGACCGGGAGCACCGACCGTGACCTCCGTGACGGAGAGCCCCGGCGGACCGTCGTCGAACCAGCGGCGGAACAGCGTCACGCCGGACTCGGCAGCCATCCGGACCCCCGCCTCCGTCAGCACGTCCGCCCCGTACGGCAACCACACCTGGAACTGATGCGTGTGCGGCACCTCCGGATGCACCCGGAAGAACGGCACACCACCCGCCGCGAACCCCTCCCGCAACGCCCCCGCCACCACCCCCGCCTGCGCCACGTACGCCGGCAGCATCGGCAACTCCCGCTCCAGCCCCACCAGCGCCGACAACGCCGCCGGGAACTGCCGGAACAGCTGCCCGCCATACCGGTGACGCCACGACCGCGCCTCCTCCACCAGCCCCGCCGGCCCCGCGAGCGCCGCCCCCGAATGCCCGCCGAGCGACTTGTAGAACGACACGTACACGCTGTCCGCCAGCCCCGCGATCTCCGCCAGCGGCCGCCCGAAGTGCACGGTCGACTCCCACAGCCGCGCCCCGTCGAAGTGCACCACCGCCTCCCGCTCCCGGGCCGCGTCCACCAGCGCCGTCAGCTCCTCCCACGACGGCAGCAGGAACCCCGCCTCACGCAGCGGCAGCTCCACCATCAGCGTCCCGAACGGCTCCGGCAGCGCCTCGACCTCCGCCGCCGTCGGCTGCCGCGGCTCCGTCGTCGGGTGCACCACCCGCAGCCCGCTCACCACCTGGAGCGCATCACCCTCGTGCACCTCCGGATGGCCCAGCGGATGCAGGGCGACCACCGGGTTGCCGGTACGCCCCGCCCAGCAGCGCAACGCCACCTGCTGGGCCATCGTCCCGCTCGGGAAGAAGGCCGCCGCCTCCATCCCCAGCAGGTCCGCGACCCGCCGCTCCAGCTCCGCCACCACCCCGCCCCCGTACATGTCCGGCGAGCCGTCGAGGTCGTACACCTGCCCGGCCTGCTCCACCAGCAGCGCCAGCTCCTCCCGCACGGTCAGGTCCCCCGGCCCCACCCACAGCCGCCGCCGGGCCCCCCGCCAGGCCGCCACCCGCCGCTCCACCGCCGTCGCGTCCTCCGGCACCCCGCCCCCGTCCGGCCCGGCCTCCCGGCCGTCCCGCACATCGCCCCGTACGTCGTCCCGCGTCTCGTCCGTCATACCGGTGATCATGGACCGCCCCCGGCCCGCCTGGCCACGCAAAATGCAGCGGCTAGCATGGCGACGTAACGTCCGGTACCCCCCGCGGACTGGAACGGAAGGCCCTCCCCGCGTGAACGCATCACCGTCCCCGGCAGCGCAGCCCCGCCCCGCCCGGCTCACCGTAGGAGTCGTCGGAGCCGGCCGCGTCGGCCCGGCCCTCGCGGCCGCGCTGCAGCTCGCCGGACACCACCCCGTCGCCGTCTCCGGCGTCTCCGACGCCAGCCGCCGGCGCGCCGGCGAGATGCTGCCCGGCGTGCCCCTCGTACCGCCCGCGCAGGTGCTGGAGCGGGCCGACCTGGTGCTGCTCACCGTCCCCGACGACACCCTCCCCGCACTGGTCGGAGGACTCGCCGAGACCGGCGCCGTCCGCCCCGGACAGCTGATCGTCCACACCTCCGGCCGCTACGGCACCGCCGTCCTCGACCCGGCCCGCCGGGCCGGCGGCCTCCCGCTCGCCCTGCACCCCGCCATGACCTTCACCGGCACCGCCGTGGACGTGCAGCGCCTCGCGGGCTGCTCCTTCGGCGTGACCGCCCCCGAAGAGCTCCGGCTAGCCGCCGAAGCCCTCGTCATCGAAATGGGCGGCGAACCCGAATGGATCGCCGAAGAGGCCCGCCCGCTCTACCACGCGGCCCTCGCCCTCGGCGCGAACCACCTCGTCACCCTGGTGGCCCAGTCGATGGAACTCCTGCGCACCGCCGGCGTCACCCACCCCGACCGGATGCTCGGCCCCCTCCTCGGCGCCGCCCTCGACAACGCCCTGCGCTCGGGTGACGCCGCCCTCACCGGCCCGGTCGCCCGCGGCGACGCCGGCACCGTCGCCGCACACGTCGCCGAGCTGCGCAAGCACGCCCCGCAGACCGTCGCCGGCTATCTGGCCATGGCCCGCTCCACCGCCGACCGGGCCCTCGCCCACGGCCTGCTCAAGCCCGAACTCGCCGAAGACCTCCTCGGCGTGCTCTCCGAGGGAGGCGAGCGATGACCGCCGCCCTGCTGCACACCGCCGACCAGCTCCAGGCCCTGCCGAGGACCGGCCGCCGCGCCGTCGTCATGACCATGGGCGCCCTCCACGAAGGCCACGCCACGCTGGTCCGCACCGCCCGCGAACTCGCCGGCCCCGACGGCCAGGTCGTCGCCACCGTCTTCGTCAACCCGCTCCAGTTCGGCGTGAACGAAGACCTCGACCGCTACCCCCGCACCCTCGACTCCGACCTCGAACTCGCCACCGCGGCCGGTGCCGACGCCGTCTTCGCCCCCGCCGTCGACGAGGTCTACCCCGGCGGGCAGCCCCAGGTCCGCATCACCGCCGGCCCCATGGGCACCCTCCTCGAAGGCGCCACCCGCCCCGGCCACTTCGACGGCATGCTCACCGTCGTCGCCAAACTGCTCCACCTCACCCGGCCCGACATCGCCCTCTTCGGCCAGAAGGACGCCCAGCAGCTCGCCCTGATCCGGCGCATGGTCCGCGACCTCAACTTCCCCGTCGAGATCGTCGGCGTGCCCACCGTCCGCGAAGCCGACGGCCTGGCCCTGTCCAGCCGCAACCGCTACCTCTCCGGCGCCGAGCGCAGCACCGCCCTCGCCCTCTCCCGTGCCCTGTTCGCCGGCCGCGACCGGCTCGCCGCCCAGGCCGCCCTGCGCGCCCGCGCCGAAGCCGCCCCCGCCACCGACCAGCGTGCCGACGCCCTGGCCCGGCTCGGCGAGGCCCGCGCCTCCGCCGACGCCCACGCCGTCTCCGCCTCCGGCACCGGCCTGCCCGCCGCCGTCCGGGCCGCCGCCCGCGCCGTCCTCGACGAGGCCGCCCGCGCGAAGCCGCCGCTCGTCCTCGACTACCTCGCGCTCGTCGACCCCGCCGACTTCACCGAGGTCCCCGACGGGTTCACCGGCGAGGCCGTCCTCGCCGTCGCCGCGAAGGTCGGCACGACCCGGCTCATCGACAACATCCCCGTGGAGTTCGGAGCACACTCGTGACCACTGGCATACGACTGCACGCCCCCGCCCCCGGCTGGGCGATCGAGGCCGACGTCGTGGTCGTCGGCTCCGGCGTCGCGGGCCTCACCGCCGCCCTGCGCTGCGCCGCCGCGGGCCGCCGTACCGTGGTCGTCACCAAGGCCCGGCTCGACGACGGCTCCACCCGCTGGGCCCAGGGCGGCATCGCCGCAGCCCTCGGCGAGGGCGACACCCCCGAACAGCACCTCGACGACACCCTCGTCGCCGGCGCCGGACTCTGCGACGAGACCGCCGTACGCCTCCTCGTCACCGAAGGCCCCGACGCCGTCCGCCGGCTCATCGACACCGGCGCCGTCTTCGACACCTCCGAGGCCACCGGCGAGATCGAGCTGACCCGCGAAGGCGGCCACCACCGCCGCCGGATCGCGCACGCCGGCGGCGACGCCACCGGCGCCGAGATCTCCCGCGCCCTGGTCGCCGCCGTCCACGACGCCGGCATCGAGACCGTCGAGAACGCCCTCGTCCTCGACCTCCTCCAGGACGCCGACGGCCGCACCGCCGGCGTCACCCTGCACGTCATGGGGGAGGGCCAGCACGACGGCGTCGGCGCCGTCCACGCCCCCGCCGTCATCCTCGCCACCGGCGGCATGGGCCAGGTGTTCTCCGCGACCACCAACCCGGCCGTCTCCACCGGCGACGGCGTCGCCCTCGCCCTGCGGGCCGGAGCCGAGGTCTCCGACCTGGAGTTCGTCCAGTTCCACCCCACCGTCCTGTTCCTCGGCCCCGACGCCGAGGGCCAGCAGCCGCTGGTCTCCGAGGCGGTACGCGGCGAAGGCGCCCACCTCGTCGACGCCGACGGCGTCCGCTTCATGACCGGACAGCACGAACTCGCCGAACTCGCCCCCCGCGACATCGTCGCCAAGGGCATCATGCGCCGCATGCAGGAACAGGGCACCGCCCACATGTACCTGGACGCCCGGCACTTCGGCGCGCAGATGTGGGAGCAGCGCTTCCCCACCATCCTCGCCGCCTGCCGCGCCCACGGCATCGACCCCGTCACCCAGCCCATCCCGGTCGCCCCCGCCGCCCACTACGCCAGCGGCGGGGTCCGCACCGACCTGTCCGGCCGTACGACCGTCCCCGGCCTGTACGCCTGCGGCGAGGTCGCCTGCACCGGCGTCCACGGCGCCAACCGGCTGGCCTCCAACTCCCTCCTCGAAGGACTGGTGTTCGCCGAGCGGATCGCCGCCGACATCGTCGCCTCCGACGCCCCCCGCACCGGCCCCGGCATACCCGTGCCCTCCACCGGACCGCTGCTCTCCGGCGAGACCCGCCTCGACATCCAGCGGATCATGACCGAGGGCGCAGGCGTGCTGCGCTCCGCCGACTCCCTGGCCCGCGCCGCCGACGCCCTCGAAGGCCTCTACGGCGCCGCCCTGTCCGAGCTGGAGGCGCACGGCAAGACCGCCGAACCCGGCACCGACAGCTGGGAGGCCACCAACCTGCTGTGCGTGGCCCGGGTCCTGGTCGCCGCCGCCCGCCGCCGCGCCGAGACCCGCGGCTGCCACTGGCGCGAGGACCACCCCGACCGGGACGACGCGCAGTGGCGCCGCCACCTCGTCGTCCGCCTGTCCAAGACCGAGAAGCGCGCCCTGGTCGTCACCCCGACCGACACCGCGGACTTCCCGTCCGTACGCCACCCCCTGAGCCAGGAGCAGTGACCGTGAGCACCCCCGAACTCCCCCTCGTCTCCACCGACACCGATGCCGGCGGCTGCGGCGACGACTGCGCCTGCGAGCCCGCCGAGTCCGGCCTCGACCCGGCCCTCGCCCAGCTGCTCGCCGACGCCGGACTCGACCCCATCGAGGTCGAGGACATCGCACACATGGCGCTCTCCGAGGACCTCGACGGCGGCGAGGACGTCACCAGCGTCGCCACCGTCCCCGAAGACGCCGTGGCCACCGCCGACTTCACCGCCCGCGAGGCCGGCACCGTCGCCGGGCTGCGGATCGCCGAGGCCGTGCTCTCCGTCGTCTGCACCGAGGCCTTCGAGGTCGAGCGGCACGCCGAGGACGGCGACCGGGTCGAGGCCGGGCAGGTCCTGCTGTCCGTCACCGCCCACACCCGCGACCTGCTCACCGGTGAGCGCAGCGCCCTCAACCTGCTGTGCCGGCTGTCCGGCATCGCCACCGCCACCCGCGCCTGGGCCGACGCCCTGGAGGGCACCGCCGCCCGGGTCCGCGACACCCGCAAGACCACCCCGGGCCTGCGCTCCCTGGAGAAGTACGCGGTCCGCTGCGGCGGCGGCGTCAACCACCGCATGTCCCTGTCGGACGCGGCCCTGGTCAAGGACAACCACGTGGTCGCCGCCGGCGGCGTCGCGCAGGCCTTCAAGGCCGTCCGCGAGCAGTTCCCCCACGTGCCCGTCGAGGTCGAGGTCGACACCCTCCACCAGGCCCGCGAGGTCATGGACGCCGGCGCCGACCTCATCCTCCTCGACAACTTCACGCCGCTGGAGACCGAGGAGGCGGTGAACCTCAACCGCGAGCACAACAAGGGCCGCGCCGTCCTGGAGTCCTCCGGCCGCCTCACCCTCGCCAACGCCCGCGCCTACGCCGAGACCGGCGTGGACTACCTGGCCGTCGGCGCCCTCACCCACTCCTCGCCGATCCTCGACATCGGACTCGACCTGCGCGAGGCGGCGCGCTGATGCTGCTGACCATCGACGTGGGCAACTCCCAGACGGTGCTGGGGCTGTTCGACGGCGACGAGATCGTCGAGCACTGGCGGATCTCCACCGACCCGCGGCGCACCGCCGACGAACTCGCCGTCCTCATGCAGGGCCTGATGGGCATGCACCCGATGCTCGGCGAGGAACTCGGCGACGGGATCCACGGGATCGCGATCTGCTCGACGGTCCCGTCCGTCCTGCACGAGCTGCGCGAGGTCACCCGGCGGTACTACGGCGACGTGCCGGCGGTGCTCGTCGAGCCGGGCGTCAAGACCGGCCTGCCGGTGCTGACGGACAACCCGAAGGAGGTCGGCGCCGACCGCATCGTCAACTCGATCGCCGCGGTCGAGCTGTACGGCGGACCCGCGATCGTCGTCGACTTCGGCACCGCCACGACGTTCGACGCGGTGTCCGCGCGCGGGGAGTACATCGGCGGGGTGATCTCCCCGGGCATCGAGATCTCCGTCGAGGCGCTCGGCGTCCGCGGCGCACAACTCCGCAAGATCGAGCTGGCCCGGCCGCGGAACGTGATCGGCAAGAACACGGTCGAGGCGATGCAGGCGGGCATCGTCTACGGGTACGCCGGCTCGGTCGACGGGGTCGTCACCCGCATGCGGCGCGAGCTCGCCGGCCCGGACGGCGACCCCTCCGACGTCCGCGTCATCGCCACCGGCGGTCTGGCCCCCATCGTCCTCGGCGAAGCGTCCGTCATCGACGACCACGAGCCCTGGCTCACCCTCATCGGCCTCCGCCTGGTCTACGAACGCAACACCCCGGCCTTCACGTAACGGGTTCCGCCCCGCACCCCCGCGCCCCGCACCGGCACATCCAGCCGCCCGCGGGCAAAGTCCGGACGGGGGAAAAAACCAGCCCGTCCGGCGTTTGAGGACCGGGGTGCGGGGCGGAGCCCCGAAATCCAGCCGCGCCGGCGTTCGAGGCGCGGGGTGCGGGACGGAGCCGCCAAATCCAGCCCGTCCGGCGTTTGAGGACCGGGGTGTGGGGCGGAGCCGCCAAATCCAGCCGCGCCGGCGATTGAGGCGCGGGGCATGGGGCGGAGCCCCGCAAGCCCAGCCCAGCCCAGCCCGCTCCAGCGGCCGGCGCCGCGCCCGACGGGCCAGGTCGGGGGATTTTGTCCGATTAGCGCGTATCTTCTGGGCATGCCCACGCCCTACGGATCCCGCGGCGGCATGGCGTTCAGCGCTGCTGAGCTGCACGTGCTCCGGCGTTCCCTCGCCCACGCCCTCCATTCCGACACCGACCGGGCGGCCCTCACGGCCACGGAGGTCCAGGACTGCCTGAGCCTCGCCCACTCCGTCGACGAGGCGGTCCGAGAGGCCGGGCGCCTCAGAGCCTTCCTGCTCGCGGACCTCGACCGGTACCGCTCGGCCCTCCCCGGCAGCCTCACCGGCTACCTCGAACTCCTCCAGGACGCGCTCGCCGCCGGCTACCGCCCCGTTCCCGACGACCTTGCCGCCCTGCGCGCCCTCCGCGGCAACCCGCTGGCCGCCGCCCTCCTCGAACGCTGCCGCGCGATCCACGAGCGCGCCCTCCGCTCCCGCCTGGCCCCGGCACCCCGCACCCGCCTGCTCGCCCTGCCCGGCGGCAAGGACGACGAGCCCCGGCCGACCCCGCCCCCGCCGCCCGCGCCCGCCAAGCCGGGCCGCCCCGTCCCCACCCCCGGCGAGGTGTTCCCGCCGCGCCGCAAGCCCGCGCCCCCGCCGGAGACCCGCGCGGCCGGGTAGCTACGCTGAAGCCATGGAATACGTATCCGCGCTCGTGCCCCCCTTCGTGATGGCCGCGTTCTTCATCGCCCTCATCGTGGTGATCGTGAAGACCCAGGGCGGCTCCAACAAGGCCAAGGAGGACGCCGCAGTGGACGCGGTGCTCGCCCGCGCCGAGTCGGCCCGGCAGGCCACCGACACCCCCGCCCCCTGACGCGACGGCACCCCGGGCGTACGGCTGCTTTCCCGCCGTACGCCCCTTTTTGTTGCCCGCGCGGCGCGCGTTTGCGTGAATGACCGGGCGATCCGGTACAAGCCGCACTATTGTGCTGGTGTGCCTCGCCCCTTGGGAGAACTCGAAGACGCCGTCATGACCCGGGTGTGGCAGTGGAACCGCCCGGTGACCGTTCGCGAAGTGCTGGAGGATCTCCAGCAGGAACGGTCCATCGCGTACACCACGGTCATGACCGTTATGGACAACCTTCACCAGAAGGGCTGGGTGCGGCGGGAAGCGGAAGGCCGCGCATATCGATATACCGCCGTCTCCACCCGCGCCGCCTACTCGGCCGCACTGATGAACGAAGCCTGGTCGACCAGCGACAACCCGGCCGCCGCCCTGGTCGCCTTCTTCGGCATGATGTCGCCGGAACAGCGCGAGGCGCTGCGCGACGCGGTCCGGATCGTGCAGCCCCAGGACGCCGCCGAGCCCGAAGCGGAAGGCCCGGCCGGCACCCCGGATGCGGCCCCGCCGAAGGGGGATGCCGATGACGCCCCCGGGGCTCCGGGGCGATAGCGTCCGGTGCATGGCCGCAGAGCACCCGAACCCTCAAGACGATTCGCTTCCGCACCGGAATCCCGGTGCGAATGCAAAAGCAGTGACGATCCGCCGGGCGCGGACCGGTGATGTGGCCGCGGTGCGCCGCCTCCTCGACCAGTACGTTCACGAGCGGATCCTGCTCGACAAAGCGCCCGTCACGCTTTACGAGGACATCCAGGAGTTCTGGGTCGCGGAACGCGTCGAGGACCGGGCCGTCCTCGGCTGCGGCGCTCTCCACGTGATGTGGGAAGACCTCGCCGAAGTCCGCACTCTTGCCGTCGACCGCGAGTTGAAGGGTGCCGGAGTCGGCCACCGGCTCCTCGCGCAGTTGCTGGAGACCGCGCGGGAGCTTGGTGTGAGCCGGGTATTCTGCCTGACCTTCGAAGTCGGCTTCTTCGCGCAGCACGGCTTCGTCGAGATCGGCGAGACCCCGGTCGACACCGATGTCTACAGCGAGCTCCTGCGTTCCTATGACGAGGGCGTCGCGGAGTTCCTGGGTCTCGAACGAGTGAAGCCGAACACCTTGGGCAACAGCCGGATGCTTCTGCACCTCTGAACGATCACGCCGCGTATTTGCAGCCATCGCCGCGCGTGGCCTATGTCCGAATCGCGTATGTTTCCCGTCCCGCCCGGGTCCTGAACCTCTCCCAGGGGTTTGTGTTTTTCCGGGAAAAGCGGTTTCCTTTCCGCGTACTGCATTTTCGATGAAAGGAAATCCGGTGGCACAGAAGGTTCAGGTCCTTCTTGTCGACGACCTCGACGGTGGCGAGGCGGACGAGACCGTGACGTTCGCGCTGGATGGCAAGACCTACGAGATCGACCTCACCACCGCCAACGCGGACAAGCTCCGCGGTCTTCTCGAGCCGTACACCAAGAGCGGTCGCCGCACCGGTGGCCGTGCCGCGACGGGCCGCGCCAAGGGCGCCCGCGTTGCCGGCGCCGGCAACCCGGACACCGCCGAGGTGCGCGCCTGGGCCAAGGCGAACGGCTACAACGTGAACGACCGCGGCCGCGTGCCCGCCGAGATCCGCGAGGCCTACGAGAAGGCCAAGGCCTGATCCGACGGGGTACGCAGCAGCCTGGCCCGGTGGCATTCCGTCGCCGCCGCGCCGACCAGCCGTACGAGATCGGGAACCCCTCCGGGGGTCCCGGTGCCCGCAGGCCGCCCCAGGGCGGCCGTCGAGGGCAGCAGTGCCTCACCCCCCGGCTCGGGGGGCCGCAGCCACACGGCGGGCCCCTGACAGCCGTCCCCGGGCGCACCCGCCCCGGCGAGCGCGGGGGGCAACGGTGCGGTGATCCGCCCGCCGGCGCCGACCGCGCCGAGGTCCAGGGCGATCCCGCCCCACTCCAGCCAGTCCAGGAGCCCGTCCAGCTCCTCCGCCGTACCCGGGGCCACCAGCATCCGCATACGGCGCCCCAGCAGGGCCACCGGACCGGTGGCGATCCCGCGGCGCAGTACCGCGTAACCCGCACCGGCCGGCATTTCCAGGACGTCGAATCGGATTCCGGTCACCAGCTGCACCGGATTCCCGCCCGCCACCGGCCAGCCGAGCACGTGCGCGTACCAGTGCGCGACCGCCTCGCCGACCACCCCGTCCAGACCGCCGGGCCTGTCGGGCGGCGGAACCACGGGTGCCGAAGGCTCGAATGGGGCCTGCGGGAACGGGACGCTGCGCCACATGACCGGAGCAACTCCGGAATCGTCCTCGAGTTACGCACGGTCCTCCGGTCAATGCGCAGCGTGGAGCCCGGCCAAGCGGACGCCTGCATTCGACCCCGCAAGCGTGTTCGCCCTTAGCGGAGGAGACTGGTGCCGGGGGCATGGACTGTCACTGCTTACGGGTAAGACATCCCTAGTGGAACGGGGCGACACGCGGAAGCGGCCGACTCCCGTTCGCCGTCGGCGTAGCCGTGGAACGGGTATCTGTCTGGCCTGCGGGAACATCGTCTCGCACCATCGGGTTGGAGCAGTTGTCGGCTGTGCAACACGATTCACCCCCTGTAGATAGGACCGAGAGGGGTGAGCCGGGGACGGATGTCGGCAGTTGGAATGAGCTGTCCCGCCCCGCGGGACTAGCATGCGGAAGGACAGGGCGGGGACCGACCCCGAACTGCCCGACCGCTCTGAGGAGCGAATAACGATGTTCGAGAGGTTCACCGACCGTGCGCGGCGGGTTGTCGTCCTGGCTCAGGAAGAAGCCCGGATGCTCAACCACAACTACATCGGCACCGAGCACATCCTCCTGGGCTTGATCCACGAGGGTGAGGGTGTCGCCGCTAAGGCCCTGGAGAGCCTCGGCATTTCGCTTGAGGCGGTCCGCCAGCAGGTGGAGGAGATCATCGGCCAGGGCCAGCAGGCTCCGTCCGGTCACATCCCCTTCACCCCTCGTGCCAAGAAGGTCCTGGAGCTGTCGCTCCGCGAGGCCCTCCAGCTCGGCCACAACTACATCGGCACCGAGCACATCCTGCTCGGTCTGATCCGCGAGGGCGAGGGCGTCGCCGCCCAGGTCCTCGTGAAGCTGGGCGCCGACCTCAACCGGGTCCGGCAGCAGGTCATCCAGCTGCTCTCCGGCTACTCCGGGGGCAAGGAGGCCGCCACGGCCGGCGGGCCGGCCGAGGGCACCCCCTCGACCTCGCTCGTCCTGGACCAGTTCGGCCGGAACCTCACCCAGGCGGCCCGCGAATCCAAGCTCGACCCGGTCATCGGGCGCGAGAAGGAGATCGAGCGGGTCATGCAGGTGCTGTCCCGCCGCACCAAGAACAACCCGGTCCTCATCGGCGAGCCCGGCGTCGGCAAGACGGCGGTCGTCGAGGGCCTGGCCCAGGCCATCGTCAAGGGCGAGGTGCCCGAGACCCTCAAGGACAAGCACCTCTACACCCTGGACCTCGGCGCGCTCGTCGCCGGCTCCCGCTACCGCGGTGACTTCGAGGAGCGCCTGAAGAAGGTCCTCAAGGAGATCCGCACCCGCGGCGACATCATCCTGTTCATCGACGAGCTGCACACCCTCGTCGGTGCGGGTGCCGCCGAGGGCGCCATCGACGCGGCCTCCATCCTGAAGCCGATGCTGGCCCGCGGTGAGCTCCAGACCATCGGTGCGACCACGCTCGACGAGTACCGCAAGCACCTGGAGAAGGACGCCGCGCTGGAGCGCCGCTTCCAGCCCATCCAGGTCGCCGAGCCGTCGCTGCCGCACACCATCGAGATCCTCAAGGGTCTGCGCGACCGCTACGAGGCCCACCACCGCGTCTCCATCACGGACGAGGCCCTCGTGCAGGCGGCCACCCTGGCCGACCGGTACATCTCGGACCGCTTCCTGCCGGACAAGGCGATCGACCTGATCGACGAGGCCGGCTCCCGGATGCGCATCCGTCGGATGACCGCGCCGCCGGACCTCCGCGAGTTCGACGAGAAGATCGCCGGCGTCCGCCGCGACAAGGAGTCCGCGATCGACTCCCAGGACTTCGAGAAGGCGGCTTCCCTCCGTGACACGGAGAAGCAGCTGCTGGCGGCGAAGGCCAAGCGGGAGAAGGAGTGGAAGGCCGGCGACATGGACGTCGTCGCCGAGGTCGACGGCGAGCTGATCGCCGAGGTGCTGGCCACCGCCACGGGCATCCCGGTCTTCAAGCTCACCGAGGAGGAGTCCTCCCGGCTGCTGCGCATGGAGGACGAGCTCCACAAGCGCGTCATCGGGCAGAAGGACGCCATCAAGGCGCTTTCCCAGGCGATCCGCCGTACCCGCGCGGGTCTCAAGGACCCGAAGCGTCCCGGTGGCTCGTTCATCTTCGCCGGCCCCTCGGGCGTCGGTAAGACCGAGCTGTCCAAGACGCTCGCCGAATTCCTCTTCGGCGACGAGGACGCGCTGATCTCCCTCGACATGTCGGAGTTCAGCGAGAAGCACACGGTTTCCCGCCTCTTCGGTTCGCCCCCCGGTTACGTGGGCTACGAAGAGGGCGGCCAGCTGACCGAGAAGGTCCGCCGGAAGCCGTTCTCCGTCGTCCTCTTCGACGAGGTCGAGAAGGCGCACCCGGATATCTTCAATTCCCTGCTGCAGATCCTGGAGGACGGTCGCCTGACCGACTCCCAGGGCCGCGTGGTGGACTTCAAGAACACCGTCATCATCATGACGACGAACCTGGGTACGCGGGACATCTCGAAGGGCTTCAACCTGGGCTTCGCCGCCCAGGGCGACGTCAAGACGGGATACGACCGGATGAAGGCGAAGGTCAACGAAGAGCTCAAGCAGCACTTCCGGCCGGAGTTCCTCAACCGTGTCGACGACACGGTCGTCTTCCACCAGCTCAGCCAGGAAGACATCATCCAGATCGTCGACCTGATGATCGCCAAGGTGGACGAGCGCCTGAAGGACCGCGACATGGGCATCGAGCTCAGCGGTGAGGCGAAGCTGCTGCTCGCGAAGCGCGGCTACGACCCCATCCTGGGTGCCCGTCCGCTGCGCCGCACGATCCAGCGCGAGATCGAGGACATCCTCTCCGAGAAGATCCTCTTCGGCGAGCTGCGCCCCGGTCACATCGTGGTCGTCGGCACCGAGGGTGAGGGCGAGTCCGCCAAGTTCACCTTCCGCGGCGAGGAGAAGTCGGCGCTGCCGGACGTGCCCCCGATCGAGGCCACGGGCTCCGGCCCGGACCTGAGCAAGGGCGCGTAACCGCAGCCGGCACAGTCCGACACGGGGGCGGCCCCGGGACCCGCAGGGTTCCGGGGCCGCCCCTTTGCCGTGCCCCCGGGTACGCCCTACAGCCGGTGGACGGTGATCGAGCGGGGCAGCAGCACCTCGGAGGTCTGCCCGTTGACGACGTACAGGTCGGTCAGGCCGGGGAACAGGCCGGGGAGCCGGTTCAGTACGGGGTCCTCGGCGAGCAGGTGGTTGAGGTAGAGCCTGCGCAGCGCGGGCAGGGCGAGGCGGTCGGGGGCGCAGCGCAGGGAGCCTGCGGGCAGCTCCATCTCGGCCAGTACGGGCAGGGCGGCCAGCCGCTGCCAGTCCTCGGGAGCGGCCGGGCTGGAGCTGCCGGAGAAGTAGGCCGTCTTCAGCCGCGGGTGCCGCTCCACGCCGGCCAGCCCGTCCGTCAGACGGGCGGCCAGGGTCAGCCACTCCAGCGATGCCTCGGGAGACAGGCCGCCGAGCGACCACGAGCCGCGGTCGAGCACCAGGCCCAGGCCGCGCAGCCGCGGCAGGGCGGCCAGCACCTCCAGGTCCTCGGGGGCGGCCTGCGCGGTGAGGAACACCTCTCGGACGGGCAGTCCCTCGATGCCGGTGAGGCTGCGCAGCGCCGGGCAGCCGGTGAGTTCCAGGCTCTCCAGTCCGGTCTGGCCGCGCAGGAACCCGAGGTCGGTGAGACCGCCGGTCTCCCGCAGCGACAGGGAGGCCAGCCGGTGGTGTGGGGTGTGGGCGCGCAGCGCCTCCGCGGACACCGACCGCCCCACTGTCATCTGCCGGAAGACCACGGGCAGTTCGCCGAGCAGGGCGAGCTGTTCGTCAGAGGCCACGGTGACGGGGAGGTCGCCGTCGGCCACCCGGCCGATGACCTCCCGGCCGTACAGCTCGGTGTCGAACCGGTCCCACGCGGACAGCAGCACCCGCAGGACCTCCCGGTCCTCGTGCGAGCAGAACCGGGACAGGAAGGCGACGGCACGCTCGGAGGGCACGTGTGCGGCGGCCGTCACCACGTGCCGGGCCGCCACCGGGCCGACCTCGTCCGGCCCCGGCAGCAGGTCCAGGATGATCGGCCCGGCCTGGGCCAGCCGTACCGCCTGCTGTTCGTCGGCCGGCGGGATCAGCCGGGCGGCCCGCCGCTCGGCCTCCTCGCGTACGGCCGGGTCCAGTTCCGCGGCGTACTCCAGGCAGGCGAAGGCCAGCAGGGCCGCGCGGGTGCCCTCGCCGGCCAGCAGGGCGCGGATCAGTTCGGCCCGCTCCCGGGGGCGGGCCTGGGCCACCGCCATCCGGATGACGTCCTCCCACTGGTCGTCGTGGGCGTGCGCGGCGAGTTCCCCGAAGCCCCCCTCGTCCACGGCGGCCCGGGCCCCCAGGTAGTCCTGGAAGGTGCGGTGGACGAACTCCACCGTGCCCGGCACCGGCTCGCGCAGCAGACCGCTGCGGGCCAGGAAGTGCGCGTAGGCAGCGGGCCCGCCGCCGAAGGCGCGCTGCGCCTCGCGGACGGCGGGCAGGGCCTCGGCGATGAGCGCTTCGGCCCGGTGCCGCGGCATCTCCGTCCGCCCGTTGCGGATCAGCCAGAACGCGAGCCGCTGGAGCAGCTGGAGCTGCGGCTCCTCGCGCAGCTCGGCGACGGACGCGACGCGGCGCTCCCGGTCGCGGCGGGTCAGCAGCATCGAGAGGGCGGCCGCGTACAGGTCGTGGCGGCCCAGCGGCAGGAAGCCGCGGCGCTCCCGGTGCAGGGCGCAGATCAGTCCGCACATCAGCGGGTTGGTGGCGAGCCGCCCGAGGTCGGGCTTGCTGCGCACGGCGTCCCGCAGCCGCGTTTCGAGTCCGGCGAGGTCCGCGTCGGCCTCGGGGCGGCCGGTGGCGGCCGCGGTGTGCCAGCGGCCGATGAAGCCGGCGACGTCCGCGGCGGTCATGGGGGACAGGGTCAGTTCGCTGAAGCCCTCCTCGGCGAGCCAGTCCTCGCGGACCGCGGCGGGCCGGGTGGTGACCAGCCAGCGGTTGCCGGGGTACGCGGAGATCAGCCCGGCCAGCCAGTCGCGGGCCTCGGCCCGTTCCGCTTCGGGTACCTCGTCCAGGCCGTCCACGAGGACCAGCGCGCGGCCGCTGTCGAGGACCCGCGTCTCCCAGCCCTCGGGCTGGCTGCCGGCGAGCGGGGAGCCGGCGGCGGCGAGGAACCCGCGGGGTGCGGGCAGCCGTCCGCCGTGCCGGCTGAGGGCGCGCAGCGGGAGGACGTACGGGATCCGGTCGCGGAGGTATGCGAGCGGGGCGGTGGGCACCGGGCCGGCGGCGCGGACGGCCAGCCACTGGACGAGGGTGGTCTTCCCGGAGCCGGCCTCACCGCGCAGCAGGACCCGCTCGTGGGCGCCGAGGGCCTGGTCGGCGGGGAGGGTGCGCAGCCGGGCGGGGGCGGTGGGCGGGGTGCGCCCCGGCGGTGGCACGAGGGCGAGCGGACGGCGGCCGGAGCCGGGCCCCCCGGTGGGGCCGGGGTCGCGTTCGAGGACCTCCAGGCTCACGTAGGCGGCGTCGAGCGGCCATTTCGCGGAGCCGGGCGGCAGGTCGATGCCGTAGATGGTGAGGGTGGAGTGCTGCCGGGCCATGTGGGCGAGGTAGCGGTGCTCGAAGGCGGTGTCGCGGGCGTCCGGGCGGGGGATGCGGCCGATCAGCTCGTCGACCTTGGCGATGAGCTCGCCCTGGCGGCGGGTTTGGTGGACGAGGGTGTCGGCGACGAAGACGGAGCGCCGGGTGAAGAAGTCCAGGACGTGCAGGCAGACGGTGTCGAGCAGGCGCTCGTGGAAGTAGCCGGCGTCCCGGGAGAGCAGCGGCGCGGGGGCGGCGGCCCGCAGCCGCCGGGCCAGCTCGGCGTGGCCGAGTTCGACGGCCTGGACGTCGGTGAGGGCGAGGTCGCCGAGGGCGTGCAGGGTCCGGGTGAGGGCGTCGACGACCGCGGGCCCCTCGCCGTCGGGCAGCGGCCGCTCGCCGGGCGCCCGGAGGGCCCGGTCGACCAGTTGGCCGGCGAGGAGGCGCAGGTCGGCTTCGGTGAGGACGCGTTTCTCCCGGACGGAGACGTACGAGGAGAGGCGCACGGGCCGGTCCACGAGCCCGGCACCGGGTCCCTCGGGGCGGAACAGCCTCTTGATCAGTGGTGCCAGGGCGCTCGACGTGAGCCTGATGCCGATCAGGGTGGGGTCCACGACGGCTGAGCGTAGTTGCGGTTCCGGGTCTTTGGTCCCGAAACGGACAGGCGAAGGTCCCGGGCGGTGACAAGCCGCACAAGACAAAACGGACGTACTAGAAGTTTTAGTAGATCGCGGAGTGGGTGGCGCGGGTCCTGTGACCGAGGCGGATGTCCGTCAACGGTCCGGCATTCCCGCTCCGTTTCTACGAGCTTGGGTAGTAAGAGGGGGGTTTGGGGGTTCTGCAGGGTGCGGGTTACCAAAGATGCGTCCCCCGCTGTCCCGAGATTGGTTCCGCATGTCCCAGAGCGCTCGCACCGGCCGCCGTTTCCTGCCGTCCGTCCTCCGCAGCCGCACCGCCGTCGTCGCGGCCGGACTGGGGGCCGTGATGGCGTTCGGCGCCGCCGGCCAGGCGCTCGCCGCCGAGGCCAAGCCCGCCAAGGCGCCCGCGTGGGCCGACCCGGTCGACAGCTACCGGCTGACCGCGACCTTCGGCAACAGCGGTGCCCGCTGGGCGAGCAAGCACTCGGGCCAGGACTTCGCGGTTCCGGTCGGCACCCCGGTCAAGGCCGTGCACACCGGCGTCGTCGTCAAGGCGGGCGCGAACGGCGCCGGTGACGGCCCCGCGTACGGCAACGCCGTCGTGATCAAGCACGCCAACGGCACGTACTCGCAGTACGCCCACCTGTCGAAGGTGCTCGTCCGGGCCGGCCAGAAGGTCACCACCGACCAGCGGATCGCCCTCTCGGGCAACACCGGCAACTCGACCGGCCCGCACCTGCACTTCGAGATCCGCACCACGCCGAACTACGGCTCCGCCATCAACCCGGTGGCCTTCCTGCGGTCCGCGGGCGTCACCGTCTGACGCACGCCCACCGGCTGACGCGACGAGGCGCCGCACCCCTGTTCCCCGGGGGTGCGGCGCCTCTGACGTGTGCGGGCCGCCGGTCAGGCGTGGTGGGCCTGGGTGATCAGGTCGATGGCCACTTCCAGGGCCGCCTGCCGGGTCTCCTCGGGGTCCCCCTCCACCTGCTGGAGGAAGATCATGCCCGCGTGCAGGGTGAACAGGGCGCTGACGCAGCGGACCTGGTCGGTCAGCGGGGCGTCCCGCTTGAGCAGCAGTTCGACCATGGTGAACAGCCGCCGGCGGACCGTCTCGCCGATGCTCAGCTCGCGCATCGTGGCCTGGTTCTCCTGCATGAACCGGTACAGCTGGGCGCCCGCCACCATGGCGTTGCTGTAGCGGCGCAGCATCTCCTGCTTCGTCTCCAGGGTGGCCGGCTGCGCCCGGGCCCACTCGATGACCTCGTCGATCGGCCGGGTCTGGTCCTCGAAGATGCTGACGAGGATCTCTTCCTTGGTCTTGAAGTGGTAGTACAGCGCCGCCTTCGTGACCTCCAGCCGCTCCGCGATCTCGCGCAGCGAGGTCTTCTCGTACCCCTGCTCGGCGAAGAGATCCAGGGCTACGTCCTGAATGCGCTGCCGCGTGTTCCCCCGGCGCTGCGGAGTGCTGCTGGACATGTCTCGCTCCCGAGTCCACGAACTACTTACTTGACGCCCGGCAAGTTACGGGGCTAGCGTCCCCATTGTAGTGAACTAGCCGGGCGGCAAGTAAGTGCCAGGGAGCGGGACGTGAGCGAGTTGACGGGGACCGGGGCGGGGACGGGGAAGGGCGCGGCACCCGCCGGACCGGAGGAGCACGCGCAGCCGCGCAGCGTGCGGGTGGTGCTCATGGCGCTGATGATCGCCATGCTGCTCGCCATGCTCGACAACATGATCATCGGTACGGCGATGCCGACCATCGTCGGCGAACTGGGCGGTCTGGCCCACCTGTCCTGGGTGGTCACCGCGTACACCCTGGCCACCGCCGCCTCCACCCCGATCTGGGGCAAGATCGGCGACATGTACGGGCGCAAGGGCGCCTTCCTGGCCTCGATCGTGATCTTCCTGATCGGTTCGGCGCTGAGCGGCATGGCCCAGGACATGGGCCAGCTGATCGGCTTCCGCGCGGTGCAGGGTCTGGGCGCCGGCGGCCTGATGGTCGGCGTCATGGCGATCATCGGCGACCTGATCCCGCCGCGGGAGCGCGGCAAGTACCAGGGCATGATGGCCGGCGTCATGGCCCTCGCCATGATCGGCGGACCGCTGGTCGGCGGCACGATCACCGACCACATGGGCTGGCGCTGGTCCTTCTACATCAACCTGCCGCTCGGCGCGGTGGCCCTCGCGATGGTCAGCGCGGTGCTGCACCTGCCGAAGAAGACCGTCAAGGCGAAGATCGACTACCTGGGCGCGGCGCTGCTGACGGTCGCGATCACCTCCACCGTGCTCGTCACCACCTGGGGCGGTACGGAGTACGCGTGGGGCTCGGCGGAGATCATCGGGCTGATCGTCCTGGGGGTCGTGTCCACCGGAGCGTTCCTGTACGCGGAGACCAGGGCGGCCGAGCCGGTCATGCCGCTGCACATCTTCCGGAGCCGGAACTTCACGCTGATGTCCGTGATCGGGTTCCTCACCGGCTTCGCGATGTTCGGCGGCGTGCTCTACCTGCCGCTGTTCCAGCAGTCCGTACAGGGGGCCTCGGCCACCAACTCCGGGCTGCTGCTCCTGCCGATGCTGCTGTCGATGATGGCCGTCTCGCTGGTGGCCGGGCGGATCACCACCAGCAGCGGCAAGTACAAGGTCTTCCCGATCGCGGGCGGCGCGCTGATGGTCGTCGGCATGTTCCTGCTCGCGCAGATGGACACCGGGACCAGCCGGCTGGTGTCGGGGATCTACATGGCGGTGCTCGGCGCCGGGCTCGGTTTCCTCATGCAGGTGACGATGCTGGTCGCGCAGAACAGCGTGGAGATGAAGGACATGGGGGTCGCCTCGTCCTCGGCGACGCTGTTCCGCACGCTGGGCGGGTCCTTCGGAGTGGCGCTGATGGGGTCGCTGTTCACCACGCAGGTGCAGGCGACGATGACGGACCGCCTGGGCGCGGCCGGCTCGGACGCCACCGGTGCGTCTGCGCAGCTGGACGCGGCCAGTCTGGCCCGGCTTCCCGAGGGGGTCCGGGCGGCGTACCAGCACGCGGTCGCGGACGGTACGCACGCGGCGTTCCTGCTGGCCGCCGTTGTGGCCGTGCTCGGTTTCGCCGCGGCCTGGTTCGTCAAGGAGGTTCCCCTCCGCGGGGCGGCCCCCCAGCCGGCCTCCTCCGACCGCCACCCGGAACCGTCCCTGACGACGTGACTTCCCCCCCCGGCGGGGCGCTTCCGGCCCCGCCGGCCCGACTCCGGCTCCGCCGGGCCCATTCCAGCCCCGCCGGGCATCTCCAGCCTCGCCGGCGTTTGAGGCGCGGGGG
>NZ_JAJAUZ010000089.1 GCF_020532645.1 Streptomyces bambusae
CCGGCCGGAATCAGGGCCCTGACCAGGAACGATGCGGTGGAGGGTGAAATTTCGGACCCCCCTTTGTTCCCCCGGATGTCCACCCCGATGTCCACCCTGATGATCACCCCGATGTGTCCCCTGCTCGTTCCCGGCCGGGTGGCGGCGGCCGGGGCCATGGAGGGGGTTCAGCCGAGGGCGTCCTGGAGGACGCGGCGTGGCCGGTCGGGCAGGGCGTGGAGGAGTTTTTCGGTGCGGGTGCGGATGAGGCCGTGACGGTATTGGGGTGGGAGGTTGGTGAGGGTGGTGGCGGCGAGTTCGGCGGCGGTGGTGTGGTCGCCGGTCTGGGAGAGGCAGGTGGCGCGGTCGACGGCCAGGAGGGCGCGGGTCATGACGGAGGGGGAGGTGGTGAGGGTGAGGGCGTCGTCTTGGGCTTGGTGGGCTTCGCGGGTGTGGCCAAGGAGGGTGTAGGCCTGGGAGAGGTGGACATGGTGTTTCTGGGCGGGGTAGCCGAACCAGGTGTCGGCGGTGTCGGGTCCGTCGAGGTAGGCGATGAGGTTGCGGGTGTCGGCGATGGCGGCTGTGGCGCCGCGGCGGTCTCCGAGGGCGGCGAGTGAGCGGGCGGTGACGGCGGCGGCGAGCGCGCCGGCGGCGCACGGTGCGCGGCCGGCGGCGCGGCGGGCTTGTGCGGCGAGGCGGGCTGCGGTGGCGGGGGCGCCGTAGTTGAGGGGGACCATGGCGTGGCGGGCCAGGACCCAGGCGGCCATCTTGCGGTCGCCGCATTCGCGGGCGGCGCGTTCGGCGGTGGCGAACCACTGGTAGGAGTCGAGCTGGTCTCCACGGTCGTGCTGGACGATGGCGACCAGGCCGGCGAGGCCGGCGGTGGTGCGGGCGAGTTCGGTGCGCGTGGCTGCGGGGTGGGGCCGGTTCAGGGCGTGCTGAAGGGCGATGAGGTCGCCGCTGACGTCGTGGAGGAAGGCGTCGGGGGTGCGGCCTTTGTAGCCGTCGCGGTGGCGTTCCAGAGCGGTGATCAGGTATTCGACGTCGGCGTTGCCGTGGCCGGTGAGCGCGCCGTCAATGCCTTCGCGGGCGTGGGCGATACCGGGGATGAGGCTGCCGGTCACGGCGGCGGTTGCCGCGCCGAGCAGGTTGCGTCGTTTCACGTCGTCTTCCTCCTGGCCGTTGAGTTTGCGGTGTCGGCTCGATGCGGCCACGGCTTTGCGGACGTCCGCGAGGGTGACGCCGTACACGTCCGAGATGGCCTGGTGGTAGCGGGAGACGGGTAATCGCTTCTCGGTCTCCCACCGCTTCAGGTTGTCCGGGCAGAAGGGCTCTGCCAGGCGTGCGGACATCAGGTCGGCTTGCTGCTCGCGGGAGAGCTTGTTGCGTTCGCGGATCGTGCGGAGCATCAGGCCGATTCCCTCTGGAGCCACCATCGCACTGTCTCCTCTGCGACTGCCTGTGTCGATTCCAGTCTGGCCCCCCAACGCGGCCCCCCGCAGCAGGAATTGGCCCCCCGGCTGGCTCCCCCGGCCGGGGTGGTGCCGGGGCCAGGATGTGTTGCACGCCGACCGGCAGTACGGCTGCCGGCGCAGACAGCAGGAGGTTGGTCCCTTGAGCGGCATCACGTTGTACGAGGACCCCGGCTCCATTTTCTCCGGTACGGCCCCCGACTATGTGCGCTTCCGCCGCACGCATCCGGTGGAGGTCGCCGAGTATGTGGCCGACCTGGCGCAGCGGCACACCGCGGCGCCCCGGATGGTGGACCTGGGGTGCGGGCCGGGAACGCTGACTTTGGAGCTGGCCGCGCGCGGCGTCGACATGGTCGCGCTGGATCCGAGCCACGAGATGATCGCCGCGGGCCGCCAGTGGGCCGCGCAGCGGGCAGTGACCGGAGTGGACTGGCGGGTGGCGCCGGGCGAGAGCGTCGGCGGGCAGCCGGGTGTGCAGGGTGTGAGCGGGGCGGTGATCGCGGACGCGCTCCACTTCATGAACCGGCCGCACGTGCTGGAGCAGCTGGACGCGGTGGTGGCGGAGCGCGGGTTCGTGGCGCTGGTGTGCTCGTATGCGGCGGGCAGCGAGCGGCCGTGGTGGCACGAGGTGGTCAACCGTGTGCGGGCCCGGTACGTGGGGGTGGAGCCGGCGGCCGGGCCCGGCGGCGGGTACGTGAAGCCGGACGGGCACCACGACGTGGTCCTGCGCCAGTCGGCGTTCTCGCGCCTTTCGACGCTGCACTTCGAGCACACCGCGGCGTACACGACCGAGGAGCTGGTGGCGGCGCAGCGCACGTACGCGTTCTCCTCCGCTCCGGTCCTCGGCAGCCGGCAGGAAGCATTCGAGAAGGAACTGGCCGGGGCGTTGGAGGCGGTCAACGGGAGCGGGTCGCACACCGCGCTGCTGCAGGGCGTCGTCATCGTCGGACGCCGCCCCTGAACCTGCCCTGGCCGGATGGATCGGCGGGTGCAGGTTGCCGACTGGCCGGCCGCGGGGTGCGGGCTTGGGGCCGCTGCTCCGGCTGCCGGCTCCTGTGGGAGCCGGCAGCCGGGGGCAGTGCTGTCGGGTGTGGGTGTCGGTCTGTCGCAGGGTCGGCGCCAGGACCCGGCCGGGGGGTCAGCCTTGGCCGAGGCGGTGGACGGACCAGCCGGCGCCGCGCCAGGACGGGACGTCGACGGCCGAGCGGGCGTCGATGAGGACCTGCCGGGCCACCAGCTGGCCGATCTCGACGGGGTCGGCGCCGGTGAACTGCTTCCACTCGGTGGCCAGGATCAGCAGATCCGCGCCGGTGGCTGCGGCGGCCGCGTCGGGCCCGTAGGACAGCTCCGGGTGCGCGCGGCGGGCGTTGGCCGCGGCGACCGGGTCGAAGACGGTCACCGCGGCGCCGGCCTGGTGGAGGCGGACGGCGACGTCCAGGGCCGGGCTGTCGCGGATGTCGTCGGTGCCGGGCTTGAACGACGCCCCCCACACCGTGATGTTCCGGCCCTCCACGCTGCCGCCCAGGAGCCGGGCGGCCAAGTCGACGACGCGGGTGCGGCGGCGCTGGTTGACCTCGTCGATGCCCTGCAGGAACGAGAAGGAGTCCCCGATGCCGAGCTCGTCCGCGCGGGCGGTGAACGCCCGGATGTCCTTCGGAAGACAGCCGCCCCCATACCCCAGGCCGGGGGTGAGCATCGGCCGGCCGATCCTGCGGTCCAGCCCGATCGCGTCCGCGACCGTCGCCGCGTCCGCGCCCACTTCCTCACACAGGTCGGCAACCGCGTTCATGAAGGAGATCTTCGTGGCCAAGAACGCGTTCGCCGACCCCTTCACCAGCTCGATCGTCGCCGGGTCGGAGACGATCAGCGGCACCCCGGCGTCGGTGATCGGGGCGAACGCCGCCCGGATCGTCTTCTCCGCCTCCGGAGTGAACACACCCGCGACAATCCGGTCCGGGCGCAGGGTGTCCTCGACCGCGAAGCCCTCCCGCAGGAACTCCGGCGACCACGCCACGTCCACCGCTGTGCCGGCCGGGGCGATGGCCTGCATCCGACGGCGTACTTCGGCGGTGGTGCCCACCGAGACGGTCGACTTCCCGACCACCAGACACGGCCCGTCCAGGTGGGCGGCCAGGGCTTCGGCGGCGCCGTAGACCTGGGACAGGTCGTAGGTGCGGCCGTCCGCGCTGCTGGGCGTGCCCACACCGATGAAGTGGACGTCCGCGTGGCGGGCGGCGGCCGCGATGTCGGTGGTGAACCGCAGGCGTCCGCCGACGTGCCGCGACAGCAGGTCGTCCAGCCCGGCCTCGCGGAACCAGGCCCGTCCGCTGTTGAGGACCTCGACCTTCTCCGGGTCGATGTCCACGCCGATCACGTCGTGGCCGATCTCGGCCATGGCCGCCGCGTGCGTGGCGCCGAGGTGACCGCATCCGATGACGCTCATTCTCATGTGCCGCTCCCGTCAGTGGAGTTCAACCCGGCTACCCAACCACAAACCACGTTCCAGACCACAAACCAGGAGGTAACAGGCATGAAGCTCTCTGTTGTCGGCTGCGGCCGGCTAGGCGCCCCCTACGCTGCTTCGCTGGCCCAGATCGGGCACGAGGTGATGGGCGTCGACACCGACCCTGCCCAGCTTGCCGCGCTCAAAGACGGGCGGGCGCCGTTCGACGAGCCCGGCTTGGACGACCTGATCGCCGGCCTGTCCCGAGACGGGCTGCTGCGGTTCTCCCACGCCGGCTACGACGCCCTGGACCACGCCGACATCGTGTTCGTGTGCGTGCCCACCCCGCAGCAGACCGACAGCGAGGAAGCCGACCTGACCGCGCTGACGGCTGCCGTCCTCGACCTCGCCGGACAGGCCACCCGCGACACCCTCATCATCGCCAAGTCCTCCGTGCCCGTCGGCACCTGCGCCGCCCTCGACCGGGAGATCCAAGAGCGCGTGCAGCCCGGGGTGCGGGTGACGCTCGGGTTCTCCCCCGACTTCCTGCGCGAGTCGACCTCCGTCGCCGACGCCGCCAAACCCACCAGGATCATCCTCGGCGTACCGGACAAGGACGACCGCGTCGAGCGCACCCTGCGCGCGGTATGGCAGCCCTGGCTCGACATGGGCGTCCCGCTCGTCGTCACGAACCGGGCCACCGCCGAACTCGCCAAGTCGGCCGCGAACGCCTTCCTCGCCACCAAGATCTCCTACATCAACGCCATGGCCGCGCTCTGCGAGAAGACCGGCGCCGACATCACCACCCTGGCCACCTCCCTCGCCCACGACCCGCGAATCGGGCCCGCCATGCTCGCCCCCGGCGCCGGATTCGGCGGCTCCTGCATCCCCAAGGACATCCGCGCCCTCTACGCCAAAGCCGCCCAGCTCGGCGTCCCCGAAGGACGCCTGTTCCGGCAGGTCGACGCCATCAACTGCCGCCGCCGCAGGCGCACCGTCGAACTCACCCGCCAGCAGGCCGGCGGCACCCTCACCGGCAGCCGCATCACCGTGTGGGGCGCGGCGTTCAAGCCCGGCACCGACGACCTGCGCGACTCCCCCGCCCTCGCCATCGCCCTCGACCTCGTAGCGGAAGGCGCCCACGTCGTCGTCCACGACCCCATGGCCCTGCCCCACATCACCGCCCACCACCCCCAGCTCACCACCGCCGAAGACCCGCTGCGCGCCGCCGCCGGAGCCCAGATCCTGCTCCACCTCACCGAATGGCCGCAGTACCGCAGCATCAACCCGGCCGACGTCGCCGCCGTCATGGACACCCCCCGCATCATCGACGCCCGCACCGTCCTCGACCGCACCGCGTGGGAAGCAGCCGGCTTCCACCACCTCGCCCTCGGAACCCAGACCACCACCAACTGAAAACCCACCCACCAACCCCCTGTGGCCCGGAAGGCACCCCCCTTCCGGGCCACGCCCACAGGCAGCCACCGGGGGCATCCCAAGACGAGCCGGTGACTTCCGAAAGTCACCGATCAGCCGGAAGGAAATCACCGGTGACTCACCAGCACACCGGTGCCCTCGGGTCTGTGGCACGATCGCCACCGGTGAGTACCCCAAGGAAGTCACCAGTGCGTTCCGGCAGACGGGTCTGGTGCAGGTTCGGGTGGCCCGTGAGGTCCACGAAAAGCACCGGTGACTTGCGCGAAGTCACCGGTGACTTTCCGGCCGGACAGGCCGCTGACCTGCACTGGGGAGTTTTACTGCTTGGCCTGTGGGTCAAGGGATTCGCAGCGCTGCTGACCCGACCCACGGAAGTGCCGGCCGGGACCACCGTGAGGACGGCCGATACCGGCACGGGCCTGTGTCAGCGCAGCGTGCCGTACGCGAGACTCGGCGGCATGGCCTTCGACACCCTGCGTACGCTTCTCGCGCGCGATGACAGCGCCTGCACACCGGCAGCCCTCAACGCGCTGCTATCGGGCGCAGAGTGGGAGCTCCCTTATCAGACCGCGTCCGCCCGCCTTCTCCGCGACAACTGGTCCTTCCGCCAGGAAACGCTGCGGGAGATGGGCCGACCCCCGCGCCCCGGGCTGGCCGAGGCCGTGGAAAGACTCGATGCAGCAGGTGACGTCCAGGTGTACATGGCACTCATCACCGATCCACCACGCCGGTACCACGTCTACCTGTCGGAAGACCTCACCTCCTGCGTCGGGGTGTGGGAGGGCCGCATCAACCGCGGCACCAACCAGCCCACCTCACCGGACACCGCCACTGGTGACTCACCAACAGAGCCGGTGAGCGGCCCCGCACAGCACCGGTGAGTTCCCGAAGGAAGTCACCGGTGACATGTCAGCCGACCGGTGACTTTCCAGCACGGCAGGGCGCTGACCTGCACTGGGGAGTTCCGCGCTCGCCGAGCGTCTCAAAGGCTTCTCCTCCACCACGACCCGCGCACGGCACTGGCCGGCGCCACCGGGCTCTGGCCGCCACCGGTGACTGGCCAACAGGCCGGTGAGGGTCTCGCAACTCACCGGTGAGTTCTCGAAAAACTCACCGGTGACGTGCCCGTCGACCGGTGACTTTCCGGCCCGACAGACCGCTGACCTGCACTGGGGAGTTTTCGCACTCGGCTGGTGAGTCACCGGTGAGTCACCAGCGGGGTTGTTCTCTTTCTGTGACCGCGCAGGGGTGGTCGTGGTGAGGAGTTCGGTGAGGGGGCGCCGTTTCGTGGGGTACAAGCACGCACCCCACGACGAAAGGGCGCCCTGTCATGGCACCTGGTTCCTCCCTCTCCCGCCGCCGCTGGCGGCCCCAGGCCAAGCTGGTCGGACTGCGTAAGTCCCGGCCCGAGACCGTTCCGGTGCGGCGGCCGGTCCCGCCCGGGATGCGGTTCCTGCGTGTGCGGGCCTGGGCCGCACTCGCCGCCGGCCCCCTCGCCCTGGCGGTCGCCATCGCCGCACCCCGCACCACCGTCGTCCAGGCAGCCCCGTCCGCCCGGGCGGAAACAGTTGCCAGGCCGGCTGCCGATCCGGCCGGGGTGGCCGAGGTGTTCGTCGACCTGTGGCTGCGGGCCGACGCCCGCACACCCGACAACCCCGCATCCACCGCGGTACGGGCGCTCGCGGCCGACGCTGAACTCCCCGAGCGACCCCGCACGCAGAAGACGTCCTCGGCCGCGCCGGGCGAAGCGCGGGTCATGGCGCCCGGACGTCGATCACCTCGGGCGGGCGGACCGTGGTCGTTGCCGCAATCACCGAACAGCCCGGTGCTCAGAGCGAGCCCGGCGGGCTGGTGGTGCGGTACTTCGCGATTACCGGCAGCGGCGCCGACGGCGACCCGGTACGGATTGGCGGAGCGCCCGGTGAGGTCGCCGCCCCGAGACTGCCCGGAGCCGGAGGAGGCGTTCAGGCATTCGGCGCCGTCCGACGGGGTGCTGGCGCAGTCGCTGGGCGAGTTCCTGTTCGCCTACCTCGCCGGCAGCCAGAGCACCGGAGTCGAGCGCTACCTCTCCCCAGGCGTCCACATCCGGGTCTGCCGCACGAAGCGACGACCACTCCATGGTTGAGCGCGCACCCGGGGGCCTGGACCTGCGCTACAAAACCAGCTGCCGCCCTACGGGCGGGCCCTCAACGTGTGCACATGACGGGCGGGACGCGGGACGATCCCGCGCCGCCCATGGACGAGATCACTACGCGGCAAGAGAAGAGGGGACAAGGGCGGGGCATACATCGCGCTGGACTTCGCGGCGATGCTGTGCGGCGGTTCAGCCCCGCGTGGGCGGGGCGCACCCCTTCACGACCTGCGACGATCCGGGCGCTTTGCGGACGCGCCGGCCCCGAATGCAGAAGTCAAGTCCCGGTCTATATTGCAGTGCGTCCGCGCCGGCCCAGGCCTCTCGATGTCCAGATCACCGCGCACCTCACGCAGACAGGGATCTCGTTCATCCTGACTTCACGGCCAGCAGATGGGCGGCAGTGCCGGTTCTGGTCCGCACGGCGGAATTGCCGTCCGGAGACAAACGCGCCGGACGGGCTCGCTCCGCGCCGACTGGCCATGAGCACGGACAATCCATCCGGGTGCAGCCGCTCCGCGACCCGGCGGACGGACTTCGTTGAGGCCGCTTGCCGCCCCCAGACGCCCTGGTCGGGAAACCCGACCGGTCCAGAGTTTCCTGCGGCACCCGGCACAACCAGTTCCCGAGCGCCGTGTATGAACGCGCCCCAACGAGCACAACGATGCAACTACAGCTGCCGCGATTTCCCCTCGAAGTGCCCCAATGACCATTGCGAAGATCCTCCCCATCACGCAGGGTCAGGAATGCAACCCGTTCAATATAAACAATCGGAAATCATGAGCCATGTCGAACCTTTTCATTAAAATGGGCCTACCCTTGTCTATCGCCGGAGCCATCAGCCTTTCACCGTCAATCGCCTACGCGGCAGCCCCTCAATCCACCGTCACCGTGAAGTTGAGCAATAACGGCGACAATAATCTCACGTACCAAGAGAGCGAAAACGCCGGTGGACTACCTTTCGATCCGCCGACTGAGATTGGGGCAGGAGGAGAGGGTTCGTGGTCCTTTTACGCCTCCTACGATAGTATGCACAGCGTGACATACAAGGTGGAGGGATTGGACGCGACGGTCAAGGTTGAAACGCACCGAAAGCCTGACCATCATCCGGACGAGCCGCCTTACACATCATGCCGTACCGAAGGTAATATTCAATGCACTGTGATGAACAACCAGACGTCAACCCCTACGGTCACGGTTAGCTAGCCAGGACTCTGGAAAATGGACCTGCCTCCCAGGCCCCCATTACCTTCTGGTGGCCACGCAATGGCGCGACCGGCATCCGAAGTCGGCATGGCCTTCTCCGCTGTCGAACACAAGACGGTGCCATTGCCTTTGGGGCGGCGTGGGCGTAGGGCCGTTCGTGTTGGTGTCGTGTCTGGGGCAGCTGGGGTTAGGGACCTTGACCCGGTCGTGCCCGCCTGTTGGTGGACCGGGTAGTAGCTGAGAAACATCTACGTCTGTTGTCGGGGCGGTTCACCGCGCGCTTCGTCCTCGCGTTATGGCTGTTCCCACGGGTGGACTACCTGGAGGTCCTTCGGCTGCTCAAAGTAGAAGACGGGTCGGCGGGAGTGGTCCGGGGTGAGCAAGTCGTCAGTGGCCAGGGCCAGACAGGGGGATGGCAGGTGATGCACGATCTGCACTGGGCTGCCGCCCGGCCCGGGGGGCAAGGCGAGGAGCTCTTCCGGGGGCTGCGCGTACTGGCATCGGACGGAGTGCTGCTGGGCATCCCGGACTCAGCCGGAATCGGGAGGGGCTTTGGCGAGTCGGGTTCGCGGCGCAATCCGAGTGGCCATCCCATCACGCTGGTGGTCGCGGAGTGCTCATCCCCGCACGGCGCTGGACGCGGTGATCGGAGCTCTGAGCGGATCATTTCCGACGACCTCGACAGACGTACCGGCGCTGTTGGCCGGTCCGCGGGCTGTAGAACCTGACCCACTGGCACCGGCTCCGTGACCAGGGTGCCCACCTACCGTCGCCGACCGAGCAGCGCAAGGCGCGCCGGGTCCAGGACGTCCTTCCCGACGTAAGCTTCCTGGCCCGCATAAAGGCGCACGAGCCATCGCACGGGTGACGACAACTCGGACGGCTCCTTCGGCGCCGGCACCGGCACTCCGCGGGCGCCGGCGGAAGCACCTACTTCAGGAACTGCACCGCCGCCAAGGCGGCCGGTGTGCGGTTCCCATGCGCCGGGGCGCGCCCGGCTACCGGCGGGCCCTGGACCGCGACGGCGACGGCATCGCCTGCGACTGCTGACCTCGGACAAGGCCCAGGAATACCCCAACGCCGACCCGCGGTAAAAGCACAGGCCACCGCCGGGAGGCCTCTGCCCGCAGGGGAGGTTCGTCGGCCCGGTGGTGTTGCCGGGTAGGCAGGGGTGGGATGCCAGTCGTGGGAACGAGAGTGGGGCGTGGCGTTCAATCCGGCCGAGCCAGCGGTCGGACTCGCACCGATGTCCTACGCGAGCTCGCCGCACGGCACGCCCTCCGGCACCGCCGCCGCCGTGCAGTCCACGGCGGCTCCTCCGCTCCGTCGTCGGCGGGGTTCACGGTGCGGCGGGCGGTTGGGGTCTGGTAGCGAGGTGGTGCTGAAGCTCGGCATGGCGGAACTGCCAGGAGTCCCCGGCCACCCTAAGGATCCCCAGCCGCTCGCACCGGTGCAGGAACCTGCCCAACCGCCATGGCAACCGCCCCCGCACACATGCCAGGAACGCCCAGTACCGCCACGCCACTCCGCCGACGAAAGGCCCGGCCAAGAGACCAGGGGCAAGGGAGCCTGTTGCGAGGGCAACGAGTGCAGAAGCGAACCCGGGCCTGTTCAGGAATCCCAGGGCGGCCGTGCACACGAAGGCCAGTACGAGCACGAGCCCGAGGACGAGCGAGGCCGCAAGGTCGAGGCGGACCCGGTCCAGAGGGCCGACGGCACGGGCGTCGCCGCCGTCACGGATGACTGCAAGGACGAGTCCCGTGGCGAGTCCGACCCCTGAACTGACCCCGACGAGAAGTCCGGGTCCGATGAGTAGTCCGAAAGCGGACAGCGTCCAAGACCCGAGGGCAATCGCAAGTCCGATCATGCCCGCAATCATGATGATGCCGTTGAACAGGCCCTGGGCTGTGCGGAGGCCGCCCGGATTCAGGATGAACGGCCGAGGCCAGCCCTTTGCAGCGCCGGCCACGGCCAGCGCCGCAACAGCAGCGAGCATCGCCCCCACCAACGCGATCCTCAGGGCGCCGGCCGGAACATCGGAGCCGATCCAGATCATCACCAGCCAAGGGAGACCGGAGACGATCGCGGCAGCAGCACCCCCGGCCGCGTGGCACCGCAGGACGCGTCGTTCGCCGGCGAGAGGCCACAGCCGGTGGAGGGCGATGTCGCTGGCGGACAGGACCTGGCCGGCCACGGTACGGGCTGGGCGCTGCGGAGTGGTGGCGTTGGCGTCGAGGTGGGCGGCCAGTACGGCCAGGTACCGCCACGTTGCCTCCGGGTCCTGGCAACGCGCGTGCCGGGCCGTGTCCGGCGCGGCCTGCCCGGGGCGGGGGCGTGCGCATGGACGGCCGCGGTGACGAACCCGTCCAGCAGATGCGCCTGGAGGGTGCAACCGGCGGCGTAAGTCAGGAGGCGGGCCGGGTCGCGGAGGGTGCCGGTCGCGGGGTCGGTGTCCTGGTAGACCAGCGCAGCCAGGGTCAGCCGCCAGGGGTTGGTCAGCGCAGTGCGCAGCCCAGCCGTCCCCGCATCCTGCAGCGCCCCGGGGACAGCGGCGCGAGTGAGGGCCTCCAGGACCGGGTGCCAGCGGGCGTAGTGGCGGGGATTGTAGGCGACCCGGTCTTCCAGATAGGCGGCAGCCTGCGCCCCGGTGACCGGGAGCAGTGTGAGGACGGCGGTGCGCCGAACCTCCTTGCCGACATCAGCGAGAGCCGCGTAGTGGCGAGTGCGGCACGTCAGCACCACTGGACCGGGCGCGTACGCGGTAACCATGTTCAGAAGTGCCGCAGCACGCGACTCCGCCACCACGACCGCGCCGTAGAGGCCAGGAGAGGGGTCGCGGTCCATCTCATCCACACCGTCGATCACCGGGAGCACCAACCGCGCCTCGACCACGGCCGCAGCTTCGCGCGGCCTCAGCCGCCACACACCGACCAGTTGCTCCTGAAGCCACTCCTCCAAGGAGGCGCCTGACCATGACGCCGCCGACAGCCGCACCGGCACCGGACCCGGGCGATCCCGATGTCCTTGGGCGAGGTCCGCGCACAAGGTCACCGCAGCAACCGTCTTGCCCGCACCGGCGTCCGCATCCCACTCACGACCGACGCCGGAACCGATGATGACCAACCGGCCAGGGTCAACCTGCCGGTAAAAGCCGGCAATCCCTGCCACCCCCCACCCGCCCGGCGGCACCGCCGGCAGGTCGACCGCGCCGACCGCCTCGACGTCGAAACCGACATCGATGGCACCCTCCAGATCACCACCGAGCAGCGCCCGCAGCGCCCGCTGCTCCACGACCGCGACCTTCCGCGCCAGCCGCACCGCAACCGCGTCCGGGTCCGACTCCGGCCCCTGCGCCCGCCACTGCCGCCAACCCAGCGCCAGACCGCCGACTCCGGCCAGGCCGCCCACCACGCTCGCCACCGGGTCACCCGCGCCGAACCCGCCCCCCACCCCCCGGCCCAGCAACACCAGAAGCACCACCACCCCGACGCCCACCAGCACACCGGCCGACGTCCGCCCGCCACGCCCCCGCATCCCCATGCCTCCCGATCCTGCCGCCCCACCACTGGCCTCGCCGCCGACTTCACCGAACCGCAACCCACCACTGGACGAACCGGCGTAGCGCCACCTGTAGTACCGCATGAACCCGATGAAGCAGCACCATGCCCCGGCCTGGGCGCTGGCACCGACGAGCAGGAGCACCAGGAGCAGGTACTCGCCGAGGACCAGGGGCAGAGGGCTGAGGACCAGGACCGGGAGGGGCGCGGTGCGCGGCACCGGGACGTGCGTCCCGGGCACGGCGCCGGGCAGGTCTGCAGGCGTCTGCGCGGCGGTTCGCCGACCGCTCGGGAACCGGGTGGGAGCAGGCCCGCGAACGGCGGCATTCGGGCCGTCAGCGGTCGTACCTCGTGGCCGCCCCGCTGATCATCGACCCGGCCAGCCGTGGCGCCCGCAGCCGGCTGGCCCTGCCGCGTGCCGGTGGGCGAGGCACAGCGGACCAGACTAAAACGGGGCCGGCGGCCCACACCCCGAGAGGTGTGGTCGGTACCCGCGCAACCCCAACCCGTCATCACCCAAAGGCGAGAACGACCGGCAGAGCAAGATGAGGGGATGGGCATCGGCTGGGCCCAGCGCTACGGCCCGCAGTCCCTGGCGTTCACCGCCGACACCCCGGCCGCACCCTGAGCGGACGGTGTGTCCGGATCACGGGACGCCGGGGCGGGCGGTCCGCCATGATGGCAGCGAGCCGGGGGGGCGTGGTGGAAATCGGTCGGTTAGGCGGACGTGCCTGTGTGGCGGTCCTGCTGGTGTGCGCTCTGGCCGTCGCCGTGCCCGGCTGCTCCGGCGCCCGGGACGACGCGAAGGCGGGGTCACCGTCCGAACGGGTCTCGGGCCCGCTGGAGGCACGGCCGCGGGACGCCGACCGCATGGCCGAGGAGGCCCTGCGCCTGGCCGGCAGCGACCCGCGGGCGGCCACCTCCCTGGCGATCGAGGCGGCCGGACTCGGACACGGCCCCACCGTGGTGCGGGCCCTCGACCGTCTGACGCGGCCCTACCTCGCCCAGTACCTGACGGGGGAACACGGCGACGGAACGTACACCGTGCTCGGCACGGCCGTCGCCGGACGGATCGTGGCAGGCGGCTCCACAGCCGGTGCCGTCACCGTGTGGGACACCTACAGCGGACGCCGCCGGCTGCACGAACGCCTGGGGGCACCCGTGCAGCGGCTGGCCGTGAGCAACGGGATGGTGGCGGCGCGCACGACGGCTGGGGAGGTGGGGGTGTGGGAGCTGACGGGCGGGCTCAGGGTCGTCACCGACACCGTCCCGGCGGACGGCAACTCCGGTCTGGCCGTGATCCCTTCAGGGAGCCGGTCCGTCCTCGCATACGGCAACGGCGCGGGCATCACTCTGAAGGACACCCGTTCCTGGAGCACCACCGGCACCCTCCCGGCGGGCCCGGCGGGCAGTGTGACCGACCTCGCCCCGATCCGGCACCCCCACTCGACGAGGGACATCCTGGCCGGGGTGGGGGACGGCGTCCGACTTCGCCTGTGGTACGTCGGGAGCCGCAAGGAGGGCAGATCCTACGCACTGTCCACGGGGGTTGCAGATGCTGACCGGCGCCCGCACGTGTTCGGGGGACAGTCGTACGCCCACCAGACCCCACTGACCGGGCCCGAGGGTACTCGGCTGCTCCTGCTGAAGACGGTCCGCGAGGCCACCGGGGACGTCGGCCTGGAGCAGGAGATCCTCGACAACATCCCCGTGACCGGACCTCCGCCCGCCGTCGGCGGCGACGGGGCCGGCGACGACGAAACCCTGGACGAAGCGGAGCCCGCCGAGAGCGGGGGCGGCATCGCCATGGCCGCGCTGGTGGGAAACCACTCCGTCGTCGCCGTGCACCGCGACGATCCCACCCGAGCCGTCGTCCGGTCCAGGATCCGCGAACCGGAGCCCGCGATCATCCAGACGCTGTATCCCGTGGCCCCACCGGGGCGGCGCATCACCGCGGTGACGGCCTGGACCGACGACTACTTCGACGACGCGCCCGTAGGTGCCCTGGCACTCGACGACGGACGCGTCGCGATGTGGAACTTCAACTCGTCCGCGCGCGAGCTCAGCCCATCCCGGGAGCGGCTGGACGACGAACTCGCCCGGCTGTGCGGGCAGGCGCCGATCGTGCCGGAGAAGGACGAGTGGTCGCGCTGGGCCGGCTCGAAGGTGCCGTACCGGCCGGTCTGCCGGGAGCTGGAGCAAAGGAACCACCAGGGCGGGGCCCTCGACTAGGGGCCCGACGCCGGGCAGGCTTCCGGCAGCGGACAAGGGCAGGAAAGGGCAGTGCAGGGCAGTGCAGGAAGGACTCGGCACATGAGCACACCGGCAACGGGCGGGTCGAGCGCGCCCCCGAGCGGCGGCGGCACCGCGGGAGGCGCACAGCCCGCGGGAGGCGCACAGCCCGCGACCGGAGCCACACCGGGCCCGGGGGCAACGCCCGTCCCAGGAGGCACGTCGGGCCCGGAGGCGACGCCGGCTGCCGAGGGGCCTCCCGCCCCCACGCCTCCAGCCGGTCCGCCGGGCCGCTTGCGCAGGTCGCTCTCGGCGGTCCGGGCCTGGCAGGGCGGCCGCGTACTCGCCTGGGTGACCGTCGCCAGCCTGGTCGTCGCTGCGGTCAGCCTCGCGCACGACGTCCTCACCGAGGACGAACCCGGCGCCTTCTCCGTCCTCGAACTGTCCGCGGACTCCACGAAGGACGTCCCCGCCACCGAGAAGGCCGAGGCGGGCTCAGCGGCCACCACCCACACGACCATCGAGGCCACCATCCTGTCGGTGGGTCTCAAGAACGACACCACTTCCCTGCGCACCTTCAAGGAAATCGGAGTCCGGAACAAGGGCCAGGTCTCGATCACCGCCTGCGAGGGTGGTTCGGGAGGCGGGACGGTCTTCACCGCGGACTACGCGATCGATATCCCGGACGTCGGGCATACGGCCCGCGTCGCGGTCCCGCACGGCCACAACTTCGAACCCAAGAAGGCCGAAGCCTTCCACCTGACGCTCGGCACCGGCAACGCCACCGGACGCGACGACAAGAAGCAGGTCGGTGACGTGTTCGCCCTGGAGGTGTTCCTCGTGGAGGACAACGGCAGCGTCTTCGAGGTCGGCCCCCTCACCGTGGCCTCGACCCCGGCCACGGCCGCCCTGTACCCCATGGACCTCACCTTGCTGCCGTTGGGACAGTACCCGCGCGAGGAGTGCCTGCGCACGACGGCCGCCGAGATCAAGAAGCTGGAGAGCAAGGGTTACCCCCTGTCCAACCCGGTCAAGAACCTCCGCGCCGGCCTCCTCACGACCGCCGACGCCGTGTCCGCAGCCCGTCAATAGCCGACGTTCGTCCGTCTCCAGGATCGCGCCGCGGCAAAGCTCGCCGAGGTCGACGCGAAGATCGCCGACCTCACCACCATCCGCAGCGCGCTGGCCGCGGCCCTCGAAGCCGGGTGCGACGACCTGACCGTGTGTGCCGGAAGTGCCTGTTGCCCCATCCCCTTCACCGACCTCGCCGAGAAGAACCGTCACGCCGGACCCTGCCCCTGACCCGCACCCCGAAGGTCCTGGGGCTTGGACGCCATGGCCTGCGTGGCGTCCTGATCGGGGCCGGTGTCGTCGGCGCGGGTGCCGGGGCAGGGGCCGGGTGGCTGTCGGCCGTCGCCGTGGTGCTGGCCGTGCCGGCCGTCGGGACCTGGTGGTACGGACAGCACAGCAGCGCCTGCTCCTGCGGACCGAAGGCCGCCGGCGAGGCCGGGTACGGCTGTCAGAAGGCCGACGAGCCGCTGGTCATCGGCGGCCCGGACACAGGGTAGACCCCGGGGCGGACCCGGCCGACTCCCGCTGTCCCGAGAGAGTGAGTGCCCTTGGCATCGTGTCGGCATCGTCGGTTGCCGCGGGGTGCAGTGGGGAGACTCGCGCCCGGGTGGCCCACTTGCTGACCGATGAGCGTGCCCGAGGCCTGGACCGCGAGCCTCCTCCGGCTGCTCTGAAAGCGGGGCACCGTAGTGCGCTCGTGAGGGCTGCTCGGGTGAAAGGGCGGCTCCGTGGGGCCCGTGACCCACCACCCGTCAGCCCCGGCGCCGTTGGAATTTCCATGATGCACAACACTCTCGCCCGCGCCGCGGCGGGCGCAGCCCTGACCGTAGCCCTCTGCCTCGTCTCCGCTCCCGCCGCCCAGGCCGCCCCGGGCGCCGCGCGTCACGGGGCGAACCTCCTGACGGGACCCCTCAGCCTCGACAACCTCCTGTCACTGCGCTTCCTCACCCCGACGGTCCTCGATGCGAAGCGCCAGGTCACCGGCCTCGTCTCCGGGATGGACCCGGCCCAGGCCGCCCACCCCGGCGCATCCGGCCTGGGCGGCCTGATCAAATAGGGACCGTCGTCGCACGAGCGGCCCTCACTCAGGGCGTCGCGTTCGTCCCGGAGATCTGGCTGCTGTTGTTGATGGTGGAGCCGGGGCTGTTGAACTTGTTGAGCGTGGTGTTGTAAGGACACCAGTCCGCTGAGGCCGACGGGGAGGATCAATGTGCCGCCCCCGCTCCCGTCGGTCGTGGGGCAGTCAGGGCCGGGGATGTTGGTCCGGTCCTCCACGCTGTCGCCGCCGGGGACACCGAGGTCAAACACGCTGGCGACGTTCGTGACCGTGCACGGAGCAGTGAATGAAAGGTCCACGGTGACTTCGACCGTGTAGCTCACACCTGGCTCCAACACGTCGCTGTCGCAGGTGACCGTGCTGCGGTATGCGCCCTGTCTTGATCGCCGCGTAGTACGGCGTAGCGCGCCACCGGGGCCGTTGCCGCGGTGTCGTAGGGTTCCGGCGCTTCGAGGGTCTTCACCCTGCGGAGGAAGCTGAGAGCCTTGGTCACGGGCTCATTGCAGGCGAAGGGCTCTGCCGTTCCGGGCGGCGTTCCGCCGGCCGCGCCGGCGGTGGGCGGAACGGTCGAGGAAGCCTCAGCGGCGTATGCCGAGCGATCGGTCGTCACGGTCTGTCCTTCGAAGAGTGAGTACAGGGTCCGCACTCTCAGGCCGCCGGAACGCCCCGAAGCGACAAGGCATCTCGCATGCGCCCACGTGATTGACCGTCACTCCGGATAACACGCCGGTCTCCGGAGCGACGTCAGATCGGGTGCGATCACTCGCTCTTCGAAGACCCCCTGCGGAAGGCGCGCCAGAGCGCTCCGCCGGAGAGCAGGGCGAGGGCGGTGGCAAGACCGCCGAGGAACTCGGGCAGCGCGGCGTAGAGGATTTCGGTCATCGGGTCACCGCCGCGGCGGTGCGCTCGATCTGGCGGGCGCCGAGCCGGTGGAGCTTGCGCATCACGCGCCGGCCGGTCGGCTCCGGCAGGCGGGCCTCGTGGGCGGCCTCGGCCCAAGTGCCCGCACCGAGTGCGTAGGCACGAGCGACATGCTGTTCGTCGGACTTGAGCTGGTTGAACACGGCCAGCGCGTCCTTGCGCTCGGGCTCCCAGGGCAAGATCTCGTCCTCGACCCGGTATCCGGTGCTCACGCTGTCGTGGAGATCGTCACCGGAGGGCATGAGGTAGTCGAGCATCCACACTCGCCCGGGTCCGCTTTTGCGCTCCCACAACGGCATGAGCTGCCGGTGGACCGCGCGTGCCTCCTGCCGGAGCTGGTTGAGTAGCCCTACGTCGTCGGGAGCCGGATCGGAGAGGGAGTCGGCCCATTTTCCGAGCAGGGCCATCGATACCGCTTCCAGCCACTCCTCGTCGAGACGGCTGAGCCCGAGATGCCGGCGGGCAAAAAGGGCTACCTCCTTCTTCCAGCCGTCCGGCGTCGTGCTGCGCAGGATGGACTGTCGCGCGCCCAGCGCCGCTTCCACGACCCCGCGCGCCTCCGCGCGGTCACGCGCGTCCGGGGCGAGCGCGGCAACTCGGCCGATGAACATGAAGAGCCGGCCCAGGAGAGTGACCTCGTAGAAGCCGAGTCGGCCCTGCTGGGGCCTCGCCACGCGGAGAATCAGCTCCACCTGATCGGCGCTGACCAGGGCAGCCGCCGTCGCCTCGACACGACGCAGTTCGGTGACGGGGGATGCGACGGTCGTGGGCCAGTTTCGCTTCTGCTTCGCTCCCCAACGAGCCGGGCGCCGCGGGGCACTCGGCACGTACCGCGGCTCCTCACGGACGGCCTTCGCCCCGAGAATCAGAAAGCAGCGGCTGAACGTGCCGTTGACGGGCGTGGGCAGTCTGGGGTTCATCCGTCGCAAGCGACTGCGGAACGTGGCGGGGGCCTGGCGGTGGCGCATGTACGTGACTCCTCAGCTTCAGGTTCGAGCCTCCATCCCTCGGGCCCGGCTCAGAGGCGAAGTGTCAAACAATCTGAAGATCTATCCTGTGATGACTATCACTCTGGATAAGATGCCATATCCGCACCGACAAACCGGACATGACGATGGGTCACGCTCTGGCGCCCGAGACGAGTGAGTCGAGATTGATCAACCTTCACCCGCTGCGGCCGGTGGGACGATGACCGAGCACAGCGGCACCACCTCGGTCCCGAGTCGCGTCCGAGAACGACGCCAGCGCGCGGACCCGGACATCGAATTCAGACCCGTACGCAACGGGATGGACTACCTCCTGAGCGCAGTCGACCACCTGACGCAGGAGGACCTGCCGGGTGAGCGCTCCCTGAAGTACACGGTTCTCCACCTCCATTCCGCAACGGAGGTCCTGCTCAAGGCCCGGCTCGTGCGGGAGCACTGGAGCCTGGTGTTCAAGGAGCCCGCAGTCGCGACACGCAAGCGGTTCGACACCGGCGACTTCTCCAGCGCGACACTTGAGGCGACGATCGACCGGCTGAAGAACATCGTCGGCATCGACATCGGTGAGACGAACCGGTCGGCCATCACCAAGCTGTCGCAGACGCGCAACGCGTTCACCCACTACGAGCACTCCGATTCCGCCTACGCCGTCGAGTCACAGGCGACAAAAGTGCTGAACTTCCTCCTGGACTTCATCGCCGAGCACCTCTACGACACGGCCGGCAGCCAGTTCGGCGAGGAGTACCACCAGACCATGCACCTCATCCGGGAGCGCCTGGGCCGCATCGACTCACTCGTCGCCAAACGCATGCGCAGCGTGGCGCGCACCCTGCAGGGCCGTGAGGACGTCACGGTCCAGTGCCCGGCCTGCCGCGAGTACGCCGTGGCCATCGAGGAACCGCTGCGCTGCCTCTTCTGCCATGCGGACTGGGCGGGCGCCGAGGTCTTGGCCGTGTTGTACGTGCTCGGCGTCGCAGGAGAGGACAACGCTCAGCTCAAGAGTTGTCCGGCGTGTGACTATCCGTCGCCGTCACAGACGGGCGGCCTCGGCACCACTCTCGTTCTCGGCGTCACGACCGCCGCCTCTCCACACACCGAAATCGGTCTCTGCTTCCGGTGCGCGGCCGTCCTCAAGCAGGCGCCCGACCCGCTCCTCAAGGAGCCGGCCCCCACGCACGAGGCCCTCCCTGCGGCCGACGACGAAGCGCGACAAGAGGAAGGCAGATGACCTCCTCGCTGGTCAGCGAGGTCTACCGCGCAAAGAGCCCCACCGAGAGACGGGACTCGGGCATCCTCGACGCCGAGCCGGTCCACGACCAGGAGCAGCCTGCCGGCACACGGCTGGTCGTCCACGACACGGCCGCCGCGGTGCTCGCCGCGCTGGATCAAGGTGCCGAACAGCACATTGCAGCGTCCCGGCAGAAGAAGACCACCGCGTCGTACGCCGGCGACTGGAAGCTCTGGCAGGAGTTCCACGGCTGGCTCGCCGAGCGCACCGGCACGCTGCTGTCGCTGACCGCCGTCACCAAGGGCACGATGGTGGGCTTCACGGTGTGGCTGGACGAGGTGAAGGAGGCCGCGCCGAACTCGATCGACCGCCGTATCACTGGCGTCACGGTCACCGCCCGGGGCCTGGGCGCCACTGTGCCCAAGGAGGCCACCCTCGCGGCCCGGCAGCTGGTCAAGAAGTACAAGAACGACCCGAAGCGGATGGCTCGCGGCCGGGGCAAGGCCGTACCCATCATCCCGGTGGACCTCCACAAGATGAACACCGCCGACCGCACCAGGGCCCCGAAGCCGGGCGCTTGACGGCGGCGCACGCGCGTTGTCCCCGAGCCGGCCCGGCTCCGGGACCGGTCGCTCAACACGCTCCGGTTCGCCATCGCCGGCCGCAACGAGGAGATGAGCGCCCTCGACGACCCGTGCATCAAGCTCGTCTCCGAGGGCCTGGAGGTGCACGTCCCCGGCGTCAAGGGCCGCCCGCCCCGCGACGTCGCCGTCGCCTACGGCGAACACCCCGACACCTGCCCGGTCCGCTGCTGGCTCGCCTGGCAGCAGACCCTGCTCACCGCCGGTGCCGCACCCGGCGGCCCCGCCTTCCTGCCCGTGGACCAGTGGGGGCACCTGGGCACCGTCCGGCTCGCCCCGGACTCCTGCGGCCGGGCCATGACCCGGGCCGCCGAGCAGGCCGGCCTGGAAGCCCGCATCACCGGCCACTCCGGACGCCGCGGCGTCGTCACCACCGGCCGCAGGAAAGGCAAGCGCGCCGAGAAGCTCCGCGCGCAGGGCGGCTCGTCGGCCAAGTCCGCGGTGTTCTGGTGGGTACGTCGACGACGGCGAGAAGTGGGAGGACGCCCCCACCGAGGGCATCGGGCTGTAGACACCGGCCTGCGGCGGCTGTACAGACAACCGCGCGTGAGGGACTTGCCCGTCAGCGCCACACCCGGGCAGGGCCGGGGCCTCCCGGACTGCGATGATCTCAGGGTCAAGGCCACACCCGGCCGCGTCGGTCGGCCGGGGCCGAACCTCAACAGAGGAGGGTCACCGCACCGTGTGCATCCCGTTCCGCTTTGACCGATGCAGACAGACGCCCTTTGCGCAGGCCATCGCGTGATCACGAAGGCCATGGGCCGGACAGCTGCGATGGAAGTGTTACGTGCCGTGGCGAACAGGCCCGTAGTGATCAACCTGAGTGGTCCTGTCGGCAGCGGGAAGTCGGCGATTCTCGCCGAACTCGGCACTGCTGTGGCCGTGGTGGACGACGTCCGCAGCGAGGACGATCTGGCGCGGCTCGCGCTCCCGGCCGCAGGGCCGGTCGTCGTGGCCAGCCGTCGTCCGCTGCCTTCGTACCGCACGTGGCGGCCGGGGGTCGAGGTGATACCCGTCGAAGCCGGGCCGTGGACGGATGAAGAGATCGGTCTCTTGGCCGACGGGTTCGGGGTCACTCATCCGCACCTGCGGGACGGCGTGCTGCGGCTCGCGGGCGGCAACGTACTGCTCGCCTCGGCTCTCTGCCGGGCCCTGCACGCTGGGCCGGGCGGCGTGCCGGGCGCTCTCGACGCCGCAGCCGACGCTGCGTCGCGCGAGGTGTGCGAGCGGCTCGGGGACGAGGCGGCCGGGATCGAGCGGGCGCTGCTGCTGGTCGCTGCCGTGGGGCAGTGCGACGCGGAGCTGCTCGTCCAACTCGGCGAAGACGTAGCGGTGTTCGACCGTCTTCGCGCGTGCAGCGTGGTCGTCCCGGACGCGCTCGGACTGGCCGTGGCCGAGCCGTTTCGCACCGTCTTCGACCAGGCCCTGCGCTGGCGCACCCCCGTGGCCTACCGCTCGGCGCGGACACTGGCCGCCGCGCACCACACGAGGCTGATACCCGCCGAGCACAGTGGCGCCGCTCGCGGCAGCCGGATGGCCGGATCGCTGTTCGCATCGTTGGACGGGCCGGTGCGACGGTTGTTCAGCCCGGTGACGGCGCCGGTGCACGTCCGTCTGGCCCGAGCCGACGATGCGTCCGACATCGGCCGGCTGGTGCGTGTGTGGGCGGAGCGCGGTGGCATGGACGTCCGGCGCTCCGAGCGGCTGCTCGGCCCGGTGCTGCACGCCGTGCCCGAAGGCGTGTACGTCGTGTGTGACCGGGAGGACCGACCGGTCGGACTCAGCAGCACCGCGCCGCTTCACGACCCGACCGTGGCGGTCCTCGAACCGCTGCTCCAGCAGCACACGGACGCCGCGTCCGGCGGTGGTCTCTTCATCGGACTCGCGGTGTACGAGGAGCGGCAGGAGGCGGCCCGGTCGGCGCTCTTCCGGCACCTGCTGTCCGCCGCCGTCGGCCTGGGCCGGCTGGTCACCTCGACGCCGTCCCCCGAGTACCAGGCGCTCTACGAGCACGTGGGGGTCCGCGTGCACGGGCAGCTCCGTCACGACGTGTACGGCGGGGGTTCCGCCTGCCGGGTGTACTCACAGGACTTCGCGGGCGAAGGCGGGGTGCCGCCCTGGCTGGAGCGGCTCAGGCTTCCGTCTGCGGCCCCGGTGCTGCCCGACGACTCGGCCTGGCTCAGCGGCCGCATCCGTGAGGCGCTGGACGCTCTGCACCGCCCGCAGCTGCTCGCCCGGAGCCCGCTGCTGCCCGTGGCCGGGGACCCGGCCGCACTGCGCGAACTCCTCGAGTACGGCGTGCAGCACCTGCTGAAGAGCACGGTCGCGACGGAGGCGGAAGCCGGGCGCATCCTGTCGCACTACTACGTGGAGCGGCGCGGCGGGCACGAGTTCATCGCGAACCGGCTGCACCTGAGCCGGGCCACGTACTTCCGCAGACTCAACCAGGGCCTGGCCCTGCTCGCCGCCGTCCTCCTCGCCAGGTGCAGACCGGTGACCAGCTGAGATCAGCAACACCGCCGGCGGCGGCCTCGTCCGGCAGGGCATCTGCGCATCTGCACGAGCGCATCACGGTTGTCTGGCGGCCAGCCGGCACAGAGGCACGGCCCCCGGCGGGGACCGGGGGCCGTTCTCACGGGTGTCCGTGGGTTCAGAGGCCGAGGGCCGAGCCGCGCCAGTTCTGGTACGGACGGGCGTCGGAGCAGTCCCAGATGACGAGGCGGGTGCTGAAGAGGGTGCTGGCCACGTCGACGCACTTGCCGGAGTGGACGCTGCGCAGCTTGCCTCCGGCCAGCAGCTCGAACTGCTGGTTGGCGGCGCCGTGGCAGGAGTTCAGGCCGAGGCGCGAGCCGTTGTCCGTCTTGGCGTACTGGACGTCCAGGCAGCGGCCCAGGGAGCGGATGGTCTTGTCGGGCGCCAGGACCCACATCTGGTTGTTGCCGCCGTGGCAGTTGTAGAGCTGGACGATGGCGCCGTCTTCGGTGCTGCTGTCCTTGACGTCCACGCACTTGCCGTTGGGCACGGCGACGATCGGGCCGGAGCCCGCGGGCGGCGGCGGGAAGCAGTGAATCTTCACGAGGGACTGGTACGTTTCGCCGCCCTGCGAGACAGGCACCGTGGGCCCCAGGGTGATGTGGCACAGAGAGGACGGGTACCCCTCCGCCGCGGCCCGCGCGTAGGCCGAGTTGACGGCTATCTGCTGGACGAGGTTGTACGGTCCCCAGCCGTCGCCGGTGAAGTACTTGTCCGTGGTGGGCAAGGTGGCTGCTGTGGCGGCCGTGGCGGCTGTGGGCATCACGAGCAAGGCCGCGATCACGGCCATGAGGGCCGCTGCGAGCGTGCGGGCCAACTTCATCGTCGGTTCCTTCCAGGGGCGGGCGCACATGAGGCGTACCTGACAAATGCCGTCCGGAAGGGGCGCTCCCTGTCCGGATCCGGCGGGCATGACGCTACCGACCGGACGGGCTGCCGCAGTCTCACGGCAGTCTCAACCCTCCTGCCCTGCAGGCAATCTCAGTGACCGCCGACCGGCAGCGGCGGCCGTCTCCCACGGACCCCGCCGCGATGCCAGCACAGCCCCGTACCGGCTCAACGCGACGCGCACCAGCCAGCACCCGCCGACGCCGCACACCCGTACCGACACCCCCTCCCGACAGGCAACGCCGTTCGTACACTGCGAGGGTGGAAGTCCATGAGGCCATCAGGAACTACGCACGTCCTGCGCCCGCCTTGCGGCGGTACGTCGGCTCGTATGCCGGTTTCGATCTTCGTGGGTTCCCGGCGGGGGTGCACTGCGGTCCGCCGGGCCGCTTGCTCACTGCGGTGATCAGTCTGTCCGGGCCTTTGGAGGTGGCGGCGGGCGTCGACGACGGGTCGCCGGTCACCCGGTTCGGCAGCGTGGCCGGCGGTCTGATGCGCCGGTCCGTCGCGATACACCACGACGGACGCCAGGAAGGCGTGCAGGTGTCGCTGACACCGCTCGGGGCCCGGGCCGTCTACGGCATGCCCGCCGCTGATCTCGCCAACCGGCTGGTCCCACTCGACGAGCTATTGGGAGCGCTCGGTGCCGAGCTGGTCGACCGGCTCCGCACCGCGACGACATGGGCCGCGCGGTTCGCCGCGCTGGACGAGTTGCTCCTGCGAGCCGTCAGCCGCAACGCCGGCGGCGACCCCGTGTCCCGGGTGCGCCCCGAGGTGGCCGAGGCCTGGCGCCGCCTCTCGGCCGCGCGGGGCCGCGTCCAGATCGGGAGGGTCGCCGCAGATCTGGGCTGGAGCCGCCGGTACCTCACCGAACGGTTTCGCGGTGAGGTGGGCCTGTCGCCGAAGACCTTCGCCCGGGTTCTGCGCTTCGAGCACGCGCACGAACTGGCCACCACGCACGACCCGCTTCCGTGGGCCGATGTGGCCACCGTCTCCGGCTACGCCGACCAGGCCCATCTCGTCCGGGAGTGGAGCGAGTTCACGGGCCGGTCGCCGACCGCATGGCGGCGCGGCGAAGTCCTGCTCGGGACCGGGTAGTCGCCGACCGGCCGCCCATCGCGTCGGTGTCTGTTCCCTTTCCTTCAAGACCACCCTGTTGCCGCCCTGTGACGATCGTCGGCATGAGACTCGTCCATCGCGAACCCAACGCCATCGACCTTCGAACCACCCCCGTGCACCTCGGGCTGGGGTCGAGAGCGAAACCCATCGAAGGCTTCGCCTGGGACCCGGAGGTGCTCCAGGCCTACAGCGCCGCGGTCGCGGCGGACGGCGCCGAGGGCCGAATGGTGACGATCTTCGACGGCGACGGCTTCGACGACCAGTGGGAGCGCCACCCCGCCGGCGACGAACTGGTCGTCTGCCTCAGCGGGTCGGTGACAGTCACCCGCGATGTGGACGGAGTGCCCCATCGGATTGTCCTCGGGCCGGGCGAGGCCACCGTCAATCCGGCCGGGACATGGCACGCGGTCGACATGGCAGGGCCGGCGTCCATCCTGACCATCACCGCCGGCCTCGGCACCGACCACCGTCCCCGGGCCGAGGACCGCCCGACCGAGCACGCCGGCACCTCCGGCCCGCGCACACCGTGACGACCCGTGTCGCGTGCCTCGGCGACAGCCTCACCCGCGGGCAACTCAGCGTCGACTACCTGGACCTTCTCGAAAGACGCCGGCCTCCCGGCGACGTACGGCTCGCACGCTTCGGCGTCAACGGGGACTTCGCCCACAACCTCTCACGGCGCCTCGATGCCGTCGTCGCAGACGCACCCGACGTGATCACCGTGCTGATCGGGACCAACGACGCCCGGGCGAGCCTCGCCGGCTACCCCGTCGAGCGGGCCATGAAGCGCAAGCAACTCCCCGAGCGCCCGTCGGCCGACTGGTTCCGGCAGTGCCTGGGAGCCGTCGTCGAACGGCTCCGAACGGAGACCGACGCGACGATCGCTCTGCTGTCCCTCCCGGTTCTCGGCCAACAGCTCGACGGAGCCGCGGCGCGGGCATCACAGGCGTACAGCCGTATGATCGCCGAGGTCGCCACCACCAACAAGGCGGCCTACCTCCCGCTCCACGAACGCCAGATCGAGGAACTACGCCGGGCGGACCCGCCGCCGATCCCCTACCGGGACCCGACGCCCGCGGCGAGCGTCGGTGTCGTCGTCCGGCGCACCCTGCTGCGCCGCAGCCTCGACACGATCTCACGGCGCCGGGGTCTCGTGCTCACGACCGACCACATCCATCAGAACAGCCGCGGCGCCGCCCTTGTCGCCGAGGTCATCGACGACTGGCTCCCGACCCGGAGCGCGTAGCCGGTTCGGGCGGTGGGTCTCCATTCCGCCCTCGCGCCAGGCACGGCGCCGGGGCTCCACCGGCCGCACTCCCACCCGCAGATCCTTCGCGGTCGCCGCCGTCATTTCACCAGCCGCGAACTGCTGGCCCGGCTTGAAGCCGGAGCCCTTCAGCGGAAGTCCGGCGCGTGTTCCTCCGCCCACTCCCGGAAGGAGCGGGCCGGGGTGCCCGTGATGCGCTGCACTTCGTCGTTGACCGGCTCCGGGTTCTCGAGCAGGTCGGCCTGGGCCGGGAACACGGCCTCCACCAGTTCTGCCGGGTAGCCTGCGGCCTTCATCTGCTCCATGGCCTCGTCCAATGCGATCTCCTCGAACCGCACCGGTCGACCGATCGCCTCGCCGATCAGGGCCACCTGCTGTTCCTGGGTGAGCAGTTCGGGGCCGGTGATCAGGGGGCGGGCGCCGAGCAGGGCGTCGGTCGTCACCGCCTGGACGGCGACCGCGGCGATGTCCGCTTCGTGGATCAGCGGACGGGCCAGCCTTGCCAGCGGCGCCCGTACCGCACCGGTGGTGCGGACCTGATCCGCCCAGCCCAGCGTGTTGCTCGCGAACCCGGTGGGCCGCAGCGCCGTCCACTCCAGGCCCGAAGCCTCGATCAGCCGCTCCAGCTCCGTGTGGAACATGGTGATCGCCTCCCCCGGCTTGTCGTTCGCGCTGCCCACCCCGGCGGATGACAGGTACACCACCCGTCGAGCGTGCTTCCCGATCGTGTCGATCACGTCCGAGGCGCCCTCGGCGCTCAGGAACGGCCACAGCAGGAAGACCGAATCGATGCCTTCCAGAGCCGTGGCCAGCGACGTGGGATCCCCGAGGTCGCCGCGTACCGCCTGGACGCCCTCCGGGAGGTACGCCTCACCTCGCACCAGCGCCCGCACGGGTACGCCCGCCGCATGCAGTCGGGCCACCACCGCGCCGCCGACTTTTCCCGTCGCGCCGGTCACCAGGATCCTGGGCTGTGTCATCGGAGTCTCCTCGTCTTGCCGTTCTTCGATGACATGACTGTCGTATGTCAACCAAGGTTGAGGTCAAGCGCCGGCCGGGGCAGTGCCGATGGCACGCCGGGATGCGGGCGGTGGGTGTGTTGCACATGCCGTAGCGGCATGTGGTGGTGTCGAGGGCACCACAGCACGAAAGGCCTTCCTGCCATGTACGCCCTCTCCGCCATGCCGCCCCGCGAGGTCAAGGTCGGCGATGCTGCCACCTTCGCCGGAACCACCCGCGCGCCATCCGTCACCACCACCAGATCGGTCTGCTGCCGGAGCCCGGGCGCGGCGGAGACGGGCGCCGCCGCTACGGCTACGACGACATGATCCGCCTCCTGTGGATCCGCAAGATGTCCGGGACCTTCAGAAGGTGCTCGCCGGCGGCCGGCCGGTGACTCCGCAGGCCCGTGCCGAAGCGATGGGCGCCACTACGCGACCGAGTCCGCCGCCGACCTCGCCTGAGGCAGTCGGCGGCCTGACCGGCGGAGAGCGCCGGATCGCACTCGACGTCGGGCTCGCCGTCACCGCGGCTGCGGCCGTCTGGCCGGCCACCAGGCGGTGATGGGGCGCGGCCCTGAGCCGGGGTGGCGGGGACCGGCAGCGGGTCAGGGACGCAGCAGTGCCGATTCGTGTTGACCGCCCCGGGCAGGCGGTGCTGGAGTCGGCGCGTGGACGGCATCCCCGCCAACCGGCGGCTCGGGAACCGGATCAGCAGCGCCTACCAGGATGCGCACGACCCACAGATCGGAGCCGCGCCCCGGCTGTGGGGCATGTATGCGGCGGGCTGAGCTGGGCGCCCCCTCATCTGGCCGTCCCGCGGGCCGCACCCGCCCTGCGCGACCCACCCGACTGGGCTCACCGCCGACCGGCGGAGCTGCTCTGGGTCACCCGCAAACCGTAGGGTCCGCCGCGCGCCGAAGCGTGAAAGCCGGTGCCGGGTTTCCCGGGACGCCCGCGGGACGGTGGGACACCGTGGGACGGCCGGGACACGCATCTGCGGCACGTACGTTCTGCCGCAAGGCGTCCTCGCCCGTCCCTCACGCCACAAGGAGATGTCCATGCCCGCGAAGCGCATACGCTCGGCCCTCACCGGTGCCGCCCTCGCCCTCGGAGTCCTCGCCGCCACCGCGTCACCGGCAGGAGCCGCCGGCCCGCCCACCACCTACGGGAACCTCTGCTACCAGGCTCACGTCCAGAACCTCGGCTGGCTGAACTGGCAGTGCGACGGGCAATGGGCGGGCACCAAGGGCAAGGCCCTCAACCTCGAAG
>NZ_JAJAUZ010000009.1 GCF_020532645.1 Streptomyces bambusae
CCTGCGCTTCGCTCCGGACTGGCTCGGGCTCCGCTGCGCTCCACCCGAGGTGGCCGGCTTCGTCGGCCTGAGAGCTCCCGCGCTCCGCGCGGGAGGTGACCCCGTTTCACGGGGTCCAGGCCTTCGGCCTGTCTCAGTGGGTCCGCTCCGCTCCCCCCAACCCGAGGTCCTTCCGGCTCCGCCTCCAGGAGCGGCCCGCTGACGCGGGGCGGCTGGCAGCAGAGTAAAGGTTTCCCCGTTAGGCCGATTGCACCATCTAGGACTCGTACGGGCGAACGACCCTGGGCCTCGCTGGAGACCGGCCCAAGTCCCAGGTCAGGGTGGACACGCCGCAACCACTCAACCAAAGGGACCAGTCATGTCCGAAGCAAGCAACGCACCGTCAGACCCCGAGCAGGACGGTGAACCCACCCTCCCCCGCCACGTCACGTGGCCCCATGGAGTCGAGTACCCAGCACAGCTGGAACTGCGAGACAAGCAGGGCCAAATCCTCGCCTACTACGACCTCCGCCACGAAGACGACGAACCGTCTGCACGATGGCAAATGAGGTCCCGGGGCAGTGTGGGTTCAGCCCCCACCTAGCAGCACCTGAAAACAGACACCGTGGGCCTGGACTGGAGCCGATAACCACAGGCCCCTTGCGGCTGCGCCTCCAGGGCAGGGCCGGCTGGGGTACCCGGTTGGCGGTCGTTACGCTCCCCCGGCTGAGACTGCCGGGAGAGCTCCCTGGCGAAGCCTGGTGGCTCTTTCCTACCAGGATGCTTCACTTTTCGTATTGGATAAGATCTGGAATCAAGGGGTTGGTGCGGATCGGTTCAAGTATCTGTATATGTCACGGATCAGTGAATCTGCGCAGTACTCAACCAATCTGCACAGTCCAGCCCCGTGGTTAGTGGCGGCACACCGTCCCCGACAGGCGCACGCCGTCAGCTGAGACTTAGCAGAGCTTGAAGGAGACTTCGGGACGCTCCGGCAGTTCTTCACCGCATCGTGTGGCGCCTCGTACCTGCGCATTGCTCAGATAGGTCAGGGGTCTGCCGCACGATCGGGTGACATCTGAACTGGCTTGCCCTGTCGGGCGGGTGGGAAGGATGTCGCTGTGCCGAAGCCTTATCCGGAAGAGTTCCGCCAGGACGTCGTGCGGGTCGCGCGCAATCGTGGCCCGGGTGTGACGGTCGAGCAGGTCGCCACCGACTTCGGTGTCCACCCGATGACCTTGTGGAAGTGGATGCGCCGGGCGGACATCGACGACGGGGCCAAGCCGGGAACCTCCAGCCAGGAGAACGCAGAGCTACGCGAAGCACGCCGGCGGATCAAGCTGCTGGAGCAGGAGAACGAGGTCCTGCGGCGGGCCGCGGCCTACCTGTCGCAGGCGCATCTGCCGGGAAAAGGATTTACCCGCTCGTGAAGGAGCTGGCCGCGGACGGGACGCCCGTCTCGGTGACGTGCCGGGTATTGAAGCTCGCCAGGCAGCCCTACTACCGCTGGCTCGACCAGCCGGTGGCCGACGCCGTCCTCACCCAGGCGCATCGTGCGAACGCGCTCTTCGACGCCCACCGCGAGGACCCGGAGTTCGGCTACCGCTTCCTGGCCGACGAGGCACGCGGTGCCGGGGCTGCGATGGCGGACCGGACGGCGTGGCGGATCTGCCGGGACAACCGCTGGTGGAGTGTGTTCGGCAAGAAACGTGGCCGCGGTAAGAAGGCCGGCCCGCCGGTGCACGACGATCTCGTCCGTCGTGACTTCACCGCGGCCGGCCCGAACCGGTTGTGGCTCGCCGACATCACCGAGCACGCCACCGGCGACGGCAAGCTCTACCTCTGCGCGATCAAGGATGTCTTCAGCAACAGGATCGTCGGCTACTCCATCGACGCGCGCATGAAGTCCCGCCTGGCCGTGACCGCCCTGGACAACGCCGTGGCCCGGCGCGGACACGTCGACGGATGCATCCTGCACACCGATCGAGGATCGCAATTTCGATCAAGGAAATTCGTCCGGGCACTCGAACGCCACCGGATGGCCGGATCGATAGGGAGAGTGGGAGCAGCCGGCGACAACGCGGCCATGGAGTCCTTCTTCAGCCTGCTGCAGAAGAACGTCCTCGACCGCCGACGCTGGACCACCCGCGAGGAACTCCTCGGCCACGCCCACATCGGCGTCACCGCCGGTGTCTACGCCCACGTCCGACTCCGCCTCCAACGCCAGGCCATCGACACCCTCGGCAGCATCCTCGGCTCGACCGACACCCCGGACGACCCGCCCACCCCAGCCGTCGTCCGCTGACGTTGCCGTCAAGGCACCCAAAAGCCCCGCCAGGACATACCTGGCGGGGCTTTGGATTTGCAACCGCTACAGATTGAGGCGATTACAAACTCAGACGGAGGCTACGCCTCCCCATACAGAAGGTCTCGGCATCGTTCGTACACCTCTATGGCCTGAGCATCACCGTTGGTGAATTCTTCCCAGAAGGCATCTCTTTGCCACTCGTTCGGCTGCATAGACACCGACCCATCCCATCCGATACGAGCGGTCCAGGTTGGGCTTATGCGTGCATCGACCACTTCGAAGAGGCGAGAATCGAGCAACGGAGGAAGCTCACCCCGCTTACTCTCAATCCGGAAATAATTCGGCCCTTCCGCTTGACACTCGACACCCAGGACTACGTATTCACGATCAGGCCGCAAGGTGTGTGCGCCTTGGTGGATACCAGGTCCAGCACTCTCGGTATCGACGAACGTAACCTTCACAAGCCCCCCTAGCGGCGGTTCATCACTGCCTTGTAGTCGAAGTCATACATGACCTCACCTGATGTGCGATTCATGTAATAATGAACCTGATAGTCCCCGTAGGGACTTTGGTGGGTTTCAGAGCTGTATTTGCCCCATTGCGCAGCACCCCCACGCTCCTCGAATCTTGCCCGCAGAGCCTTATTTCCCATATCGCTCCCGCGCATGATCAGTCTGGAATTCGCGATGGCATCAGGAGTCAATTCTCCACTTTCCGTGAAGGGAGACCCGGCCGACTCGTTGCGCAACTTGTCAGCGAGTTTCCGTCCGCTCAGCGACCCCGAGGGAACATCACAGTTGCTGTTGTGAACGAGTACCGGCGTGGCCCCTGCCAGCACATAGTACGTGTGGAGGTCGTCAACAGTGAAGTTGTAGGTACGTGCGTGCTGGGTGTAGGGGCGATTCACCTTGACAGTGACCGTCGAGCCCGTGCTAGTGCGTAGGGTCATGCCCGGCTTCAGGTTACCGGCATCGACCCATTCAGCCTCGGAGGGCGACCAGAAGGGGTGCTCAACGGTTGCGGTCAGCTCTTCAGGGCCGCCGGGTGTATCGACCGTCAGCTCATTGAAGTGCTTGTCACTTTCGGTGACGATGAGCTTGAGGACGCGACGTGAACCCTTTTCCCCTGTCTCAGGGTCTTCGGCAAGGACTTCGTCACCGACCTTAATTTTTTCGATACTCTTCGTTGCTCCGTCAGCCAGCAATACTGGCGTACCTGATGGGAAGCATTTGCAGCGCCCAAAGAGTCGAGAAAGCCAGGAGCCTCCCTTCTTTGCGCCCTTCACGAGGCCTTTTGCTGCCACACCAGCTTCTCCGCCGAATAGGGTGGCCACGAAGCCTGCGATCTTGCCGGAGTCGTTGGCTTTGGTGTCGTTTTCCAGTCCGGACGAGCTGATCAGACTGTCGAGTGCATCGGAGGTCGGGTTGGCGCATTTCGGTGAGGCGATGCAACTCAACCATTTCAGCGGGTTGACGTTGTTGGCTACGTCTGCTGCGCCGGCGCCTCCCCGGGCGACTTCAGCGATAGCGCTGACGACGAAGTCGGTCCATTTGCCTTCGGCCTTCGGGTTGGATGGTTCGGTCGAGCAGTGGATTGTCCAGGTGGTGCAGGAATTGCCGCTGGAGGTGCTGCCGTGGTTTCCGGAGCCGCTGGAGGTGTATCGGATGGTGCCGCCACCTCGAGTGCCGCCGACGATGGTGGTAACGACGCTGACCACGGCCACGACGATCTGGATGATGGTGTCCCAGAACTTGCCGTTCGGGTCGGCGAAGGTGACGGGGTTGTTGTTGCTGTAGGCGTAGCCGTTGATCTGCTGCGGATCCTTGAGGTCCGCAATGGGGTCAGCGCTGGTGAATCGGCCGATGGCGGGGTCGTAGTCGCGGACTCCGAGGTGGGTGAGTCCCGTGGGGTCTTCCGTGCCTCCGACGAAGCCCTTCTCGCCGGCCCAGTCGGCTGCCGGCTTGCCTCGCGTCTCGCCGAACGGCTGGGAGTAGCGTCGTGTGATTGCCTGGGTGGCGGCGTCTATCTGGAGGGTGCCGGTGCCGTTGTGGTCGGAGGACATCCAGGTCAGGGCTGCTGGGGTGCGCATGGCCACGACGGATCCGTTGTGGCTGTAGTAGCGCGTGGCTTCGACCTGGCCGCTCTCGTTGTCGAGTCGGAGCTCTGTTTCACCCAGGTAGAGGGTGGTGCCTGTGCTGTCCCGTCGGATGAGGCGGTTGCCTTCGGCGTCGTCGAGGAAGGACGTTTCTGTCTTGTCGGCTTCGGTGACCTTGGTGAGACGGTTCTCCTCGTCCCACAGGAGGGTCTGTGTCTTGGTCCCGGTGGTGCGGGTGACGGTGTTGCCGGCTGCGTCGTAGGTGTAGCTGGTGTTGGGGCGCGATGCGCTGGCGGGTGTGGTGGTGGTTGCGGAGAGAAGGTGCGGTCGGGGAAGTGTGCCTGTCTTGTGGTCGTGGGCGTAGGTGGTGGTTGCTGCGCCGCCGGCGGCGAGGTGGTCGGTTGCCGTCTTCCGGTTGCCGGCGCTGTCGTAGGTGTAGGTCTTCCAGTAAGGGGCGGGGCCTCCGACGTTGCCGGTTGCCGGGGCCGTGGTGCAGTTGGCGGTGGCCGACCAGGCTGACTTCAGGCGGCGGTTGCCGTCGTAGGTGAAGCACTGGCGGTCGACGGGTGTGGTCGCCTTGTCTTCGACGGAGACGGGGTTGCCGGCGATGTCGTAGGCGTAGTGGACGTCCGCGTCGGTTCCGGAGTGGGTCTCCGAGGTGACGGTTTGGCGGGCCAGCCGCTTGGTGCCGTCCTCGTAGGTGCGGTTGATGTCGGTCCACTTGGCCGCGGATGACACGCCGAGGGTGGTGCGGATCGGCTCGCCTGCGGGCAGGTAGTCGGTGTTCTGGACGAGGCCGGTCAGGCCCTCCAGGGTGGTCGGGAGGCGCTGCTCGTTGTAGCCGTAACTGAGCGTTTCGGTGGCCAGGCCGCCCATGGCCGGGATGGTCCGGGTCTGGAGGGTGCCGTCGAGGTTGTAGGCGTTCTGGACGGTGTAGGTGCCGTTGCCGGCGAGTGATCCTTCGGTGGTGCTGACCGTGTACTGCTCCTTCAGGACACGGTAGAGCTTGTCGTATGCGGCGTTGGTGGTGGCGTAGATCTTCCCGCTCTTGCCGCCGACGTAGCGGATGGTGGAGGTGGGGCGGCCGAGTTTGACGGTGTCGTAGCTCCAGCGGGCCAGGTATTTGGACTCGTCGATGGTCGGGGTGCCGTTGACCACGGGGATGCGGCCTGAGAGGCGTCCCGTGGGGCGACCGAGTTCGTCGTAGGTGAGGCTGAGGATCTGGCCGCGGGGGTCCTTGGTGACGACGACCTGGTCGCGGTTGTCGTACTCCGAGGCGCTCTTGCCGGCGTCGGGGTCGGTCGAGGAGGTCTTCCGGCCCAGGAAGTCGTACTCGTACTTCCATGCGTTGCCGTTGGAGTCTTCGACGCGTACGAGTTGGTCGGCCTGGTCATAGGTGTACTTGAGGGCCGTGTACGAGTTGTCCGCGGTGTTCCCCGCGTACTCGCGCTTTTCGATCAGGCGGCCGCGGGCGTCGACTTCCTCGCGGATGGCCGCGGCTCCGGCCGGAGGCTCAACGGTGGTGACGTTGCCCTGGTAGGTGTGGTTGGTCACTCCGTACCTGGCACCGCGGACCAGCGTGATTTCCTGGGCCGGTCGTCCTGCTCCGTCAAAGACGGTCTGGGTTCCGGCTGGGGATGCGGTGATCAGGGTGGCGAGGTCACCGGAGGGTGCGGTGGTGTCGATGTAGCCGGCAGCGGTCTCCACGGCGAGGCCGCGGGAGTCGTATGTCGTTTCCGAGACGACCCTGCCGCCGCCGACGCCGGGTGCCTGTGTCTGCCTCGGTCGCAGGAGGGCGTCGTAGAGGTTGTAGGTGGTCTGGTAGGTGGTCCCGTCGTTGTTGAGGGACTTGTTGGCGACTGAGGATGCCTTGGTCTTGCTGAGGTTGTACTCGAATGTGCTGCTGGGGGTCTGGCCTGCGGCGCGGTCGCGGTCGGCGAGCCAGACCTTGGTGAGGCGGCCGAGTCCGTCGTAGGCGAGTTCGGTCCGGTTGCCGTTGGGGTCGGTTTGGCTGAGGTTGAGTCCCCATGCCGGGTCGATGACGGTGGTCACGGTGTGGCCGAGGGCGTTGCTGACCTTTGTCTGGGTCAGCGGGCCGCTGTCGGCGGGAGTGTATTCGGTGTGCTTCATGCGCACGCCGTTGGTGTCCCAGATGTCCAGTGCGCGACCGAGGCTGTCGTAGCTGGTCTTGGTGGTCGTCTGGAGGACGGGCGTGGTCCCGCTGTAGCCGGTGACGCGCTGAACCGAGGTGGCATCGCCCTCGGTGGGTGCTTTGCCCCAGGCGCCGCTGTCGTACAGGGTCCGCAGGTCGGAAAGGACGTGTGTCGTCTTAGGGTCTCCGGTGCGGTTGACCGTAGCGTCGCAGCCTACGGAGACCTTCTCCACGCGCTTGACGTAGTTCACCATCCAGGAGGTCTCGTTGGCTGCGTACTCCGTCCGCTCGCATTCCTTCTTGCCTGCGGCGTCGGTCTCCACCGAGGTGACCAGCCCGGTTTTGTCGTCATAGGTGGAGACCGTGGTACTGGTGGTGGCGCCGGTGGGCGTCGCGGTGCGCTTCACCTCCTTGCCGGGACGGACGAAGTAGGCGTTGAGGGTGCGTCCTTCGTGCGTGGCGGTCGCGGTGACCTTGGACCACGGCGTGTTGATGGTGCCGGAGACCTCCGAACCGGTGGTGCCGTTGTAGGTGATCTGTTCGCGTACCTGGCCGGCGAATTGGTCTTCGTCGGTGACGACGGCGCCGGTCGAGTCGGTGACGGTTGCCTTGCGGGTGGTGTCGGGGGCGAGCTGCTTGTCGCCGTCCATGCCGCGGTAGTACGTGGTCACCTGGCGGGACCGTGTGCCTGCCGCTTCACCGGTCGTCGTGGTGACCTTGCCGTAGCCGCGCCAGATGCTCCACGTGCGGTACTTGTCCTCGGTGATGGGCGACTGGTCGTCGTAGGCCCAGGCGCCGCCGTTGTGGTACGTGTAGTCCGTCTGCTTGAGCGGAGCACCGCCGGTCGGGTCTGATTCGGTGACCTGGCGGACGTTGTACTTGTGGAAGAAGTCCGTGCGGGGCTGCGGATTCGTTCCCGGGGTGGGGTTGGACGGCGGAATCCACTTCACCGGGTAGCAGCGCTTGGCGTTCTTGTCCAGCTCGGTGAGAGCCGGCACGTTGGTGTCGGCTATGCACTCGGGGTCCCCGTAGGTGACCGTGAGGACGGAGCCCGTCTCGGACGTCACGGTCCGCACACGCCACTTGATGAAAGCTGGCACGTCGTCATTGGTCTTGTCCACGCGGTTGGCCATCTGGACGCCGCTGAAGGTGATCGGGTCCATTGCCAGATCGGTGCCGCGCTTGCCGGTGCGCTGAATGCTCTTGAGCCACATCGGCGGGTCTGCGCCGTCACCGGTCGCGGGGAACTTCTGGTCGAGCGTCCAGCCGTTGACGTCCGGGTAGTCGCTGTCCGCGCCGGTGCCGGATCCGTCGAACACCTCGGTGGTGACCTTGGTCAGGCGCTTGGTGGTGAAGAACGACGGGGACGACTGGTCGGTGCAGGGGGTGTCCTTCTTGCATATCTGGTCGAAGGGCACATCGGGCCAGGCCGTGTGGTTGGTGAGCGTCATCGAGGTGCAGGGCTCTTTGTCCTCCACCGGGACACAGCGCTCGGCAACGGTGAACTTGACGCGGGCGCCCGCGGGCTTGGTGGTCGAGAAGACCGCGTCGGACCGCTGGCCGTAGTCGATGCGCTTGAGGTAGCCGCCACGGACGTACTCGGTCCCGTTGCCGGTCGTGCCCGCCTTGGCGTAGTGGTTGGTCTCCTTCTCGTACCAGTAGGTCATGACGTTGCCGTGCGGGTCGACGACGTAGTCGAGGTTCCACCGCCACGCCTGGTTCTTCCAGCGGCCGCTGAAGCTGGATGCTGCGGAGTAGCCGGGCTCGCCGGAGTCGTCGCCGAAAACGGGCACGGTCCAGACGGAGTTCGTCTCGGGCTTGCCCTCGGTCCAGCCGGGAAGCCTGTTCTTGCCGAAGACGTACTGGGTGCCGTCCGGGCTGGTGACGGTCCAGTGCTCGCCCTTGTCGCCCTTGGTCTTCTCGGTTGCGGCGTCGCCGTCGTCACCGTTCACCGCGTCGGTGTCCAGCGTCACACGCTCGGCATCGTCGCCCTGCAGGTGCCACTTGCCGGTGGTCTTGTCCTTGATGAGGGCACTGGACTTGCCGTTGAGGACGATCGAGGCGTTCTCTTCGTCCCAGCAGCGGTCGTACTTCTTGTCCTGCCCGTCGTCATCACAGGTGGTGTAGGAGCGCTCGACGTATGACGTCGACAGGTCCCAGCCGTCACCGACCCAGGAGGACTGCGAGCTGGTGGAGGAAGTGCGGCCGTCGACGCTCTGCGCGGAGTAGTTGATCGACAGCTTCGGCTGCGGTCCGGCGGCGGCGGGAACGGTGTCCAGGGGGTAGGACCAGGTGAAGTCGCCGTTGGAGCCGCCGGCCGTCCAGGTCGAGGACGGGGACAGTGGAGTCGCTTCGTAGGTGCCCTGGTCTGAATTGGTGTCAGCGGACAGGGCCACGACCGACAGGGCGCTGGTGCCCTTGACGGCCTTGCCGGTGCTGACCTGAGCCGTGGCCTTCTGCAGGGTCGTGCTGTTCTGCGTCGGCACGGGGCTGGTCGTGCGGCAGGCAGGCTTCTCGGGTGAGGTGAGTGCGCAGGCAGGCAGTTGCACCATGCGGAGACGGCGGGACCAGTTGCCGCCGAAGGCGTGTGCGAAGCCGCTGTAGTCGACGCTGACGGACACGTCCGCCGGATCGGTCTTCCCATCGGCCCGGCCTACGGTCAGGACCACCCCTTGGATGCCAAGCTTGGCTGTCTTGGCCCGGTCCAGGACCGTCACACGCGCCTTGGAAGGTGCAGGCGCGGGCTTGCGGGCCGCCTGGCGTGCACCGGGTGCCGAGGCTCCCTTGGGCGGCACTACCGCGACGGGCTGGGACAGCGCTACCGGGGACCCCGCCGCACGGGTGGCGGGCTTGCCGACTGCCGGCAGGGCTACCTCCGCCGAGAGAGCTGCAGGCCAGACGACCTTGCGCCCCAGCCTCTCCCGGGTCTTACGCTCTCCGGCGACCGTGGGATCTGCGATGGCCTGGCCCTTGGCCTTGAATATTTCGGCCTTGCCGTAGCGGGCCTTGGCCAGTGCGCCGTGTTCGCGTTCGAATGCCTGTACTGGGGCTGCCCCCAGCAAGGTGGTGATGATGGCTGTGCTCACGGGGAAGGCGACGGCCGCAAGTCTGCGCCGTCCTGCCTTGCTCCAGGCCCATGAGCTCAGCACGAGTCGTGTGCTGGACACTCTTTGGATTCTCCTGATGATGATCAACAGAGCGCGCCCCGGACAACGCCAGGGCGCTGCGAGAAAGGGGTGCGCGCCGGGCGGCGCGCACCCCTTCAGGGGTAAGGCTGAATCAGGGGTGGCAGGTCAGTCGATCGGCACGGGCGGCTCGTCCTTGCGGGCGAGTTCCTTGATCTGCGTCGCGGACAGGACGCCCGCGTAGACCTGCATGGAGTCGAGCTGTCCCGCGACGTGGTTGCCGAAGGCTCCCGTGTCGTGGCGTCGACCGCGGCCCAGGTTCAGCGGACCGGAGGGCTGGAAGACACCCTGCGAGGCGACGCCGGTGTCGGCGCCCTGCCGCTCACCGGTCAGGTACAGCTTCAGGGAGTCTGTGACGGAGTCGTAGACGCCGGCCACGTGCACCCACCCGGTCGGGGAGTTCACCGCGTCCGAGGTGACGGATGCGCCGGGGCCTTCGAGGACGTCGGTGGCGAAGGTGCCGAAGCGCCATGTGCCGGTGGTCTCGCCGGCTTCCTGCCTGTACCACAGCCGGAAGGCGTCGCGCTGGGCTCCCGGATGGGCGAACACAGACGCGGAGTGCGCAACAGAGGTGTCGTCGAGAGTGGAATCGGCAGCCAGGTTCACCCAGCCGGCGACAGTGAAACTGCCTGCGTTGTCGAGCACGACCGGCGACGTGGCGTGACCGCCCTTCGCTTCGTCGAGGGAGACGACGCGCTCACGCCCGTAATCGCTCGTTCCGAGGAACACAGCACCGGGCTGAAGCGTCAGCTTGTTCCCTCGCCCGGAGCTGTCGGCGCCGACGGAGCCGCTGGTCTCATTGGCTTCCCAGGCGGCAAGCTGAGCTGCACGCGGATGGCCGCTCTGCGGGTCTTCGGCGTTGACCACGTCACCCAGCTCGTAGGGGAAGACCGTCCGATTCCACAGCTGGACCTGGTCGACGTCCGCGGAAAGCTGGACTCCTCCGTCCCAGCCGCCTACCTCCACTCGGCCGGACGCCTGCCACGGCGTGGTGAAGGCGGTCTCCGCCTGCTCCGCACCGTTCACGTACAGGCGGATCTTGCCTTCCTTGAGGTCGTACACGCCGAGAAGATGCGTCCACGCCCCGAGGACCGGCGGGCGCTGCGAGATCGCCCGGGCGACGGGCAGGGAAGCCGAGTAGGTCTCGTCCTTGCCGTAGCGATTGAAGATCCACCGGTCGTAGCCCGAGGAGTAGTACAGCTGGAAGGCGCCGGCGTTGACACCCTGCTGCTGGACGATGGTGCTCTGGTCCTTGCTGTTCAGCTTCACCCAAGCGCCGACGGAGAAGCTGTTCGCGGTGTTCAGCACAGGGCCGGTGGTCGCCGCGTAGACGTTGGATCCGGTGCCCTTGAGGCCTGAAGACAGGCGGGCGTGCTTGGACCAGGACGCTTGGCTCAGCGTCAGGGGGTACTTCGTGGCTGCAGAGTTCACGGACGAGACGCCGGCGTTTTCGTCGAAGCGCCATTCAGTGACGGGACCTGATGGGCGCGCGACATTGAAGAAGTAGTACTCGGTCTCGCTGACGTTCCCGGCCTGGTCGTACGTCTGCACCCGGAGCTGGTTGGTGCCGGCCCGGTCAGGCGTGATCTTGATCTCGTAGCTTGCCGTGTTCGTGGCGAACGTCTTGCTCTCCAACAGCACGCCGCCGAGCCAGATGTCGTACCGCCGCACATCACTCGCGCCAGCTGCGATCTTGAACGTGCCCGTCATCCCGACACTGCCGGTCTCAGGGTCAGCGTCGCACGACGTTCCCGCACACTCTGTGTACGGGGTGGACGTGACCTTGGGCTTGGGCGGGGCGCTGGTGTCGATCTTGAAGTAGCAGCCTGCAGAATACGGGCCCTTGACCGAGAGCATCTTCCCGCCGTACGGGTAGCGGTATTCAGTGCGGGCGGTGAACCCGTACAGCTTTCCGTCTTCGAGCGTGCGAGTGGGAACGCTGCCTGCGGTACCCGAGGCCGTCCACGTGTCGGGGGCCAGCGTCTCGACCAGACCGCCGTCGGTGTTGTCGTACAGCTCGAACACCGGCCTGAGGTGCGCGTTGCCGGCGTCAACGGAAGTCGGTGTGCCCGTCAGGCGCGGCGTGGTCGTGCGAATCACGGCAGGGGTGCTCTTGGCGGAGCACGCCATGCTGGGGTACGACATCTTCACGGATCGCGGTGCCTCGTCCGGCAGCGAGATGTAGTCGATGCGCAGCCGCGGCTTGAGCTGCGGGTCCTTGAGGACCCGATCGTCGGCCGGGGAGATGAACTGCTTCCAGGCGAAGGGGTCGGTTTCGCTGGCGGCCAGGCCAAGCGTGGTGGTCGCGGACTTGGCCCCAACCGCGTGGGCGACTGCAGCGGTGGCGTCGAATTCGACATCCCCATCCGGGCAGTTGGCCGAGAATCCCTTGGCGGCAGACCTCGTGTCTACTTGCGTCCAGCTCAGCTTGGACGCCCAGGTAGTGCCGGACGAGATGGGGCTGGTCCGGTAGAGGCTGACGTCCTTCTTCGTGCAGTTGGCCGACCAGATCTCGTACGCCGTGAACTGCGCGCCGAGGATCTTCTTGCCCACCACGCCACGGGTGTCGAATTGGTAGAGCGACTTGGACTTCTTGTTGTCCACGTAGGCGTCGTAACCGACGCCCAGGGCGTGCGAGGTCTTCCAGAACGAGGTCGAGGGGCTGTTCGACCAAAGTGTTGTCCAGCCGGTGAGGGTGCCCGGAGTCGACGGCGGATCGATGACCACCGGATAGCTGGTGTCCGGGTGGGCCAGAAACTCCTGATCCGGCGCGACGGACAACGCATCCGTGGAGAGCGCCACCTTGGCAACCGCCGTCTGGGACCCGGGGTCCGGCAGCACAGGGTTCTGCTCGCTATCGGCAATCTCGGTAGCGGCCGCCTGAGAGGAGGCGGCCCGCATCGCCGTCTTCTGCATGCTGGAAGCCGGCTGTGTCGGCGTTGCTGCAGGCGCCGAGTCCCACATCAGCGCGGCGCTGCTGGAAAAAACGACACTGCCCCGAGCATCAACCATGGAGGTCGTGCCGTTGGCGTGAGCACTGACAGAAAGCCCTGAAGTCTTCAGCGGGAACTTGATCGACCTCAGCGCAGGATCGCTCGCGGCTTTGCGCGTGTGCACGACAAGGTTGTGGGTGAAGCCATCGGGCCTCATCTGCACGACCAGATCGATGTCGGGCCGGACGGACTCGTACACAGCGAGCGAACCGGAAATCTTCGGTTCGGGCAGTGGCCAAGGTGACCGCAGCTCGTACGAAGTGCCCTCACGGCTGAAGGTCGCAAGCGGTGCTGCCGTGCCGCCGCCGGATAGCACAACGTCCTGCGCAGCCGTCGGGACGAGGCGGCCATCGGCCCGCTCGACAAGGTCCGTGTCGATCGGCACCCAGGAATCGCCACGCTTCACGCGTTCGACCACGGGCGAGGCCTCAGCCGTGAACGTGCCGTCAGGGTTGGCGAAGACCTGCGTCGAGCCGTCGGTCAGGCTCGTGACCTCGACACGTCGCCCCTCCTTGGCAGCACGCTCCGACGCCTTCTGCTCGGCAGTGGGGCGGGGCAGCGGATCGTCGCCCCAATAGGCCAGACCCCGTTCAGCCGGATTGGCAGGGGCACTTGAAATGGTCTGGTCGGACTCGTCATCCGAGGGAAGCGTGGAGGCGGCAGCCGGCAACATCTGGCCGCCAAACCCCAGAACCGTCATCAGAACAGCCGTCGCGGCCGCTACCCCCTGCGCCGGTCTCCGCCGGCGCATCCGTGTCTTCAATTTGCAGTCTCACAATCCGAAATGGTCACAATCGGCGACGCGACCTTACTGCCAGTTGACCGCTGGTTCAGACCTACACCGCGAGCGCAAAACGGAACTTCAAGTACCGAATCTGCACCGAAGGTGCACCCAACGACCTCCCAAAGTGATCAACACCACCCTTGCCGTGCGTCACCTCGAGGCAGCGCGAGGAAGAGCCGTTTGCGCCGGCGCTAACGCGGTCGCCAGACGGCAAAGGTCATTGCTGGACCTCCACCCAAGGGTGATTAGATGATCAGGACCTTCGACGCGGCTCTCGCGCGCGATGCCTGCACACTCTGAAACACCCGTGGGGGAACCATGCCCAGACCAGCTCTGTTCACCGCCGCCTCAGCCGCGGCACTGGCCGTGGTGGGGGTGATCGCGCTGCCTGCGGCAGCCGACACCCAGAAGGGGGACGCCAAGGTGCTGGCCGCCTCCATCAACGGCGGCAAGCCGATCGTCGTCGGGCCTTCGGGGGCCGCCGCATTCACCGTGCGCGTGAAGGCCTCCGATCCGACCGGGGTCGACCGCCTGAATACGGTCCTGTACCGAGGACCGCTCAACAACCCAGACGCCGGTTTGACGGCTTCTGGCCCGCGCGAGTGCACGGCCCTGACTGCCACCACCTCGCGGTGCGTGCACGAGTACAAAGTCGATGCCGGGTACTTCACCCACGCCGACGCGGGACACTGGTCCCTCGTGGCCGTCGCCTACGGCAAGGACGACGACTACTACGCAGACGACGTCGCTGCCACCACCCGCATCCAGCGCGCCGCCCACATCACCGTGAACGCGCCCCCTGAGCCCGCCCGCACCGGCAAGCCGCTCTCGGTCACCGGCAAGCTCACCCGGGCCAACTGGGAGACCCACACCATGCGAGGCTACTCCGGCCAGAAGGTCAACCTCCAGTTCCGCGCCGCCGGCGCCTTGGCCTACACGACCGTCAAGACTGTGACCACCGACGCCAAGGGCGAGCTCCGCACCACTGCCACCGCGGCGAAGGACGGCACCTGGCGCTGGCAGTACGCCGGCACCACCAGCACTGCGGCAGTCAACTCCACTGGCGACTTCGTCGACGTACGCTGACCGCACAAGGCAGAACCAACGACGGGACGGCGGAGTCCGGGCCATGAGCGCCCCGCACCCGCCGCCCCGACGCTGGAGCGTCAAGGCGCTGCCAGCCGGTGTAGGCCGTGCCTGCACTGGTCTCTGCGGTACCGGTCAGCACTCGGGACCAAGGAAGACAGCCCCTCACCGGCTCCCGCACTCGCGTTCCCTCCATGGTTCGACCCTGTGGCACGGACGCCTGGCCGCACGACGAGACACCGGTGGTTCAACTGGGCCAATCGGACGCTCGGACACGTCACCGGGTCGACCTTGATCGTTGCGGCGCCGTCGACCGGAAACCGCGCTGGACCAACGGCGAAGCCGATCTTGGAACATCGCCGACGGCCGCATCAAGATCGACGCTGGTGGAAGCAGTTCTCCACCCTGATCTCCGCCGGCAACGTCTCCGGAGACCCCTCTTCCCCGGCCCACAGCTACGGCATCGACTACGACCAGAAGGTGAGCAAGATCTTCTGACCGGCTCCGCGCAGGCCTCACACCTGCGTGCGAGCGGTGCCGGGATGGGCGGAGGCCGGTTCTCTGCCGTTTTGCGGGGGGGTGTAGGGACCGCCCCGAGCGCCTTCTAGGATCACGTCATTCTCAGTGGGAGCACCGAGCACGCGCGTATGCGGTGGTCTCGGTTGTGTGCCTTCCCTTCACGATTGCCCCGGAGGGCCGATTGCCTCGCCACACCCCGATGCGCCACACCCTGCCGGTGCTGTTCTCGTCCGCCCTCCTGGCGACGAGCAGCGTGCTGCTGACTGCCCCTGGTGCCGCGGCCGTGACCGCTCCGGTGACCGAGCTGGTGCTGGATGCCGACCCAGGCCTGCCCAAGACCGGTATCGCGCTCAGCCGCGGTGTGCTGCGGGTCGCCGAGGACCACCCTTCGCTGGAGACGGACCGTACGAGCGTGTGGCAGCTGTCGCTGAGCCCGTCGGGGAGCCTGAGTGCCTCGGAGCGGATGGCGGGATGGGACACGGGCGCCCTGTGCCCTGTGGCGTCCGTCAACTGCAGTCCTCTGTGGGGCAACGCGGGCTTCGGCGGTGACGTCGCCCACGACCAGGTGTCCATGGACGGCAAGCCGGTCGATCGTCTCAAGACCCTGGACAGCCGGGAGGGTGTGAGCTTCGGCGTGGGCTCCGGCGGTTCCGTCGTCGACGTGTCCGACGGCTACGCCATCTTCAATTCCGGTGGTACGAGCCCTTCCCAGTACGTCGCGCGGTTCGGCACCGGTACGGTGCTCGAGCGCTCTGTGCGGGCAGCCGCGTTGAACGGCCACACCGTGTGGAGCACGACGCCGACGGCCGGGCGGCTCGAGCTGTACGGGCTTGCCTCGCACACCACGCGGACGTGGGACACCGGAGCGCCGTGCGTGCCCCAGGAGCTTCAGGCGCGTGGCCGCTGAGTGTACTGGAGCTGTGGCGCGGCCGGGCCGGCCGGAGTGTTCAACCGGGACTCGGGCACATCGACGGCCGCGCCGGCCGGTGATGTGCTGCTGGGCGACGGCTTCACCGTCCGCCACGACCACCAGGCCAAGACGCTCGTCCTGACCGATGCAACAACCGGTGCCGGCCGGGTCATCGCCACCGGAATGCCCGACAAGGGGCTCGAAGTGGACAGGCGCTTCCGCTGGGCCGTGGACGAGTTCACCAACCTCGTGGCCTGGGTCGACGAGCAGGAGAAGGTCCACGTACGGTCCGCCGGGATCACCCCTTCCCCTCTCAGCCTGCCGGCGGGCTTCTTCCCCGGCGAGATCCACATCGGCTACGGCCCCGCGGAATGGGACCTCCGGCTCAGCCGCCCCGTCACGTCCTGGAGCCTCACCATCAGGAGTGTGACCGGCACGAAGCTGCGCACCTTCTCGGGCGGAGCAACCCCCGGCCAGATCAACGTCGAGTGGGACGGCAAGACGTCCGACGGGCGCACCGCCCCCAGCGGCGGCTACACCTGGACCTTGAAGGCCGTGCCGTACGGAACGTCGACGGCCGTCACCGTCTACTCGCTCACGGACCGGATCTACGGTGGTGCTGCCGCCCTGCGCGACTACGGCAGCACCAACCAGGGCTCGCCCGATGGAATCGGCGACGCTGTTGCGCTCACCTCGGACAACGGGCTGCGGACGATCTACGGCGACCACAAGGCCACCGGAAAGTTCGTCGGCACCAAGACCAGCCGCGCCTGGCCCGCGGGCATACGCCCCATACCGATGGGGGACATGAGCGGCGACCGCTGCAACGACATGCTGGTCCGCTTCGCCAACGGTCAGCTGCGCCGCTTCACACCCGGTTGCGGGACACCTGCATCGCCGGACGACAGCAATCTGCTGATCGGGGCGGGCTGGAACGAATACGACGTGCTCACGTCGCCCGGCGACGTCACGGGAGACGGCCGCGGAGATCTCATCGCCCGGAACCCCGCTACCGGCGTCCTGTACCTCTACACGCAGACCACCCGGGGCATCTTCGCCCCCGGGTACAGATCCCAGGCACGTATAAGGGCTACAAGAAGATCGTCGGCACGGGCGACCTCAACGGGGACGGCCACGGAGACCTGCTCCTGCACAGCGCCGCCAACGAGCTGTGGCGGATGAACGGGACCAGCAACGGAAAGTTCGCCGCTCCCGTCAGGCTCGCGTCGAACTGGGGATCGTCCTACAACGCCCTGGCCGGCATCGGAGACCTGACCGGCGACGGACGGGCCGACCTCGTCGCCCGGGACACCGCCGGCCGCGCTTGGCGGTACGCCGGCACCGGCAAGGGCACCTTCGGCGCCCGCGTCCAGATCGCCACCGGCTGGCAGACCTACTCCGCCCTTTACTAGAGGCCACGCTTCATGGGGGCCTGAGATCCAATCGGATCCAGGCCCTCAGCATGCGCCTGGCGGGCGATCGGATCATGGAGCCCGTTGCGCAGGCGCCGGCCAGGGAACGCAACACACACACTTACGCCGTCCATGGGTGTGATGTATCAGATAGCCACTTCTATACGCCCTGACCTGCGGTTACGCTGCCTGCCAGATGCGGCGGGGAGGCATGCCTCGGCGTATCGGGCTCGGCTGTGCCTGTCTGCGGGCGGCCCCACGCCCCACATCGCTCAGTTTGTCCCAGGGGGGACCGTGAACACCCAGCGCCGCAAGCGCTTCGGCCGTCTGGCGGCCTGCACTGCACTCGCACTCACTGCCGGCCTGGTCGGCTCCGCCGGACCGGCCCTCGCGGAGGACCGGGGTTCACCTCGCAGCGCGACTGGCAGTGTGGGGCCGACGTTGGACCTCCCCGGGTCTGCCCCTGCGGGCAGCTACGCGGCCCGTCCCGCCAAGCCACGCATGGACTTCGATGCGGACGGCATCTCGGACCGCGTGTTCCGGCAGTTGGCAAGGGTGGGAGAGCAGTACACACAGGTGCTCCTCAGCGGCTCAAAGTCCGGGAGCGCCGAGAGTTTCCTCCTCCACAACGACTACAAAGAGTGGTACAAGGACCTCGTACCTGCCGGCAACCTGGCCGGCAGTGCGGCCCCTGAGCTGCTGACACTGTCGTACGACGGCCGGCTGTCGCTGCTGCAGACCAACGGCCGCATGACGACCGCCCCTACCTGGTCGGGCAAGGGATGGCAGGTCTACAACCGGGTCGTCGGCACCGGTGACCTGACCAAGGACGGCAAGCCCGATCTGCTGGCCCGCACCCCGTCCGGCGAGCTGTTCCTGTACCGGGGCACGGGCAGCATCACCACGCAGCCGTTCGCCCCGCGGGTCAAGGTGGGAGGGGGCTGGAGCATCTACGACCAGGTCGTGGGCTCGAACGACCTGGATGCGGACGGAGTCGCGGACCTGATCGCGCGTACCCCGAAGGGTGACCTCTACTTCTACAAGGGCACCGGCTCCGCGACGGCTCCCTTCAAGCCCGCGGTGAGGGTCGGCACCGGGTGGCAGATCTACAACCAGGTGATCGGCGCGGACGACCTCAACGGTGACGGCCGGGCCGACCTCATGGCTCGCGCCTTCTCCGGTTCTATGTACTGCTACTACTCCACCGGACCGGGCAAGTTCGCCGCACGCACGAGTTGCGGCGCCGGCTGGCAGGACACCGAACTCTTCCTCGGCTCCGGCATCACGCCCTCCTACGGCAAGCACGAGCTTGTCGGCATCGACCGCACCAACCGTTTCTGGTTCCTCACCGCCCGCGCCAACGGGACCTTCACCGAGCCCTTCTCCCCGTACCCGGCCGATTTCTGGCCGGCCGGGGCCAAGCTGACCTCCGCCACCGGCCTCGACGTGAGCGGCTACCCCCGCTCGTTCGCCCTCACCGCCAGCGGTCTGGTCAACAAGACCACAGGAACGCCGATCGGCGGCAACTGGTCGAAGACCAACCTGGTCGTCGGCCCCGGCGACCTCACCGGCGACGGCATGGGGGACCTGCTGTCCCGGGACAGCACTGGAACCTTGTGGCTGCACGCAGGCAACGGCACCGCCAATGTCTTCGCCACACCGGTGAAGGTCGGCACGGGCTGGGGCCGCTACACGGCGCTCGTCGGATCCGGGGACGTAAGCGGCGACGGGCGGCCCGATCTGGTGGGCCGCAGCGGCGACAGCCTCTACCTGTTCCCGGGTACGGGATCCACTGCGGCTCCCTTCGGGGCCCGCGTGCTCGTCGGCACAGGCTGGTCGGCCTACACGGCACTCGCCGCCCCCGGCGACATCAACGGAGACGGCCGAACCGACTTGGTGGCACGCGACGCCGCAGGAACGCTGTACCGCTTCACCGCCACCGGACTGACCGGCACAGCGGCCTTCACGGCCCGCGCCAAGATCAGCACCGGGTGGAACGGCTACACGCAATTGCACTGACCCATACGGGACCGCCCGTTTCCGCAGGCAGGCGGTCCCGGCTTGGGCGCAACACACCACGCCGCCGCCCACAGTCCACTTGCCGCTCGACTTGACCGCCATGTCGACGACGGAGGACACCTTCGCCTCGTACTCGAAGCTCGCGTACGCGTCCCAGTAGGCGTGGGCTTCGCCGACGGTTGTATGGCCCACCGTGGTCTTGCCCGGCACGGTCACGGTGTAGCAGCTGCCGCTGTCCATGGGGGCCGGGTGGTTGGTGACAGGCTCGGACCGGACGTTGACGCCGTCGACCAGGTACGGATCGTACTTTTCAGGCGAGGGCCCCCGGTCGCTCTGCCACTCGGGCACCGGGCTGGGCTCGGCCGGATCGGGAAGCACTCCGAGCTTGTCCGCCTCGGCGGCGAACGTCTCACTCATCTCCATCGCCGTCGGCTCCGGCTCGTCCTTTGCCTCGGGGAGCAGGGCCGCCTTGTACTGCTTGGGGGCAGCCGCGGCCAGTGCGATCGCCTTGGCGCCGGCCGCCTTGGAGGCGGGGAGGACGGAGATCTCGTTCACGGCGAACATGTCCACGCCGGAGGGGGTCCTGCCCTTCACGCTGGCGGTCAGGCGGACGATGCCTCCGTTGGCGTCCGCGGCCGCATCCACCGCAGCCGGGAGCCGGTCCGGCAAGGTGAGCGACCAGGTGCCGTCCGCTGCGGTCGTGACCGTGCCCAGTTTCGGAAGTACGGTCCCCTTGCCGTCGGTCTTCAGGAGTGCGGGGTCCGAAGCCTCCACCTCGACGGTCAGGCCGGGAGCCGGCTTGCCGTCGCCCAGGGTGAACTTGCCGGACACCGTCGTCGGACCGGTGGGCACCGGCAGCTGCTGCTCCACCGGCTCCTGAGGCGCAGCCGGCGGCTCCTCCGACGGGATGTGACCGAAAGGCTTCTCGGTGGTCTGGTCCGCAAGGCAGCTGTAGGCGTCCGGGAACGACTCCCCGTACAGCCCGCTCATGACATCGGCGTTCTTCAGGCTCAACGGCGAGCCCGCGTAGCTCTTGACGACACCGGAGTAGTCCTGCGAGCCGGAGTTCGTGTAGAGAACACCGGGGCCCGGCATCCACGCGGTCTTCGCGCCCGTCAAGCCGGTGGCGAACACGGTCGGAGAGTCGATGCGGGGAACGAAGCCAGCCCCGCCGCCGGCCGGGGCGTCTTCGCTGTAATCCCACCGGGTGACGGTGCCGCCATCCAGCGTGTACACGTATCCGTCGAAGCCCCACACGTCGTCCGCCGACTTGATCGCCGCAGCCGCCGGCGACGAGGCAGCGATCGGCGCAGCCCCCTTGGCCAGGGTGCCGCCACCGGTGGAGGGTGAACTCTGCTGATAGACCTCAACGGCTCCCGTCGACGTCTGCGCGATGATGCGCCCTGCCGGAGTGGTCGAGGAGAAGATCCGCTTGTACGCGTCCCAGCCGGAGCCGTACGTCTTGACCGGCGTAAGAAGCGCACCACCCGTGGCGGTGTTGTCCTTGTACGACTTCAGAACGCCTTCCGGAGTCACCTCGTAGAACACACCCCGCGCACCGCCGAAGTACTGACCGAAAAGCGGCAGCGCAACCTTCTGCCCGGTATCCACCAGAGTGGAATTCCCGCTCTTGGGACTCCAATCGGTGAACTTGCGCAGATAGCGGCCCCCAGGAAGGACATTCTTCCCAGGCCGCGTTTCGATCACGTACGTGTCAATAGTGGCCGGACAACCCGCAGCCGCAGCATCTGCAGCCGCGACACCGGGAGCCGAAACAGCAGCATGCGCCACCAAGGAACCAGCCAACAAAGACGCCGCCAGAAGACCGCGCACCGACCTGTCAGACAGTGCACGACGTGGGTAACCGTTCATCCCACCCCTTACAAGAATCGCCACGCATGTGGCGCCAATCGCAGGCACCGTCACGGTCGGCCGACGTATTTGCGGTTCCTACACCCTCTCCCTCAGGAACCCCGTCGACCGCTGCTCAAGCGCCCGGCCACAGCTATCTCCTGCTGCGCGGAGGCAAATCTATGCAGGTCACAAGGGCCGAGGAAGGCTCAAGATCAAAATATGAGGTTCCCCTGAGATTTCATCCCCGATTTCGAAACGAACGGGCCATGACACCAATATCCAGCCACCGGAAAACGGCACCCCCACACCATCAACTGAGCCCTCAAGCAAGCCGGCGTGTGGATCGCGAACCAACAGCAGCGCCGCGACCGGCTCGATGCCGGTCAACTCGCCACCCTTCCGACCCGGCGCGGCCGTAGGGTGGGCGGCAGGAAAAGGACCGGTTAGAGGGGTGTCTGCCGTGCGTGGTGAGCCTGGTTGGGGCGTGGATCAGCAGGACGTCGGGGGCGGATTCACTCGGAGGGCATCGTGAGCGACACGAACTGGGAAGGCTGGTACCAGCAGGTCCTGGCCGCCGTGGCGCTGCTGGCCGCTTCCGCATGCGATCAGGTGGCCTGGCTGGAGAAGCACGACGCCCCGGTCGACGAGATCGCCCTCAACTTCGACGACTCCGCCGTCATGGCGCCACAGCTCGCGGACGCCGGCTGGCTCACCCCCGAAGCACTGTCCGAGCTCGCGCACATGGACGATCTCCTCAATCGTCTGACCGCGGACGAGGGCTCCACGCACTGGACCGCTGAGGGGCTCAGGACAGACGCACTGTGGGCGCAGATCCGTCAGGAAGCCGACAGGTTCCTCCGCGCACAAGGCGCGACGGACCAGGCACTCCCCCTCGCCGAGGCACTCCCCTGACGACCGGCCACTCGGCCTTCCCCGTCAATCCCGCCAAGAGCGATCTTGATCTGGTGGCGCGGCAAATCGCCACCCGCTGCGAGGAGACCATGGTCTATCGGGCCGGCTTCCTCACCGTGGGCATCTTCCCGTGGTCTGCCCGCCCAATGAGCAAGCAGATCACGGTCGGAGGCACTCATCCTGCGGATCGAAGCAGACGAGTCCGTGCTCGCGAGCGGGCGCAGCGGCGTACTCGAACACTTCCTCCGCTGTGCCGTAGGACATGGGCAAGTACACGATCGGGCCCGAAGCCTCCTCGATGACCGGCGGAGACGCCCACACGACACTGCGGCCGCGGTCGTCCGGATAGCGCGCGACAAGCGCTGCCACATAGGCCACGATGCGTGGTACCGGAGGGACGACGCATCGTCCGACTCCAGGTAGCGCTCGTAGAGCTCGTCGTAGACCAAGCCCGCTCGACGGTCATCGAGTGGATGATCGCCGTCCCACACCGCAAGGTCATAACTCACCAGAGCATCGTCCCAGGCACGCCTCCTGCGACCGTCGGCAGGCTCGAGGGTCGAACCCTTGCCGGGTAAACCGGGGTCAACGCCCACTGCCACCCGCCCTCACTCGCCCGGCCACACACCAGTGTCGTCCCGGCCTCTGACACTCCAGGCGGCGGCGTACGTCGAAGGACGATCAGACCCCGGGCGTGTTCGGCCGTGCCGTCAGGCGGGGACGGTGCCGGTCAGGCCGCCGTCGATGACGAGGTCCTGGCCGTTGACGTAGGACGCGTCGGACGAGGCGAGGAACGCCACGGCCGCGGCGACCTCCTCCGGGCGGCCGAAGCGGCCGGCGACGATCTGGCCGGTGATCGCCTTTGCCTCCGCTTCGGTCAGCGCGTCTGCGGGGTACATCGGGGTGTCGATGTAGCCGGGGCTGACGGAGTTGACGCGGATGTTGCGCGGGGCGAGGGAGGCGGCGAGGGTTCGGGCCAGGTTGTGCACGGCGGCCTTCGTGGCCGAGTAGAGGGTCAGGACGCCATTGCCCCGGTGGAGGGTCCAAGAGGCGTTGATGACGATCGCACCTCCGTCCGCCAGCAGCGGCAGTGCCTTCTGCACGGTGAAGAACACGCCTTTGAAGTTGACGTCGATGCCGTGGTCGAAGTCTGCCTCTGTGATGTTCTCGAACGGCAGGAACGTGCCGGTACCCGCGTTCGCGAAGAGGCCGTCCAGCTGTCCGTGACGCTCCCGTACGGTCTTCACCAGGGCCTCCACCGCGCCGAGGTCGGCGGCGTCGGCCACGATCCCCGAGGCGTGGGGGCCGAGCTCCCGGACGGCGGAGTCCACCCGTGCGCGTGTACGGCCGGTGACGATGACGTGGGCGCCTTCGGTGACGAGGCGGTGTGCGGTCGCCAGGCCCATGCCGCTGGTGCCGCCGGTGATGAGGATGGTCTTGTCGGTGAAGCGGTTCATGTCGGTGTTCCCGTCAGGGTGTGCGTGAAGTGGTCGCTGAGGCGGGGCAGCCAGTCGGGCCGCGCGTTGCCGAGGAGGTGGTCGCCGTGCGGGACGGACAGGTGGCTGCCGTGCGGCGCCAGGCGGGCCAGGGTCTCGCCGTTCGTCACACCGGGGATGACGTCCTGCTCTCCGTCCACGACCAGCAGCGGGGCCGCGATGCGGGGCGCAAGGGCGGTGAGGTCCACGTGGCGGACGAACTCGTGGGCGGCGTCGGCGCCCCCCCGCGCGCCGGGCCATGATCTCTCGTACCGGCGGGGGCAGTTCCTCCCAGTCCAGGCGGAAGGGACCGCTGACGGTGGCGGCGGCCGCCACGCGCGGCTCCAGGGCTGCGGCCCGGGCCGCGAAGTAGCCGCCCAGACTCAGGCCGACGAGTCCGATGCGTGCGACGCCGAGGGTGTCGATGACCCGGCCCACGACCCGCTCGTAGTCCGGCACGAAGGTCGTGGTGGCCGCGAGCACGCCCTGTCCGGGGCCGTCCATCGCGAACACCGCGAGCCCCCTGGCCAGCAGCGTGGAGGCCAGATCGAGGAATCCCTCCTTGGCCGAGTCCAGGCCGGGGACGACGACCACGGTTCCCGGCGCGTTGGAGGGGCCGCGCAGCCAGCCGGTGAATCCCTCACCGCTCACCCGCCGCGCACCGGGCTCCAGCACGGTGAGCGCCCGGCTCAGGGCGTGGTCCGCCTCGGCGGCGGCACGGGGGGAGTCCGCGTACGGCGCCAGGGTGGCCAGGTGGAACCAGCGGGCCGCCGTCAGCAGGTACTCACCCGCGGAGAGGGACGATGCCGCGTCTTCCGCGCGCTGGAGGTAGCCGTGTCCGGTGCGGACGAAGGCGGGCCCCCAGTCGGCGACGGAGGTGAGGCTTCCTGTGACGCGCCGGTACTCGTGGGGGTCAACACCTGTGCCGGTGGCGCGCGTCCACTGGGCGGCGGCGAAGTCGTCGGCGCAGTCGGTGGCGCAGTCGGTGGCGAAGTCGGTGGCGCTCATCGTGCTCCTCCGGTCAGCAGGACGGCCTTGCCGCGTATCCGGCGCTCTCGCAGGTCGACCAGGGTGTCGGCGGTCTGTGCCCAGTCGGCGATGCGGCCGACCTCCGGGTGCAGCCGGCCCTGATCCACGAGGCTCACCAGAGCGGAGAGATCGGAGCCGTACGGGGCGCCGGCGTAGTGGAAGTGCCGGATCGTGACGCGTGCGGGTCCGCCGAGGAGTTGGAAGAAGTCGAGGCTCACCGGGGTGCGGCTCGCCTGGCCGAACCAGACGAGCGTGCCGCCCGGACGCACCTTGGACAGGGCCAGTGGCAGATGCGGTCCGCCGGTGGACTCCAGCACGACATCGAAGGGTCCCTGAGCCTCCTCGACCCCGTGCACCACCTTCGCGCCCAGCTCGGCAAGGCGCTCGCCGCGCGCCGGTGTGGCTGTCACCGCGGTCAGCTCGGCTCCCGCCCCGACGGCCAGCTCGGTGACGTAGTGGCCGACGCCACCTGAGGCGCCGGTCAGGAGCACCCGTCGGCCGGCCGGGGAACCGGCCGTACGCAGCAGCCGCAGGGCAGTGATCCCGGCCAGGGGGAGGGCCGCCGCCCGTACGCTGCCGATGCTGTCCGGGAGGACCGCCAGCGAGTGGGTGGGCACGGCGGCGTACTCGGCCCATCCTCCCTGCGGCGGATGCCCGACCACGCGGGTGCCGATGCCGGGGCCGGAGCCGTCGGCTGCCGCCTGTACGACGAGCCCTGCGATGTCCTTGCCCGGCAGCGCCCCCGGTTGGGGATGTTCGAGCAGGAACGTCTCGCCCCGGTTCAGGGCGAACGCCTCGACTTTGACCAGTGCCTCACCGGGCTCGGGCACGGGCGGGGGGACCTCGGCGAAGGCGACGGGGCGTGCCGCTTCTCCCGTGGGAATCAGTCTTTGCATGGAGAGGATGCAACCCCCGCGGCCGCCCCTCGATCCAACAACGCCCGGGCAAGGCCGACAACTTTTGGTTGTCACCTATGGTGGGGCCATGGATCTCGACATGGCGCAGGTACGGGCCTTTGTGCGCACTGCCGAGGAACTGCACTTCGGGCGGGCGGCAGGGACGCTCGCCATCTCTCAGCAGGCGCTGTCCAAGAGGATCGCCCGGCTGGAATCCCTGCTCGGCACCGCACTGTTCCGGCGCGGCGGCAACGGCGTGCGCCTCACCGAGGACGGGCAGCGGTTCCTCCCACCTGCCCGGCAGGCCGTGGCCGCCGCCGACACCGCGGTCGCGGCGGTGGTCGGCGAGGAGCGTCCGCTGCGCGTGGATGTCTGGGGGCACCTCTACGCGCCGATGCGGACGCTGGCCCAGGTCGCGTCCGCCGGCACCGGTCGGGCCGGGGAGCTGGCGTTGGGGCACGGGCGCGATCTTCCGTCGGTGACGACGGCTCTGCTGCACGGCGACATCGACGCAGCCTTCGGGCGGGTGCACCCCCCGCTGCCCGCCGGGCTTGTGCACCGCATCGTCCGTCTCGAACCGGTGGACGCCGTACTGAGCGCGGACCATCCGCTCGCAGGAGAGCCGGCACTGCGGCCGGACCAGTTGCGCGACAGCGTGCTGTGGGCACCCGGTGCGCTGGACCGGCTCGATTTCCTCAGCCGGTTCGCCGACCGGTTCGGCATCCGGAACACAGCCACGAGCGTCAACCTGGGGCTCGCCCATTTCCTCACCGAGGTGGCGCAGGACCCGCGACGCTTCTCGCTGCTGCCCGCCGATGTGCCGTTGCCGGAGGTCCCCGGACTGCGCTCTGTCCCGCTGGTCGATCCCACGCCGCTGTACGCCTGGTCGCTGCTCTGGCGCGCGGGCGACGGGCGCCCGGGGCTGAACGGCCTTGCCTCCGCTTGTGCCGAGGAGGCGGGGCGAAGCCGATGGCTGGAGTACGACCCGGCCCGCGACTGGCTGCCCGAACCACCAGCGAGCGGTGCCGGTTCCGGAACGGAATGACCTCGAGGGGCCTGCGGAGCGGTCCGGCCACCACAGTGCCGACGCGGGTGTGCGCGACGACTTCCAACGCGTGGAACCACACGACTGCGCCCGCTCCCCGGCGGCCGCGAAGAAACCACGCAACGGCAGGTCCTGGCCGAGCACGGCGCCCGCCGGGCCGCCGTACGGCCCTCCGCCGAGTCGGCCGCACCCGTGCCGAGCCCGGACGAGTGCGGGCCTACTCTCAACGAACTCCGAGAAGCCGAAGACGCGCTCGGCGTCCGCCGACAGACCGCCCTCGGAACCGCGCCAGGAGGCGAAGCGGCCGCCGGCTACCCGCAGGGTGCCAGATCGGAGCCGTCGAACTTCACCTTCAGGGGCGTGTGATCTTTGGAGCGGCTGAGGAGCATGTCCCGGTCGATGACGGAGTCCGGGTTCCTCACGGGGTCACGGCGTGCGTCCGTCTTCCAGTACTTGCCTGCCATCTTGAAGTGCAGGGAGTACACGCCCTCCCCCTTTCTCCGGATGTCGTCGTTCTTCCCGGCCACGTCCAGCACTGCCCGCCGGCACGGACGCACTTCCCAGATCGGCACATACTCGCCGGTGACCTGATTCAGGAGCACCATGTTCCGGGCCGGGAAAACGCTCCGGTTGTCGATCACCAGGGACGACCCGTCCTTCGCGGTTTCCGAGTGCCACGTCAACCGGTACACGCTCTCCAGCCTGTTCGAATGATCCGCAACATCATTGGCCGCCTTGCTGGCCTCACGGGTCTCGATCACGCTGTAGATCGACATCCCGAGCGCAGCCACCGCCGTCAGCGCCGTCACCAGCTCGGCCTTCGTCACTCTCCTGATGTTCATGGGCCTCCTCGGTAGTCGAGACCCCACATCCGTTCCCCGCCCCCGCCCACCCCCGACACCAATTCGCCCACCTGGCAGGCGGGCATCACTCGTGCGCGGCCCACCATCCCTAGCCGGGGTAAGCCGAGCCCGGAGTGGAGCGTGCCCGGTACGGGGCCCACTGGGTGGGCGACGGGTCCGTGCGGGTGTCGGCACCGGGAAGCGTGGCAGTCGCTGCGGTGGCCGACACCCTTGGACGTTCAGCGCCCGGTCGTCGGGGGCTCGCTCACGGCTCGGTGGTGAACACCGCGACGGAGTTGGCACCCACCGACAGGGTTTGGCCGTTGGTGAAGTTCTTCGGCACCGTGCCGACCTTCGTGGGGAAGCCGTTGGCGTCGGTGCTCGGGGTGGCGCCGTCGGTGTAGAGGTACTTGTTGAGGGTGATCCACCCGGTGGGCTCGGTCAGTCTCACCGTCTGTGTGACGGACGTGCGGTTGACGAGGGCGAACGTCCAGCCTCCGCCGGGAAGTTGTGCAGCCAGCACGCGCACGCCCGTGGGCTCGGCCGGCGTATGGATGACGGACCCGGCCGGCAGGTACCGGGTCAGCAGGCTCCATGTGTAGAACCACGGCCGTAGCGCCGTGGAGTGGGCCGACACCTTGTCGGGATCCTCGTCACCCCGCCCCCACATCCCGCAGAACGTGGTCGCGGCATAGCCGTCGAGGCACCAGGCCGCCGCTCCGTCCACACCGCTGCGGGCTTCCTGCACCGCCAGATCCGCCATGCGCAGCGCTTGGGTCGTTTCGAGCGCGAAACGGTAGTCCTTGGTGCCGTCCGGGTACTGACGGGCCTTCGTCCCCGTCTCCCCCAGCAGCACCGCACCGCCCCGCGTCGCCGGCCGGATCTGGGACACCGCCTCGGTCATCACGGGCTCGACGTACGCCGGGTCTGCGCCGTACAGCTCCTGGCCGTAGAAGTGGGCCTCGCTCGCTCCCAGCAGGCCGCTCTGTGCGGAGCGCAGCCACCAGGAGTTGTTGCTCTTCCAGGTGCCGGTGTTCATGTCGGCCTGTGTCTGCGTCAGATCGTCGAGAGCGTCGTCGATGGTCGTGCTGTTGTTGGCGATGTGCATCGACCCGATCGAGTGCTCACGGGTCGAGGAGGCCACGGACAGGCGGAGGTACTTGCTGCCGGTGATGCCCGAGGCGGTGTACGTGTACCTCCACATTCCGCTCCCGTTCTTGCCGGTGACCTGGGCGACCGGCGTTGGCGGCGCGACTGCCAGGTTCTTCCAGGTGGTGCCGTCCAACGAGGTCTGGAAGGTGATCGCCGTGTCGGTGGCGCTGTCGGCGTAGATCTGCGCGGTGAACGTGTTGAGTGCGGCGAGCTTCCAGACCAGAGCTGCGTTGCAGCCGGAATTGCACTCGGGTGCGGTGTGGCCACCGAGGTCACCGCCGTAGGAGCTGATGCCGGCCTCGGCGCTGTCGGCGCCGGAGATGACCGTTCTGGAGGTGTCCACGCCGGCGATCGCGAAGGCGGATGCGAGGGCAGTCGTCGCTGTCTGCCATTCGGCGTACGTGTGGGACTTCGCATCGTTGGCGACGTTGGGCTCGTTGACACCGACCCAGTACGTCGGCGCGGCGCCGGCGGCCTGCAGGTGCTTGACCAGCGTCGTCTGGACGGCGGCTGTGTTCGGTGAGGTGTAGGTCAGGTTGTCGATGCCGAAGAGCCCGCTGACGACCGGCACGCCCTTGTCCACATAATGCTTGATCACCTTCTCGGCGTTCAGGTAGGCGGCGCTGGTGAAGTCGTAGGTGCCGCCCGCGTCGGTGCCGCTCCAGAACCAGGGCAGGTTGAACATGATCCGGACCACGCCCGGTTTCATGTAGTCGGTGCGGGACACCATCCGGTTCCAGTCGGCGGTGCTCCAGCTCGTGCCGCTCGGCGGCTGGGGGTTCTGGTTGTAGCCCAGTCCGATCCAGTGGCTGTCGACCACATCGTCGGTGGTGGTGGCGGCACTCGGGGCCGGGGCCGCAAGCCCGGTGCCGAGCGCTGCCGCCGTGGCTATCAGCGTCGCGCACAGCGTCCGGCGGACGGACCGGGCGGGCCGGAGACGTAGGAGTGATCGGGAGCGCATGGATTCCTTCCAGGATTGTGTGTCGGGGCGAACCTGCGGTGCGGTGGAGACCTGCCTTCCGGAGCAGGACGGCACGGCTCGTGGTGGTCCGAAAGATCCACAGCTGACGGCCGCCGTCCCGGATTCCGCTCCCTGCCCGACAGGTGGGCCGGCATGCAACTCGCCCTGCTGGAAGCCCAGTTCAACCAGGAGACGCATGATGGCCCTGCCCCAGCATGGCCTACTTCGACTGCGGGAGTCACTGCGTTCGGCGGACCGACTTGGCCACACCCCGAACCCGCGGGTGGGACCGACGCTGCGCCTTCCGCCGAGTGCTCCGCGAGGGCCGTCGCCGCGACGAAGAGGCGTGCCATACTTGAACACGTTCAGTTGAACGTGTTCAAGTATGGGGGTGCGGGGTGGAGTCCGAGAGGGTGTCGGGGGTGCAGTGGGGGTGCGCCCTCGCGGCACTGGTGACGGCGGGGGTGCTGACTGCGTTGGGGCTCGTGACGCCGCTGGGCGGGGTGTTTCTCGGGACCGCGGTGGCCATCGCCGTTCCGCTGCTGCCGCTGCGGGACCAGCCGAAGGCGTTCGCCCGCGCCTGTCTCGTCATCGGGGTGGGCTTGCTGGGGTGGGCGCTGGTCGGGGCGGTGATCGGCATGTTCCTCTTCGTACCGACGGCGTTGCTGCTGATCGGCGCGGCCTTCGCGGAGCCGGGGAACCGGCCCGGCCGGTGGTGGGTGGCCGTCACCCCGGTCGCCGTCGCGGCGGCCGTGGCCGCCTTCTACCTGCAGCCGCCGGACGCCGACAACGAACCGCCGCCCTACTTCCTGGCGACGCTCGACTCCCGCGGCGTCCAGCAGGCGGAACTGGAGCGGCGTACGCCCGACCTGCGGGAGCGCGGCGCCACTCGGATCGAGGTGTACGAGCGGGCCGGCCGGCTCGAACTCACCGTGGGCATGCCCGACCACTTCGCACCAGGGCAGAGCCAGGCCCAACTGGGCGAGGAGATCCGGCGCCTGCCGGGGGTCGTCGACGTGCAGGTGTGCAACCACCACACGTGCTACTAAGGGACAGACCGGCCCGTCCCGGCGGGCCCGCCCAGGGCACGAGCGGCCTCCTCAGGCTTGCCAGTAGTCCCTTGGCCGGGGCGTCGTCACGACCTCGTTCGGCCAGGTCTGCCGGACGCGTCCGAGCTGCTCACGGAGCTCGTCCGCCCAGCCGTTCCCCGGGTCCAGGACGACGCGGACCGAAACCCCGGACTCGCCACGGTCGTCCACCGTGACGACGGGCCGGGGCACCGAGAACTGCCTGTCGACATCAATCCGGATCTCGGTGTCGCCCATGGCCGTCCAGCGGATGCCCTGCCCGTCGGAAAGCTCGTTCAGGTCCGTTGACCAGTCGTCCATGGCTTCCGGTGACAAGCACAGCCCAAGACGCCCGCTGACGAAGGCGCTCGTGATGACGAGCTCGGCATCGAGGTAGTCGTTGTACGGCGTGTCCCCGGGCCTGTTCCGCCCCAGGATCCGTACCCGGACGGTACTGTCCGGGTCGCTCAGACAGATCAGGTCCACGCCCTCGCCCTCATCCACGCGGCCTCCCGGACCCTCAAAGTTCCCGATCATCATGCACGAGTCGCCCGGCAGTGGAGCCGAACGGCCTTGGCGGCTGCGGGTCCCGGCCTCAGGCCGGCTTGCGCCACACGGAGATGTGCTTTGCGGAGTCCTGGGTGAAGGGGGAGCCGTCCCAGTCCGCGACGCGGCGTTCCAGTTCGAGTCCGGCGATCCGTGCCATCAGGTCGAGCTCGGCCGGCCAGGCGTAGCGGTGCCGGGAGTTCTCGCGGCGGTAGCGGCCGTCGCCGTCGTGGGTGAAGTGGTGCGAGACGAGCATCTGCTCGACCAGGTCTAAGGTGTCGAAGCCGAGGTGCTGCTCGGAGACGTCGAACGGCACCGCGACCTGGCCGGGCGGCAGGAGCCGCAGCGGCGGCACACCGAGCTCGATGACGAACCGGCCGCCGGGCGCCAGATGCCGTGCGGCGTTGCGGAAGCACTCGACCTGCTCGTCCTGCGTGAGCAGGTTCGTGATGGTGTTGTAGACGAGGTAGACCAGGGTGAAGGCGCCCGGAACGACTGTGGTGGCCATGTCCCCGATGGTCACCGGGAGCTCTCCCTCGTCGATCTTGCGTCGCAGCACCGCTGCCATGTGCTCGGACAGCTCGATGCCCGCCACCGGCACCCCGCGTTCCCGGAGCGGGACTCCCACCCTTCCCGTTCCGATGGCGAACTCCAGCGCCCGGCCTTCGCCGGCGAGCTCGGCGAGGAACGCTAGGGCCGGTCCGAGTACTGCGTCCGAGGATGCTTCGGCCTCCTCCGCGTCGTATCGGTCGGCGGTCTCTCGCGTCCACAGTTCGCTGCTCGTCACGGGTCCCCACCTTGCCGGTGCCGAGGAACGCTGTCGACACATTTACGTGCGCGGCGGCGCGCGGCGAGCAGACCGTGCAGGGTCAGGCGGATTCGGTGGGGGTCAGGTGCCGGGTGTCTGCGAGGCTGACGACCTGGCGGTTGTGGAAGTAGTCGTCCTCGCGGAGTGTGGTGATGCTGCCGGCGGGCGCCCGGAAACTGGCGTATCCGGCTGACGTGATCGGCATCCTGATCCAGGAGGCGACTACGAACGTCAGGGAGCCGCCGTGCGTGACGATGATCTGGTGCGCGCACGGGCGTCGGAGGATGTCGTCCATGGCTTCGTAGATGCGCCGGGCCCACACGGCCTTGGTCTCCGCACCGCTCACGCCCTCGTCGTGGTCCATGCGCTCGCCGACGGCCGGCGGCGGGACGAAACGCCGGTCGAGCCACTCCTGCGGCCTTCCTCCCGCCTCGCCGTAGGACTTCTCCCTCAGCCGGCGGTCCAGGACCGGCAGCACGCCGAACGCCTCGGCCACCTCGTCGGCCGTACGACGGGTGCGCTGCAGGTCCGAGGAGAACAGCTCCACCTCGGCGTCCACCGGGATCCGGGCCCGCAGCGCCCGGGCGATGGAGACCGCGGCCCGGACGCCGGCGGGCGTCAACTGCGAGTCGTACCAGCCGCCGACGACCCCCTCGACGTGGTGGGTGGCCTCCGGGTGGGTGACGACGTGCAGGGTGCGCATGACGGCTGGCCTTCCGCGAGGTGGTCTGGTTGCCGGTGACGGGACGCATTCATGGAAGCAGCCCGGTGGTCCGGCAGGCAGGGTCTCCCTCAGGCTCGGGGCGCCGGCGGCTCGTGGCGGGTCCCGATCGCTGTGAGGGCGGCCGCGGCCGAGAGCGCCGCCAGTACGGCGAACAGGGCCGGGTAGCCGCCGAGAGGGCCGGCGATGGCGGTGCCGGCGAAGGGTGAGAAGGCGGCTGCGGCGTGGGCGGGGGCACCGAGGAGGCCGGAGAGGCGGCCGTAGTGGGCGGTTCCCCACCGGTCGGTGACGGCGGTGGCCTGGAGGAGGGTGAGGTTGCCCCGGACGATCCCGGCGAACACGGACAGCCCGACGAGCAGGGCGTAGGGGCCGGAGGTGAAGGCGAGGGCCGCGGTGGTGAGTCCGCCGAGGCCGACGAGGGTGACGGTCCGGGTGACCACGCCCGTGTGGCGGGCGAGGGCGGCGTAGAGGGTGCGGCCGAGGGTCTGGCCGGCGCCGCCGAGGCCGAGGGCCCAGGCGGCTTGGGTGGTGGTGTAGCCGCGTTCGAGGAAGAGGGGGACGAGGGTGATGACGACGGCGTACATCGCGAACGAAGAGAAGGTGAAGGTCGCGGCGAGCATCCAGAACGCCCGGCTGCGCGCCGCAGGTTCGGGTCCGGCATCCGTGGCGTGGGGGCTGTCGCGGGCCGGTGGCCAGGGGGCGCGCAGGGCAAGGGCGTGGGTGGGGATGGTCAGGGCGGCGAGGATCGCGGCGAGGACGGCGTAGGTGGTGCGCCAGGAGTGGTGGGCGGCGAGGACGGCGGTCAACGGGGCGAAGACGGTGGAGGCGAGTCCGCCGGCGAGGGTGACGATGGTGAGGGCGCGGATGTGGTCGGGGGCCCACCAGCGGGTGAGGGCGGCGAAGGCGGGCGGGTAGAAGGTGGCGGCCATCGCCGCTCCGGCCAGCAGCCATCCGGCGGTGAAGACCGCGAGGTTGGGGGCGGCGGCCACGATGAGGAGGCTGAGCGGGCCGAGGACGGAGCCGGCGGTCATGACGGCGCGGGGCCCGCGACGGTCCAGGACGCGGCCGACGAAGATGCCGACGACGGCGGAGACCACGAGGGCGGCGGAGAACGCGGCCGTGGTCGCGCCTGCCGGCCAGCCGGTGTCGGCGGTGATGGCCGGGTTGAGGACGGGGAAGGCGTAGTAGAGGACACCCCAGCTGGTGATCTGTGTGGCGCACAGGGCGGGCAGCACGGCGCGTGGCCGCGATCGGACCCCCGTCCCGGTCGCGGCCACGCGGGCCTTGGTGTGTGGCATGGCGGTCAGCAACCGCCGGCGGAAGAGGTGGCGGGGGTGGGGTTGGGGTTGGGGGCGCCGAGGATGGTGAGGGGGGCGGGGGCCGCGCAGCAGCCGCCGCCGTCGCCGCCGCCGTTCTGCGCGGTGGCTTCGGGCTCGTCGAAGAGGCCCGCGCCGCCGCACACGCCGGTCTCGGGGAGGGTGAGTTCGACGCGCTCGGCGGCTGCGCGGTCGCCGGCGAGGTGGGCGGCGATGGAGCGGACCTGCTCGTAGCCGGTCATGGCGAGGAAGGTGGGGGCGCGGCCGTAGGACTTCATGCCGACGAGGTAGACGTCCTTCTCCGGGTGGGACAGCTCGTTCACGCCGTGCGGGTAGACGGTGCCGCAGGAGTGCTGGTTCGGGTCGATCAGCGGGGCCAGTTCGACCGGGGCCTGGAGGCGCTCGTCCAGGCCGAGGCGGAGCTCGTCGAGGAAGGAGAGGTCGGGGCGGAAGCCGGTGAGGACGATGACCTCGTCGACCGGGTCGAGGCGGCGGCCGTCCTCGCCGACGAGGACCACGCGGCCGTCTTCGGTGCGCTCGATGCTGTCGGTGCGGAAGCCGGTGACGGCGTGGGCGTGGCCGCCGTCGACGGCCGCCTTCGCGGCGAGGCCGAGGGCGCCGCGGGCGGGCAGCTGGTCGGCTTCGCCGCCGCCGAAGGTGGAGCCGGAGATGCCGCGGCGCAGGATCCAGGTGGCGTGGGTTCCGGTGCCGTCGTCGGCCTTGGCGAGGTCGGCCAGGTAGGCGAGGGCGGTGAAGGCGGAGGCGCCGGAGCCGATGACGGCGGTGCGCTTGCCCGCGTAGCGGGCGCGGACGGCGGGGTCCTTGAGGTCGGGGACGCGGTAGGTGATGCGGTCCGCGGCCGCCTGCTCCCCCAGGGCCTTGAGGCCGCTGCCGCCGGCGGGGCTGGGGGTGGACCAGGTGCCGGAGGCGTCGATGACCGCGCGGGCCAGGACCCGCTGCTCGCGGCCGTCGGCGCTCTCGTAGTGGACGACGAAGGGCTGGGTGTCGCGGTCGGCGTCGACGATGCGGTCGCGGCCGGTGCGGGAGACGCCGGTGACGCGGGCGTCGTAGCGGACGCGGTCGCAGTCGTCCAGGACGTCGGCGAGGGGCTGGAGGTAGCGGGCTGCCCAGTCACCGCCGGAGGGGTACGTGTCCTCGGCGGGCTTGACCCAGCCGGTCGGGGCGAGGAGCTTCTCGGCGGCCGGGTCGACGACCTCGCCCCAGCGGGAGAAGAGGCGTACGTGGGCCCATTCGCGTACGGCGGATCCGGCGGTGGTCCCGGCTTCCAGGACGAAGGGTTCCAGGCCGCGGTCGACGAGGTGGGCGGCGGCCGCGAGTCCGGCGGGGCCGGCCCCGATGACGACGACGGGCAGCTCGGTGGTGTTCTCGCTCATGGCAGGTCTCCGGGTCTTCGTACGGGCGGTGGGAGGAAGAGGGCGGGGGGGCTCGGTGGGGCTCGACGGTCAGCAGCAGCCGGCGCCGGCGGTGGCGGCTTCGCGTTTAGCGTTCGGGTCGCAGCAGGCGCCGGCCGCTTCGGCGCCCTCGGCGGTGCCGCAGCACGGCGAGGCCTGGGCGTGCACCGCCTCAGCGGCGGGCCGAGCGGGGGCCGTGGAGCAGCAGGGGGCCGCGGGCTCGGAGTGGTGAGGGCTGGTGGGGTTGGCCTGCTCGTTCATGACGACTGCTCCTTGTTTCGACGTTTGTCGATGCCTTGCACGATCAGCATGGCAGCTGTATCGATAGACGTCAACATAGACGTTCATCAATTCCGTGGGAGTTGTGATGGAGCACGTGGAAGCCGTCGTCATCGGAGGCGGGCAGTCCGGACTGGCGGCCGCGCACGCACTGGCCCGAGCGGGAGTGAAGCCCGTGGTGCTGGAGGCGTCGGAGCGGGCGGCCGGCTCGTGGCCGCAGTACTACGACAGCCTGACGCTGTTCTCCCCGGCCCGGTTCAGCGCACTGCCCGGCATGCCGTTCGGCGGGGATCCGGATCGCTACCCGCACCGCGACGAGGTCACCGGCTACCTGGACCACTACGCCGCCCGTCTGGACGCCGAGATCCGCACCCGTCGGCGCGTGGCCCGGGTGACGGCCGAGGAGGGCGGTCGGTTCCGCATCGAGGTGGAGGGCGGGGCCACACTGACGGCCGGGGCGGTGGTCGCGGCATCGGGGAGTTTCGCCAGCCCCTACCGGCCTGCGCTGCCGGGCCTGGAGTCCTTCACCGGCCGGCTCCTGCACGTGGCCGACTACCGCAGGCCCGAGGTGTTCGCCGGGCAGCGGGTCGTGGTGGTGGGCGCGGGCAACTCCGCGGTCCAGGTCGCGGCCGAACTCGCGCGGAAGAGCGCCACGACGCTGGCGACCCGGGCACCGGTGAAGTTCGCCCGCCAGCACCTGCTGGGCCGGGACCTGCACTTCTGGCTGACCCGCACGGGCCTGGACGCAGCCCCGCTCGGCCGGCTGCTGCACACCCCGCCGGCCCAGCCCGTCCTGGACGATGGCCGCTACCGCGCCGCGCTCGCCGCGGGCCTTCCCGAGCGTCGGCCGGTGTTCACCGCCCTGGACGGTGACACCCTCACGTGGGCGGACGGGACGGTGGAACGGGTTGATGCGGTGATCCTGGCGACCGGCTACCGGCCACACCTCCCCTATCTCGCCGACATTGCAGGCGCGCTGGACGCGGCCGGGCGACCCCGGCACCGCGACGGCGCCTCCCCCTCCCACCCGGGGCTCGCGTTCGTCGGCCTGGAGTGGCAGCGCAGCCTGTCCTCCAACAGCCTGCGCGGCGTGGGCCGGGACGCTGGCCGGGCAGCCCGCCGCCTTGCGGCGCACCTGGCCCGCCGGTGAGTCCGCCCGCACTACCCGGCTGATTCGACATGTGTCAACATAGATGCATGTCGAATGCGAAGGTTCTGCCGCTGCTGGAGCCCGACGTCGTCGCGCCGTGCTGCCCGCCGCTGAACGAGCGGCCCATGTCGGCCGACGAGGCCGAGGTCGCCGCGAAGATGTTCAAGGCCCTCGGCGACCCCGTGCGCCTGCGGCTGTTCTCCGCCGTCGCCTCGCATGAGGGCGGTGAGGCGTGCGTGTGCGACATCTCCGACGTCGGCGTCTCCCAGCCGACGGTCTCGCACCACCTGAAGAAGCTGAAGGAGGCCGGGCTGCTGTCCTCCGAGCGGCGCGGCACGTGGGTGTACTACCGGGTCGAGCCGGCTGTCCTCGCCGCCATGGGCGCGCTTCTGACCGGTGCCGCGGGAGCCTCGGCGTAGGAACGGTGCGGGATCGGGGCGCGCCTTCGCAACCGCCGGCGCTCGGAGGTCCGGACAAGTCCGGGGCAGATGCCCGGTGGCTTTCCCCGAAGGTGGGGTCAGCGCGTGGCGACCGGGGTTCGTGACCGGCGAGGATGCCCGTCGTGAGCACTGACCAGAGCCTTCTCCCCTTGCGTTCTTCGCGATCGCTGCCCCTGGTGTTCGGTGCCGGAGCGGCGATCGGTGTCCTGGGCGGGATGATCGGACTGGGCGGAGCGGAGTTCCGTCTGCCGCTGCTAATCGGTCTGTTCGGGTTCGCCGCACTGTCTGCGGTGATCCTGAACAAGGCGATGAGCCTGGTCGTGGTCCTGTTCGCGCTGCCCGCACGGCTTGCGGCGGTGCCGGCGGCCGAGGTGGCCGCCCGTTGGCCGGTGGCGGTCAACCTGCTGGCCGGCAGCCTGCTCGGCGCGTGGGCCGGAGCGACCTGGGCCCTCAGGATGCGCTCGGCCACCCTCTACAGGGTCCTCGCGGCGCTGATGGTGCTGATGGCCGCCGCCCTCGTCCTGACGCACACCACCACGATGGGCACGCTCGACCTGCCGCTGTGGGCGCAGGTGCCCGCCGGTGTCGTGGCCGGGTTCGGCATCGGAGTGGTCGCCGCGATCATGGGAGTGGCCGGGGGCGAGCTGCTGATCCCGACGATCGTGCTGCTCTTCGGCGAGGACATCAGGACCGCCGGGAGCCTTTCGCTGCTGGTCTCCCTGCCGACCATGCTGGTGGCGTTCGCCCGCTACAGCCGCGACGGCAGCTTCGCCGTCCTCGGTGCCAACCTCCGCTTCACCGCGGTGATGGCCTGCGGTTCGATCGCCGGCGCCGTACTGGGCGGCCTGCTGCTGGGTGTGTTCCCGGACGTGGTCCTCATCCCCGCACTGGCCGTGGTCCTGCTGCTTTCCGCGGTCAAGCTCGCCCGTCACGCCTGACGCCAAGGCCGGGGCGAAAGCCGGTGCTTCTCGGAAAGGCTCGCTGCTCAGAATCCCTGCTTCCCCCGGCCGGCGGCTCTGTCACTCCGTGCGGGGTCCGTCGAGTTCCGGAGCCTTGTCGGTGGTCTTCTCCAAGCGTTGGGGGTTGAGGTCCCCTGGCGTCTGCACTTCCAGGAGGCTGCCATCCACGACGAGCGTGAGCTCTGACTCGCCGCATCCCGGACCGGGGATCGGGGTCAGCACGAGTGGAGGGCCTGGGGACTTGAGGGTGTAGTCCTCCTGGCATTGGCTGTCGCCGACCCAGACCTTCTGCCGTGCCATGTGCTCGCCCGGGCGGCCCTGCTTGATGCTGAATTCGATGGTGAGCGGCGAACCTGCCCCCACGCTATGGGAGGCCTTGTAGTCCCATACGCCGAGGTACTCCTCGGGAACAGGGCCGGAGGACCGGTCGGCACTCGTACAGTCCGTGGCTAGGACAACGGCTGCCAGCAGGGCCAAGGTGGTGCGCGTCGCGGGTCGGGCGGTGACGCGTCGAGGGCGGTGCGAGTTCATCGGCACGGCCCTCCCCGAACCGCGCGGCCACCCTAACTGGTACCCGGGTCGTGTCGTGTCGTGGTGGCATCGTGTCGTGGTGGCATACACCGCTGGTGGCCGGCTCCCCCGTCAGTCACGCTTCGCCGGATACGTCAGCTCTTGCCGAGCGCGTGCCCGCGTGCATGCCGGGCAGAGTCCCGGCCGCGAGGGCGGGGGAGTTTGGCGCGGTAGCCTGGTGATCATGGGGGGATGGGGGATCCGGCTGGCTTCGGCGGCGGATGTCGAGGCGGTGGCCGAGCTGCGGGCCGTGGTGCTGCGGGCGGATCTGGAGCGGCTCGGGCGGTACGACGAGCAGCGGGTGCGGCAGCGGCTGCGGGACGGGTTCGCTCCGGCGCACACCTGGGTGATCGAGGTGGGTGGTCGGTTCGCCGGCTGCGTGGCGCTGCGGCCCGCCGAGCACTGCCACTGGCTGGAGCACTTCTACCTGGCTCCCCGCCTGCAGGGCAGCGGCATCGGTACGGCCGTGCTGCGTGAGCTGCTGGATCGGTGCGACCGCGAGGGCACCCGGATCCGGCTGAACGTGTTGCAGGGCAGTCGGGCCCGGCGTCTGTACGAGCGGCACGGGTTCACATGCGAGACCGAGGATCCGGTGGACGTGTTCATGGTGCGCGAGCCGGCGCAGGCGGTGCGGGGCTCCTGATCAGCGATCCGGTTCGCGGAGCCGGAGGATCAAGGAGTCGGGTAAGGCCCCGGGCACGGCGGCGCGGCACAGCCCTGGGAAGATCATGCACATGCCCCGACTCCCCCGCCGCTCCACCGCCTGGACGAGAGCGCTCGGCGCGGGAGCCGTGGCTCTCGCCTTCGCCGCACCGCTGCTCCTGTGGATACGCAACGGCATCCAGCCGCGCCACGACGTCGTCCTCCTCGCCACGGGTGCCTTGGTCTGTGCGGCCGGGTGGGTCGTCGCGGGCACGGCCGCGCCCCGGGTCGCCGCACGCGCGGCCGCGGCGGACGGAGCGGTCCCGGGGGTCCCCGTATTGCTGCCGCGCAGCAGGCGGGGATGGCAGGTGCCCGCGCTCGCGCTGGCGCTGCCCCTGAGCCTCCTGACGGCCGGACTGCTCGGCTCGTTCCCGGGCCCCGCCGCCCACGCGCGGATCAGCACCCTGCAACGGGCCGGGGCGCACGTGCTGCCCGGTACGGTGGTGTCGGCGGAGCAGGTCACGGTCTCCTCGTGGAGCTACAGGAGGAAGGGGACCAAGAACGTCCGGGACACCCCGGACGAATACCGGTCGGACCTGGTCCTGACCGTGCCCGGGCCCCGCGGCCGTTCTGTGCGCATCTCGGCGCCCGGCGCCACGACGCCGCTGCGGCCGGAGCGCGGGCGCAGCTTCCCCGTGCTGGCCGCCCCGGCCCGGCCGGAGCTCCCCGGCTACGTGGCCGCCGGCACCGAGCTGCGGATCCACCAGCCCGGTTACGGGGTCTCCCCCGCGCTCGCCGCGCTCATGGCGGCCGTCCTGCTCTTCGTCCTGTGGCTCGCGTTGCTGCTCACCGGAGTTGCGGCCGCACCCGGCCGCAAGGAGGTGCGGGCCGTACGTGCGTCCCGGCCTGGTGAGCGCCTCGCGCTGCGCACCCGGCTCGTGGAGCTGCACGGCGGGGACGGGCTGCAGTTCGCCGCCACGGGCGCGGACGACGCACCGGTCGTCCTGACGGTCTCCCGGCGGCGCGAATGCGCGGCGGCGCTCGCCACCGAACTGGCCGGCCACACCGGATGGATGGTCACCGTCCGCCCGGGGACCGCGGCGCTCTGGATCGGGGACGACGGCACCTTCCTGTGGGGCCTCCTGCACCCGACCGACGCCGCCTTCACACCGCCCCCGGCCGCACCGGCCCGCGGACTGCGCCGGACCACTCCGCTGACCTGGGCGCATCCCGCCGTCCACCTCGGCCCGTTGGCCTTGGCGGCCCTCGCCCTGGCGCTGCTGACCCCGGTCCTCACGGACCCCGGGGCGAAGGCGACCGTTCCGATGGTGCTCGCCCTGCTCCTGGGTGGCGGTGCGAGCGCGCTGTGGGCCGTGCTGCTGCGGCGGCGCCGTCGCGCGTGAGCCGGTCTTCACAAGTGTCTGAGGCTGTGGTCGGCCTCCTTGGAGTTCGGGATCGGTGCGAGGTCGAAGTTCACCTCGCCCTGGTGTCTGCCGCGGGCGTCGCAGTGCTCGAAGCGGCCGTGCTGGGTGTCCACCGAGTACAGGTGCCCGGTGCCGGGATCCCGGTAGACGTCACGGTTGTTCAGGGAGGAGAGGCGCCGGTCGAACTCGAACCCGTGCCGGGCGGCCTGCCGTTCGGCCTCCCCGGACACCCGCGCGACCCGCTCTCCGGGGGTCAGTCCGGCGAGGGAGGCTTCCCAGGCCCGTACGTCGAAGGCGGCCGCGCCGCCGGCTGCCGCGCCGCCCGCGGGGGCGGGCGGCGCCATCTTGCGCATGTCCTGCTGGAGCTCCCGGGCGAGTCCCTCCAGGTTGGAGAGCTCTTCCCGCATCGCCTCGCGCACGCCGGGGTCGTCGGCGAGCAGCTGGGCCGCGGCCTCGGTGTCCTGCTCCAGCTGGGACAGCCTGGCGTCGAACTGCCGGAAGGCCGGGTTCGAGGCGTTGGCGGCGGCCAGTTCGCGGCAGGCCCGCAGTCGTTGCCGGGCCGGGCCGGGGAGCCGTAGCAGCACCTCACGCTCGGCCGCGGCGGCCTGCCGCTCCAGGGAGGCCGCCTCGCGCAGCAGGGCGGTCTCCTGGGCGGTGCGCTCCGCGTCACTGAGGCCTTCGGCGGCCTTGACGGCGCGGGCCCGCTCGGAGATGCGCTCGGCCTCCGCGATCAGCCGGGCGCCCTCGCCGGGTGCCTGTTCCGCGGTGAGGGCGCGGGCCCGGCCGATGATGTTCTGCAGCAGCTCCATGCACTGGTCGCTGCACCGGATCAGGCGGCCGTCGGCGAGCAGGGTGATCTCGTGGGTCTCGCGCAGTGCGGTCTCGGCGACCTGCACCTCCCGGCTCGCCCCGCGCCCGGCCGCCCGGCCCCCGGCTCTCGCGGCGCCGCCGGCGGGACCCAGCCCGTACGAGAACCTCAGGTAGCGCACCAGGAGCGCGAACAGCCCTTCCGCCGCCTCGACGAGGGGGGCCAGCGCGCGGTTGCCCGCCGCGAAGCTGCGGAACCCGGCGAGTGCGGCCCGGGCCGGCGCCAGTGCCTCGGCGGCCTGGGCACCCGCCTCGACCAGTCTGACGACAGCGCGCAGTCCGGACAGGGCCTCCTTGAGTGCCGTGTAGCCGCCCTCGGTCAGGACCAGGAGCGTCACTTCGAAGACGGCGGTGCCGGCCACCCAGCCGATGCCCTCGCCGAGGGCGCGGTCGGGACGGCTCATGAACCTCAGCAGGGCGTCGGAGAGTTCGGCGCCGACCGCTTCCACCCCGCGCAGGGCGGCGCTGACCAGTTGGTCGGCCATCTGGATGATCGCCAGCGGGTCGGTCCGTCCGGCGGTGAGCCGGGCCAGGGCGGCGGAGATCTGCGGCCCGAGCCGGTCCAGGGCGGCCTGCACGTCCGCTTCCAGCTGCCGCCGGGAGTCGCCGTGCGCAAGGGTGGACAGCAGGCGCAGCTGCGCGGCCTGGACCTCGTACCCGATCTTGAGCAGGTCCCAGAGCAGCACGAACGGGCCGGTCACCCCGTCCCAGAGGCCGGAGAGCAGGCCCTGGAGGAAGCCGAGGGCGAAGTCCTCGCTGGGGCTGAGCACGATGCGGGCCATCCGGTCGGCGATCCGCACTTTGGTGCTCTGCGGGTAGCTCAGCGCCCGTTCCAGAGCGCCGATGGCCACGTGCTGGAGGATGGTGCCGACCGGCAGTCCGGGCGGGCCGGGGATCCGGGCGGTACGGGCGGCTGCGAGGCAGGCTCGCAGGACCTGGTCGATGAGGGGCCCCTTGAGCGCCTCCGGGATCTCCTCCCAGGCGATGGCCGAGAGTACGACGGGCAGCCGGGCGGGGTTTTGGACGCAGTCGGCGACCAGTCCCGCGGCCCGGGCCACGGCGGGGCCCGCGGAGCTGACGCTCCGCCATGCGTCGCTGAAGAAGTCCCGCTGGACCACGGGCTCTTCGGCCTCGTTCGCCGGGCCGGAGCGACATTCCTCGCAGCAGTCGCCGCCGGAGCTGCCGCACTTGCCGGAGCTGTCGGAGTTTCCGGAGCTGCCTGAGCGTTGGACGGCGAGGGCGCCGGTCACGGCCTTGTTGCCGGCGGCGCGTTGCAGTTGGAGGGCCTGCCGCGGGGACATCCCGGCCCGGAGCGGGGGCGTGGCCGCCGGGCGCGGTGCCGGTTCGGGCCCGGCGGCCCCGGGGGTGCCCGTCGAGGTGCCGGCACGGGTCCCCGGCTCCCGCACGGCGGTGCCGGGCAGTCGCTGTCCCATGCGCCCCCTCCTCGACGGCCCCCGTCCCGGCCAGAGGAAATGGTGACAGCGCCCGGCCCCACCGGACATGCCCTTACGGGCACCCGCTCGGCTCATCCTCCGCTGCGGGGAGCCTGCGGAGCAGACGCCCGTCCCGCAGCCCTGTCGTCACCGCGTCACGGTCGGCCGCCCGACCGTCAGGCGGCGGCGAGTCCGTCCGCGAGGAACTCGTCCACGTGCTTCTGTGCCCGGCGGTCGAAGTCGGCGTACTGCGCCTCGCGCTCGGCGCCGGCGACCGCTTCGCCGACCAGCAGGTTGCCCTCGGCGTCGATGCGCTGCGGCCGCTCCTCCGCGTCGAGGAGCAGTCCCACGGTGGAGCGGGAGAAGCCGCAGTAGTAGGCGATGCCGTCGCTCAGGTTGGTTTCGAGGACGGACTGCATCGAGTCCGCGAAGGGGTCGTCGGAGGTGGCGCCGGCCAGGGCCAGCCACAGCATGCGCTTGCCCGCCAGGCGGGGCTTGCTGCGGCCGTAGGCGAACCCGTAGTTCCACACGCGGTCGATCCATCCCTTGAGGACGGCGGGCACGCTCTGCCAGTACACCGGGAAGACGGCGACGACGGCATCGGCGTCGAGGATCCGCCGCATGTGGGCGTGCGTCTCGTCCGAGTACGGCTTCTCCCGGTTGCCCCAGTCCGGCTGGTCCTGCGCGTTCATGCGAGGGTCGAACCCCTCGGCGTGCAGGTCGAGCCAGTCGATGCGGTATCCGGCGGCCTCGAGCCGGGCGGCCGCACGGCGGGCGGTGTGGGCGGTGAGGGAATCGCTGCGGTGGTGCGCGACGACCACGAGGGCCGTCCTCGTCTCACGGCTGTTGTCGCTGCTGCTGTGGCGGCTGCTACTGCTGTGACTGCTGCTGTTGTCGTTGCTGTGCTGCGGCACGGTGTCTCCCGAGGGCTCGATCTGTGCGGTGAGTCCAGTACAGCCGCGGCGCCGTGGATGATCCATGGGAGAAACTCTTCAGGACATAGGAGATCGTCTACGATTGTGCGGTGGATCCTCTGAGTTCGCTCCTGAGCGGCATCCGGGCCGAGGGCTCGATCGTCAGCAATGCCGTCCTGACGGCGCCTTGGAGCATCACCTTCGCCGATGCCGCTCCGCTCACCATGGTCAGCGTGCTCCGCGGGGGCGGCACCCTGCTGCTGTCCGACGGCACCGAGCGGGCGATCGACGCGGGTGACACGGCCATCGTCCGAGGGCCTGCCCGGTTCCGCCTCGCGGACGAGCCCGCCACCGTCCGACGCCCGCACACCGCGTACGAGATCAACTGCTTCACCGCGGACGGAGCGTGCACCGGCCGGGAACTCGACGGCATCCGCTGGGGCACCGGCCCGGAGGGGGCGACCGCGCTGGTCGTGGGCGCCTACCGCGCCTCGGGGCACCGCCACGAACGGCTCCTGCGGGCCCTGCCGCCCGTCCTGGTCATCACCGAGGACGCCGAGGTCTGCGCCTGGCTGGAGAACTCCGCCGCCGACGCCGCGCGGCTCTCGGCCGGTTCGCAGGCGCTGATGGACCGGCTCCTCGACTGGGCTCTGGTCTGCACGCTGCGCACCTGGTTCGACCGGGCGGGTGCCGACGCGCCGAGCTGGTACCGCGGCCTCGCCGACCCGGTCCTCGCCCCGGCCCTGCACGCCTTCCACGGGCGGCCCGCCGACACGTGGACGGTCGCGTCGCTGGCCGCTCAAGCCGGCGTCTCCCGGGCGCTGTTCGCCCGGCGCTTCACCGAGCTGATGGGACGTCCGCCCCTCGCTTACCTCACCGAGTGCCGCATGGACGACGCCGAGGCGATGCTGGCCGACACCGACCTGAGCATCGCGCAGATCGCCAAGGCCGTCGGGTATGCCGACGCCTTCGGTTTCAGCGCCGCCTTCAAACGCCACAAGGGCCTCAGCCCCAGCACCTTCCGCAGCACGGCGGCCTGAGGGGGGGGGCACGCGGCCGCGGGAAACGGGCCCTCCCGGGTCGGCGCCGCGCGGGGCGCTGAGCCGGGCGGTGGCCGGCGGAACGGCCGGGCGATGGCCGGCGGGGCGGCCGGGCGATGGCCGGCGGGGCGGCCGGGCCGGGTGCGTGGCGGACCGGTGAAGGCCACCCCCGTGGACCTCCACCCCGGTGAGACCGGTCGTTGCCGCGGTCTCTCCTCTTGCCCTCTTCCCCGCACCCGCACGGCTCGCCCCGGCCGGCCCCGCCTCTCACGTCACCCTACGGTCGCGGAGGACCGCGGGGCAGGGACCGCACGTGCCAACCAGGGGACCTTGCGCGCCATCCCTTGAACTACGATCACCCTCCATGGTTTTGCCCGATCACCAGGGGACGATGTCCGCCGCCCTCACCCGTGTCAGCATGGACACGGCACGGCTGCTGGGCGTGGACGCCCATGAGTACGTAAACCTGTTGGGACTGGCCCCCGAGCAACTGGACGACGACGGCTGCCGAGTGCCGTCCGCCACGAACATCCGCCTGGCGGAGCTGAGCATCGCGCGCGTGCCGTGGAACGAGCTCGCGGTCCGGCTCGCGAGCCGGTCGCCCATCGGCAGTCTCGGCGTGTGGGACTACCTGATCACGTCCGCCGCGACACCCCTCGAAGGGATCCGGGAGGCGTCGGACCTCTTCGCCACCGTCGCCGACACCGGTACGGACAGCCTCAGCGTCACCGTGGACGGCGACCACGTCACCGTCAGCCACACCAACCGGGCCGACGTGGGCCATGAGGCGGCCTGCGCGATCCGTGCGTTCGGACTGGGGCTGTACCGCCGGCGCCTCTGCGAAGCGGCGGCCCGGGACCTCGTACCGCTCAGAGTCTCGCTCGCCACCAAGGCACCCCACCGGCACGACAACCTGATCGAGCTCTACGGCACCAGAAGCATCGACTTCGAGGCTCCGGTCAGCTCGATCACCTTCCTCGTCTCCGATCTGACGGTTCCCAACCCGCTCGCCCAGCCGGGGCTGTCGACGGTCTTGCGGCGGCATGCCGAGCACACCCTGACCGCCGCGGTCCCCCTGCACTCCTGGCTGGACCTCTTCCGCAGTGCGCTGGCCTCCTCCCCCGACCAGACGGCTCCGACGCTGGCGGCCGTGGCACGGCACATGGGACTGAGCACGCGCACCCTGCAGCGCCGCCTCGACGAACACGGCACCAGCTGGAGCAGGGAACTCGAGGACGGCCGGCGCGACCACGTGACGCGGCTGCTGCACGACACGACGCTCAGCATCGACGCCGTCGCCGCCCGGACTGGCTACGCCGACGCCCGCGCCCTGCGCCGAGCCGTCCGGCGCTGGCACGGCACCACACCCGCCGCCCTCCGTCACGGCGCCTGACGTCGGCGTCCCTGCGGGGGCCGCAGCTGCTGCACGGCAAGGCCGGTCAGGTGTGGTCGATGAACCAGTCCGTGCAGGTGCTCACGTTGGAGTCGTGGGGTCGCATGCAGGCACGGACCGCGTACGACTTGCCGCTCTGCTGGAGGGCGACGGTCGAGCTCTGGACGTAGTTCCAGGACGCGTTCCACCAGGTCGCCTCGAACGGGCCGCACTGCTTCCAGCCGCCGTTCGCCTGCACGGTCGCATCGCTGGGGTGCCCCGGCGAGCCGCCCATCGTGAACAGCTTGAGGCTGCGGTCGATCCACACCTTGTCGTACCGCTGGACGTCGCCCTCGATCGCGGCCTTCGCGTACGAGTCGGTGATCTTGGCCGTGTACAGCGTGATCGTCCGGCCCGAGGCGGACCTGCTGCCGGAATTGCCCACCGCGTCGTTCTCCCCGATGTTGTCGCAGTCGCCGGTGGTGGCGATGCCGGACACCGGACGGGCCTCGGCCGAACCGGCCAGCCCGATGGACGACACGGCCACCGCCACGGCGAGGACCGCTCCCCTTGAGATACGCATGATCGTTTCCCCCTCGATCTGTACCGCCCCCCGGACGGCACGGTGTGCTCGGCGGCGGGATCCGCCTGGGCAACAGAGTGCCCCACGCGTGCTGAACGGCACCTGAAGATCGTCCGGGAGCCTCCGGTCTCCCTCCGGCCGCGCCGGGGAAGGCTGCCGTCATGCGCATACTGGTGGTCGAGGACGACAGGCGGCTCGCCGAGCTGCTCCGGCGGGGTCTGGTCGGAGAAGGCTTCGCGGTGGACACCGCCCACGACGGGCGGCACGGCCTGGAACTGGCGGCAGGGAACGACTACGACGTGGTCGTCCTGGACGTGATGCTGCCCGGGCTCAACGGCTACCGGGTCTGCTCCGGGCTGCGTGACGCTGACATCTGGACGCCGGTGCTGATGCTGACGGCGAAGGACGGCGAATACGACGAGGCCGAGGGCCTCGACACCGGCGCGGACGACTACGTCACCAAGCCCTTCTCGTTCGTCGCCCTCACCGCCCGACTGCGCGCGCTGGTGCGTCGCGGCAGCCGGGAACGGCCCGCCGTCCTCCGCGTCGGCGATCTGGAGATCGACCCCGCGGCCCGCCGGTGCCGGCGGGGCGAGGCCGTCGTGCCCCTGACCACCCGTGAGTTCTCCGTACTGGAGTACCTCGCGCGCCGGCAGGGAGAGGTGGTCACGAAGGACGAAGTCCTCGACCACGTGTGGGACAGCGCCTTCGAGGGTGACGTGAACCTCGTCGAGGTCCACGTCAGTGCGCTGCGCCGGAAGATCGACCAGCCGTTCGGGCGACGGACCATCCACACCGTGCGGGGTGCCGGATACCGGCTCGAACCGGGCGCGCCGCAGTCATGAAGCGCCGTCTGCGACTGCCGCGCCGGTGGCGGCACATCACGTTGCGGTGCCGCCTCGCCCTGATCGTCGCGCTGACCGCGCTCGTACCGCTGTCCGCGGGTGCGGTGACGGCCGTGCACGCCCTGCGCCCGTACCTCTTGCAGGAAGGGCTGACCTATACGCGTGGGGAGTGGGCCCAGGCCTTTGCCGGAGACGGTTCCGTGACCGGTACTGTGGTCGCCGAAAGGCTCCGGAAGAACCCGCGGTTCACCCTGCGGAAGGTGACCACGTCGTACCCGCCGGAGCGGGGAGCGCTGTCCTTGTGGCCGTGGACGGACCCGGAGAGCACCCGCCCGGTTCCCGTCGCCGAGATCTACCACGATCCGGCGAAGGGCGGCGTCCCCGACTGGTGGGTCTACAACCGGCTCGCCCACGAGCAGCGGCTGCTCAACACCGTGGGCTGGAGCCTGGCGGGTGCCGTGGTTCTGATCAGTGCGACATCGGCCGGTGTCACCTGGGCCGTGGCGGGCCGGGTGCTGCGGCCGGTGGGCGCGATACGGTCCCGGTTCGCCGAGCTCACTGCGCACGACCTGAACCAGCGCGTCCCCGTCCCCGACAGCGACGACGAGGTCGGCCGGCTGGCCCGCACAATGAACGGGACCCTGGAGCGGCTGCAGCAGTCCGTGGAGAAGCAGCGGCGTTTCGTCGCCGATGCCTCCCACGAACTGCGCACCCCGCTGGCCGCGCTCCGTGCCGAGCTGGAGATCGCCCTCGCGCAGCCCGGGAGGGCCGACTGGCAGGACGTCGTGGCCGGGGCCCTCGGCGACACCGAACGCCTCCAGCAGCTCGTCTCCGACCTGCTGCTGCTCGCCCGGCTCGACTTCGAGGGGGAGGGGGAGGGGGAAGGGCAGAGGCAGGCCCGGCCCGTGGACCTCGTCGCCCTCGTGGGCGAGGAGGTCGCACGGCGGCGCCCGCCGGCCCGGCTCACGGTCACCCTGTCCGTCCCTCCGGGCGACGTGACGGTGACGGGCCATCCGGGCCTGCTCCGCCGAGTGGTCGGAAACCTCGTCGACAACGCCGAACGCCACGCCGCCGGTTCCGTGGCCGTGACGCTCGCCGTGGACACCACCGAGACGCACGCCCTCATATCGGTCGAGGACGACGGCGCGGGGATACCGGTGGCCGACCGGGAGCGGGTCTTCGAGCGGTTCACCCGCCTGGACGAGTCACGCACGCGCGACAGCGGCGGAACCGGCCTCGGGCTGGCCATCGTGCGGCACATCACCACCCTGCACCGGGGCTCCGTCGACATCACGGACAGCCGGGCCGGCGCACGCTTCCTCGTACGGATTCCGCTGGCGAACAGGCCGGCGGCGCGATGAAGGCCGCAGCACCGGGGCACCGCGCGTTTCACCCGCAAAAGTAGTTCGTGCATACTTTTGCGGGCGGATTATGGCGTTCCGGCTGACCGCGATGACCGCACCACATCAGGGGACACGCAGACATGCACACCGGTACACCCGGCGCCGGCGGCTTCGGCTCGCTCCTGCACCGGCTGCGGACGGAGGCCGGGCTGAGCCAGGAGGAGCTGGCACACGCTGCGGGGGTGAGCGTGCGGGCGCTGTCGTACATGGAGCGCGGACACTCGCGGGGGCCGCAGCGCCGCACCGTGCAGGCACTGGCCGACGCCCTCCGCCTGGACGAGGACGGCGCCCGGGAGCTGGAACGCACCGCGAGCCTGGGCCGTCCGCGGAGGGCCCGCACCGCGGACGCACCACCACCGGCGGTCGTACCGGCCGCTGTCGGGCAGATCGCCGCGCCGGATCTGCTGCCGCGCGCACCGCGCGGCTTCTACGGGCGGACGGCGGAACTCGACGCCCTGTCCTCCGCGGCCGAAGGCGAGGCGCCCGTCTGCCTGGCCGTCGGGCCCGCCGGGGTCGGGAAGACGGCCCTTGCGCTGCACTGGGCCCACCTCAACCGTGCGGCCTTTCCCGACGGGCGGCTCTACGCCGACCTGCGCGGCTTCGCCGACGCGGGCGAGCCCACGCTCATGGAGGTGCTGCGGGAGTTCCTGCCCGCGCTCGGTGTGCCGCGCGAACGGATACCGGAGTCGGAGAACGGCGCGGCCGCACTGTTCCGGTCGCTCGCCGCCGACCGCCGGCTCCTCGTCGTGCTCGACAACGCGCGGGACTCCGGGCGGGTCAGGCCGCTCCTTCCCGGGGGTCGCCGCTGCGTGACCGTCGTGACGAGCAGACACCGGCTGCCGGGGCTGATCGTCACCGACGACGCCCGGCCCGTTGCGGTGGACCTGTTCGGCCCGCAGGACGGCACCCTGCTCCTCGCGTCGGTGCTCGGCACGGAGCGCGTGGCCGCAGAGCCGGCGGCTGCGCGACGGCTGGCCGAGCTGTGCGACGGGCTTCCCCTGGCGCTGCGGGTGGTGGCTGCCCGGTTGACGCAACGCCCCGGCCTGTCCCTGGACGCGATGGCTGCCGAGCTGTCCGACGAGACGCGCAGGCTGAGCCTGCTGGAGGTGGAGGACACCGGTGTGCAGGCGGCGCTGCGGCTGACGCTGCAACAGCTCCCGCAGGACGTCTCCCACCTGTTCGCCCACCTCGGCCGCCACCCCGGTGCGCACGTGGACCGGTATGCGGCGGCAGCCCTGGCGGGTACGGCTCCGGAGGCCGCCGAAGCCGCCCTTGAGGTGCTGGCCGCCGCGCACCTCGTCACGGAGACGGCGCCCGGCCGATGGACCCTGCACGATCTCGTGCGGCTCTACGCACGGAGCCTGGATGCCGCGCCCGGCGTGCTCACGCGCGTGCTCGACCACTACATCGCCACGGGTCTCGCGGCCGTCGCGGCGGCGGAACCCGGCAACGAGGCGTGCTTCCCGCTGCCGGCGGACCACCTGCCGCCGGCCGCCGTGCGGGAGTTCGGCGATCGGTCCGCCGCCGTGGCCTGGTACGCGGCGGAGCGCGATGACCTGACGCGTGCGGTGGCTGCGGCGCAGGCCGCCGGGCTGCACGGCAGGACGTGGCGGATCGTGCTGACGCTGTGGCCGCTGATCGTGTGGCGGGTACGGGACGGCTGGGTCTCGCTCCTGGAGGCCGGACTCGAGGCGGCCCGGGCCGACGCCGACCGGCACGGCGAGGCACGGGTGCTGAACGTGCTCGGCTGGGTGCTGATCGAGGAAGGGCGCATCGAAGAGGCGCTGACCCACCTCAGGGCGGCGTCCGCACTCGCCTCCACGGCGGGCGACCCGGCGGCCGAGGCGAACGCCCTGCTCGTGCTGGCCATGGCGCAGGCGGCACTCGGCGGCCTGGACGAGGCGGCGCAGGGGTGCGAGCGGGCGGTGGAACTGGCCCGCGAGGCCGACGACCGGACCATCGAAAGGCTGGCCTTGCAGCACTTGGCCCGGCATCGGGCCGATGCGGGGAAATGGCGCGAGGCCCTCGACACGGCGACCGAGGCGCTGGCCTTCGACGACCGGTCCGGCACGGCCGACATTCCCCGGATACTGCTGCTCATGGTGAGGGGCGAGGCGCTGCACGCCCTCGGCCACGAAGCGGAGGGCATCGCGCAACTCGACCTCGCGGCCCGGGAGGCGGAGTCCGCCGGCTACGAGGACGGCGCGGTACGGGCGCTCGGCGTCCTGCTGAAGATCGCGGCGGACGAGGAACTCCGGGCACGCCACGACGCGGCCGTTGCGCGGCTCACCACGCGGACCTGACGCCGCCCGGCCGGCATGCGCGCGGGAGACCCGGCCGCAGCGAGGGGGCACTGCGGCCGGGCACGGTGGTGATCAGCCCTTGAGCGGGGTGTCGTACTGGGTCCACTTGGACCAGTTGCCGTCGTGGTCGCGGTTGCTGCCCCAGTACTCGCCGATCTGGTCCCAGTAGAACGCCCTGAAGGACCACGGGTCGCTCGTCTCGTAGTCGTGGACGTACACCTTGCTGTACGCCTTGCCGCCCATGGACATCCATCGCGACCACTGCCCGTTGGTGTTGGTCCAGCGGGTCCACACCGCACGGTCGGTGCCGACGACGAACTCCTGCGTCGTGCCGTTGGGCAGGGGGTAGCTGGTCACCCCGTAATCGCAGAAGTAGACGCCGCCTCCGAGCGAGCAGTAATTCGTCGCCTGGGCCGGCGTGGCCATCACCGCGACACTCGCGACCGCGGTGGCCGCGATCACGGCCGCCTTGAGCTTACGGACAAGCATGACTCTCTCTTTCGTACGTGCGACCGGCCCGTCCGGGCGGTGACGCGGTGCTGACAGCAGACGTTCCGGCCGGCGGCCGGCATCCCCCTGTGGGGGTTGCCGGCGCTGTGTCGCCGGATTGCCGACGGTGTGTGGCGGCCTCCGCACCACCTGGGCGCGGGGCGTGCTCCGACCGATGGCCGATTCGCCGAGCGGGGCGGCGAGTCCGGAGCCGGAGAGCCGGCGGCCGAAGACCACACTCCCGTGCGGGGTGAGGGCGGAAACGGTGTGTCCGCGATCCCCCCGGACGCCGGGGCCGTGGCCATGGCCACGGCCGCGGCCGCGATGACGACGCCACCGGCCTTCACCATGGCGCCGGCCCGCGAAGTGATCTTCTGTTTCATGCCGGCTCTTACCTTTTGCTCTGCTTGAGATTTCCCGCTCTGGCTTCCCGGACCGCCGAAGGGGCAGGCCGGGCCGGGGCGCTGTGCGCAGGTGGTGGGGTGTCCTCCCGTGCAGGGCAGCGCCCCGGCGGCAGACACAGTCGATCACGGTGGAGGGGTGCCGTCCCAGGCAGTTCCACCCGCAAAAGTACGGACAGCCAGGGCCGCGGGCGCGGCGGCGGTGTCGACGGGTGGCGGCAGCTGCGCGATGCTGGGGGCGGGGTGCCGCGTCCGGGCGGGTGCGGTCTGCGGAGGGGGCTCGCATGCGCGATATGGCCGTGGTCCTGGTGTCGGCGGCCGTGCTGCTGCTGGTGTACCACGCGGTGCGGCGGAGCGGGGCGGGGCTGCGGGCTGCGGTCGCAGTGGGCGCGGTGGCGAACGCGGCGGTGCTGTACGGCCTGGCGGTCACTCAGCCCGCAGGCTCGGTGGTGACGGTCGCCGTGGTGTCGGCCGTGGGTGCGCTGCACGCCCTGCTGTCCGCGGGGCGGGACGGCCTGCGCAGGGTGGCCGTGCTGGACCCGGCGGGGCTGCGCGGGCTGGTCCGTACGGTCGCGGGCTTGGAACCGCCGCAGCTGATCGGGCTGTTCGTGCCCTACACGGGCGGGCTGATGGTGACGGCGTTCGGCGACGACGCCCGTCCGGAGGGCCGGCAGTTCCGGGTGCCGGCCGGCGACTACTGCCCGTTCTGCCTCGTGGAGGAGCAGGCCCGGGCGCTGACCGGCCCGGACGCGGACGCGCTGCTGGCCGAGTACCGCGGGCACGTCCGGCGCGGCAGCAGCCGCCACGTCCTGATCCGCCGCATGGAACCGGGCGACCCCTGGACCGGCCGGCTCCGCGACCGCGTCGGCTACCGCACCCCGCCCCGCTCCCCCGCCTGCCCGGCCCACGCCCCGACCGGGCCGGGGGCGGGATCCGGTGCGGGGGCGGGACCGGGCGCGGTGTCCTGAGCGGGCGGCCCGGGCCGGTGCGGCCGGCCCCGTCATCGGGGCTGGTGCGGCCGCCCGGGTCCCGCCCCGGTTTCGTGCTCCGGCTCGGCCGGCGCCGCCGGTCCGGTTCCGTTTCAGGCGCCGGACCGCGCCTCGGCCCGGCGGCCGTCCGAGCGGCCGGCACTGGCCCAGCGGCGCATCGCGGGACGCTCGACGTACCGGTGCAGCAGGTGCGCCAGACCGAGCGTGACGGCGAGGGCCAGCAGGCAGAGGGCGAGCGCGGCGACGGTGTCGTACGGCTTGTGCAGGGTGAGGTACCGGGTGGCGCCGATGAGGACGATCGCCTGGACCAGGTAGAAGGCGAAGGACACCTCGCCCAGCCAGTGCACGGCCGGGTGGCGCAGGAGCGACGGGCGGCCGCGCAGGTCGGCGATCGCGACGGCCGGGATCAGCAGGGCGAGCGGGACGACCCAGACCGCGGTGAGTCCGTACAGGTACGGCACGTTCAGGGCCAGCGGGTAGGCGGCCGCGAGCAGGACGAGGGCGTGCAGGGGCCGGATGCCGATCCAGCGGTCGGCGAGCACGATGCGCGCGAGCAGCATGCCGAGGACGAACTCGGCCATCCGGACCGGCGGGAACTGGTACACGAACCAGTTCTGGACGGCGCTCACGGGCCAGCCCGGGATCCGCTGGGCGCCGGGCAGGAGCGCGGTGGCCAGGGCCGGGACGGCCACGATCAGGGCGGCGACGGCGGCCGCCCAGCCCCACAGGCGGGTCGGGGAGATCCGTCGCACGAGCCGCAGCAGCGCCGGGAAGGCGAGGTAGAACAGCAGCTCGCAGGAGAGCGACCAGCTGGGGATGTTCACGCTGAACGACACGGCAGGGTCCCAGGACCAGGCCTGCACCAGGAACAGGTTGGGCAGCGCCTGCTGCCAGCCGGTCGTCGCCCACGCGATGAGGGCGAGGGCCGCGGCGAAGGTGACCAGGTGGTTCGGAACGAGTTTGGCCAGGCGGCGCCGTACGAACCGTCCCGCGGTGTCGCCCGGGGCGGCCGACCAGGTCAGGATGAACCCGCTCAGGAGGAAGAAGAAGGTCACTCCGAGGCCGCCCGCGACCCCGAACACCCGGCCGGTCCACTCGGCGGCGCGGCCTCCGAAGACGCTCAGCTCCGGCAGCGCGAGGTGGTGCGCGAAGACGGCGAGGGCCGCGGCGAAGCGCAGGCCGGTCAGGGACGGCAGGCTGGTGCAGCCGACGGGGACGTCGGGTGTTCTCGCCACGGTCGGCGAGAGGGCCGTGAGGCTCATGAAGGGTTCTCCCGTTGTGTGGTGGCCGGGGCCGGCGGGGCGTCGCGCCTGGATGCGGGACGCGGGGAACCGCACGGCAAAGCACCGCGCGGCGGGTCCCGGAGGGGGACCCGCCGCGCGGTGCCGGCCTGGTGTGTGTGCGTGGATGGTGAGGTGCGTGGTGATGCCGCGGGACGCGCGAGGTGCGTGCGCTGCGCGCCGTGGGGGGCGGGCGGGACGCTGTACCCGTGATGGGCATGGCTCGACCGCCGACGGAAGAGTGACAGCGGATGCGGTCTGAAGTCAACGGTGTGCGTGCGGCTGGTGTGGTTCCACTTTCGCGGGACGGTTCCGCTTGGTGTCCCCGGGCGTCGTTGGCGGACGTCGTCGGCGGAGCGCGTAAGCGGAGCTCGTCAGCGGATGCGGAAGGTGGCCATCATGCCCATCGCCGAGTGGTCGAGCATGTGGCAGTGGTACACGTAGTCGCCGCGGTAGGTGTTGAACGTGACGTGCAGTTTCACCGTCTCGCCCGCCATCACCCGCACGGTGTCCTTGAGCCCTGCCTCGGTGGGTCCGACGGGCTTGCCGCCGCGTTCCAGGACCCGGAACTGGACCAGGTGCATGTGGAAGTTGTGCGGGATGCGGGTGTTGGTGTTGGTGACGTTCCAGATCTCGGAGGTTCCGTGTGCGGCGGTGATGTCGATGCGTTCGGGGTCGTACAGCTGTCCGTTCATGAAGCCGCGGGGCTGCGCGCGGCCGTCCTCGTCCATCTGCATGGTGATGTCGCGGGTCACGACGGGGGCGGGCAGGTCGGCGGCGGCCGGCAGGGTGCGCAGCACCTCGGGCACGCTGCTGGGGTCGGCGGCCGTCCGTACGACGTCGAAGCGGAGCACCTTGCCGACCAGGTCCGGCGAGCCGGGGCCGAGGGTGTTCTCCAGCACCAGCTGCGTGCCCACCGGGTAGCGGGAGAAGTCGATGACGACGTCGGCGCGTTCGCCCGGGGTCAGGACGATGGAGGGGACGTTGACGGGGCGCTCCAGGAGGCCGCCGTCCGAACCGATCTGGGTCATCGTGGAGCCGTCGGACAGGCGCAGGGCGAAGAAGCGCGAGTTGGCGCCGTTGAGCAGCCGGAAGCGGTACTTGCGCGCCGCCACCTGGAAGAACGGCGCAGGTCGGCCGTTGGCGAGAATAGTGGTGCGGCCCGGGTCGGCCATCGCGTAGGCGAGCTGGCCGGTCTCGTCGAACCGGGCGTCGCGCAGGGTGATGGGCACCTCGAACTCGCCGCGGGGGAGCGGGAGCGCGGCCTCCAGTTTGTCGGTGAGCAGGTAGTTTCCGGACAGGCCCCGGTAGACGTGCTCGGACTCCATGTGGTGGGCGTGGTCGTGGAACCACAGGGCCGCGTGCGACTGGCGGTTGGGGTAGACGTACGTGCGCGCGGTGCCCGGGCCGAAGGTGTCCATGGGGGAACCGTCGTGCTCGGGTGCCACGTTCGCGCCGTGCAGGTGCACCGCCACCGGCATGTCGAGGGTGTTGCGCTGGTGGACGACCACCGTGCGGCCCGAACGGGCCCTGATGACCGGTCCGGGGAAGTGGCCGTCATAGGTGAGGACGTCGGTGGAGCGCCCCGGGAAGATCTCGGCGGTGGCCTTGCGGATCGTCATGAGGTAGATGTCCCGGTTGCCCCACCGGAGCATCGGGCGCAGCTCTCGCTGACGCGGCATCGGGACGCTGAACGGGGGGAGCAGGGGGCCGGCCGCGAGCCCTGCGGGGGCTGCGGGGAGGGTGCGCGGGTCGGCGCGGTTGCGCGCCGAGAGCAGGGGGGTGAGGGCGGTGCCGGTGAGGAGCGTGGCGCTCGCGGCGGCGACCGTTGCGCCGAGGACGCTGCGTCGGGTGACCATGGTCGGTCCTCCTGGTGTGCGGGCGGGCAGGAGGGGCCAGGCCGCGCCCGTCGACCGGCATGGCCCCGGGGCCGCCGGCGTTCCGGGGCCCCGGTCCCTGGGTAGTCGCCGCGGGGCACCGGCAGGGCCGTTCCGTGCAGGACTTGTCGTTCGCCTGTGCGAGATCTGACACGGGCGGCCGGGCACCGCCGGGTTCCGGCCGTCCGGGGGGTGCGGACCCGGCCACGACCTGCCGTCGGCCCGTGGATCGCGCGTGTCTACGCTCACCGTCATGACGATCGACTGGATGGCGGAAGACCGGCGCCTGTTGGACGGACGGCGCTACGACCAGGCCCGCCGCCCGCCCTATGCCGAGGTGGGAGCCCCCGCACCGCTGTCCGAGGCGGAGGTCGGCGAGGCGGAGGCGGAGCTGGGCATCACGTTTCCGGCGGAGTACCGCGAGTACCTGCTCCGGCGCAGCGCCGGTGGCGTGGTCAACCGCCTGTGCCGGACCGCTGCGGGCTGGGGGTGGCAGGGGGACTCGCTCACCAACTACGACCTGCTCGCCGTCGCCTTCCCGCACCCCGACTCCTACCTCGCCTACGAGGACGATCTCGACGCACGCGAGCCGCTGGAAGAGGACTTCGCGGACGCCGGCGCCCACCGGGAGGGCTGGAACCAGTGGGACGCCGAGTACGGGGTGTTCCAGGAGCGCAAGACCTCCGGTGCCGTGTTCATCCGCGAGGGCGGCTGCGGCTTCTCCACCCTGCTCGTCGTCACCGGTCCGCACCGGGGCACGATGTGGTTCGACGCCCGCGCCACCTGCGACCGGATCCTTCCGCTCGAACTGGGCGGCCGGCCGGTGTCGTTCAGGGACTGGCTCGGTCACGGGTCCATGGACCTGGTCGCCTGGTGAGACCCCCCGCGTTTCGGAGTGTGATCTTCCGGAGTTAACCCGGATTTTAGTGATCATTTCCGATGATCTTCGTTGGACATCTCAACACCAGGGGGAATTCTTGAGCCAGGGGCAGCACCGCGCCCTCCGGCGCACCACTCTCGGGGTGGCCACCGTCACCGCCCTCGCCCTCGCCGTGCCGCAGGCGGGTGCCGCGGACGGCGCCGTTCGGGCCGGCACCTCGGCGGCGCCGGGTACCGTCGTCCAGGCCAGGGGCATCAGCTTCATCGACTCGGGTTACCAGTGGGGCGGGGTGGGGCTCGACGCCACGCTGCCCGCGGGCACCCGCGGTTCCGTGCGGACGCGGGTCGTGTTCGACAAGCTGCCGCCGGGCGGCTGGACGGCCGAGCGGATCGCCCCGCTGCTCACGGCGGAGTGCTACGTCGGCCTGCCCGCCAGGACGGGTCCGTGCGCCTGGCGGGCCGGGGAGGTCGACACCCCCGAGCAGGGCAAGCTGTTCTTCGACCTGCCCGAAGGCAAGGCCCCGGCGTCGGGCCCGCTGAACCACGTCGCCAAGGTGAGCGCCGCCGCCCACGCCGCCGGCATCGGCGACCTCCGCGGCACCGCCGAGGTGCGGGACTCCTCGGGCAGGCTGTTGGCCACCGGCGACGCGCGTCTCTACTTCCGCGACCCGCAGCGGCCCGCATCCCAGCGCGCCGCCCTCCACGCGGTGGACAAGGCCGGGGTGATGTGGCGGTACGAGACCACGGGCGCCGAGGCGAGCCAGCTCAAGCACCGGGTGCGGGTGGGGCCGGGCTGGCAGGTGTACGACACCGTGACGGCGCTGTCCTCCTTCACCGCCGACGGCCGCGGCGACGCGGTCGCCCGCGACAAGGCGGGCGTGCTGTGGTGGTACGGCGGTTCCGGCAGCACGGTCGAGCCGTTCAAGCCGCGGGTAAAGATCGGCCCCGGCTGGCAGGCATACAACAGCATCGAGGGCGTCGGCGACGTGACCGGCGACCGGATCGAAGACCTGGTCGCGCGCGACCGCGCGGGCGACCTGTGGCTCTTCCGGGGCACGGGCAAGCCCAAGGCCCCGTTCAAGGCGCGGGTGAAGGCCGGCAGCGGCTGGGACCGGTACACGCAGCTCGCCGGGTTCGCCTCCCGTACCCCGTCCGGCCCGACCCACGGCCTGCTGGCCCGCGACAAGGCCGGCGTGCTGTGGACGTACGAGGCCAAGCCGTCGAGCAGTGCCACCAAGCCCTTCGCCACCCGGGTGAAGGTCGGCGGCGGCTGGAACGAGATCGAGAGCATCCACGGCGTCGGCTACTCGAACGGCGACACCTTCGAGGACGCCCTCGTCCTGGAGAAGCGCCTCGGCGGCAGGACCATGGTCGCCTTCCCCGGCCACCCCGCGAAGCTCGGCTCCGACGAGTCAGCGCCGCGCAAGGAAGCCACCGTCGGCCACGGCTGGAACATCTACACCCTCGTGTTCTGAGCCCGCGCGGCCTCTCGCGCACGCAAGCGGTCCCGTACCGGCACCCGGCTGCCGGTACGGGACCGCATCCGCCGGAGGAGCCCCGCGGCGGGGCATGATCGTGCGCATGGAGAACGGACACCTCACACACTCCCCCCCCGCGTACGCCTGCATGCTGGTGCGCAGGCCCGCGGCCCAGGCCTTCGAGGCCTTCGCCGATCCGGCCGTCACGTCCCGGTTCTGGTACAGCAAGAGCAGCGGGCCCATGACCGCGGGGGCCGAGCTGCGCTGGGAATGGGAGACCTACGGGGCGTCGGCCGACGTCCGCGTCCTGGAGGTCGAGGAGGGACGTCTGATCCGCTTCGAGTGGGGCAATTACGAACAGCCGACCACGGTCGAGCTGAAGTTCACCCCGCGGACGGCGCAGGCGACCTTCGTCGAGGCCACGGAGACCGGGTTCGTGGGCTCGGGGGACGACACGGTCCGCTGGGTGAACGACACGGTGGGCGGGTTCACCACCGCCCTGTGCGCGATGAAGGCCCTCCTCGAACACGGCATCGAGCTCAACGCCGTCCCCGACCACCACCCGGCCTGACCGCCCGGCGCTCCGTGGGGCCGTCGCGGGAGGTGCCCGCGACGGCCCGTCAGAGGTGGTTACCGGATGCCGTTGTAGACCTGCCAACCGGTGGCGAGGCGGGTCTGGGTGGTGAAGGTGGCCTTGGCGGTGCCGTTCCAGCGCCAGATGGTGCCGGCGGTGTCGCGGGCGACCAGGTCGGCGTGGCCGTCGCCGGTCAGGTCGCCGGGGACGACGACCGCGTTGAAGGAACCGGCCCACTTGGGTACGAGGGTTGCGCGGGGCCCGAACGTGCCGTTGCCGAGGCCGTAACTGCGCAGCAGGTCCCCGGACTTGTTGACGAGGAGGAGGTCGCCGGTCCCGTCGCCGTTGAGGTCGCCGGCGCCGATGATGTTCTTGTACTCGCCCGCGGTGGTGCTCAGGCGCACGCGGGGGGCGAGGATCCCCTTGCCGGTGGTGGTGTAGAGGTACAGGCCGCCGGACTTGGGGTCGCGGGCGAGCAGGTCGGGGCGGCCGTCCTTGTTGACGTCGCCGGGCGAGGTGAGGAGGTCGTACGTGTTCCAGCCCTTGCCGAGGACCTTGTGCTTGGTGGTGGGCTTGAGGGCGGCTCCGCAGACGGGGGTGTAGAGGCGCATCTCGCCGGTGGCGAGGCGGACCAGGGTGTCGTTGCAGCGGTCCCCGTCGGTGTCGCCGAAGGGGACGGGGCGGAAGCCCTTGGGCCAGCCGGTCGTGGTGCTGCTTCCGCTGAAGTTGCCGGTGGCGCGGTTGCCGTAGGCGATGCGGAGGGAACCGGAGGCGGTGGTCTGGAAGAGGTCGCCGGTGCCGTCCGGGCTGCCCGCCTTGGCGCCGTGGTCGCGGTGGACTGCCGCGCCGCCGGTGACGGTGAGCGTGCCGGACGCCAGGGTGACGGCCTCCGGGCCGCGGACGGCGGTGGCCTTCAGGGTCCAGGTCAGCGGGCCGTTCGGCGCCGGGGTGCCGGCACTGGTGCGGCCGTTCCAGACCGGCTTGAACGTGCTCGCGGCGGTGGCCTGCGTCAGCGTGCGCACGACCCGGCCCGCGGGGTCGGCAAGCGTCAGCGACCACTGGCCGGCAGGCCGGTTGACCTGCCAGGACGGGGTCCACGCCTTGCTCGTCGCGGTCGTCCCGGCGAGGGCCGCCGTGGTGGGGACGGTGGAGGCGGTGAGGGCGAGGTCGGGGGCGTCGGTGGTCCGCGTGGCCAGGAGCTTGCCGGCGCTGGGGCCGGCGAGGGCGGACGCGGTGCCGCCCGGACCGGCCGCGATGCGGGCCGCACTGTCCCAGCCGGGCCCGGGCACGCTGTTGGCCCGGCTCCAGGTGCCGTCGGCCGCGGTGCGGGCCGAGCTGAACAGCTTTCCGGCTTCCAGGTCCGCCCACAGCGCGCGCACGGTGCCGTCCGGACCCATGGCCGAGTGGGACCAGCTGTGCCCGGTCGGCCCGGACAGGCTCTGCGGGGCGGGCCACGCCTGCGCACCGGCGGGCAGGGTCGAGGTGTACGCCTCGTTCGCCCACTCCCCGTCGCGGGAGTTCCACCGCACCGGCTCGTCCCAGACCAGGGTGACGTCGCCGTCGGCACCGACGAGCGGCTGCGAGTTGGTGACGACATTGCCGAGCTTGCCCGCCGGCACCTTCAGGGCCGGTCCCCAGGGCGCGGTCGGCGAGGGGCGGACACTGGTGGTCATGTGGCGGACCGTGCCGTCGTCGAACCGGCCGCCGTCGTTCTGCTCCCACATGACGGCGAGGGCGCCGCCCCGTCCGGCCGCGATGGTCACCCGCTCCATGTGCTCGCCTTCGGCCACGGGCACGGGAGCGCCCCAGTCGCCGCCCGCGGTGCGGCTGACCACGGTGACCACAGTCGGGGCACCGGCCGTGGCCCCGGTCTGCAGGAAGGCGATGTGGACGGTGCCCTGGTGGTCCACCGCGACACGGGAGTCGGCCGCGGAACCGCCCTCGGCGGGCGTGGTGATCGTCTGCGGTGCCGACCAGGTGCCGTCGGCGGCCCGCGTCGCCGTGGCGACCGAGAAGGGTGCGTCCTTGGCGCTCCCCCGCGGGCGATGGCTCCACACGGCCGTGTACGAGCCGCCCGGCCCGGTGGCGAGGTCGATGTCCCACACGGACAGCGCGTCCTTGAAGCCGACCAGTTCCGCGGGCTTCGACCAGGTGCCGCCGGCCGTCGACAGGGTGGCCGCGAAGAGGCGGGCCGCGGGGTCCCCGTACAGGTCGGGCTGCTTGGGGGACACGCCCCACAGAGCCGTGACCGTACCGTCGTCACCAGCGACCAGGCGTATGCCCGAGGTGGCCGCCTCGGTCGCGGCCAGCTGCACCGCCGGCCCCCACGCCTCGGCGTTCGGCCTGCGCACCGCCGCCCAGACCGTGGCCGGGTCCTTCCGCTGCCCCGGCTCGTCGGACCACACGGCCACCTCCGAACCGTCGGAGGCGATGGCGAGCGACTTGCTGCCCTTGACGGCGCTGCCCACCACCGTGCTCCCCTCCCACCCCAGCTGCGGCCCGGCCACAGCCGCCGCAACACCGCCGGCCGAGGCCGCGGCGGTGGCCGCGGACGCCGTCGCAGCGGTCAGCAGCGACGGCAGCGCGCCGCCCGAGACCACGAGCGCGACCGTCGTAACGGCCGCCGCGAGACGCCCACTTGTACGGGTCTCAACCCTCATGTGCACGATCCTTCCCCCGTGTTGTCTGATTGCTCGGAAGGTCCGACCGGCGAGCGGGGCAGAAGGTTGCAAGGAAAGATCGAATTCTTTCCGGGGCTTCCCTGCCGGCGCAGCCGCAGAGGTGATCCACCGCACACCAGCCCGATTGGACTCCCGTCGGCGGTCCCGCGTAGACATGGATCATGCCGGAAGAGTCTCCCGCCCCTGAATCCCCGCTCATCCAGAGCCTGCGCACAGCCGTGTCCGCTGCGCCCGGGGACGTGCCCCTGCGGCTGCACCTCGCCGAGCTGCTGCTGTCCGCGGGACTGCACGACGCGGCGGTGACGGAGGCCGCGGTGGCCTTGCAGCACGCTCCGGGGGACGGAGCGGCGCGGGAGTTGATGGTACGGGCGATGGGAGTGCCGGCCGCGTCCGCCGGGGCGGGGGTGCCGGTGGAACCGGGGGCGCCTGCGGAGTCCCGGGCGCCTTTGGACCCGCGGGCGCCTGTGGAACCGGCGGCGCCTGACGCATCGTCGGTGCCTGACGCATCATCGGCTCCTGACGCATCGTCGGCTCTCGCGGAGACGGTCGTCGCCGACACCGTCGCCGACGACGAGCCGTCCCGCCCCGCCGGGTTCGACTGGCGGGCGGCCGAGCAGGAGGTCGACGGCATCGTCGAGCCCCGCTTCGTCGAGCCTCCGCTCCGTGCCGACGGCAGCGGCGATCCCGGAGACGCCGACGCCTGGGAGGTGTCCGCACCCGGCGTCGTACGGCTCGCGGACGTGGGCGGCATGCAGGAGGTCAAGGACCGCCTCGAAGCCGCGTTCCTCGCGCCGATGCGCAACCCCGAACTGCGCAAGCTGTACGGCAAGAGCCTGCGCGGCGGCCTGCTCCTCTACGGTCCGCCCGGCTGCGGCAAGACCTTCATCGCCCGCGCCGTCGCCGGCGAGCTCGGCGCGAGCTTCCTGTCCGTGTCCGTCAACGACGTCCTCGACATGTGGATCGGCAACTCCGAGCGGAACATGCACGAGGTTTTCGAGACCGCCCGCCGCCAGGCGCCCTGCGTGGTCTTCCTCGACGAGCTGGACGCGCTCGGCGCCAAGCGGAGCCGTACGCAGCACAGCGGCATGCGTAACACCGTCAACCAGCTCCTGACCGAGCTCGACGGCATCGACTCCGCCGCCAACGAAGGCGTGTTCGTCCTCGCCGCCACCAACGTCCCCTGGGACGTGGACATCGCCCTCCGACGTCCGGGACGGCTCGACCGCACGCTGCTCGTCCTGCCGCCCGACGCCACCGCGCGCGAGGCGATCCTCCGCTACCACCTGCGCGAACGTCCCATCGAGGCCGTCGACCTGGGACGTCTCGTCAAGGTGACGGACGGCCTCTCGGGCGCGGACCTGGCCCACGTGTGCGAGTCGGCGGCCGAGAGCGCGCTGCTCGACTCGGTGCGCACCGGCCGGATCCGCATGATCGGGACGAAGGACCTGCTCGACGCCGCGAAGTCGGTGGTCCCCTCGACCGAGCCGTGGTTCGCGGCGGCGCGGAACGTGGCGATGTTCGCCAACGAGGGCGGCATGTACGACGACCTGGTGACGTACCTGAAGAAGAGGCGGAAGCTGTGAGCCAGAACCCGGTGGTGGCGCGCGCCGGCGCGCTGCAGGCGGCCGAGCGGTACGAGGAGTCCAAGGGCGTACTGGCCCCCCACCTCGCCGAGGAACCGGACGACGACTTCGCCTGGCAGATGCTCGCCGTCGCCCACGAGGAACTCGGCGAGTACGAGCTCGCGGAGCAGGCGGCCACGGAGATGCTCCGGATCGTGCCCGGGCACGTCGGCGGGCTCATCCTGCTGTCCCGGGTGCTGCTCCGTCTGGGCAGGCAGCCCGAGGCCCGGGCGGCGGCGGAGGAGGCCGTCCGCAGGGCGCCCGGCGTGTGGACCTCGCATTTCGCGCTGTCCGGCGTGCTCGTCGCCTACGCGACGGTCCCGCCCGCCGATCACGAACGGGCGTACGACGCGGCCTGTGAGGCCGTGCGCCTCGCCCCGGAGGAACCCGACGCCCACCAGGCCGTGTGCTTCGCAGCCGTACGCACGCAGCGTCAGGACGTCGCGAAGCAGGCCCTGTCCGAATGGCTGCGCCTGGACCCGTCCAACAAGACGGCACAGGCCATGTACACCGACGCGATGGCCAGCGGCCCGGACGTCACCGCCGCCCAGGCCGCGGACCTGTACTCCTCTGGCCTGGCGGGCGCACCGCAGTCCCCGATGCTGCACAACGGCCTCGACCACGCCACCTACCGCCTGCTGCGCGGAACGCGCTGGCTCGCGCTGGTCTGCCTGGCGGCCGCGGGCACGATGATCGACCTCTTCGCCACGTCGAAGGACCCGATCCTGCGGGAGCTCCCCGTACCGCTCGGCAACCGGCTCTGGGTACTGACGATCATGGCCGCGGTCTGGGGCTTCGGCGCCCTGCTGCGCTACCGGCGCCTGCGCACCGGAGTGCAGCTCAACATCCGCTCCCTCGTACGCCGCGGCCCCTGGTCCCGGATCGTGCTGGCCCAGGCCGCGTTGACGATGCTCTGCGCCCTGCTGATCTCCCAGATCCCGTGGACGGACCGGGAGGTGCCGGGGGTCCTGTTCTGGACGGGCCTGGTGGCGTCGCTTTCGACGATGGCGTACGACCGGAGGAAGACGGGGTGACGGGGTGATCGGCGGCTGGTGCTCATCGCCGGTCGTTCGTCTCGGCCTGCGGGGCCTGCCCGGTCCGCTGGGAGCGGGTCCAGAGCACGAGGTCGCTGCCGGTGGCGACCGCCGGGGTCCGGCCGTCCGGCGTGGTGCGGTGCAGGCCGCCGCCGAAGCCCTGGACGGTCTCGCCGTACCGCTTCAGTTGCTCCCTGAGCATCGTCGCAGCCTGCGGTACGTGCAGTTCCAGCTCGGCCCAGCCGACGAAACGCAGGCGCTCGGGCATCGGGACGAGGCCGGTGACCGCGTCCCGGAACGCGTCCCAGTTCATCCCGTAGAACGACGGGAAGCGGAGCTCCCGCTTGAGGACGCCGTGGAGATCACGCTCGCTGCGCACCGCACCGACGTCGATCACCAGCTCGAAGTCCGGATCGTAGGAGGGGTCTTCGGGAACACCCCAGAAGGAGGGGAGCCACCAGCACAGGGCTGCGCCGTCATCGGGCCACGGACGGCGCTCTTCGTCCGCGGAATCCTCGAACCAGTCGGTGGCCGGGTCGATCGGGCGCCACGCCGGGTCGAGGGGCTCGTCATCCGCCGGCGGCCGGACGAACCGCCGACCCCGCTGGTCGCAGGCACCATAGGCCCGGAAGTTCTGCTGGGACTCGGCGAGCGACCACCGGTTGGCTCCCTGCGCCCTGAACGGCCATCGGAACTGCACCGGGTCGTCCTCCCAGGCACAGACCGGGCAGATGCCGTAGGAACCGGGCCACCCGTCTTCCACATCGAAGACGAGATGACCACAGCAGGGGCAGGGGCGACGCGTATCCACCGGGCCAGTCTGGTCCGTGCCTCCGGATGGTGGCGAATCGGTTCTTCGGGGGCGGTCGCTTCCGGCCCGAAGCCTATTTATGGCAGCATCGAAAAGCCCCGCACCCGAGCCCCGCAGGCCGCCCTGGCCACCGGGACCGAGGAGGAGGCGGCATGACGACCGCACCCAGGCCGTCCGGCATCCCTCCCATGCCCGAGCGGAACACGAAGGCGCTGCTCGCCGCGATCGCCGAGCACACACCGCAGCTCCTCGCCGACTTCGACACCCACTGGAAGTGGGCCATCGGCGACGCGCACGACATCGCCGCGGTACCGGCGTTCCTCGCCCAGTGGTGGGCCGAGTTCGCCATCGTCCGCGATCCCGCGCTCGACCGGCACATCCACGACCTGGAAAACCGGGCAGCCGGCGCGACGACGAACGCCGAAGCCACGCAGCTGCTCACACAGGCCGCTCACCTTCGGCGCGAAGCAGGGAAGGCGGAGCCCGGCCGGTGAGCGACCTCATGGGGCCGCTCTGGCAGGAAGGTCCGCTCACTCATCCGCTGACGGCCGCGCCATGAGGCATGACCTGCGCACTTCTGGCGCCGCGCCGTCGCGCCACGTGGCGGAGCAGGGCCCAGATCGCCGCGGCGTTGACCAGTGCGCCGACCAGGACCGCGCCGTGGAAGCCGAAGTCGGACCAGATGTCGAGCCCGGTGACGGCGGACGTGTCCGGTGCCACCCAGTCCGAAGGGGGCACGGCGGGCTCCGGAACGAACTCCGCGGGCAGCGGCTCGGGAGGCGGCTGCGCACCCTCGTAGACCGGCCCGCCGACCGGGGCCGACTCCTCCAGGACGTCCGCCGCGGGCCCGAAGGTGCCCAGCAGCAGGAGGCTGACCGGCGCGGTGGCCAGGACCGGCCAGACCCCGAAGAACCCGATGTCCCCGACCCGGCTGCCGACCTCAACGTAGACCAGCATCGCGGCCACCAGGGCCAGGTACCCGCCCGGCACCCACATTTCCGGCTTCGACCAGCGCCGCACCATGACGTTCCCCGTTCCGTTCCGCTTCGTTCGACCTGCGCCCAGTCTCGAAGCTGCCGAGGACCGCCACCTGAGTACGTCTACTCATCCTGCTCGGTCCCGAGTACCCGGTCAGAGTCGTGCACGGCATGCCCGCCTGCCACCTGGGCGACGTGTACGTCGTGCGTCTGCGCTTCGGGGCTCGGCGGACGGCGTTGACTCGCAGTGCTGTTGCCCCCGCTGGAAGGGTGAGAGGGTGCTGGTCGACGTAACTCTGGTGGCGGGGAGTGCAGTTGGACCGGCCGGTGGAACGGGTGGTGCTTCGGGGTCCGGGGGCGCGGCTGGTGTTCGACGGCCGGTGGCTTGCCGTGACGCGATGGTGGTGTCCGGTTCCCGGGCTGCGCGTGCGCCGGTTCCGGCTTGCGGAGATCGTCCACGTCACCGAGCGCAGCCCGGACCATGATCACGAGAGTCCGTTCGGCTACCGGTGCGTCGTGGAGAGCACCAGGCGGGTCCGGCCGTACCGGTTCTGGTGCTGGCGGCCTTTCGACGTGCAGGAGGTTTCCCGCGCTCGGCACTTGCCGCGGGTGGTGTACGTCTTCGCCATGGCGGTCCAGCAGGCAGTGGTCGAGCGGCAGCGTGCGGTACTGACCGGGACGTACGGGCTGGGGCCTTGGCCGGAGGAGACCTGGCGCGAGGTCGAGCGAATCGCGCCCGGGCTGACGGCGCTCGCCCCGGGAGGTGACCACCGCTCGACAGTCGAGCGGACCCTGGCCGCCTGGCGCGGGGAACCGCTCCCCGAACCCTTCCCGCGGCTCGCCCCGCCCACGACGTCCACCGCACCGCCCTGGCCGTCGCCGACCCTCCCCGGCTTCGTGTACCACGCCGAGTGGCGCGCCCTGATCGACGGACTGGACACCCGGGCGCAGGTCGAGACGACACCCGAATGGCAGGCGTACCGTGCGGAACTGATGCGCTGCGCACGAGCACGGCTGCAGGAGGTGTACGCAACCCGCTCGCCCCTGCGCAAGCGGCTCCGGAATGGCTTCTGACCGTGCCGCAGTCGCCCGAAAGGCCCGGCACGGCCTGGGCGTTCGTGTCCTTCGATCGTTGCACCGATGGTGGAGAGAGCGACAGGAAGGAGTCGGTCATGGGAACCGGGGAGAGCGAGGCGTTCCTGCCCGTGCGTAGTCGGGAGGTGGCTCGGGCGCTTGCCGCGGCCGGGGCCGGAGGGCGCGTACGCGAGTTGGCGGAGTCGGCGCGGACGGCTGCCGCGGCGGCCGAGGCGCTGGGGTGTGAGGTGGGGGCGATCGCCAACAGCCTCGTGTTCATTTCCGACGGGGAGCCGGTGCTGGTGCTGACCAGCGGGCGGCACCAGGTGGACACCGCGGCCCTCGCCGCCCGGTGGGGGCGCGGGGCGCTGCGCCGGGCCACGCCCGAGCAGGTACGGGAGGCCACGGGGCAGGCCATCGGCGGGGTGGCACCCGTCGGGCACCCCGCACCGCTGCCCACCCTGGTCGACACGGCCCTGCTCGACTACGCGGAGGTCTGGGCCGCCGGCGGAACCCCGCACACGGTCTTTCCGACCACCGCCGCGGAACTCGTCCGGATCACGGGCGGACGGCTGCTTCCCGTCGGCCCGGAGACGGAGACGGAGAGGGAGACGGAGGCGGGACCGGAGCCGGAGGCAGCCGCAGCGGAACCAGAGCGGAGGCGGAGAGGTGACGGATACGGGGCTGAGGCGGCCCGGGGATAGGAGCCTCGGCCCCCCGACCCGGCATCGCCCCCGTACCGGCACCCGCCCCCGCCCGCGGTCTGACCCGCGCGTCCTCAGAGGCGGCCCGAGCGCAGCGACTCCAGGTGCTGCCGGGCCGCCTCTGCGGCGTGGGTGAACCAGTCCGCGATGACCGCGGTCTCCTCGGGCGTGTAGCCGGCGAACAGTGCGCCGAGCCGCTCGTAGAAGGGCTGGTAGAGCGAGACGAGCCGGGCCGCCGCCTCCGGTACGGCCACCACGCGGACCCGTCGCCGGTCCGCCGGGTCCGGGCGGCGTTCGGCGTACCCGGCCTTCTCGAGCCGGTTGAGGACGCCGGTGACGGCACCGGTGGTGAGGTTCGCCCGCTCGGCCAGGTCCCCGGCCGAGAGGGGGTCCTCACCCGCTCCGAGTACGTGCCCCAGGCAGGTGAGGTCGGTGACGTTCAGCCCGAGCGCCTGGGCCACCTCCTGCTGGCCCACGATCCCGAGGGCCACGAACGTGTCCATGCGCTGGATCGCCTCGGCGGCCGTGGCCACCGGGCGGGACTTGCCCTGCACGCAAAGACTCCTTAGCATCTAAGTTACTTAGCTCGTGAGATAAGAGATCTCGCGACGAGCAGCCTGGCACTTCCCCGGGCGCCGCGCACAGCGCCGCGCCCGGACCCTCATCCTGCCTGGCCGCTCCTGCGAACGGGAGCCACACCATGAGTGCACACGGCCACGTCGACCTCGGCCACACGGTGGCGGGCTGGACCGGGACCGCCGTCGGCATCCTCGCCGCCACGGTCGCAGGCGCCTCCTTCTGCCTGGACTGGACCCACGGTCTCTGGGGCGGCGCCGCCCTCGCCGTCGCGGCCCTCCTGCTGACCTGGGCCCTGCACCTCGCCGGCTGGGGCAAGCCCAGCGGTCCGCGCCCGGAGGCGGAGTGGTCCTGGCGGGTCCGCGACACCGCCGCCCGCACCGGCCACCCCGGCTGCACCGGCTGCCGGGCCGCAGGCCGCAGGGCCCCGGGCGCCACCGCCGCCGTTTCCGTGCCGGGCGCCGAGGAGCGAGCCGTATCCCTCGCGGGCTGAACACATCCCGCCGGACCGGATGCGCTCGCCGCGCCTGCGGCATGATCAGCTCATGACCAAGATCGTGTTGATGTCGGACCCGCAGGTGGCCGCCATACCCGTCACCGAATGCGGCGAACCCCTCGTCGATGTCCGCCGCAGCGGGCTGCTGCTGGTGGACACCCGCAAGCAGGACCCGGCGAGCGCCTTCGCCCACCTGCGGGAAGGCGTCCTGGAGCGACTGATCAAGGCCCAGGACCTGCTTCCGCAGGGCCTGCGGCTCCTGTTCGTCGAGGGATACCGGCCCCCCTCCCTCCAGCGGACGTACTTCGAGGAGTACGCAGGTCAGCTGCGCGCCGCCCATCCCGACTGGTCGGCCGAGCAGGTCCACTCGTCGGCCAGCCGGTACGTGTCACCCCCCGAGATCGCCCCGCACAGCGCCGGCGCGGCGGTCGACCTCACGCTCGCCGACACCGACGGACGCGAACTCGACCTGGGCACGCGGATGAACGCGGACCCCGAGGAGAGCGCGGGCGCCTGCTACACCGATGCGCCCGGCATCAGCGAGGAGGCCCGCGCCAACCGCCGGCTGCTCGGCTCCGTGCTCACGGCGGCAGGACTGGTGAACTACCCCACGGAGTGGTGGCACTGGTCCTACGGTGACCGCTACTGGGCCTTGGCGACAGACTCGGCAGCCGCCCTCTACGGCCCGAAGGACCTCGGCTCGCCCGTCTGACCCCCACGGCCGGGGCCCCGGGTCGCGGCCGTGTGTCGACGGCGGCGACCCGGTCGGTGCCCCGCCTGCGGGTCAGTGCTCGCAGAGGGAGAACTCGCGTTCGTAGAGCTGCTCGTTGTGCTCGTCGACGAAGAACTTCCGCTCCTGCATGAGTTCCTCGCGGTACGCCTTGGCCTGCTCCAGCGTCATGGTCGAGGTGTCGGACCAGGGCTGCTGCGGCGGTACGTCCGAGGTCGAGACGATCCGCTGCGTCGGGTCGACCAGGAAGAACGCGAGGATCTTGCGGTGGCCCGGGCGGGTGGGGTCCGCGAGGCGGAAGGCGTCGACGCGGTGCTGGAGGGCGTTCGGGAACGCCAGGCAGCGGCCCGCCGGGGTCGGCACCGAGCCCAGCGGCTGGTTCAGGGCGTTCTCGTCTTCGAGGCCGTAGACCTCGCGCAGCCCGGTGTCGTCGTTCTGCTGGTAGTCCGGGTCGTCGAGGGCGGCGCGGAACCCCAGCCGGCTCTCGGTGATGTTCTCGCTGTCCCAGTAGTAGATGCCGGTCGAGACGATCCGCTCGTTCAGCATGCCCTCGACGTGCCAGGAACCGCCGGCGTACTCGGGCTTCTCCGGCGTGAGGTGGACGGTGGCGAGCTTGACGATGACCTGCAGGCTGCGGCCGCGCAGGTCGACCCGGGCGGAGTCGTCGGGCGGGGCGGGCACGCTGAACTCGGGGGCGTCCGGGACGATCGGACGGCGGTTCTCGAACCACTCGTCGTACGCGTCGCTCCAGACGGCACGGGCCTCCATGTAGGAGTCGTTGTCGGGGAAGGACTGCCTGTGCGGGTACTCCGGCTCGGTGTCGTACCAGCCGTAGGGGTCGGCCTCGATCCGCAGGGGGCGCGGGTGCCGCAGGTCGGTGAGCACGTTCTCGAACAGCGGGCGCAGGCGCGCGAACAGGTCGGGCAGGACGGCCTCCAGCGCGCGGTGCTCCTCGGGGTGGACGTTGTTGACGTACGAACGGAAGGCGACGGCTCCGTCCTCGCCGACCTCGACGTCCGTGGGCAGCCACTGGAACCGCTCGGAGAACTCGTACTTCGCGTAGCTCTTCGTCGGGTTCTGCCACGCCTCCTCGGGACCTCCGCTCGCCTCCCGCACCAGGCAGAACAGGGAGGGGTGCACGAGGTCCAGCACCTGGCCGTCGGATCCGGGGTGCCAGTCGCGGTCCGCTTCGGGGACCTCTTCGAGGACCCGGACCGCCTCGCGGAGCCGGGTCCTGAGCTGCTCGTCGACGAGGGCGTCCGAATGCCAGACGCCGTCGACGGCGGACACCTCGATGCCGGTGGCCTCGTCCCGCAGCGCGGCGTAGTGCGCCAGCTCGGCGAGCACGTAACGCACCTGAGCCTCGGTCATGCCCTGCGCCGTCGCCTCCTGCGTCCACCGGGCCACGATCTCGGCGTCGTTCATCTTGTCGGACCACGCGGGCTTGGCGCGCAACTGCGCGCTGCACTGCATCATCTGCAGCTCCCGCAGCGTCCGGGGCGTCGTGAACGCCGTGGAACGGGTGCTCTGGAAGGGCAGCGGGAAAGCGGACAGGCCGGTCACTACTGATGGTCCTCACGGTCGGTGTGCAGTGCCCGCAAAACATAGCCCGCCCCACCGACAGCCCGGCAGCCGCCCGGCGGTGACGTGGGCGGGCAGGCCCTTGATGACCTCATCGGCGTTCGGGTCGTACTCCCACTGCCAGCCGGTCACCGGTCTCCGCCGAAGGGGATCCCGGCTTCTGCCGCAGCCTTGTCGAGGATGTGGCCGATCTCCGCGGCGATCGCAGCGGCTTCGGCCGGCGTGGCGGCACGGGCGGCCCGGTCCTCCAGGAGGCGCAGGCGGGCGGCCAGGTCGGGATGGCGCTCGATGGCCACGTACAGGGCCCATTGGCGCAGGAACCGGCGCATCGGTGCGGAGCTGACCTGTTCCCGGGCGCGGGCTACGGCGGTGGCGCGTTCCGCATCGAAGGTGGGTACGGCGTCCGGAGCCGGCCGGGCCAGAGCCGCGCGCAGTTCTTCCGCCGTCGCCGGAGGCTGCGGGCCGGCCGGCTCGGAGGGGGGTTCGGGGGCCGTGCTCATGCCGCTTCCGCCGCGTCGGCCGTCTGTGCCTGGGCGCGATGGGCGGCTGCCAGGGTCGACACGTGCTGACGGGACCAGCCGACCTTCACCGCGACTGCGGCGGGTCCGCCGCGGTCGTAGCGGGACGCGATGCGTCCGGCGGCCAACCCCAACGCGGTGCGGGCTCGCTCCAGTGCCTCGGCGTGCTCGGTCACGGCCGCCGTGAGTCGGTCCAGCTCCGCGGCTTCGTCGGGGGACAGGATCACGCGGGTGGTGCGGGGGGACTCCGTGATGGCCAGCAGCCTGCCGCACCCGTTCCGCAACCGCAACCGCACTTGACACACCCGTGTCGCGGGTGGGTCAGGTGGTGGGGGCGCGTACGAGGCCGGATTCGTAGGCGGCGATGACTGCTTGGGCGCGGTCGCGGACGGCGAGTTTGGCGAAGAGGGCGGTGATGTGGTTCTTCACCGTGGACGGGCTGATGTCCAGGGCGGCGGCGATCTCCGTGTTGTCGAGGCCCGTGGCGATCAGGCGCCACACCTCCGCCTCGCGCGTGGTGAGGTCCGTCGCCGGGGCGTCGTCCGGTGGCGCGGGCCGGGGGGCGGGGTGGCGTACGTAGGTGGAGATGAGGCGGGTCAGGAGGCGGGGGGCGACGGCCGCCTCGCCGGTGTGGACGACGCGGAGCGCCGCCACCAGGTCTTCCGGGGAGACGTCCTTGGGGAGGAAGCCGAAGGCGCCGGCGCGCAGGGCGGCCACCACGTACTCGTCCATGTCGAAGGTGCTCAGGGCGAGGACGCGGCAGTCCGGCAGTTCGGCTGCGAGGGCGGCGGTGGCGGCGACGCCGTCGAGGACCGGCATGCGGATGTCCATGACGACGACGTCGGGGCGGATCCGGCGGGCGAGTTCGACGGCTTCGGCGCCGTCCGACGCCTCGCCGACCACCTCGAACGCCGGGTCGGGCCGGAGGATGAGCGCCAGCCCGCGGCGCACCAGCGGCTGGTCGTCGGCGATCAGGACCCGGATGGGCGCGGCGGTGGCGGGCGTACCGGTCCGGCCGTCCGCCGCCGTGGCGTTCACGCCGCCCGCCCGTGCGCGGCGCCGGCCAGTGGCAGGCGGGCGGCCACCCGGAAGCCGCCGCCGGCGACGGGGCCCGCGTCCAGGGTCCCGCCGTGCAGTGCGACGCGTTCGCGCATGCCGACGAGGCCGTATCCCGGCCCGGTTCCGGTTCCGGCTCCGGTTCCGGCTCCGGTTCCGGTTCCGGTTCCGGTGCCCGCGCCGTCGTCCGCCACGTCCACCCGCACGGTTTCCCCCTCGTACTCCAGCACCACCGACGCCCGTGCGCCGCCCGCGTACTTGCGGGCGTTCGTCAGGGCTTCCTGCACGATCCTGAACACGGCCAGCGCCACGCTCGGCGGCAGTTCCCGTGCCTCGCCCCTGATGTCGAGGGACGTCGGCAAGCCTGCCCGGGACGACTCGGCGACGATCCGCGGAAGGTCGCCGATGCCCGGCTGCGGGGCTTCGGGCACGCCCCCGGCGACGGCACCCGCACCGGCCGCCGGGCCCGCCGGGCCCGCCACCTGCGCCTCGTCGTCCGCCCGCAGCACGTCCAGGAGTTGCCGCATCTCGCGCAGCGCCATCCGGCCGGAGCCCTCCAGCTCCACCAGGGCATCCCTGACGACCTCCGGGTCGCCGCCCAGGTTGGCGCGGGCGCCGCCGGCCATCAGCTGCATGGTGGTGATGTGGTGCGCGACGATGTCGTGCAGTTCGCGGGCGATGCGCCGCCGTTCGGCGGCGACGGCGCGGTCGGCGAGCAGGCGGCGGTTCGCCTCGATCTCGCGCTGCCAGCGGTTCATCACCAGCGCCGCGGCCACGACGACGGCACCGCCCGCGGCGTTGCCCGCGAGGCCGAGCGGCGACGGCGGCCACGTCGCGAGGCCCACGAGCGGCACCGTCACACCCGCGAGCACGGAGACCGCCGCGACCGCCTTTCGCGTGGACCGCACGACGGTGTAGAGGGCGACGATGAGCGCGGCGTTGAAGTGCTGCTCCATCGGCACGCTGAGGTTGAGCGCCAGCCCGGCCAGCAGCACGGCCGCCAGGACGGCCAGCGGGGCGCGGCGCCGGGCCAGCAGCGGCAGGGCCGAGACCAGCATGAGCAGGCAGCCGAGGACGGGGACCCGCCCCAGGTCGTTCTGGCTGGCGAGCGAGTAGCCGGTCAGGTCCACGGCCGCGGCGCCGACCGCGACGAGCGCGTCGTTGCGCGTCCACGGCATCTGGTTCGTCCTCCCCCTCCGGCGGGCCGCTGTGTTCCGATTCCTCCGGCCCGTCCGGTGGCCCATTCTCCCATCGCGCCCGGCCGCCGGGCGCCCGCCCCGGGTGGGGTCCGCGTCTGGGAGCAGGCTCCCAGGCCTCCGGCGGTCCGGTCCCGTGCTCCCACCCGCGATCTCGTCCGCGGCGCCGACGAGCGGCCCCCGGCGCGCTGATGAGCTGGAGACCGAGAACGGCCGGGAGCAGAGCAGCGCAGCCCCGGCCGGCCCACCATCGACCGACCCCCGGAGGCCCCTCCGTGATCCGCGCCCTGACCGGATTCGCCACCCGCAACCCATGGCGGGTCATCGCCCTGTGGGCGGTGCTCGGCATCGCCCTGACCATCCTCGGCCAGGCGCTCGTCCACCGCGTCACTCAGCCCGCCGGCGGGGACTTCCTCCCCCGCACGTACGACTCGGCCGCCGCCCTGCGGATCGCCGAGGAGCATTTCGGCGTACGGCCCGACCAGAACCACGTCACCGTCCTCGTCGGCCGCGACGACGACAAGCCGCTCACCGCGGCCGAGCACCGCCGGATACGGGAGGTCGCCGCGCGGCTCGGCAGCAGCCGCGTGGCGATGCCCGAGCCGAAGGACACGCCGCCGTTCCTGACCCTCGACCACTCGCAGACCCCCGCGGTCAGCCCGGCCATGACCGCCCCGGACGGCAGCTTCGCCCTGCTGTCCGTACGCCTGGAGGGCAACTCGGCCGACCCCGGGCTGCACGACCTGTACCGGGCGTTCCGCGACCGTGCGGAAGCCGAGTTCGCCGGGAGCGGCCTGCGGACGGGGTTCACGGGCGGACTCGCCGACACCGTCGACACGGCCGATGCCGAGGCGCCCACGCAGAAGGCCGTCGGGCTGGCGATGACCGGGCTGATCGTGCTGATCCACGTGCTGGTGTTCCGCAGCGTGTTCGCCGCGTTCCTGCCGCTGCTCGCGGTCTCGGTCGTCGGCGGCGCCGCCACCGGCGCGGTCGTCGGCACCGCCCTGCTCACCGGGATCCGTCTCGACACGTCCACGCCCGGCCTGATCGGGGTCGTCCTCATCGGCATCGGCGTCGACTACCTGCTCTTCCTCCTGTTCCGCTTCCGCGAGGAGCTGCGGGCGCACCCCGGCCTGCCGCCGCGCGTGGTGGCGGCCCGGGTCAGCGCCCGTGTCGGCACGGCCGTCACCTCGGCGGCCCTGACGATCGTGGCGGCGTTCGCGACCCTGGGCATCGCGTCCTTCGGCCAGTTCCGGGTGCTCGGCCCGGCCGTGGCGGTCTCCGTGCTGGTCATGCTGCTGGCCTCGCTGACCCTCATGCCGGCCCTGCTCGCGGTCACCGGCCGCCGGATGTTCTGGCCCTCCCGCGCCCTGACCCGTACGCCCCGCCCGGGCGCGGCCGGTGTCCTCGGCAGGCTCGTCGCCCGCCGGCCGCTCGCCCTGGCCCTCGGCTCCGTCGCCCTGCTGGGGGCGCTCACCGCCGGACTGCAGGGCATCCGCATGGACTTCGGCACCGCGAGCGGCGGCCACGACACCCCGGCGGCCGCAACCGCCGCGGAGATCGCCCGCGTCCTGCCGGCCGGGGTGTCCGACCCGGCGAACGTCTACGTCACCGCCCGCGACGGACGCCCGCTCACCCCGGCCGCGCTCGGCGACCTGCCGCGGGCGCTCGGCCGCGTCGAGGGGGTCGGCAAGGTCGGCGATCCGGTGCTCAGTCCGGACCGCAAGGCCGCCCGCATCGACCTGTACCTCGACGCCGACTCCCAGACGCAGCGGGCCCGCGATCTGGTCTCCGGTCCGGTACGGGCCGCTGCGGCCGCCGAGGCGCCCGCCGACCTGACCGTCCACGTCGGCGGGACCGCCGCGGTCTTCGCCGACGTCTCCACCGCCGTCGACCAGGACCTGCGGCGCGTGTTCCCGGTGGCCGCCGCGCTGATCGCGGTCATCCTGCTGGTCCTGCTGCGCAGCGTCCTCGCACCGCTCGTGCTCATGGCCGGTGTCGGCCTGTGCTTCGCGGCGACGCTGGGCGCCTCCGCGCTCGTCTTCCAGCACGCGGGAGGAGAGCCCGGTGTGAACTTCGTGCTGCCGCTGGTCCTGTTCCTCTTCGTCGTCGCGCTCGGCACGGACTACAACATCCTCATCAGCGACCGCATCCGCGAGGAGATGGCCCGCCCGGGCACGGCGCGGGAGGCCGTGGCGCGCGCCGTGCGGCACACGGCCCCGGCCATCGCGACCGCCGGCATCGTCCTGGCCGCCTCGTTCGGCAGCCTCGCCGTGAACGCGGCACCGTCCACCCGGCAGATCGGCTTCGCGACGGCCCTGGGCATCCTCCTGTCGGCGTTCGTCCTGTCGTCGGTCCTGGTCCCGGGGGCCGCGGTGCTCCTCGGGCGGGGGTTGTGGTGGCCGCTGCGCCCGGGCTCGGAGCGGAAGCCGGGGCCGGCCGCCAAGGGCTTCCCCACCGCTGCGGCGGAGGGCCCGGCGGCGCCCGGTCCGGCCGGAGAACCGGCGGACCGGGCGCAGCGGGGTGAACGTACGCCGGCGGGACCGCGGGGCTGACGCCCGGTGCCCGGCTCAGGCTCCTCCCCCTTCCCCGAGGACGGCGCGGATCAGCGCCCGCTGCGCCACCGAGAGGCACGGGTCCTGGACGTCGAGGACCTGGTCGCCGACGGTGATGCGGTAGTGGAAGCCGTCGGCCGCGGGCGCCAGCGCCCGGTGGGCGAGCTCCTCCCACTGCGCGGCGTCCGTACGGGCGGAGGTGTCGACTGAGCGGGTCTTCTCCACACCGGCGAAGCCGCCGGACCGGGTGACGGTGATCAGCATGGCCTTGCCTCCGTAATCGCGAGGGCGGTGGCGACGGTCCGTCGTCACCGCCCTCGCGCCTGCCCCGGTTTCCGGTCCGCTCCCTCGCCGGGCCCTCCCCGGGGCCGGAACGGCCGGAAACCGCCGCCTTCCGGCCGAGACGACCACGCCGGGCGGTGGCCGGGCGGCCCGTCGTGCGCAGGGCCGATATGCCGGGCGGCGGATGAGCGGGCCGTTTGCGGGCAGGCGCGCCCGTGGACCCGTCGAGTGCGCTGCGTACGTACGGTCCCGGTCGCCGGCCCCGTCGGTGGCCCGGGGCGATGTGCGCGAAGGAGGAACCGTGACCCAGCCCCCCAAGGACCCCGTCCCCCCGAACCCCACTCCGGCTCCCGGGCCGGGACCCGGCCCGCAGCCCGGCCCGCTGCCGGGGCCCGTACCCGCGCCCGGTCCGGACCCGGTGCCCCCGGCGCCACCGCAGCCCGGTCCCGATCCCGAACCTCCCGGCCCCCGCCCGCAGCCCGGCCCGCCGCCGGGCCCCCTGCCGGGGCCGCTTCCGGCCCCCGGCCCGGCCACCTGACGTCGCGGATGTCCCGGCCGTAAAGCGCTGGTGTCCGGGGCGTCGCCGGGCAAGGATGCAGCCATGCGCGATCCCCGCACCGACCCGGAGCTGATGGTTCTGATCCGGCGTTTCGTCGCGCCCGGTCGGCGGTACATGCGGCTGGGCGGCAGCTCCCTGCAGTTGCGCGGGCCCGAGCGCGAACTGTTCATGAGGGAGCTGGCTCAGGCGGCCGCGGAGATCACTCCCGCTGAACTCGGCATCCTCCTGGAGGGCGGGTGGCGCGAGCGCAGGACCGCCTGCTGGCTGATCGCCGTGGCCGGCAGGACCGAGTTCCGCGGCCGCATCGGCGAACTCCTGGTGGCCGGCGGCGGCCCCTACGGCGGGGCGTTCTGCCACGCCCTGGCCACCTTCGGCACCAGCGCGGACGCCGACCTGGTGTGCCGCTACCTCGATCGCCACCTGCCGCAACCGGACCTCGTCTGGGACCAGACGCACGCGCTCAGCACCCTGCTCCACCTCGACGCCGTCCTCGGTACCGACCGGGCGGCCCCGTACCTCGCCCCCGGCGGCCTGTGGCAACGCTGGACCGAGACCACGCCGAACAGCGTGCGGGACCCTTACGAGTACCGCCGGATCGTGGCACAACTCTGCGCCTTCACCACGGAGTGCACCGACCTGCACACCTCGGCCAGTACCGGGCTTTGACCCTCCCGGGCCGACGGGCCGCCGTTGCGCAGGTGCGGAGCCAGGCCTGCTCGCTCCGGCGTTGCGTCACTCGGCGCCGGGCAGGAAGTCGGCGACCAGGGTGGCGAATTCCTCGGGGGTGAGGATGCGGATGGACAGTTCCTCGGCCTTGGTGCGCTTGGAGCCGGCCTTTTCGCCCGCCACCAGGAGGGTGGTGCGCTTGGAGACCGACGACGAGGCCTTTCCGCCGGCGCGCTCGACGAGTTCGTTCATCTCGTTGCGGGACAGCGCCGCGAGGGGGCCGCTCATGGAGCCGGTGACGACGACGGCCTCGCCGGTCAGCGGGCCGCCCGCCGGCTGCTCGGTGTCGTCGCCCTCGGCAGCCGCGGGCTGCTGCGGCTCGGTGACCTGCGTACCGACCTCCAGGGCCTGGAGCTTGTCGAGGAGCGGGGCGAGTTCGACGAGTTCGGCCGCGATCACGCGGGCCTTCTCGGTGCCGATGCCGTCGACGCCGGCCAGGGTGTCCGCGTCGGCGGCGCGGATCGCGGCCATCGAGCCGAAGTGGGCGGCGATCCGGCGGGACATCGTGCGTCCGGTGCCGCGGACGCCGAGGGCGCAGAACACCCGGTTGAGCGCGGCCCCGCGGGCGGTTTCGATCGCGGTCAGGAGGTTGCCGGCGCTGGTCTCGCCCATCCGTTCCAGGCCGAGGAGCTGCTCGTGGGTCAGCGTGAAGAGGTCGGCGATGTCCTTGACCAGCCCGGCTTCCACCAGTTGGACCGCGCGGGTGCCGCCGAGGCCCTCGATGTCGAGCTGGTCCCGGCCGGCCGCGTAGATCACCGAGGCCACGGCCTGGCAGCTGCGGCCGCGTACGCACCGCCACCGCTGCTCGGAGGTGTCGATCGCGTCGCCGCAGCGGGGGCACGCCTCGGGGAAGACGATCGGGGTCTCGGCGCCGGTGCGCTGGTCGACCAGCGGTGCCTCGACCCGGGGGATCACGTCGCCGGCCCGGTAGACGAACACCTGGTCGCCGACCATCAGCCCGCGACGGGTGATGTCGGACGGGTTGTGCAGCGTGGCGTAGGTGACGGTCACGCCGTCGATGACCACGGGCTCCAAGACCGCGCGCGGGGCGATGATCCCGGTCCGGCCGACGTTCCACTCCACCGCCAGCAGGCGCGTGACCTTGTGTTCGGCGGCCAGCTTGCGGGCCACCGCCCACCTGGGGGCGCGCGAGCCGTTGCCGGCCTGGCGCTGGTCCTCGGCGGTGTCGGCCTTGACGACGACGCCGTCGATGCCGAACGGAAGGTCCGCGCGCAGGCCGGCGATCACGTCGATACGTTCCTGCACCTGCTCCACGGTGTCGTGGCGCATGGGCGCGGCGGCCGTGCCGGCGGCCGTGTTCGCGCCGAGCACGGCCAGTCGCTCCAGCAGGGCGAGGTGGCCGAGGTCGTCCAGACCGATCGCGCCGTAGGCGAAGAAGGTCAGCTCGATCCGGTACGGCCGGTCCTTGGCCCGCAGCGTGCCGGCGGCTCCGCTGCGCGGGTGCGCGAACGGCGTGGCCTCGTGGGCGAGCCGGATCCGGTTGGCCTCCTCGAACTGGGCGGTCGTCAGGAGCACCTCGCCGCGCAGTTCGACGTCGATCGGCTCGGTGAGCACCGGCGGCAGGCCGAGGACGGCGTCGGCAGTGTGGGTGATGTCCTCGCCGGCGAGGCCGTCGCCGCGGGTGAGGACCTGGACGAGCCGGCCGCCGCGGTAGCGGGCGGCGACCGCGAGGCCGTCGAGCTTCGGCTCCACGCACCAGCCGGCCACGGGACGCCCCAGCCGCCGTTCCAGCCCTGCGGCCCACTCGGTCAGCTCGTCGGCGTCGAAGACGTTGTCGAGGGAGAGCATCGGCACCGAGTGCGGCACGTCGCCCTGCACGGCGCCGCCCGCGACCTTCCCGGTCGGCGACTCGGCGAGCGCCTCGTCCGGGTGGGCCTCCTCGTACGCGGCGATGGCGCGCAGCAGCGCGTCGTACTCGTCGTCACCGAGAGGGGTGGTCCCGTCGCCGTAGTAGGCGGCCGAAGCCGCCAGGGCGGTCGTGACGGCCTCCGTGTAGGCGGCGGGCGAGAGCAGGGCTGTGTTGTCCGTCATGCAGGTCATCATGCTGCCCGGCACTGACAACGCCCCCTCCCGGCAGCGCCGGTGCGTGGCCGAAACCGGTCCGCCCGGCGGGTCGGACGGGTGTCCGGGTGCGGCCCGTGACCTGGGGAAGCGCCGTGCCGTTCCGGCATGTGGCGCGATTCCTGCCGGCCGGCCGCGAGCGGGTACTGTCGCCCGGTCACGGACGGCAACCGGGTCGTCCGTACGACCCGGGAGGACCGACATGACCGATCTCGACTCGCTGCGGACGAGCCTTGCGTCGGGTGAGCACGAGTTCGCCGACACCCTGGCCTTCGTCGCCGAGCACTACGCGTACCGGCCGCAGGCGTTCCGCAACGGGGACGTGGACAACGCCGCGGGCACGAACGAGGGTTCCTGCAAGACGCTGGGCCTGGCCCTGCTGGAGGGGCTGAGCGACCGGGAAGCGCTGCTGGCGTTCGGCGAGCACTACCGCAGCGTGCTGGCGACCCCGGACGGCACCGACCACGCGAACATCCGCAGCCTCATGGCCCACGGCCTGTCCGGCGTGACGTTCACTTCGCAGCCGCTGACCCGCAAGAGCTGAACGGGAGCCCGGCGAGCGGTTCGCCGGGGCTGCCCGAAGAGGTGCCCCCGGGGGTGTCCTTCCGTGCGCAGCGGAGCAGTGCCCGGCCATGGAATTCTCGGCCGTGCCGGTCATGAGGACCGGATGTCGAACCGAATTCCGAGAACGGGGCAGCCGTGCAGCCGAACGAGTACTATTTCACGGGAGATCCGGGGCGACCGGATTACCTCATCCGCCTTTCCTACGACGGTCACGAATACCTCCTGACGGACTTCTACGGGCGTGGCGTCGGAACGGCCGTGGCGATGAAGAACGACAACCTCAAGCACCTCAAGACCATCATCACCGAACGGGGTGGTGGTCTCGGGGCGCTCCTCCTCTACGCATTCGCCTCGAGCACCGATGCGACGGACGTCATTTCCACCGGCACGGTCGCCCTCGACCAGCAGGGGTTCTACCGGCACATGGGCTTCGCGATCCCTCCGGAGCGGACGAAGAACGCCGAGCAGCGCTACGAAGCGGTCCAGAAGGAATTGAAGGCCGCGGGTCGCGACATCACGCGGGATGAGTTCGTCGCGGTGATGCTGCGGACCGAGAACTGGTACGTCGAGAAGGACGTGCTGCGCGAGAAGGCCGGGGCAAGTGCCACCAAGGCGTGGCGGAAGCTGGATTTCGCCGCCTCGCAGGACGCCATTCTCGGCGGGATCAACCAGGCTTACATGACGGCCAAGGACCACTACTCGACGCTTTTCGACCACATGCAGTCGTCGCAGCTCCCGATCGACCGTCTCCACGAGGACGAGAAGCTGGGAGTCGACGGCGTTCGGCAGCTGCTCGTCGGTCTCACGGATTCCGCCGACGCATTCGCTGCCCTGAAGGACGATCTGGACATGTACCTCGAATTCATATCGGACCTTCCGGGAGTTGCACCGGTGCGCATGCTGCTTCGGTCGCAAGCCGCGGAGATCGCCGGCTACGCCGAGTTCGCGGCCAACGCGAGCGCCCCGCTCCCGGCGTACGGCTGAGCGGGAAGCAGCGTCACACGGCGGTGCGGATGCGGTGGGCGCCTTGTCCGAAAGGCCGCATCGCTCCGGCAGCGCGCCCGTAGGCTGGCCGCGTCGGACAGAGGAGGAGCGTGGTCGATGCAGCATCCGCCGGCGACGACGGGCAGGACGGCCGAGCGTCTGTACACCCGGGAGCTGGACGAGGCGGCGGCGTGGATGCGGTCCGCCCACGGGACGAGCCTGCGCATGGGTGCCCCGCCCCCCGGACGTTCGTTCCTGTACCGGCGCGATGCCGTCGGTCCGGTGGCGGTGAGCGTGCTGAGGCTGGCCGCCCCGTGCCGGTACACCAGCGAGCCGCTCGGCACTCTCGCGGTCACCGAGGTACGGGCGGGCCGCTTCGCCCGCACCTGCGGCAAGGACACCACCCGCGCCGCCGCCGGTGACGTCATGGTCGCGTCGCATCCCGGCCTGCCCTACGAGGGCCGTCTCGCCGACGCCGAACTCCGGGCCGTCGCAATCGCCTGGCCGACGCTGCACCGCGTCACCGGGCTCGCACCGCAGGACGCCCGGCCGCGGCTGACAGGCCTCCGGCCCCTGCCGCCGCAGGACGCCGCCCGCTGGCGGCGCACGGTCGACTACGTCGCCTCCGAGGTGCTGACCGCCGCCGGTCCGGACGACGAGCTGCTGCTGGACGCGGCGACGCGGCTGCTGGCGGCCATGGCCCTGTCCCTGTTCATCGAGCCGCTCGGCCACCCGTCCTCTCCCGGGGACGGGCGTGACGCCGCCCCCGCCACCGTGCGCCGGGCCGTCGCCTTCATCGAGGAGTCCGCCCACCGGCCGATCGCCCTGGCCGACATCGCGCAGGCGGCCTCCGTCACGCCCCGCGCGCTGCAGTACGCCTTCCGCCGGCACCTGGACACCACACCGCTGGCCCATCTCCGACGGGTGCGCCTGTCCCACGCCCATGAGGAGTTGTGTGCGGCTGACCCGGGCAGCCCGGTCACCGTGACCGCCGTCGCGGCCCGATGGGGCTTCCTCCACCAGGGCCGCTTCGCCGCCGCCTACCGCCAGGCCTACGGCCGTACTCCCGGGCAGACGCTCCGCGATTCCACCGGACGCTCCACGTGATCACGGATTCGACCCGGACGGGACCGGTCAGGCCACCGGGTCCGGTTCGCCGGAGCCGGCGTGCCCCGCGACGCGGCTCGCCCCTACAAGGGTGAGGGTGCCGTGCAGACGGCGTACGGCCCGCTCTGCGTCCCGGAGTTCCGCGGCCGTGGGCAGGACCGTGCCGAACGAGTGCCGGACGTCCACCGCCAGGGAACGCCACCGCAGGACGGGCACGAACGAGGCACTGGCCTGTGCCAGCAGCCAGGCCAGCTGTCCGTGGGTGCGGGCCGTGCCGAGGGCCAGGCAGGACAGGGCTTCCCGCAGGTGCTCCAGGCGCTCGATGACCGGCAGCGCCTCCTGCGCGGCGGCGGGGCCGACGGCCTCTGCCAGGCCGTCGGCGGTCCGCCGGGCCAGCTCCGCGTCCGACGGGCCCACCTCCCACGCGCCCTGCCGCAGCTGGGCCTCGGCCTCCAGGAGGAGCACCTCGATCCGCGCGTCCATGCCCGGGAGCGGCCGTGGGGTGGGCGTGCCGTACGAGTCCATGGAGATGCCGCTTCCGATCGGGTCGGGCGAGGGAACCGGACCTGACAGCGGATACGGCCAGGCGGAGGGCGGTGCCGGTCCGGCCTGCCGCCCCGCACAGAAGCGTGCCTCGTGCCCGCCTGACCCCACAGCCCCGGGAACGAAGAGGACGCGGACGGGAACAGCCGCGAAACGAAGGCCTGCGCAGCCCCGGCCCTCCCCCGCGGTGCGTCCCCGGACGCGCTCACTCCGGGCGGCGGCGGTCCTCTTCGCTCCACGTGCGGGTGTCCCGGGGCTCCACGTAGGGCTCTTCGTCCTCGGGCAGACCGGCTGCGACGGCCCGCCTGCGCACCAGCTCGGCGTCGAACTCCAGGCCCAGGAGGACGGCCAGGTTGGTGATCCACAGCCACACCAGGAAGATGATCACGCCGGCGAGGGTGCCGTACGTCCTGTTGAACGAGCCGAAGTGCGCCGCGTAGAAGGCGAAGCCCGAGGAGGCGGCCATCCAGATCACCAGGGCCAGGAAGCTCCCGGGGGTGATCCACCGGAAGCCGCGGCCCTTCGCGTTCGGGGCCGCCCCGTACAGGATCGCGATCATGGTCGTCACCAGCAGGACCAGGACCGGCCACTTCGCGATCGACCACACGGTCATGGCGGTGTCGCCCACACCGAGGGCCGTGCCCGCCTCCCTCGCCAGCGCGCCGGTGAACACCACGATCAGGGCGCCCGCCACCGCCAGGACCATCAGGGTGACCGTCAGCGCCAGACGGAGCGTCAGGATCCGCCACAGCGGCCGGCCCTCGGGCACGTCGTAGACGGCGTTGGACGTGCGGATGAACGCGGCGACGTAGCCGGAGGCCGACCAGATCGCGACGACCAGGCCCACGACCGCCAGGACCGAGCCGATGCCGGCGTCGTCCCGCAGCTGCCGGACCGCATCGGTGATCACTTCGCTCGCGGAGCCGGGCGTGAGCTTCTGCACGCTGTCCAGGACCTGTGCGGTCGCCGCATCTCCGGCGATGCCGAGCAGGGAGACCAGCACCAGCAGGGCCGGGAAGAGGGCCAGCACCCCGAAGTAGGTCAGGGCGGCGGCCCGGTCGAGGAGCTCGTCCTCCTTGAACTCCTTGAGCGTGCCGCGCACCACCGCCTTCCACGAGTCCTTCGTCAGCTCCGAGGGCGACCGCGGCGCCTTCATGCGCCCGCCCCGGCCGGGGCGGGCAGCGGCCTGCGCAGCGCACTGCGCCCCTGGTCCCAGGCGCGGCGCACGTGGCCGGCGAGGCGCTCCTCCAGCAGGAGCGTCGCGGCGCAGCCGAAGGCGACGTCGGCCTCCAGGCCGGGTGCGTCCGCGAGGAGGCCGCCGACGACGTCCCGGCGCACGACCTGTTCGTGGACGGCGTCGGCTTCCACGTGCTCGGCGTAGAAGTGCTCGGCTGCAGAGCCGGCCCCGCAGCGCCGCATGGCCTTGGCGAGGCGCCGTGAGCCGGGCGAGGAGGTGACCTCCACGCAGGCGAAGTGGCCGACGAGGGCGCCGCGCAGGGCACGGTGGAGTCCGAAGAGCGACATCAGGTTCACGGTGGCGAGGAGCGGTGCCGGGGCGTGGTCCAGGTAGCGGCCGTAGCCGGTGTCGAGGCCGAGGTCGGCCATCAGGTCGGCGAAGAGCCGTGCGTGGATCCGGTCGGGCCGGCCGGCGCCGAACTCGTCGTACTCGATGGCGACCATGGCGGCCTTGGCGCGGCCGGTGAGCCGGGGGATGACCCAGGCGTGCGGGTCGGCTTCCTTGAGGTGGTAGAGGGAGCGGAGGGCGGCGTACTCGCGCAGCTGCCACGGCTCCCCCGTGGTTTCGAGGCGGTGGCTGAGGCTGCCGGAGAGGTCGGCCGGCTCCACCAGCAGCGGCGCGAAGGCGTCCTCGACCGTCCGGGGCGCGTCGGAGAGTTCGCTGCGCAGCGCGCGCAGGAAGTGCGTCTCCAGGGCTTCGCGCAGCCGCAGCAGGTCCGGGTCCCATTCCCGTTCGTCGGGAACGCCGTCGAAGCCGCGGTAGTGGAGTTCGTACAGGAGGTAGAGGGCGAGCTGGAGGTCATCGCCCCACGGGTCGGCCTCCGGTACGGACCCGGCGCCGTACTGCGGTGCTCCGCCGCGCCGCAGCGCCGTCACCAGGGCGCGGGAGAGGCTGCCGCGTCCCTCGGCCAGGCGGGGTCCGGCGGCGGGGGGTGTCGGATGCGGGCCGGGAGCGGGCATCAGGGCTTCCTCTTCTCGTGCGGGGCGGGCTGCTTCCGTTCGCGGGCCCGGTGGCTGGTGTCGCACCAGGGGTACGTGCGGCTGCGGCGGCAGGTGCACACGGCGACCATGAAGCGGTCGGACCGGGCGACGGTGCCGTCGTCCAGGACGATCTCGACCGGACCCTCGACGAGGACGGGGCCCTGGGGGTCGAGGGCCACCCGGCGGGCCGGCCGCGGACAGGGTGCAGGGGGCGCGGCGGGGGCCGGTGCGGTGGGGTGCGGGGTGATGTCAGAGGTGTCGGGCACGGATGACCACCAGTTCTTCCCAATCGTCGGATTCCGCCGCCAGGCCCTGCTGTTCCAGCCAGGTCCGACGCGAGCGCAGGACCGGGCCCCAGGGGACGCGGGCGCGGTCCGTGACGTCGGCGGACAGACCGGCTTCCCGCAGCCGGTCCAGGGTCTGCTGGGGTCCGCACAGCACCGAGTGCACCATGAGGAGCACGCCATGGCGGTGCAGCAGGGCGGGGGCGGCGTCGCAGATCCTGTCGATGACGCTGCGCCCGTCGGGTCCGGCGTCCCATGCCCGCTGCGGGCCGCGGGTCGGCAGCCGGTCCGAGGGGGCGGGCACGTACGGCGGGTTCGTCACCACCAGGTCGAAGCGGCGTCCTGCGGTGCGGGCCGCGAAGTCGCCGTGCAGCAGGCGCAGGGGCAGGCGGCGGCGCAGGGCGTTGATGCGGGCGGTCACCACTGCGGGCCAGGAGACGTCGACGGCCGTGACGGCGGCCCCCGTCCGTGCGGCCTCCAGGGCCAGCGCGCCGGTTCCGGTGCCGATTTCGAGGACGTCCGTACCGGGTCCGAGGTCTTCCCTGGCGAGTGCCGCGGCCAGCAGGCGGGTGTCCGGCTGCGGCCGGTAGACGCCGGGCAGGGCTACGAGCCCCGGGCGGAGCGTGGCCGAGGTCAGGGCCGTACTCGACATCGCGTGCCTCCTGGATCGGGTGGGGTGTGCGGATGCGGGGCGTCCGGCGCGGTGTGCGCGGGCCGGGTCCGTGGGGGCCGGTTGCGGATTCAGGAGCCGGCGGGGAACCTGCCCCAGGCCCGGTGCTCGGAGAGGGCGGCGCCGACCCGCTCGACGACGGCCGCGCTGCTGTCGCCGAGGGCGATCCCGGGGCCGTCCGTGGCGATGCCGGCACTCGCGAAGAGCCGGTCTGCGCCGTCCCAGCCGCCGAGGGCCTTCCCGTGGCGGTAGGCCTCGGTGAGCAGGAGCAGGACGCGGGGGTCGGTTCCCGCCGGCTCCGGGACGCCGGCTTTCGCGTCCCGGGCGCCGCGGGCGTCGGAGCCCGGCTCGGGGGCGCCGGCGAACAGCAGGGCGTCGAATTCGACGGAGCGGGCGGTGGCGAACGTGCGCTGTACGGCGACGGGCTCTCCGTCCGGGTCGAGGTCGGCTCCGGTCGGGGCGACGACGAGCGGCACCAGGCCCGCGTCGAGGACGGCCTGCCGGGCGTTCCGTACGCCGTCGGGGTCGGCTGTCCCATCGGTGACGATGCCGACTGTCCGGCCGTCGATGGGCCAGGTGGCGCCGAGTTGGGAGAGGGCCGGGCTGGGGTCGGCTGCGGCGAGCGGGACGGTGGCCTCCGGGGCGGGCAGTCCGAGGCCCTCGGCCACGCTCGCGCACAGGTCGGGGTCGATGTTGGCCAGGACGCCGAGCACGCGTTCCCTGATGGCCGGCTCGTGGCACTTGCCAAGTTCGAAGGTGTAGGCGGCGATGATGTGTGCCCGTTCGGGCGGGGTCATGCTCAGCCAGAAGAGCCGGGGCTGGCTGAAGTGGTCCGAGAAGGAGGCCGGCGCCTCGCGCCTTTTGGCCGCTTCGGGGATCGTGACCGGTGCCTCGATGTACGCGCCGGTGTCGGCGCCGGCGAGGAAGGGGCAGCCGCCGTCGAGGCTGTTGGGCCGGTAGGGGGCGACGCCGGTGTGGACGGCGGTCTGGTGCATGCCGTCGCGGAGCATGTCGTTGACGGGGGCGTGCGGCCGGTTGACCGGGATCTGGCCGAAGTTCGGTCCGCCGAGGCGGCTGATCTGGGTGTCGAGGTACGAGAAGAGCCGGCCGGCCAGCAGCGGATCGTCGGTGACGTCGATCCCGGGGACGAGGTGGCCGGGGTGGAAGGCGACCTGTTCGGTCTCCGCGAAGAAGTTCCTGGTGTTGGCGTTCAGGGTCATCAGCCCGATGGGCTGGACGGGGGACAGCTCCTCGGGGACGATCTTGGTGGGGTCCAGCAGGTCGATGCCCTCGAACGTCTGCTCCGGGGTGTCCGGGAACACCTGGATTCCCAGCTCCCACTGCGGGAACGCACCGGATTCGATGGCGTCGAAGAGGTCACGCCGGTGGAAGTCGGGGTCCATGCCGCCGATCAGCTGGGCTTCCTCCCAGACCAGGGAGTGCACCCCCAGCTTCGGCTTCCAGTGGAACTTCGCCAGGGCCGTGCCGCCGGCCGGGCCGACGAGGCGGAAGGTGTGGACGCCGAATCCCTCCATCATGCGGTAGGAGCGCGGGATGCCCCGGTCGGACATGTTCCACAGGGTGTGGTGGGTGGCCTCGGTGTGCAGGGAGACGAAGTCCCAGAAGGTGTCGTGCGCGCTCTGGGCCTGCGGGATCTCCCGGTCCGGGTGCGGTTTGCCGGCATGGATGACGTCGGGGAACTTGACCGCGTCCTGGATGAAGAAGACGGGGATGTTGTTGCCGACGAGGTCGAATGTGCCTTCGTCGGTGTAGAACTTGGTCGCGAAGCCGCGGGTGTCGCGCACGGTGTCGGCCGAGCCCCGTGATCCGAGCACGGTCGAGAACCGCACGAACACCGGCGTCTCGACGTCCTTCGCCAGGAAGGCGGCCCGGGTCACCTCGCCGGCCGTGCCGTAGCCCTGGAAGACCCCGTGTGCGGCGGCTCCGCGTGCGTGCACCACCCGCTCCGGGATCCGCTCGTGGTCGAAGTGGGTGATCTTCTCGCGGAGGTGGTGGTCCTGGATCAGCACCGGCCCCCGCGCCCCCGCCTTGAGGGAGTGGTCGGTGTCGTACAGCCTGGCTCCCTGGGCCGTGGTGAGGTGGGCGCCGCTCTGCGCGACGCGCGCCTGGCCGGCTCCGGTGGCCTGGCCGGTCGGGCTCACCGTCTCGGGCCCTTCCTGGTCCGGCTTGGCCGGCAGCGGTGCCACGGGCTCGGTCGGCTCCGCCACGGCCGGCGGGACAGGTCCCGGCTCGCCCGGCACAGGGCCGTCCCCCGGCCCCGGTGCCGCCGCGCTGCGCTTCGTCATGTCGTCTCCCAAGGACGGGTCGGCTGGATGTTGCGGCCACGGCCCGCAGGTCCCGGCCGGGTGTGGCACGTACATGGGGCGCGTGCCCGGATCCGGCCGGAAGAACCATCGGGGGGAGCCGGGACCGCCGGGAAGAACGATCGGACGGCCCGGGTACCTAGGCTGCGAACGGGGCCACGTCCGCGGCCGCCATGTCCAGGCGCAGTCTCTTGAAGCGGGCGGGATGGCGGTGGAGGCCGCTGAGGTCCACCGCGGTGTCGGTGCTGATCTCGGCGACCAGTTCGGGGTCGACCAGGGTGACCGTCAGGGGTTCCGGGCTGCCCCAGGCCGACGTGAACCGCATGCCGGCCCAGGGGTGGTCGTCCGCGGCCGGCCTGAGGTTGCCGCCGACCAGGCGGGCGTCCTCGGCACGCAGCGGGGCCGTGCGGCCGATCGGGAGGAGACGGCCCTGCGGGTCACGGCGGCCGAGGAGGAGGAGCCGGGGGCGGGCGGGTGAGCCGGTGATCGCGCCGATGACGGCTTCCGTCGTGTCCCGGCGCCGGAGCTTGTACCAGCCTTTCCGTCCCGGCTGGTAGGGCTGGTCCATCGCCTTCACCACGATCCCTTCGACCCCGGTGAGGTCCGTCGCGGCCTCCAGCCACTCCTCGGCCTCGACCAGGTCCGTGGTCATGGGGCACAGCGTCCACGGGGCCGACAGGCCGTGGTCGACGAAGAGCCGTTCGAGCCGGAGCCGGCGTTGCCGGTAGGGGTGGCGCAGCAGCTCGGTCCCGTCCTGCTGGAGCAGGTCGAAGGCGATGAAGAAGGCGGGCAGGGACGGGGCGAGTCCGCGCGGAGCGGTGCGGCCGCGGGCCGCGGTGCGTTGCTGCAGGCCCGCGAAGGACAGGCTGCGGGTGCCGGCGTCCCAGACGACGAGTTCTCCGTCGAGGACCAGACCGGGCGGCAGCTGCCGGGCGCCGGCGACGAGGTCCGGAAACCGGCTCTGGATCTGTGCACCGCGCCGGGTGTGCAGCACCAGCCCGTCCCCGGCTCCCGCGGAGGTGAACAGCACCGCCCGACAGCCGTCGAACTTCCGCTCGAAGGCCAGTTCTCCCTGTACGCTCGGGCCGGGCACCGATTCCACGGCCTGCGCGAGCATCGGCGCGACGGGCGGCTGCAGCGTCACCTTCTTGCGGCCTCCTTGCCCATGGGGTCGTGCAGCGGCTGCCCCCGGTCACCTGCCGGCAAACGACGTGCCCGCCGGCCCGGCAGCCCGTCCGGCCGGGAGCCGTCGGGGAAGCGGGCCGGCACGTCGGCGGACCCCGGGAGCGGGTGCGCATCAGGCTCGGATCCCTGGGCACGTGCCGAGCATGAACTCACGTCCCGACCCCGGAGGGTCCTACTGGATGCAGACGGCCGCCCTGCCGTCCTTCGCCCCCCTCGCGGAGGACGCCGAGGCGGACGCCGCGGTCGTCGGCGGCGGTATCGCGGGGCTGTCCACCGCCTGGGAACTCGCCCGGGCGGGGCTGCGCGTCATCGTGCTCGAAGCGGACCGCGTCGCGGGCGGTGTCACCGGGCACACGACGGGAAAGCTGACCGTCCTGCACACCTCCGTGTACGACATGCTGCGCCGCAGGCACGGTGAGGACGCCGCCCGCGACTACGCGGATTCGCAGAGCGCCGCGTTGCGGCACGTCTTCGAGGTGGCGGGGAGGCTGGGCATCGACTGCGAACTCGAGACGCGCCCCGCCCTCACGTACACGAGGCAGCCCGACGGCGTCGGCGCGCTGCGGGCGGAGGCCGAGGCGGCGCGGGCCGCCGGTCTGGACGCGTCGTTCGTCACCGAGACCGGGTTGCCCTTCCCCGTCTCCGGCGCGGTCAGGGTCGAGGACCAGGCGCAGTTCCATCCGCTCAAGTACCTCGGCGGTCTCGTGGCCGACATCGTGGCGCACGGGGGCCGGGTCTTCGAGGGAACCCGGGTCACCGGCCTCTCGCACGGTGATCCCTGCCGGCTCACCACGGAGGGCGGGGCGACGGTCACCGCCGGGCACGTCGTCGTGGCCACCCACCATCCCGTCTTCGACCACGCCGTCCTGGCCACCCGGCTCACCCAGCACCGCGATCTCGTGGTCGCGGGGCCGCTGCCCGCCGACCGGGACCCGGGCGGCATGTTCATCACCCGGGAGGGCGGCAAGCGCTCGGTGCGCACTGCGCCGCTCGCGGACGGCAGCCGGCTCCTGATCGTCACCGGGGAGGTGTTCGCGCCGGGCACCGGGGCGGACACCCGGGCCGGGTACGCCCGCCTGGAGGAATGGACGGAGCAGCAGTTCCCCGGGGTGACGGTCTCCCACCGGTGGGCGGCGCAGGACAACAGCGCCACGGACGACGTGCCCCTCGTCGGCAGGCTGCCGATGGGCGGCGGGAACGTGTACGTGGCCACCGGCTTCGCCGGCTGGGGAATGACCGGCGGGGTGATGGCCGGGGCGCTCGTCGCCTCGCTCGTCGCCGGGGCTCCGCAGCGGTGGGCGGGCCTCTACGACCCCGGCCGTCTCGGTTCCGTCGTACGGACCGCACCGTCGTACCTCAAGGCGCAGTGGGACACCGGCAGGCACTTCGTCAAGGACCGTCTGGACGCGCTCGGCGACGGCACGCACGGTCCCGTGCGGGACCTGCGGCCGGGTGGGGCGACGGTGGTGCGCGCCGGCGGCGGGGCCTGTGCCGTGCACCGCGACGATGAGGGCGGGCTGCACGCCGTGTCCGCCGTCTGCACCCACATGGGATGCCTGGTCGCATTCAACAACGCCGAACGCACCTGGGAGTGCCCCTGCCACGGCTCCCGCTTCGGCATCGACGGCACCGTCCTGCAAGGTCCGGCACTGAGCCCGCTGGAGCGGCGGGATCCGGGCGACCTCCTGTGACGTGACGTCGGACGGCCGTCGCGCGCCAGGACCCGGCCGAGGTGACTACGGGCCCGGCCGGGTCCTGTTCTCATGGCGGAGCCACCGCGGCTCACAGCTGGACCCTCCCACAGGCGGCGGTCCGCCGCGCGCCGGGGCCGGTGGTCGGGTGACGCGGGCGTGCTCAGCCCAGGGCGCCCGCCGCCACCGCCAGGTCCGCCACCAGGCCGCGGAAGGCCGTCTCGCGGTCGCCGGAACGGAGCACCGAGGACGGGTGGACGGTCGCCAGCAGCCGGCCGCGCGGTGCGTCGGCAGCCCCGCCGACTCCCGGTGCCCCACCGTTCAGGTCGGGCATCGGGCGCAGTACACCCCGGTGTTCGCCCACCCGGAAAGAGCTGCCGAACAGGGCTTTGCCCGCCGTGCTGCCGAGGAGGACCAGGACGTCCGGGGAGACGAGGTGCAGCTCGGCCAGCAGCCACGGCCGGCACGCCGTCATCTCGCGCAGGCTGGGTGCCTTGTGGATGCGGCGCTTGCCCGGGCCGGATCGGGTGAACTTGAAGTGCTTGACGGCGTTGGTGACGTACGGCTGCTCGTCGCCGAGCCCGGCTTCCTCCAGAGCCCGGCGCAGCAGGCGCCCGGCGGGGCCGACGAAGGGCTCGCCGCGCAGGTCCTCCTGGTCGCCGGGCTGTTCCCCCAGGAGGAAGAGGCGGGCGTGGCCGGTGCCCGCCCCGAACACGGTCTGGGTGGCGTTCTCGTACAGCGGGCAACCCCGGCAGTCCGCCGCCGCCTTCCGAAGGCCGGGCAGTCCGCCGCGTTGCGGCAGGAAGGGAGTCGCGTCGTACACGCCAGGCCGCTGCCCGGAGCGGCTCCGGCGAAACGGGGCGCGCAGAGGACCGGCGGGGCTGCGGACGGCCGGGCGTGGGGTTCCGGACGGGCGAGCGGGGTAGGCGCACGGTCGTGGCCGGCCTTCCCGCCGGTGCCGTGCCGGCGACGGCGCGGCGACGACCGGCCGGGGGCCCGAAAGCGGAAATGGGAACGGTGGTGAGTACGCCATGTCACGGGTGACGGTGGAAGGGGACGAGGTCGTCGTCCGGCTGGGCTTTGGGGAATGGCTGCCGGCGCGGCGGCGCGAGATCCGCGTGCCGGCCTCGACGGTGCGCGGCGTCCGGATCGAGACCAACTGGTGGCGCGCGCTCCGCGGTGAGGCCGGGCGGGGCCGGTGGGCGCCGGGGCGGTGCGTGGGGGTCCGGCAGGCGGCCGACGGCGAGCAGTTCGTCGCTCTGAAGGCGGGCGGGCCCGTGCTCTGCATGGAACTGGGTGCCGGTGCGCCGTTCCGCGAAGTGGCCGTGTCCGTCCGCGCTGCCGACGCCGAGGAGGCCCAGCGGGTGGTGCGCGCGGCGATGCCCGAGGCGCCCGGGGAGTCTGTGGACTCCGGCGGGGAGGCCGGGCGGGAGCGGCTGCTGCTCCCGCACGAGGGGCGGATGGTGGACGAGCACGGCCGCCCGCCCGGGGTGCCGTCGCGGACCGGCAGTGGTGCGGCGGGGCAGCCGCTCGATGCGGAGCGGGTGGACCGGGCCAATGCCGACCGTCCTCGGAGGGACCACGTGGTCCGCTGGGCCGACGAGCCCCACGTCGACTGAAGCCTGCGGCACCGGCGGACGGGGGACTACGCGTTCGGCGCGGCGGCGCTGATGTCCGCGAGGGCGGACGTGCTGTCGCGGTCCATGGCGAGATCGCCCAGGGAGACGATGCCCACCGGTCGGTCCTGCTCGACCACGGGCAGCCGGCGCAGCGCATGGGTGCGCATCAGCTCGACGGCCTTGTCGACGTCGTCGTCCGGGCCGATGGTGACGGTTGCTTCGCTGCACACGTCGGCGACGGTCGTGTCCTCGGGTTCCTTGCCTTCGGCCAGCACCCGTACGACGAGGTCGCGGTCGGTGACGACGCCCTTGAGGCGGCCGTCGTCGACGACGAGGACGTCGCCGATGTCCTCGTCGCGCATGCGGCGGGCGGCCTGCGCCACCGACAGCTGGGGTGCGGCGGTGACCAGACGCCCGGTCATGACTTCGCGGATCTTCTCGGACATGGGTTCCTCCCTCTCGCGGGCCTCCGTCGCCGCCGCTGCCCGGGCCGGCGCGGCGTAAACGACCGGGCGGGCGCCGGTCCGGTCCGGTCCGGTCCGGTCAGGCGGCCTCGGCTCCGCGCGTGAGGGCGTCGATGAGTTCCCGGCGGTTCATGCCGGAGCGGCCCGCTATGCCGGCGGAGGCCGCCTTCTCGTACAGCTCGGCCTTGGTGAGCGACTCCAGTGCGGACTTCCCGGGCTCGGCGCGGCTGCGCCCCTTCGCGGAGCGCTTGCCTCCACCCCGGGCTCCTTCGATGCTCGCGCGCAGGGCTTCCGTCAGGTCGATGACGTTCGTCGCCTCCGCCGGGAGCTCGGCCTTCTCCACGGTCTCGCCGGCCTGTTTGGCCTTGACCAGGGCGGTGACCTTCTCCCGGTAGGTGTCGTGGAAGGCCTCGGGGTCCCAGTCGATGCCGAGCGCGGTGATGAGCTGCTCCGCCATCTTCATCTCGTTCGCGCTCGTCCTGGCCGAGGCGGCGGGCAGGTCGGGGACCTCCTGACGGGGGTCGCGGATCTCGTCGGCCCAGTGCAGCGTGTGCAGGGTCAGGATGCCGTTCTCGGACTTGAGGGCGACGAGGTACTCGCGGCCGCGCATGACGAAGGTGGCGACACCGGCGCGGTTGGTCCTGGCGAGGGACCGCTCCAGCAGGGCGTACACCTTGGCGTACTCCTTGCCCTTGGGGCCGAGGTAGTAGGTCCGGTCGAAGAAGACCGGGTCGATCTCGTCCAGGTCGGCGAAGCCGGCGATCTCCAGGACCTTGGACCGGCCCGGCGCGATGTCGTCGAGCTCGGCGGGTTCGACCAGGACGTACTCCCCGCCCGTGTCGTAGCCCTTGACGATGTCGTCGGGACCGACGTCCTTGCCGGTGCGTTCGTTGACGCGCCGGTTGCGGATCCGGTCGGAGGTTCCGCGCTGCAGCTGGTGGAAGCGGAGGGTGTGGCTGTCGGTCGCGGTGTACATCCCGATGGGCACGCTGACCAGCCCGAAGCTCAGTACGCCGGTCCAGACGGGTCTGGCCATGCTGATCACCGCCTTGCTGCGAAGTAGGGCGTCTGCCCGCCCCGCGCGTGCCGGAAACGGCGGCCCGCCGGGTGTTTGCCCGGCGTGCCGGGGGTCAGACGCCTGACAGGGTGCCTTCCGCGCCCCCGGCTCCCGGACCCCGCGGGCCGGACCGGCGGCAGACGGGGTTCGGCATGAGCGCGAGGAGTGCGGCGAAGGTCTCCGATCACGTGCTGGAGCGACTGCGCGAGTGGGGGGTGGAGCACGTCTTCGGCTATCCCGGTGACGGCATCGGCGGGCTCCTCGCGGCCTGGGTCCGCGCCGGCGACCGGCCGATGTTCGTCCAGTCACGGCACGAGGAGATGTCGGCCCTGCAGGCCGTCGGGTACGCGAAGTACTCCGGACGGGTCGGCGTGTGCGCCGCGACCTCCGGGCCCGGCGCGATCCACCTGCTCAACGGTCTCTACGACGCCAAGCTCGACCACGTGCCGGTCGTCGCCCTCGTCGGGCAGACCGCCCGCACCGCCATGGGCGGCGCCTACATGCAGGAGGTCGACCTGCTGTCCCTCTACAAGGACGTGGCCTCCGACTTCTGCGAGATGGTCACCGTTCCCCAGCAGTTGCCCGGTGTCCTGGACCGGGCCATGCGGGTGGCGGCCGCGCGGCGCACCGTCACCGCCGTGATCCTTCCGGCCGACGTGCAGGACCTGCCGTACGAGGCACCCACGCACGAGTTCAAAATGGTGCCCTCCAGCCAGGGCATGGGCCGCTACGCGCCGGTCCCGGACGACGACGACCTGGCCCGCTGCGCCGAGGTCCTCAACGCCGGTGCCAGGGTCGCCATGCTGATCGGCCAGGGTGCGCGGCACGCGCGTGCCGAGGTGGAGGAGGTCGCGGAGCTGCTGGGGGCGGGCGTGGCGAAGGCGCTGCTGGGCAAGGACGTGCTGCCCGACACCCATCCGTACGTCACCGGCTCCATCGGGCTGCTCGGCACCCGGCCGTCGTACGAGATGATGCGCGACTGCGACACGCTGTTCGTGGTGGGCTCCAGTTTCCCGTACAGCCAGTACCTGCCCGAGTTCGGCCGGGCCCGGGGCGTGCAGATCGACGTGGAACCGTCGCTGGTCGGGCTGCGCTATCCGTTCGAGGTCAACGTGGTCGGGGATGCGGCGCAGGCCCTGAAGCGGCTGCTGCCGCTGCTGGAGCGGAAGACCGACCGGAGCTGGCGCGATGGGATCGAGCAGGCAAACGAGCGCTGGTGGGAGGTGATGGAGCGGCGGGCGCAGGTGGCGGCGGATCCGGTGAACCCGGAGCTGGTGGTGCACGCGCTGGACGCACTGCTGCCGGACGACGTGATGCTGGCTGCGGATTCCGGTTCGGTCGCCAACTGGTACGCCCGGCACCTGCGGATCCGCGGTTCGATGCGCGGCACGCTCTCCGGCACGCTGGCCACCATGGGGCCGGGTGTCCCGTACGCCGTCGGGGCCAAGTTCGCGTTCCCGGGGCGGCCGGCCATCGCGCTGGTGGGCGACGGCGCGATGCAGATGAACGGGATGGCCGAGCTCATCACCATCGCGAAGTACCACCGGCAGTGGACCGATCCGCGGCTGGTCGTCGCGGTCCTCAACAACGGCGACCTCAACCAGGTCACGTGGGATCTGCGGGCGTTCGAGGGGTCGCCGCAGTTCGAGGAGTCGCAGTCGCTGCCCGACGTCCGGTACGCCGATTTCGCCGTCGGGATCGGCCTGGCGGGCGAACGGGTGGAGGAACCCGGCGGCGTGGCGCCGGCCTGGCGGCGCGCGCTCGCGGCGGACCGGCCGTACGTGCTCGACTTCCGCACCGATCCGGCGTTTCCGCCGATCCCCCCGCACACCACGTTCGCGCAGGCGAAGGCGACTGCCGGGGCGCTGCTCCGCGGCGACGGCGACCGCGGTTCGGTGGTCCGCCAGGGGCTCAGGTCCAAGGTGCAGGAGTTCCTGCCGGGCAGCGGACCGCAGTGAGGGTCCGTCAGGTGCCTGCGGCGGGCAGTGGGGTGAAGACGAAGCCGCTGCGCGGGCGGGTGGGAACCCGGTGGAGCAGGATCCGCAGGTCCTGTGCGGGCACCCGGAGCTCGGTCCGGGCCAGCTCGGTGCACAGAGCGGCCAGGACGCGCACCGCGATGTCCTCCCCGGGGCAGCGGTGGCCGTGCCGGGGGTCTCCGCCGCCCTGCGGGACCAGTGCGTCACGGGCCGGCGGGTGTCCGAGGAAGCGCGCCGGCTCGAAGCGGTACGGATCCGGCCACAGCTCGGGGTCGTGGTTCTGGCCGAAGAGGTCGAGCAGCACCAGGGTGTCCTTCGCGATCGGCCGGCCGTGCCAGTCCAGGTCGGCGGCCGCCAGGCCCGCCGTGAACGGGGCGAACGGGTAGAACCGGCGTACTTCGTGGGCGAAGGCGGTTTCGTGGGCGGGGGTGTCGGCGGCACGGAGTTCGTCCCGCAGGGCCGGTTCCCGGTGCAGGGCGTGTGCGGCGAAGGTGACGAACCAGGTGAGGGCCACGGTCGGGCGGATGACGTTGAGCAGTTCCACGGCGGCGGTGTGCGGGTCCAGGAGGTGTCCGTCGGCGTCGCGGTGCCGGGCGATCCGCTCCAGGACCGTTCCGGAACCGCTCTGGCCGCCGGAACGGCCCGCCGGAACGGAGTCCGCTCCCACGGCTGCGGTGTCCCGCGACCGGCACCGGGTGACGGTCCCGGCGAGCCGTGCCTCCTGACGGGCGCGGGCGCGGCGGGCCCGCGCGTGGCGCGGCCCGGGGGCTGCGAAACCGTCGACCATGGCCACGCAGTCCTCGGCGGTACCGCGGGCGAGCGGCGCGGCGAGCGGCACGCCCGCCCATTCGCCCACGGCCGCGGCGAGTACCACGGCCGCTTCGTCGAACAGCACGACCGGGCCGCGCTCAGCCCACTCGGCGGCCTGCTCGCGCCAGTGCCGCAGCACCAGGTCGGTGAGCCGCCCGTTTTCCTCGGCGTCCATCAGCATGCCGGTGAACAGGGACTTGCGGACCCGGTGCGGCGGCCCGTCGAGGGTGTGCACGGCCCCGCGCCCGAACAGGGTGTCGAGTACGGGTCCGGGCAGTGCTTCCTGCCGGTGCACGTGGTCCTCGTCGTAGAAGAAGGCCACGGCGTCCGGCCCGCCGAAGGCCACCGCGGGTTTCCCCAGCAGCCTGGTGTGCACCAGCCCGGCGGCATCACGGGGCTGCGCGGGCAGCCAGGCGTAACCGCGCAGCAGCAACGGAATCGTGCGGTCGAGCAGTGTCATGCACCGCGGCTACCCGGCCGCCGGGTGCGCATGCCCGGCGCCGCCCGGACGGCTCGGCGTCAGGCGGCGTAGCTCGGCCGGGGCAGTTCGGCCTGGCCGAAGAGGAGGGCGTAGCCGGTGGGCAGGTGGTCGAGGAGTCGGGCGAGGAGGTCGGGGCCGGCCAGGCGCGACACGACGGACAGTACGGCGCCGGTGTCCCAGCGGGCGACCGCGGGGCCGGCGCCGGTGCGGGCGGCGAGGTCCTTGACGAAGCCCCAGCCGGTCAGCGGCTCGGCGGCGGGGATCTGGGCGGTCAGGACGAGTGCGGCTTCGACGGGCAGCAGTCGGGCGAGTTCGACGCGTTCCGTGCCGGTGATCTGACGGCCCAGGGCGGCCAGGACGTTGCGGACGGCTTCCTCGGCGCGGTCACGGGTGGGATAGGCGCCTTCGTAGCGCACGCGGGCCAGCATCTCGTCGAACGTCGGGGCAGCGGAGCGCCCTGCCGGTCGGGGCTGGTGGTACATGACTGCGATGGCCTTTCTCGGTACGGGTCGGTGTGGGTGGTGGGGCGCGGCTCGCCCACGTCAGGTGGACGGCGGGCGGCCGAACAGGGCGTCGTAGCCGGGCGGGAGCTGGAGCAGGACCTCGTGGGTCAGCCGGTCGCCGGCGGCCGCGGCGGCGGTGGAGAGGACGGCGCCGACGTCCCACAGGGCCGTTGCCTCGGTGGCTCCCTCGATCCAGGCCGCCGCCGCGCGGACGAAGCGTTCGGGTGAGAGCGGCTCGGCGGCCTGGAGGGGATTGAGCAGGATCAGGGCGTACGTCTCGGGGAGGCGAGCGGCGAGTTCGGCGCGTACGGTGCCGGCCAGGTGTGCGCCCAGCAGGGCCAGGACGACGCGGGCGGCCCGTTCGGCCTCTGCACGGGTGCGGTACTCCCCGGCCTCCTGGACGTGCGCCAGGAACGCGTCCGCGCGTATCGGCATCGGGTCATCACCTCCGGGGGACGGAGTGTGGACGGCGGGACGGCAGGACGGCGGGACGGCAGTGCGGGCGCAGGGGCGCGGGGGCGGGGCGCCGGAGGGGGTCGGTCTCCCCGCCCCCGCCGCTCTGCGGGCGCCGTCAGCCGGAGATCTGCTTGCGGCCGGAGTCGCCGCGGATGGCGATCTTGCGGGGCTTGGCGCGCTCGGAGATCGGGATCCGCAGGGTCAGGACACCGGCGTCGTAGTCGGCTTCGATGCGCTCGGTGTCGAGGGTGTCGGCCAGCATGACCTGGCGGGAGAAGACGCCCAGGGGCCGCTCGGAGAGCTCCATCTGAACACCGTCGGACCTCTGCGCGGGCCGGCGCTCGGCCTTCACCGTCAGCATGTTGCGCTCGACGTCGATGTCGATCGCCTCGGTGCTGACTCCGGGAAGGTCGAAGGCGATCACGTACGCATCGCCCTCCCGGTAGGCGTCCATCGGCATCACGGACGGCTTGGACCACGTGCCCGACGTGCCAGAGAGCTGCTGGACGATGCGGTCCATCTCGCGGAACGGGTCGGTGCGCATCAACATCGCGAAACACCTCCAGTTGGTTCAGGCAGAAACTGCCAATGCGCTTCAACGTGCTTCCGTTGTAACATGTCATCCAATCGATGACAAGCAATTCGTCATCCAAACGATGACGACAGCAACGACGTGAGGATGAGCTCCATGGAAGAGGCCGGAACACCGGCTCCCCAGGTGTCCTTCCCGGCCGCAGCCGCGGCCCTGGAGGGCATCGGGCGGGCCGTACGCGAGGCCCAGGCGTCCTCGGGGGCGAGTCCCGCGACCGGGACACCGGATCCGGCCTCCGACCGCTCCGCCGCGCTCGCCGCACTCCTCCTGCTGCGCGTGGTCCGCGAAGAGCTCGCCGACTGGGAGAGCGTTCTGATCGAAGCCGCCCGCGACCGCGGGGCCAGCTGGGCGGACCTGGCCGGCCCGCTCGGGGTCGCCAGCCGTCAGGCAGCCGAACGCCGCTACCTGCGCCGACGCCCGGGAGCGGCCGGTTCCACCCGCGAGCAGCGCGTCGAAGCCACCCGCACCTCCCGCGCCGCCGACCGCAGCGTGAGCGCCTGGGCCCGGGACAATGCGGCCGACCTGCGCCGGCTCGCCGGCCAGGTCACCGCGCTGACCGGCCTTCCCGCCGGCGCCGAGGGGGCTGTCGACGACCTCAACCTCGCCCTCGCCGACGACGACGCGGCCCGCCTCGTCCGCCCCCTGACCGACAGCCGGGCCCACCTGCGCGCCCAGGACGCCGACCTCGCGGACCGCATCGACGCCATGACCGAGCACACCGACCGCCTCCGCCGGGACACCCACGACCAGCGCGGCAACTGACCGGCGGGGCCTCGGGATCAGTCGGTGTCGAGGCCGTCGATCAGGCGGTTGAGGTACCGATGAGCGCGACGGCCCACCGGTTCGCCGTCGGCCACCGGATCCGTTGGCAGATTAGCGGAGGCGCCCATCCGCGGTATGCCCGCAACCCCGGCAACGGCAATCACGGGCCGACGCCACCGGCTTCACCCCGGTGCGCATCACGCTCCATGCCGGCTCGGCGCTTACGCTGCCCGCCCACGGCAGCGGGCCTGCCGGTCAGGTCCGGTAGCGGTACAGGATCCGGCCGCGGGTGAGGTCGTACGCGCTGACTTCGACGAGGACCCGGTCGAAGGGGAGCACCCTGATGCGGTGCTTGCGGATCTTGCCGCTGATGTGCGCGAGTACCTGATGGCCGTTCGGGAGCTCCACCTTGAAGGTGGCGTTGCGCAGGCACTCGACGACGGTGCCTTCGACTTCCAGACCGCTTGCCGTTTTCGTCAATGTGTCTCTTTCCGGAATCAAGGAGTGGGTGCGGGACGGCCGGCGATCGGGTGACCGGCGGCCGTGGCCCGCTCCGCACGTTAGCGACCTGCGGTGTCCCGCCCAACCGGTTTTCGTCCGCCGGCCGCCGTGGTCCCGGCCGCGCCGCCCGTCAGGAGGTGCGCCGGACGGTCGTGCGGATCCAGTCGGCGTAGGCGGGCACACTCGCGTAGAGGCCCGGCCCGGCCGAGCAGTCGACTCCCGGGGCGCCGGGGCCCGAGGTGATGCCGACGAGTTCCCAGCGGCCGTGCCGGCCCTTGCGCAGCTGGGGCCCGCCGGAGTCGCCGAAGCAGGCCATGGCCCGGGGTACCCGGCTGATCGTGCACAGCCGGGTCCGGTCCGCGTAGCCCGGCGCGCACTCGGCCTCGGCGCCCCGGCGCGTGTCCAGCTCCTGCAGCCGCTCCGCGAACTTCAGTTCGCTGTCGGAGGTGCTGCCGAACCCCAGGATCCGGGTCGGGGTACCCGGGCGCCCGGGCTGCGCCGCGAGGGGGACGGGCTGCCGGGCGACCGCGCGGTCGAGGCGCACCAGCGCGATGTCGTGGCGGTTGGGGCCTTCGCCGCCGCCGTTCACGTAGCCGGGGTGGACGACCGTGCGCTCGATGGACCGGACCGTTCCGCCCGACTTCCGGTGCTCGCTGCCGATCCGGACGATGCCGTCCAGTTCGAGGCCGTCGCCCTGCACGCAGTGGGCCGCGGTCAGCACCCACCGGGGGTGGACGAGCACCGCGCCGCAGGAGCCGTCGTACAGCCCGTGCTTCGGGGCCCACTCCGGGATCGACGCCATGAAGGGGTAACGCTCCGTGGCATCAACCCCGTTGACGATCGCTCCGGCGCTGCCGGTCATCGCCGAGGCGCAGACCGCCAGGGCGAGGGCACCGACGGCGGTGGCACGTGCCGCGCGTCGGTGGAGCGGCGTGGCAGAGGTCGGCTTCCGGTTGAACACAGGGGCTCCATCGCTGGTGGGTGTGCACGTCCGCAGGCCTCTCCTGGCCGCAGCTCCGTGCGTCGGATACGTCCCAGCCTGTCCGTTCAAGATCCACCGGGCCATCCGGGTACCCGGCCCCGGCACGGGGGGATAACCCGACATCGCCCGTACGCACGGGCCCCCGGACCCGTCGTTACGGTGTGGCCAGCTCGCGGAACAGCGCCTTGATCGTGTCCTGGTCGGCGATCAACGGAAGGGTGTCGAAGTACAGTTCCCACTCGCCGCCCGGACCGAAGCGTTCCACGATGCCGAAGCGGACGGTGCCGCCCTTCGCGGTGGTGGCCGTGCCGTGCCACTCGACGTACGTGGTGGTGCGGCCGAAGGCGACCTGGCCGGCCTTGAAGCGGACGTCGGCGGCCGCGAAGAGCCGCTCCAGGTAGGCCCGCTTGCCGGCGGCGGTCCGCAGGGGTGCGTCGAGTCCCGGACCCGAAAGGTGCGCGTTGCCGAGGCGGTCCACGAGACCGGCCGCGTCCTCGCCGTTCCACATCGCCAGCCGGGCCGGGATCTCGTCGGCGCGGAACCGCTCCGCACGGCGGCCCCCGCCCGCCGGGGCGGCGCCGGCGTCGACGTCGGCGACACCGTCGAACAGGCCCTGCGGGGCGGTCGGGACCGTGTCGCGGAACAGGACGTGGCGGTCGTAGTAGCGGCGTGCCTGGAGGGTCTTGCCGTCGTCGGCGAGGAGGTTGCGGGCGATCTGCGGGTAGGCGACCGTACGGCCCTTGAGGGTGACCTCGTTCCACTGGCCGAACATCATCGTGCTGCCGTCGGCCACCACGTCCGTCCCGCGGTAGCGCAGGTCGGGGACGAGGCGGAGGGAGCCGGTGATGGAGGTGCCGATGGTGCTCCGGCCGTGCTGCGCGTCACCGCCGGCCTCCCAGAGGGAGGCGTCCTCGTCGAAGATGTCGAGGTACGCCCGCACCCGCGGGTGGGTCAGGTCGCCCGGGGCCGGCGGGGTGCCCGTGGGCATCTCGCCGAACGCGATCTGCCGCTGCATGAACGCGCAGGCGTTCGGGGTGATCCTGCCCTCCAGGCGCTCGACCTTCGCCCGGACGTCGGGGCACTCGCCCGGGCCGGACCCGCCGGCACCCGCCAATGCCGCGGCGGAGGTGGAGACCCCCACGGCGAGCACCGCAACGGCCGCACCCACTGCACCACGCCGACCCACGAACCGGTACATGTCCCTTACCTCTTCTTCCCGTTGTCCGCTTGAGTGGGACAACCATGCAGGTCAGGCGCGTGGGCACGCGATTACCCCGGAGGTAAGGGCCTGCGGGTACCGGCATCCGGACCGCTCATGGTGGTGCCGGGAGGGTGCATGGCAGGATGGCGGGCCGGACGCCGGTTCCCAGGAGGACGACGACATGCGGCAGCGGCTCAATCTGATCCTGCTCGGTGTGCGCGACGTCGCCGCTTCGGTCGCGTTCTACGAAGCGCTGGGCTGGCGGCGGTCCACGGCGGGATCGGACGGGTTCGCGCTGTTCGAACTGGGCGGGGTGGCGATCGCGTTCCAGTCCCGTGCGGCCTTCGCGGCCGATGCCGGGCTGGCCGACCGGGAGCCGGGTGGTTTCGCCGGCTTCGCGCTGGCGTACGTGGCCCGCAGTGCCGAGGAGGTCTACGAGGTCATGGCCAAGGCCGCCGGGCTGGGCGCGACCGTCACCCGCCCGGCCGGCCCGAACCCCTGGGGGCACAGCGGGTACTTCACCGACCCCGACGGCCACCTCTTCGAGGTGCTGTACGAGGACGGCTGGATCTTCGACGACCAGGACGACCTGGTCCTTTGACCGGGCGCCCGCCCGGGCCCGTCACCGCGACGCGAGGGACTCCGCGGCGGTGAGCCGGTCGGACGCCCCGGCCGGCGAGAGGCGCCGGGGGTGGTCGGCACCGGTCAGGAGGGCGAGCGTCTTCTCCCGGACCACGAAGCGGCTCATGCCGCAGTCGAGGCCGTCGTCCTCCAGGTCGTCCGGGTAGGGGGCGCGGGACCACGTCCCGTTCTCGTACCAGTAGACGCAGCCGAGTTCCCAGCCTTCGAGGAGTTCCCGGAGACGGTCGTGGGGCAGCCAGTCGGGGGCCTGCGCCAGCATGTCGATCCGCGGCTCGTGCCATTTGACGCCGCTGGACTCGTCCTCGCCGTACAGGACGTAACGGCCCTCTCCCATCGGGGCGAAGGTCCACCAGGTGCAGCCGCAGTCGTCGAGGTGCAGGCCCTCTTCGTCGAGCCAGGTGCCGGTGCGGTGGACGCCGCGGCCCTCGTTCTCCGGGGTGGCCTCCAGCTCGGCGACCAAGGCCCAGCGGGCCCAGAGCACTTCGGCTGAGGGCAGGTCCTCCGGCCTGCCCGGCCTGTCGATCGCCATGGTCGTACCGCTCCTTCGGGTCCGGGGGATGCGTTTCCTTGATCCTACGGCGGGCCGCGGCCGGTGGGACGGCCTGCTTCCGCCCGGTCCGCCGTCCCGCGGCCGGGCGGTTCCCGGGCGTCCCGGGGCGTCCCACCGGTCCCACCGGTCCCGCCGGTCCCGTGGGAGATCCCGGGGGAGATCCCGGGACGTCCCAGGCGTTGCCGCAGCTCTTCCGGCGTTTTCAATGGTCAGGCGCTCGCTGCCGAGCGGGGCTTCCGGGGCTGCTGCCACCGATGGTCCCCGCCTTCGCCGAATGCGCCGTCGCACCGTCCGGTGGGACCGAAGAACGCGTCGAGGGAAGTGTGTTGAGATCACGTAGGAGAGCGCGGGTGCCGTTGGCCGCCCTGGCCGCGGGCGTCGTGCTGGGCGGGCTCGTACCGGCGTCGGCCTGGGCCGAGGGCCGGGCCGCCGGGCCGGACGCGCAGCGCACGGCCGTACTGGGGGCGGACTACCGAAGGTCAGGGGATACGGCCTGGACGACCAGCGGCGATGCGCGGGGGTTCCACCTGCTCACCGCGCGGGAGCGCGACGGGTACGCGTGGCAGACGACCGCAACGCTGTCCGAGCCGGGCGGCGGCAACGCCTTCGGCACGTGCGATGTGGCGGCGCGCGGCAGCGGCGGCAACAACCCCTGGAGCATCGCCCCGCCCGTCCCGCTCATCGGCGACGGGCCCGACAACCGCCCGACCCGGGTCGGACACTGCGACGACCTGGCGTCCGGTTTCACGGTGAACACGACGCCGTAGCGACCGCCCGTACGTCCGGCGGGCAAGCGGGCAGGAGGACGAGTGGCGCGGGCCCCGGCGACGACCGGGGCCCGCGTCCTCCTCCGCGGACGACGGACGGTCGTTCTCCCGCTCGCACGGACGACATCACTCCACACCATCACATCCCGAACCACCCGGAAGGATCTTGCTCATGAAGACGTCTCTCCCCCCGCGTGCCCGGTCGGTCGCCATGGGTGCCGCACTGGCCGTCTGCCTGCTCGGTGCCACGGTGCCCGCCGCGGCCGCCGCCCCGGCGGCCCCGGCCGTGGCCACCACCTGTGAGAGCGCCTGCTTCCTCGGCGTCCGTACCGCCACACACGACACGTACGACCGGCTGGTCATCGACCTGGGCGGCCCGAATCTGCCGACGTGGACGGAGCACATCGGCGACGGCGGCCTCAGCTACAACGACGGCGGAAGCGGCGAATCCAAGCCGGTCCCGCTCACCGGGAAGCGCTTCCTCACCCTGGACTTCTTCGGCGTCAACAACTACACGACCACCGGCGCGAACTCGTTCACCGGCGCCACCACCCAGCCCCTCAAACTGCCTGCGATCAAGGGTTACGCCATGCTGGGCGGTTACGAGGGCTACTACTCCTTCGGCCTCGCCCTCGGCGACCACACCCGCCACCGCGTCTTCACCCTGACCAACCCCAACCGCCTGGTCGTGGACGTCTACCGCTGACGGGCAGGGCGCCGCCGTCGGCGGCGCCCCTGTCCGGCATGTGGGCGGGGCCGTGGCGGAAGTCGCCCCTCCCGCCGCGAAAGTGCAGGTCAGGGAGGTGTGCGGGCGGCGGGTGGTGGCGCAATACTGTGGCAACACCATCGGGGTGGCGCTGCCGGTACGTTCCTCCCATGCCCGCTGAATCCGCCTCCGCCGCCCGACCGCTCGCCGCCGCGCGCCGTCGGCGGTTGCGGGCGGACCGGGCCCGCCAGGTCGCGGATCTGCTGCGCCACCAGATCCTGGCGGGCGGGTTCCCGGGCGGTGTCCTGCCCCTGGAGGACGCCATTGCCGCCGACCACCGGACCAGCCGGAACACCGTCCGGCACGCGCTGGACCTGCTGCGCGGCGAGCAGCTCATCGAGCGTCAGCCGGGGGTGGGCACCGTGGTGGTGTGTGAGAAGTTCCGGCACGGACTGGACCGCCTCCAGGGTCTGGCGGAGACGCTGCACGAGCACGGCCGGGTGACGAACGAGGTCCGGGCCGTCGGACCCGTCACCGCCCCGGGTCCGGTGGCGCACCGGCTGGGTCTTCCCGAGCACAGCGACGTGCTCTGTATCGAGCGGCTGCGCCGCCTGGGCGGCCTGCCGCTGTCACTCGACCTGTCCTACCTGCCCATGGACGTGGGCAGTGAGCTGCTCGGCTGCGACCTGGAGAACACCGACGTCTTCCGGCTGCTGGAGTCGCTGACGGGGCGCCCTCTGGGCCATGCCGAGATCACGCTGGAGGCGGTCAACGCCGACGCCCACTCCGCGGCGGTGCTGCAGGCTCCGCGCGGGGCCGCCGTACTCATGCTGGAGCGCCTGACCTGCCTGCAGGACGGCCGGCCGGTGGACCTGGAATTCATCCGGTTCCGTGGCGACCGCATCACCATGAACGGCGTGCTGCACCGCTCCCTCTGACGAGTGCTCGGGACCCGGGTGCCGATTCCCGGGCGCCCTGCTTCCCGGCTCCCCGGATTCCCGGGCTGCCCACCCTTCCCACCCCCTTCCCACCCTCCCCTCATGCCGCCCTGCCGGGCCTTGGAGACCGTCATGCCCCTTGTTCCCCAGCGCGCCGACGTGCCCGTGACCATCGACGAATCCCGGTGCATCGACGGGTGCACGCTCTGCGTCGACATGTGCCCGCTCGACTCCCTCGCGATCCGCGAGGACAACGGCAAGGCGTACATGCACGTGGACGAGTGCTGGTACTGCGGCCCCTGCGCAGCCCGCTGCCCCACCGGCGCGGTGACCGTCAACATGCCCTACCTGCTCCGGTGAAAGGCCGAACTCCGATGAACAAGCAGAGACCCCACCTGCGACGCCGCCCGCTCGTCCCCCTCGCCGTGCTGCTCCCGCTGCTCGCCGCCTGCGGCACGTCGGCCGACGCGGACGGCACGGCCCGTCCGAAGACGGTCACGGTGACGGTCGGCTACCAGTCGAAGACCATCAACACCGTCACCGCCGGCACCCTGCTGCGCTCCCTGGGCTACTTCGAGGAGGAGCTGAAGGCCCGCGGGAAGAGGGACGGCACCACGTACGAGGTCGACTGGCAGGACTACGCGACCGGCGCCCCGATCACCGCACAGATGACCGCCGGGAAGGTCGACATCGGCTCGATGGGCGACTTCCCGCTGCTGATCAATGCGGCCCGCGGGAAGCAGCTCAAGCAGCCGACCCGGCTGGTCGCGGTCACCGGATACAACCTGCGGGGCGGGCTGAACACCGTGGTCACCGCGCCCTCTTCGCCGCTCCGCTCCCTGGCCGACCTGCGCGGCAAACGGGTCTCCACCAGCGTCGGCTCAGCCGCCGACGGCACCCTGGTACGGGCTCTCCAGCGGGCGGGGATCGACGCCGGCAAGGACGTCAAGAAGCTCAACCAGCAGCCCAGCGTGGGGGCGTCGGCCCTGACGGCCGGCAGCGTGGACGCGCTCTCCCAGTTCGTCGCCTGGCCCGGCCAGCTGGCCTTCGAAGGGCGCGCCACCGCCCTGTACGACGGAGCGGAGCTGAACCTTCCGACCTTCCACGGCGTCACCGTCCGGGAGAAGTTCGCCGAGCAACGGGCCGGGGTGCTGGACGACTTCCTGAAGGCGCAGCGGCGGGCCACGGACTACCTCCGCGAGCAGCCGGTCGCAGCCGCCGAGTCGGTGGCGAAGGAGACCGGGCTGCCGGCGGAAGTGGTCTACCTCTACAACGGGGCCAACGGCATCGCCACCTTCGACCCGGCGCTCCGCCCGGAGCTGATCGCCGCACTGAAGCAGGACGTGCCGGTGCTCAAGTCGGCGGCGCTGGTGGGCGACGTCGACGTGGACGCCTTCGTCGACCCGGAGCCGCTGAAGCGCGCCGTGCAGGCCCCGGCGTATCCCCCGGCGGGCGCGGCCAGACCCGAGCTGTGGCTGAAGGGCCAGGCCACCACCCGTACGTTCGACAGTCCCAAGGAGCTGCTGAAGGCCGCCAAGGGTGCTCAGGTGCGGGCGGCGTACGTGCCGGACGCGCTGACCGGCACCCTGTGGTTCGCCGACAAGGCGGTGTGGGTGGCGGACGGGTCCGAGCTGCGGGCCTTCGTCACCACGGCCAGTGCGCAGCGGTACGTCGGCGCGCACGCGGGGGCGCGCGTCGTCCGCTACGCGGAAGCCGTGGGGCTCGCGTCATGACGGCGGGGCGCCGGCTGCTGCGCGTGGCCGCGCTGGGCGCGGCGCTCGGGCTGTGGCAGCTGCTGACCTCGTGGGACGTGAGTCTGTGGCTGCGGTTCGAGCAGTTCCCGACGGTGGGCGAGGTGGGTTCCGCGCTGGCCGACCGGCTCGGCACGGCCGCGTACTGGCAGGATCTGGGCCACAGCCTCCGCCGGATCGTGCTGGGCTTCCTGCTGGCCGCGGTGCTGGGGGTGGCGTTGGGCACGGCGATCGCCCGGTCGCGGTGGGCCGCGGACCTGCTGGGTCCGCTGGTGGAGGTGGTGCGGCCGGTGCCGGCCATCGCGCTGGTTCCGGTGGCCATCCTGCTCCTGCCGACGAACGAGCAGGGCATCGTGTTCATCACGTTCACCGCCGCCTTCTTCCCGGTGGTGGTGTCGACTCGGCACGCGGTCCGGGCGCTGAGTCCGGTGTGGGAGGAGGGCGTGCTGACCATGGGCGGCGGCCGGCTGCGGGTGCTGTTCTCGGTGGTGCTGCCCGGCGCCCTGCCGGGCGTCTTCGGCGGCCTGTCCGTGGGCATGGGCGTCTCGTGGATCTGCGTGATCTCCGCAGAGATGATCTCCGGCGAGTACGGGGTGGGGTACCGGACCTGGCAGGACTACACCGTCGTCGACTACCCGGGGGTGTTCGTCGGCATGGTGACCATCGGATCGCTGGGATGGCTCACCTCGACCGCGGTGGAGCTGGCGGGCCGTCGGGCCACCGTCTGGCTGCCGCGTCCGGCCGGACGGGTGGCCTCCGGGAGGAGCCGTCCGGCCGCGTTCCGCAGCGGCAGCCGTGCTGCCGCGCGCGGCGGGAAGTCCGCCGCAGCCGCCTCCGACGGCATCTCCGCCGACCGTTCCGCGGCCCCGGCCGCCGTTCCCCGTAAGGAGCCGGTCCCGTGACCACCTCCGCTCGTCTGCTCGCCGCGCCCCCGGCCACCGGTGCCGCGCTGACCCTCCAGGACGTACGGCTCGGCCATGCCGACGGGGTGGCGCTGCCCGGCACCGTCACGCTGCGCATCGCTCCGGGCGAACTCCTGGCCGTGGTCGGGCCGTCCGGTTGCGGGAAGTCCACCCTGCTGCGCACCCTCGCGGGTCTGCTGCCCCCGCTGGACGGGCAGGTCACCCAGGACGGCGTACCGGTCACCGGGCCCTCCGCCGACCGGGCGCTGGTCTTCCAGGAGGACGCCCTGCTGCCCTGGCGTACCGTCCGCGCCAATGTGGAACTGCCGTTGGCGATCCGCCGGGTGCCCCGCGCCGAGCGGCGTGCGGCCGCGGCGGAGTGGCTGGACCGGGTGGGTCTGGCCGGGCACGCCCGCAAGCTGCCGCAGCACCTGTCCGGCGGCCAGCGTCAGCGGGTCCAGCTGGCCCGTGCGCTGGCCGGCCGGCCCCGTGCGGTGCTGATGGACGAGCCGTTCGGTGCGCTCGACGCCCACACCCGCGCCGGGATGCAGGACCTGCTGGTGGACATCCTGCGGGGCACGGGAGCGACCGTCGTCTTCGTCACCCACGACGTGGACGAGGCCCTCCACCTCGGTGACCGGGTAGCCCTGCCGGGCACCGGCGAGGTCCTCGACGTACCGCACCCGCGCCGGCGCGACGCGCAGCACGACCCCGGCACGAACGCGCTGCGGCGCCACATCCTCGACTCGCTCTAGAACGAACCCCTCCGGAACCATCCGAAAGGCATCCCCCCGTGGACACCCTGGTGGACGCTCCCCTGACCATCCCTTCCCTCGCCGACGCGAGGGAACTGTCCTGCGACGTCCTCGTGATCGGCGGCGGGACCGCCGGCACCATGGCCGCGCTCACCGCGGCCGGGCGCGGTGCACGGGTACTGCTGCTGGAGAAGGCGCACGTACGGCATTCCGGTGCGCTGGCCATGGGCATGGACGGGGTGAACAACGCGATCATCCCGGGCCGGGCCGAGCCCGACGACTACGTCGCCGAGATCACCCGCGCGAACGACGGCATCGTGGACCAGTCGGCCGTCCGGCAGACCGCCACCCGCGGCTTCGCGATGGTGCAGCGCCTGGAGTCGTACGGGGTGAAGTTCGAGAAGGACGAGCACGGCGAGTACGCGGTCCGCCAGGTGCACCGCTCCGGGTCGTACGTGCTGCCGATGCCCGAGGGCAAGGACGTCAAGAAGGTCCTCTACCGGCAGCTGCGGCGGCGCGAGATGCGGGAGCGGATCCGCATCGAGAACCGGGTGATGCCGGTGCGGGTGCTCACCCACCCGGACGACGGCCGGGCGGTCGGCGCGGCCGGGTTCAACACCCGCACCGGGGAGTTCGTGACCGTACGGGCGGGTGCGGTGGTCCTGGCCACCGGGCCCTGCGGCCGGCTCGGGCTGCCCGCCTCCGGTTACCTGTACGGGACGTACGAGAACCCGACGAACGCCGGTGACGGCTACGCGATGGCGTACCACGCGGGGGCCGCGCTCACCGGGATCGAGTGCTTCCAGATCAACCCGCTGATCAAGGACTACAACGGGCCCGCCTGCGCGTACGTGGCGAACCCGTTCGGCGGCTACCAGGTGAACCGGCACGGCGAGCGGTTCGTGGAGTCGGACTACTGGTCCGGGGAGATGATGGCCGAGTTCGCCGCCGAACTGGCCTCCGACCGGGGACCGGTGTACCTCAAGCTCAGCCACCTGCCCGAGGAGACGATCGCCGGCGTCGAATCGATCCTGCACACGACGGAACGGCCCACCCGCGGCACGTTCCACGAGGGCCGGGGCCACGACTACCGCACCCACGACGTCGAGATGCACATCTCGGAGATCGGGCTGTGCGGCGGGCACTCCGCCTCGGGGGTACGGGTGGACGCGCACGCCCGCACCACGGTGCCCCGGCTCTACGCGGCCGGCGACCTGGCCTGCGTCCCGCACAACTACATGATCGGCGCCTTCGTCTTCGGCGACCTTGCCGGCGAGGACGCCGCGCAGTACACCGCCTACGAGGGCGAGCTGCCGCAGGACCAGCTGGCCGCCGCCCACGAGCTCGTCTACCGGCCACTGCGCCATCCGGACGGGCCTCCGCAGCCGCAGGTCGAGTACAAACTGCGGCGGTTCGTCAACGACTACGTGGCGCCGCCGAAGACGGGCGCGAAGCTGTCCCTGGCGGTGGAGGCGTTCACCCGCATGTCGAGGGAGATCGCCGGCATGGGGGCGCGGACGGCGCACGAGCTGATGCGGTGCGCCGAGGTGGGTTTCATCCGGGACTGCGCGGAGATGGCGGCCCGGTCCTCGCTCGCCCGTACGGAGTCCCGCTGGGGCCTGTACCACGAGCGGACGGACCATCCCCGGCGGGACGACGCGGACTGGCTGCACCATCTCGACCTGCGCAAGTCGGCTTCGGGAGCGATGGTGTTCACCGCGCGACCCGTGGAGCCGTACGCGGTCCCGGTGCCGGAGTTCACGCCGGTGGCGGGACCGGAGCGCCTGCTGGGCGAGGTGGCACTGGTCCCGGTGGCGACGGCCGGGCCGCGGGACGCGGTCCCTGCCGCCCGCCCTGCCGCACCCGTGGTGCCTGCGCCGGCCGGTGCCGGCGACGTCTCGGCGCCCAGCCCCGCCCTCCTGCGTCTGCTCTCCCTCGCGGAGGAGTCCCCGGGCCTGGATGCGCTCGTGCCCTACCTGGAGGACGGGGATGCGGCGGTGCGGGCGGCGGCGGTGGCGGTCCTCGGCGAGACCGCGCCTGCGGGCACCGGGCCCGTGCTCGCCCGGTGCCTTCAGGACGCGGCACCGCGCGTCCGGACGGCCGCCGCGGCCGCGCTGCGAGAACTCGTGGAAGTGCTCCCTGCGGAGGCAGAACTGGGCCACGGGCTGCGGACGGCCCTGGGAGTCGACGACGCCGCCGTCCGGGCCGCGGTGCTCGACGTCCTGCGGGCGCTGCGGCTCGGCGATGCCGGCGTGTACGCCGCCGCGCTCGCCGACCCCGACGTCGAGGTCCGCACCTGCGCCGTCCGCGGCCTGGTCTCCGTGGACGCGGTGCCGCAGCTGGCGGCGGCCGCCGCCGACCCGGCCCGCGAGGTCCGCGTCGCCGTGGCCCGCGGTCTCGCCGCCGTGCACGCCCCGGTTCCGGCCCCCCTCGACCCGCTGCTCGACGACTCCGACCCCCTCGTCCGGGCCGCCGCCCTGACGGCCCTGGCCACCACCGGCTGCCCGCCCCCGTACGCCGCACGGGCCACGGCCGCCCTCGCCGACCCGGCCTGGCAGGTCCGCGCCGGAGCCGCCACCGCTCTCCGGGCCGCCCCCGCCGACCTGTCCGTCCGCGCCCTCGGCCGGACCGTGTCCGATCCGAACGCAGACGTCCGCAAGGCCGCCGTCCTCTCCCTCCTCCCCCACCGCTCCGTCCCCGAAGCCCGCACCACCCTGGCCACCGCAGCAGCAACCGACCCGGACGCGGACATCAGGGCCTACGCGTCGCGCGGGGGGTCGTGACGACGAGAGACGGGCCGGCTCCCGGGCCCGCAGCACCGTCGGCCGACGGACCGGTCCTCTTACGAGCCGAGGTCGGCGCGCACGAGGCGGAATGCGGCAGCCGGGTCCGGAGCAGCCGGCCTTGGCCGCCAACCGGGCCAGCCGGAGCACCTGCTCCTGCGCCGGACGGCCGACGCCGACGTCGTCGAGATCCGCGTCGGTCATGCTGGTGACCACGGTCACGGCGAGGACCTGCAAACCGGGGAAGGCGCGGGCGGCCTCGACCGCGGCGGCCATGATGCCCACCCCGCCCATGGCGTGCACCGTCACCATGGAGACCTCCAGGGCTCCCGCGGCGCGGACCGCACCGGCAACCGAGTTGGGGGTCTCGAGCCGGGTACCGCCGCCCCGGCCGCCGCCACCGCCGCGCGCAGGCCGTCGAAGTCGGTGACCGCCGGCTCCAGTGCGGACAGGGCGGACAGGGCGGACAGGCCGATCGACCGCTCCGTGTCGATCGCTCCCGTCTGCGGATCCCAGCCCTCCGTCGCGGCGATCGAGAACGTGATCTGCGACGGCCTGGATTGGGCCCACTCCTGCAGGTACGCCGCGGACCTGACCTCCACCCGCGGATCGTCGGGCAGACGGAGGTCCACGGTGTCCCATTCCACCCGTGTGCCCTCCGCCAAGCCGAGTGCGAGCGCGACGATGTACTCGGCGAGCGCCCCCCGCAGCGTGTTCCCCACCAGCCCCGAGTACGCCCAGGACCAGATTCCGGCGACGGTGCCGTGCGCGGTGCCGCGCAGGTGGAGGGCTTCGTCTCCGGTGCGGCGGACGGCGGGTATCGAACCCAGGGGGTCGGTCATGGAGGTCGTTCTGCCGGGTGGCAGGCCGTCGCTGCGCACTGGTCCGGGGGCGGCCGTAGAGTGTGGCGCGCAGATGGCCAAGATCGCTCCGGGGGAACGACATGCTCACATTCGCGCGTTCGCGCGCACGGTCCAGAAGAGCCGTCCGGCTGCTGGGCCCCGTTCTGCTGGCGGCGCTGCTGGCGCCCGTCGCACCGGTCGGGAACGCGCTCGCCGCGGCACCGCCGGCAGCCACCGCACCGACCGCTGCCGTGGCACCTTCGCCCGAGTCGAAGGCCGGACCGAAGGCCGCACCGAAGCCCGCACCGAAGCCCGCACCTATGGCGGATGCCGAGCGGCGGCGCGCGGAGGCGGACGCGGCCGCCGAGCGGGCCGCGGCAGACGGCGAGGAGTGCCGCCCGCTCGCGCTCGCGCCACTCGGCGACCCGGGGGACGCGGTCGGCACGGCCACGGTCCCGCCCAAGGGCACGGCGTGCTTCACGGTGACCGTGACGAAGCCGGGCATGCACCGGCTCCTCGCCTCCGACCAGTACGCCTACCCTTCGCTCGCCGCCGGTGAGACCCAGGTCGAATGCGGACCCCAGGGCCACCAGAACTCCTGGTGCGACCTGGCGGCCGGAACGTACACCCTGTCCGTCTACAACACCCACTGGGAGCCCGTCGAGAACCGGGTCTCCCTCGTCCCGCTGATGCCGGGACCCGTGTGTCCGCCCCTCGCCGGGACCGGCTACGACGTGGCCCCGACCAGGGCGAGCGCCCCGAGCAACGTGGCCGTCGTCTGCCATGCGTTCACCGCGGCGCCAGGCCAGCGGATCACCGCAGACTTCACGCGGGACGCCTACGGCGACTCCCACCACTGGATCACCGACGCCACCGGCAAGCGCATCTGCCCCGTCCGCGACGAGAACGGCGGCACCAGCTGCGTCCTTCCCGCGGGCGGCGGCACGGACTACCGCGTTCTGGCGTCGGTCAGCCGGCAGGACGGGGGCTTCCCCGCCGGGTACGAGCTGAAGGTCCGCCGGCTGTCCGACCCGGAGGGTTGCGTTCCCGTCGGCCTGACCGCGTACGGCTCCGCGCCCGCCAAGGCCGCTCCGCAGACCGGGTGCAGGACGTTCACGGCGCCTGCTACCGGTCGCTACAGCGCCGACGCCGTCAATGCACAGGGCGAGGTCTCCGGCATCGGCGTCTTCCGGACGGACGGCTCCACCGTGTGCGCCGCAGGGCAGGACTGTGCGCTCACTGCCGGCACCCGGTACACCCTGCTCACCGACGGTGCCGTACGCATCCTCGACCGCACCGCCACGGCGGGCTGCGGCACCGGCCTGGTCCTGGCGGGCGACCACCGGGGAACGTTCGCCGCCCCCGGTGAGGTCGACTGCGTCAAGCTGCCGCTGCCGAAGGGCGCCCACGTCGCGGTCCTGTCCGACCGCGTCGGCGAGATCGCCCTCGTCGATGCCAAGGGCACCGCCTTCTGCAGCGAAGGAATGACGGACGGCACCTGCGTGCTGGGCGGCACCGCTCCCTACCGCGCGCTCGTCTCCCAGCGGGACCCGTCCGAGAAGGAGAGCACCTACGGGTTCGTCGTCCACCGCACCGACGGGCCGAGTGCCTGCCGCACCTTCCTGCCGGGCGACTTCTCCGGCAAGCCGGTCCGCATGAGCGTGAAGAACGGCGCGGACGCGTTCGGCGACTGCCTGTCCGTTCCGGCGGACGGCCACTCCGCCCGTGAGCTCTTCCAGATCCAGCGTGTTTCGGGCGAGGCGGGCGCCGAGGTCAGCGTCCTCGATGCGACCGGCAAGCAGATCTGCGCTATCAGGTCGTACTACGGGACCTTCTCCAGCTGCTCCCTGACGCCCGGGGTGGCGCACACCGTCCTCGTCCAGGGACGCAACGTGCCCGCCGAGTTCGCGCTGACCCGCCTGGACGTCACGGCCACCGCGCGCGGGTGTGTCCCGACCCCGGCCGTCGCAGTCGGCGGCCCGTCCACGGGCGGGGTTCCGGCCGCGCCCGGCACCTTCCTGTGCCACCAGGTGACGACGGCGAGCGCGAAGGACACCCTGCACCTGAACGTCCGTGACGCCCTGGAGTCCGCACGGGTGATGGCCTTCCGCGCCGACGGCCAGGTCGTCTGCGACTACTTCAGCCCCGGCTGCGCCGCCTCCGGCGCCACGCGCTACCAGGTGCTCGTCCAGGTCCCGGCGGACAAGGCCGCGGCTCCCTCCTACCGGCTGGACGCGCTCCGCATCGGCACCCCGACCGGCCCGGCGCCCGAGTGCGTCAAGGTCCCCAACGTCAGCTACGGCTTCGGGCCGCTGACCGCGACCCTGAGCGAGAAGAAGTCGGCGGTCTGCGCCGCGCTGCCGTCCGCCGACGGTGACCTCTTCGCCCTGAAGTTCACACCGGGCGGGACCTTCGAGCAGTCGCCGACCCCCTGGTTGTACGACCGTTCCGGGCTGAAGAACGGCTGCTACGGGTCCACGTCCAGCCAGGGGCAGAACTACAAGTGCTCCCTGCCGGGGAGCTTCCCGAAGGCCGCCCGGCCGAGCACGCTCGTGATCGGCCTGCCGGAGAAGCCCGCGGCAGCCTCCACGGCGGTCAAGGTCGACGCGGTGTGCGTCGGTTCGGTCTGCGGAACCGACGAGCGGACCGTCGGCACGGTGAGCCCGGGCACGGTCGGCCAGGGCAAGATCAACATGTCCGTGACCGGCAGCGCACTGCGTGAGGACGCTGTCGTCGAGGTGCGCGGCGAGGGCTTCAGCGCACGGTCGAGGACCGTCTCCGTCGCTCCCGACCGCCGCAGCATGACGGTCGCCCTGGACCTCACGAAGGCCCCTCTCGGCGCCCTGTCCGTGTACGTGAACGCGCACGGCATGTCGTACATGAAGGGTTCGGTCACCGTCGTCGCCCCGATCCGCTCGACCGCCGCGCCCACCGTCAGGGGCGCCGCGGTCGTCGGTTCCACGGTGACGGCGACGACCGGTTCGTGGTCGCCGGCGGCCGACTCCTACGCGTACCAGTGGCGGGCGGACGGGACCGCGATCGCGGGTGCGACGGCTTCCTCGTACGCCGTGCCGGCGGCGCTTCTGGGCAAGAAGCTCAGCGTGGTGGTGACCGCCCGCAAGGCGGGTCACCCGGCGGTGCCCGCCCGCAGCAGTGGCGTGGTCGTCAAGGGCGCCGCGCCGAAGGCGACGAAGGCCCCGACCATCTCGGGGACGGCAAAGGTCGGCAGCGTGCTGACGGCCAAGCCGGGCACGTGGACGCCGGCCGCGGCCTCGTACACGTACCAGTGGTACGCGAACGGCCAGGCGGTCTCGGGTGCCACCAGGACGACGTTCAAGCCGGCCTCGGCGCAGCTCGGCAAGCGGATCACCGTGACGGTGACCGCCCATCGCCCGGGCCACGCGTCCGGGACCGCGACGAGCGCCGCGACGGCGAAGGTCACCCGCTGACCCTGTCTTCGGATCAGCACGACGGACCCCCGGGACGGCACACCGCCGGCCCGGGGGTCCGTCGCATTCCGCATTCCGGTCGATGGGACGGGGTGACGTGACCGGGCGGTCGGTCCGCCGGCGGCTGCCGGCGGCGCAGGCCGGCCCTCAGGTTCCGGTGAGCGGGGACGTCCAGGCGGGATCGTGCTGGGGGCTCCCGGTGAGGTGGAAGAGCAGGTGCTGCACCGTGGTGGAGACCGTGTCCTCGGGCGCACCGACCGCGGTCAGGGCGGCGGTGAGTCTTTCCGGTGCCGCTTCGGGAACCTCCGCTTCCGCGCACAGGGGCAGGAGGAGCAGGAGGCGGCAGGCCGGGTCCTGGACCCCCTCGGCATCGGAGGGCGGGTTGTCGGCGAGGCGGATCAGTTCGTTCCAGGTCAGCCCGGTTGCGGAGGGCTCACTGCCCCGGCCGGCGGTCTGACGGCCGTCGCTTCCGCCGGGGCTCATGGGGAGGTAGTCCGTGTCGCAGTCGCCGTCCAGGTTGCGGTAGAGCACCACGACTCCGGGGCCGTCTGCGGCCGGAACGCGGAACGCCGGCCAGTGTTCGGGGTCGAAGAGGACCTCGGACAGGGCGTCGACATCGGCCCCGTCGTCACCGAACCACTCCGGATCCGGCCGCTCGTCACACGCTCCGTCGCCGCACATCGCCAGCAGGTGGACCGGCCAGAAGCCCGGGCGGTCCAGCAGTGACTCGCCCGGCACGACCGGGACGTCGTCGTATCCCACGATCTGCACCGCTTCGGTCCCGTCACCGGTCACCGGCGTGCTCCTTTCCCATGTCCCGTTCATTGCGCGGCCGGGTCCTCAGCGTGGTCGCCGAGGGTGATGAGGACCCGGCGGAGGAGGACGGCGAGTTGGTCGCGTTCGGCGGGGGTGAGGCCGGCGAGCTGGCGTTCCTCGCCGGCGAGGTGGTGTTCGACGAGCCGGTCGGTCAGTTCGCGGCCCGTGTCGGTCAGGGAGATCAGGACCCGGCGGCGGTGGGTGGGGTCGACGGCCCGGTCGACCAGGCCCTTCTTCACGAGGTGGTCGATGCGGTTGGTGAGCGCCGCGGAGCTGACCATGACGGCCAGGCTGAGCTCGCCGGCGGTCAGGGCGGACGACGGGCCGGCGCGCAGCAGGGTGGCGAGGACGTCGAACTCCCAGGGCTCGACGTCCTGGACGGCCAGGTTCTCTTTGATTCCGCGCTCCAGCAGGCGCGAGGCGCGGGAGAGGCGGCCTATGACGGCCATGGGAGAGGTGTCCAGGTCAGGGCGGACCGCACGCCACTGTTCGGTGATGCGGTCGACGCCGTCGTGCTGGGGCTGCTGTTCCGTCATGCTCCGAGTCTAACATTTCCACGTGGAACTGTTTGACATCTCGGATCACCCGGATCTATAGTTTCGACATCGAAATTTTCGCCTTAGGGGGAACACCATGAAGGTCTTAGTCACCGGCGCCACCGGCTACATCGGCTCCGCCGTCACCGACCACCTCGCCGCCGCAGGCCACCAGGTCGTCGCGCTCACCCGTGGCGCCGAGCCCCGTCCCGGCCGGACCTGGCAGGCCCAGGTCGTCGGCGACACCGCAGATCCGGGCTCCCTTGCCGGTGCGGTGACCCCGGACATCGAAGCCGTGATCCACCTTGCGCCCCCGAGCGGAGACGCCGACGTGGACAGCGCCGCCGTGGAAGCACTCGCCGCTCCCCTGCGCGGCACCGGCCGGCCTTTCGTCTACACCAGCGGCATCTGGGTCCTCGGCGCCACCGGCGCGGCCCAGGAAGTCGGCGAAGACGCCCCGACCCACCCGATCGACATCGTCGGCTACCGGCCGCAGATAGAGCAGCAGGTGCTGGCCGGGACCGCCGATGGCATACGCGCCGTCGTCGTGCGGCCCGGCATCGTGTACGGCCGCGGCGGCGGAATCCCCGCGATCCTGGTCGACCGGGCCCGCCAGGGAGGCGTGCCCGAGTACTACGGCGAGGAAGGCGTGCGCTGGCCGACCGTCCATGTGGACGATCTCGCCGAGCTGTTCGTGGCCGCCGTCGAGCGGGCCGAGGCCGGGACCGTGTGGCACGGCGTCGGCGAGTCTGCCGTGCCGGTCCGCGACCTCGCCCGGGCCGCCGGCCGCGCCGCCGGAGTGCTCGCCGCACCGCACACGGTGCCGGTGGAGCAGGCGGCCGATGTGTTCGGCGCACCCTTCGCGGAGGCGCTCGCCCTCGACCAGAGCGTCAGCGGCGCCGCCGCCCGTACGGCCCTCGGCTGGCGGCCCCGCCGGCCGGGCGCGGTGGCCGAGCTGACGTCGGGTTCGTACCGGCCGGTCGAGGTGTTCGGCGCCCCCGACGGCCCGGCGACGGACGTCGACGTGGCAGCGATACGCGCCCTGGTCGCCGAGGTGGAGCACGCCCAGCAGCACGAGCTGGTCGACCGGTTCCTGAGCCTCTTCCGCCGGGAGGACCCGGTGTGGACCACCGGCCACGGCAAGCGGCTGTCGGGCTTCGAGGAGATAGCGGCCTTCACCCAGAAGGTGCTGCCCGGGGCGACGGCCGACGGCACCGCCGTGTACGACGTCGAGCGCGTGCTGTTCCTGCGGCCCGACGTCGCCGCGGTGAACGTCCGTCAGCAGCCGGTCCGCCACGACGGGACCCGGATCGCCGACAGGCCCGAGGGCAGGCCGTTCTACATAGTGGTCAAGGAGGACGGCGCCTGGCGCGTCGGCGCAGCCCAGAACACCGTCGCGGTCGACTGACCGCCCCCGCGTGTCCTCCCCGCGCGGGCGGCGCGGGGAGGACACCTTCACTTACAGCCGCCGAACTGCTGCTTGCGCACAGCGCCCTTGGTGGCATCCGTCGGACGGTTCTGGCCGGGCGTCGCCGCGGTGCTCGTCAGGCCGGGTAGGCGAGTGAGCCCAGAGGAGGGCAGGGAAGGAGGGTGGGGTCGGCGCCGGGCGGTTCGGTGAAAGCGCGGGACTGGGCGGCCTGGTGACGGCGGGTCTCCCGGGCGTCGGCGTCCCAGGCGTCCCGCGTGGCGCGGGTGTAGTCCCAGGTGTCGTCGATGAGGCTGAGGCTGGTGTTCCCGGAGTGCGCTGGAAGTCCGCCCTCAGGGCGGCCTGCCGGAGGGCGGTCTGGGTCGCGGCGAGGTCGATGCGGGTGATGAGGACGCCGGCGGTGTGGGGCTCGCGGGTCGGCATGGGGACCTGCGGCAGCAGGGACACCCCTGTGTCGAGGCGGCCGACGTTGTCGACGCTCGCCTGCTGGGCCTCCTTCATCGCGGTCTGCATCTCCCGGTGCAGCCAGAAGAGTTCGTCGAGATCGGTGGAGGTGATGCGCATCCGCTGGTACAGCGCCTGGAAGCGGGGGTCGTGGTGCAGCGGGCGCAGGGGGGCCATGTGGAGGGCCACGCAGTCGTTGAACCCGGAAGTCACCGCGGCGTCGAAGTGGAAGATCGCCTGATCGGCCTCTCCTCGGGCGACGGCCAGGCCGGCGAAGGTCGCGTGGCCGGAGGCGACGAGCCACGCGCCGTCCGGGCCGAGGGCCGCGGCTCGCGCCATGACGTCCTGGATGCCGGAGGTGGCGGCTGCGCTCCCTGACGGGCCGTCGGTCAGGAGTGCCACGAGTATTTCATGGGTGCGGGCAGCCAGCGCGCTGACGGTGTCGGCCATGGGACTCCTCGGACGTCGGTGTGAGAGGGAGGCGGGTGGTGCGCGGGGTGACCTCCTGTGGAGATGACGGGCGGGCCGGGTGCTCGGTTCCTGGCGCCCGGGGGCCGCACAGACCGGTGGGACGCCGCAGGGCCGCCGGGAAGGTGTCCCGGCGGCCCTGCGGACCCGGTCCGTCGCCGTGTCAGGCGGGCGACGGCGCCTTCGCCGAGCTGTCGGGCAGCGGGGCCCGGCGGCGGGTGAAGACGGTGAACAGCGCGGGCACGGCGATCGCGGCGGCCATGAGGGCCATCGTCGGCACGTCGAACTCCCCGCCCAGCGCCACGGCGCTGAGGTAGGTGCCCGCGGGCAGGCACGACATGACCATGCCCGCACGGAAGGTGTCGGACCGCTGCAGCCCGATCTGCAGCACGAACAACGGGATGGTGACCGTGAGCAGCGATATCAGCCAGAGCTGTCCGATGTGGGCGGGCGAGCCCAGCTGGTCCGCCCTGAACACCAGGACGCCCAGCGCGATGAGGTACGTCAGGTGGAACCGGTGGGCACTGACCGTCACGGGTGCCACCCGCGCCTCGCCCAGACGGCGCGAGATCAGTCCGATGCATCCGGCGCCGGCGCCCGCGACGAGCGCGAGGATCGCACCGGTCAGCAGGTCACCGGCGTGCCCCGGGCTGCTGTCCTGGTAGAAGCGCCACGCGCTGACGCAGGCCAGTCCGAAGACCAGTACGGCCACCGGCAGGTCGCGCCAGGCGGGGCGGGCGCCCCGCGGCAGTGCAAGGAGCACGAAGATCACCAGGGGGACCACACCGGCTTCGAGGAAGCTGGCCGCTCCGGAGGGCATGAGGCTCAGGGCCAGGTAGAAGCCCAGGAACGTCACCGCCGTGGCCACGTTCAGCTGCACCAGGAGGCTTCGCCCCCGCCGGCCGAGCGGCACGTGGGTGCCGGGGTCGGCGCGCCGCCGCACGGCCTGGACGACGTTGAAGATCACCGCGGCCGAGAAGAACGCGAGGAACGAGATGAGGAAGCTGTCGGTCGAACTGATCCGGCCGTCGAAGACACCGTTTCCGATGGCCTGCAGGACGACCGCGACGGCGACGCAGCTCAGCCCGTACGCGCTCGTCGGGGAGGGCGGAGTGTGCACGGTGAACCTCGCGATCAGCCGACGGTGAAGACGGCGTCGGCGTCTTCCATCACGTGCAGTTCGGCCAGCGCCTTGTCGACGACGTCGGGTTCGACGTGCGCGAAGAACGCCAGACCGGTCGTGCCGACGGTGAGCGGGTTCGCCGGGGAAACGGCGGTGCCGAGGGCAGGGAGCTTGAGGAAGCTGTGGAAGCCGGGCAGTCGCCGGATCTCCGCCAGGCCGGGCATGGCCGTGATGGTGCCCTCGCGGTAGATGCGCAGCAGGACCATGGCCAGGGCCTGCTGGGGGCGGTAGGCCTGGTCGAAGCGCTGCTCGAAGCGCGGCCGGTCGAGCAGGCTCTCCGCGAGGAGCGTGGCGTGGCTGTATCCGAGGGCAGCGGTGTACACGTCGGCGGGCTGGATCGGGCCCATCAGGCGGGCGTTGACCTCGATGAGCCGCGGGCCGCGGGTGGTGAGCCGGACCTCGGTGTGGGCCGCGCCCTCCTTGAGGCCGAGCGCGTCGAGGCAGGACATGACGTACCGTACGGCGTCCTGCTCGGCCTCGTTCAGCTCCTTGAGGAGGACGGCGTCGCGGATGAGCGGCCTTCCGTCGACCTCGTCGATGCGGTAGAGGAACACGTCGGACAGGAGGTGGCGGCCGCCGATGCTGACGGTGTCGACGATGTACTGCGGGCCGTCGATGAACTCCTGGACGAGCACGCGGGAGTTGGTCTCGCCCAGGTAGTTCTCCTGGCCGGCGATCGCCTCGTAGGCCGTGCGGAGGTCGTCGGCGCTGTAGCAGACCGCGCAGCCGTCGCTGCCGGCGCTGTTGGCGGGCTTGACGACGACGGGGTAGGCGTCGAGGCCGGTGAGGAATTCCTCGACCTCCGCCGCGCTGTACAGCTCCTTGCTCCACCCGGTGGGCAGGCCCGCGGCGGAGACCGCGCCGAGCATCTCGTTCTTGTCCCGGCGGGCGCCGGCGAGGGCGAGGTCGTTGTGGGGCAGGCCGAGTTCGGCGGAGAGCTGGTTGGCGAAGGTCACGCCGTATTCGCTGCCCGGGCAGACCGCCACCGGGGCGAGTCCGGTGAGGGCGTCGAGCGCGTCCTCGGTCCCGGTGCACAGCAGCTTGTGCGGGTGGGGGTCCGCGCTGTAGGTGTCCTTGAGGCCGCTCTGCCAGAGGTGGACGACGTGGGCGCCGTACTCGGCGCAGGCGGCGCTGAGGCTGATGCCGGTGGAGGTGGGATCGACGACGATGACGACAGGAGAGTTCATTGCTTCGTGCACTTCTGTAGAGAGGGGAGGGATTACCGACGACGCTGCTGCGGCCATGGGGCTTGCTCGCGTTACCGGGTCTACTGGGGTTCCTGGTTCGGCCGGGGTCACTGCTGCTTCGTGAGGGCGACCGCTTCGGCGATGCGGTCGGCGACCAGCTCGACGCGGCGGGCGATCATCGCGAGGGAGCTGGTGTAGTAGAGGGAGCCTGCCGAGAGCTGGCCCAGGGCGAAGACGGGCGAGGGCGCAGCGGGTCCGGCCGTGACGAGCCGGTTGTCGGCGGTGCTGACGGTCAGGCCGCCGAAGTCGTCGTACTGCCCGAGGCCGGCGTTCACGAGCGAGGCGCACAGGGCGGTCGCCGCAGCCGGGGAGGGTGCCGTCTCGCGCTTGGCGGAGTTGATGACGGCGTCGGCCCGGAACGTCTCGTCCCTGCAGACGAGGTCGAACGCCTCGCCCTGCGTCCGTACGTCCACGATCCCGCCGAGCATGCGCAGTTGCCCGGCGCCGGCTGCCGCGAGCAGCCTCTGCGCGGTGCGCAGCGGCATGGGGTTGCACAGGCTCTGGAAGATGTGGTGGTAGTCGCGCAGGTAGGTGGCGCGTTCGGTGTCGGACCACAGCGACCAGACGAGTTCGATCAGGTCGTTGGCCGCGGTGATGAGCAGCGGCTGCCACAGCTCTGCGCGTTCGGCCAGGTCCAGGTGGCGGGCGAGGCGGGCGGCCGGTTCCTCGCCCGGGTCGGCCTCGCCGTCCAGGATCCCGGGGTCGATGCCGTGCGCGGCGAGTTCGGCGCGCATCAGCTCCAGGACGGCTGCGAGCGTCAGCCCTTCCGGGGCGTCGGCCGCGCGGCGGACGGCGGTCTCGGTGAGGACCGCGGAGGTGGTGTCGCGGTGCTGCTGCCGTACGCCGGGCAGCAGTCCGCGGCGCGACACCATGGTGATCGGCCCGCGGTGTCCTCGGTCGAGGAGCGCCATGACGATGTCGACTGCCGTCAGGCTCGTTCCGAGCACGGCGACGTGGTCGTCCGGGTCGACCGTCTCCACGGTGACCCACAGGGGGTAGGGGTCGTTCGTGTACCGGGGGTTTCCGGCGAGCCCGTAGCAGTCCACCGGCTCGGCGGTTCCGACGCACAGCGCGGCACCGTCGTACGTGTGCGTGGTGCCGGAGGCGGTGGTGATGCCGATCCCTCGGCCTTCGTGGCCGCGGGTCATCGAGACCGCGGTGTCGTGGAACACCTCGATCGACCGGCCGTGGTCGCCCCAGGAATCCCTGAGGCGGGCGAAGGACTCGGAGGTGTAATCACCGAAGAGGTACCGCGGCGGGAAGGTGCCGGGATGTGCGTACGCGCGGACTTCCGGGTCCGGGTGCTTTTCCAGCCAGCCGAGGAAGTGCCTCGGTTCGTTCCACCGGATCGACATGAATTCCGCCTGCCGGTTCAGGAGCGCTGATCCGGCGTCCACGCGGTAGGCGTTTCCCCGTCCGATCTCCTTTTCCGGCTCATAGACGGCCAGGTCGATTTCCTGTGTCAGGCCGCGGCGATCGAGTGCATCAACAAGACTCACACTGGTGGCGCCGCCGCCGATAATAGCGAATTTCACTGCAGTCCTCTGACGGAGCCGGGAGAGTTCCTCGTGAGTACCTCTCCGGCTGAAGAGCTACCGCCCAATCTCGGTGGGAGGGCGGCCTTTGACCAGGAGGAATGCTGCCGTGATCACCATCGGCCGTCAAGAGGCAAAAAAGTGCCGCATATCCGCCCGGAGAACGCCCTCGGCCGACCGGCAATTAATTTCCGCATGCCTGTGCGGCGCCGGTGGCGGGCGGCAGGAAAATGCCGGTGCCGCCATGCAACAATAGGCAGGCCCGGGCGAGAATTCACCCGGGCCTCAAATGGTCCGTCGGTACCGTCGGATGCGGTCGGCCGTCCGGGCCGTCGGGGCGCGCTCAGTTCCCGGGCGCGCCCGGCGCCGGGCCGGCCTCGGCGTCCGGCATGAGGACCACGCTGCGGATGCCGGGGACGTACGCGGGCAGGAGGACCTGCGCCGTGACGGCGATGTTCCGGTCCGAGACCCACGGCAGCCGCAGGCCGAACCGGTGCCCCTGCCGGTACGCGATGATCTGCGTGCCCTGATCCCAGAGCCGGCGGCACTCCGGAACGGCGAGGACCTCGCCGAGGAGGCGCCGCACCTCGGCGTCGTCGTGGCCGCTCAGCATGGTGAAGCGCAGCTGGGCCAGGTACATCTCGGCGTTGTGCCGCCAGTCCACCAGCTGTTCGCGGGCCTCGGGCGTGGTCAGCGCCCATCGCAGGACGTTGGGTGAGGGCGCGCGGAACCAGGGGAACCACTCGGCCGCGGTCGCGTTGTACGCGATGACGTTCCACGCCCGGTCGGCCAGGTACATGGGGAGCGGTCCGGCCTGCTCCACGAGCAGCGTCAGCGCGTCCAGCGCTTCGCCGGCGTCCGCCTGCGGCTCCGGCTCCCCGCCCAGCGCATGGGCGTAGAGCGCCATCTGCTCGTCGGCTCCGAGGACCAGTGCGGAGGCGAGCTGGCCGAGCCGTTCGCCGGACAGCGGTACCGGGTCACCGGCTTCCAGGCTGCGGTACCAGCGCTCGCTCACCTGCATCCGCTCGGCGACCTCCTTCTGGGAGATCGGCTTGTCGCGGCCCAGCTTGGCGCCGGCGGACGCCCGCCACGCTCTCAGGAAGACCTGGAGCGGCGCCGAGGCCGCGTGCGGATACGTCTCGTCCTCAAGTCCGACCGGTTGCACGGAAGGGCCCCTCTTCCTCAGCGTTCCCAGCAGCGAAGCGAACTCCTCATCGCTCACGCACCCCTCGCTGATCATTTTCCCCGCGGCTGGGGGCAGCTTCCTTCAGTTCGAAGCCGTAGGGCGGTGATTGTTATCACCTCTAAGGCAGTCATGGGCGAAATGAATCCAGATAGCAGCCTTAGATGCGACTTGAGTGGCATGCGGCGATTTCTCCCCTCCGGATGTCTGCAAGTGCAACAGGACTCCCCGCAGGCATGCCGACGGCCCGTGGCGTACCCCGCCCGAGGGGGTACGCCACGGGCCGTCGGGTGGCCGTCAGGCCGGTCGGCCGGGGGCGGCCGCTTCCGGGCTGCCCGGCGTGCGGGTGCGCCGCAGGCCGTAGCCGGCCACCAGCAGGAGGATCCACGCCCCGATCACGTACAGGGACACCCGGGTGTCGGCGTTCCAGGCGATCAGGACCGTGACGAAGGCGAAGGCCGCCAGCGCCAGCCAGTTGGTGTACGGGGCGCCCGGCATCCGGTACGGCGATGCGGCGGCCCGTCCGTCGCGTACGGCCGCGCGGTAGCGCATGTGCGTGACGAGGATGACGCTCCAGACCAGGACCGCGCCTCCCGTGGAGACGCTGGTGATGTAGGTGAAGGCGTGCTCCGGGTCGATCGCATTGATCGCGACTCCACTGGCCATGACCAGGGCGGACGCGAAGAGGGCGGTCCTCGGCACGCCGTTGGCCGTGAGCCGCGCGAGGCCCTTGGGGCCGTCGCCGTTGAGGCCCGCGGTCCGCAGCATGCGGGCCGTGGCGTACAGGCCGCCCGCGTTGCAGGAGGAGAGGGCGGAGGTCAGGACGACGAAGTTGACGATGCCGGCGGCCGCGGGGATGCCGATCTTCGTGAAGGCGGCGACGAAGGGGCTCGTGCCGGGCTGGAATTCGCTCCAGCTGACGACGGACAGGATGACGGTGAGGGCACCGATGTAGAACAGGCCGAAGCGGAAGGGCAGGGTGTTGATCGCCCGCGGCAGGTTCTTCTCCGGGTCCTTGGTCTCCCCCGCCGTGACACCGACCAGCTCCACGCCGAGGTAGGCGAAGAGCACGATCTGCAGGGTCATGAGGGAGTTCCAGACGCCGTGCGGGGCGACTCCCCCGTCCGCCCACAGGTGGCTCACGGAGGCGGTGTCGCCGGCGTCGCCGAAGCCGAGGATGAGCACCCCGAGGCCGATGAGGATCATGCCGATGATGGCCGTCACCTTGACCATGGCGAACCAGAACTCCAGCTCACCGAAGATCTTGACCGAGATGAGGTTGGCGCAGGTGAGCACCACGAGCGCGATGAGCGCGGTCTTCCACTGGTCGAAATCCGGGTACCAGTAGCGGACGAACTGCCCGGCCGCGGTGATCTCCGCCATGCCGGTGGTCACCCACATGATCCAGTACGTCCAGGTGGTGGCGTACCCCCAGAACGGTCCGAGGAATTCCCGCGCGTAGTCGGCGAAGCTCCCGGAGACCGGGCGGTACATCAGCAGTTCGCCCAGGGCGCGGACGACGAGGAACACCACGGCGCCCGCGACCGCGTACCAGACGAGCAGACTGGGACCCGCCTTGGAAATGGCGGTCCCGGCACCCAGGAAAAGCCCGGTACCGATGGTCCCACCGATGGCGATCATCTGCGTCTGCCGCGTACCGAGCCTGCGCTGGTATTCGCCGCCCCCTTCTCCGGGAGGGCTCTGCGGCCCGCCCTCTTCCACGGCGCCCGCGACGGGATCGGAATTCAGTTGTTTCAAAGTAGCCTCACACAGAAGCAGCGAGAAACCTCGTGGGTTTCTCGCCACCGAAAATACGCGACCGGGAGGACTGCGGCCCCACCGGTTTCATATGAACGAAATAAATTGCCGGTGAACAGGATGCTGCCAATCGGCATCTTGACTGTCAAGCGGCAATTATTTGCCGGGCATCGTCATCCGCCAAAGCAGGCGACGGGCATGACGGCCGACTCAGCGGGCAAGGGACGGCGCCTCCCGGAGCGGGTGGCGCCGCCTCCGCGGCCTCACGTCGTCCGGTGGGCGGTTGGTCCTGCCTCGGGCTCCTGCCGGCGGGCCGCGGGTGCCGGCCGGTGCTGCGGGCCGGGTCCGGGCTCCGGGGGTGCAGGCGGGGCCGCACGCAGCACCTCCTCCACGACGACCTCGACCAGCCGTTCCCGCTGCGCGGGCGACAGCTCTCCGAGGCCGGTGCGGTCCTCGCGTTCGAGCTCCATGCGCACCCGCAGTGTGACGGTCGCGTGCGGCACCGGTGCAGGTGCCGGCTCGGTGCGCCGGCCCCGCGCGAGGTCCCAGTACACGGTCCATGCCAGCGTGGCCACCGACACGATGAAGGAGCCCAAGGCAATGGGGTCCGGGAAGTACTTCCCCGGAGCGCGCTCGTCCCCGTGCGCTCCGGCCCCGTCGCCACCTGTTCGCCAACCGGTCAGGCCCGCGTCCGCCTCGCCCCATTCGAGGTCACAGAGCGCGCCTTCCACCTGTTCGACGACCCGCGGGCCGTGTTCGGCCGCCAGCCGCTTCGCCGCCGCCCGGACCGCCCCCTCGACCGCCGCCGCCCGTGCACCCTCGTACGCTGCCACCGCTACGCCCTCCCCTGAGCCGTCTCCGACAACCTTGCGGCCCTTCGACCAGGTCCCGATCACGCTCGCGCTGCCGGTCCGTCACCGGCCCCTGCCCCGCGCAGCCCGCCCCGTCCGGCGTGCGTACCCCTACCCGAACGGCACCACCGATACCCGCCCGGCTCACCTCGGTCCCTCCAGGAAGGCCCGTACCACCCGCGGCAGGTCATCACCCGTCACCGACCTCCACACCGTCGCGACTGCTTCCGTCCCGAGCAGTCCGGCCGTCGCGGCCAGCAGCTCCGAGCCGGTCACGGTGGCCGGGTGCGGGAACTCCTCGAAGGACGTCACACAGTGCACCGCCCACTCCGTCGCCTCCCGCAGCCGCCGACGCTGCCACGCCAAGACCCCCAGGGCCGCAGCCGACTTCGCCGTGCCGACAGGGACGTCGAAGGCCTTGAAGCCGGTGAACGCCCGGCGGCACAGCGATGCGGCCTCGTCCGGTTGCCCGTGTATCAGGAGCACTCCGAGGAGTTGCCTGCACAAGGCCGGCTCACGGCCGTCGGGAAGGGCGTCGAAGAGGTCGAGGGCACGGCGGTACCAGGTCTCGGCACGCCCAGGATCCCCTCGATCCTCCGCCACCTTCCCGAGCATGCAGGAAGTCGTGGCGGACTTCGCCCGGTCGTCCTCCGCCACGAAGATCTCCAGGGCTTCGAGGTGGCACTGCTCGGCTCCGTCCGGGTCGCCGCCCTCGTGCAGGACCGCGCCGAGCACGTGCAGCACATCGCCCTTGTCGGCAGAGACGCCGAGCTCCTCCAAGATCATCAGCGCGCTCCGCAGCCAGGCCGCCGCCTCCGTGAGCCGCTCGCGCCGGTGCGCGATCATGCCGAGCTGTTCGTAGCACTTCGCCGTGCCGCGGCGGTTGTCGAGCTCGCCGTTGAGGTCGAGGGAGCGGCGCACCCGGGCGGCTGCCTCGTCCAGATCCCCGCGCTCCCGCGCGACCATGCCGAGCCGGAGGCACCCCTCGGCGGTGCCCCGGCGGTCGCCGAGGTCCTCGCCGATCCGCACGGACTGCTCCAACCACGCCTGTGCTCCGTCCAGATCGCCCTGAAGGTGGGTGACCACTCCGAGCATGTGCTGTGTGAGGGCGAGGCGGGGGCGGTCCCGGAGCCCCTGCAGAATCGCGGCGGCCTTGCGGAACCAGTCCTCGGCCTCCGCCGGACCGGTGAGCCTGCGGGCGACCATCCCGAGCTGGTGGTAGCAGGCTGCCGTGCCACGGCGGTCCTGGAGCTGCTCCCGGATCGTGAGGGCCTGGCGGTACGACCGCTCGGCGTCCTCCAGGTCGTCACGCACGTGCGCGAGTGCGCCCAGCTGCTGGTACACGCCGGCCAGGCGGGAAGGATCGCCGAGGGCCTCGAAGTGGGCGCGGGCACGGTGGTACCACGATGCGGCGCCGCTGTGGTCGTCGCGCTGCCACGCGAGCGTGCCGAGCATGGTCGCGACGACGGCGACCTTGTGGCGGTCCCTGGCGGCGTCGAAGACGTCGTAGGCCCTCTTGTACCAGGCTTCGGCGCCGTCCGCGTCCTCGCGCATCTGGGCGAGCAGACCGAGCTGGGCCCCGCTGATGGCGGCCCTCAGCGGATCGCCGAGCCGTTCGGCCAGGTCGAAGGCCTGGCGGTACCAGAGCTCCGCCTCCGTCAGTCTGCCCCGCTCCTGGGCGATCCGGCCGAGCAGGTAATGGCAGGCGGCGAGGTTGCTCTGCCGGTCACGGCCCGGCGACTGGGAACGAACGAAGTGGAGGAGGCGCGTGTGCAACCGGTGTGCCCGGTCCAGGCGACCCGTCTCCATGTCCCGGGCGGCCTGGGCGCCGACGAGGGTCATCCAGAGGCTGCCCGCGTCGCTGTCAGGGTCGGGTTCGGCCCCCGCCACGGCCTCCACCGCCGCCAGTGCGCGGTCCGTCCACCTGCGTGCCTCCGCGGCAGATCCGCGCATGTCCCAGAAGGTGTGGAGGGGCTGGAGAACGATGTGGGCCTCGGCCCACATACCGAGCCCCAGAGCGTGGTCGAGCAGACTGGTCAGCGTGCGTCGCTGGGCGGCGATCAACTCCAGGGCCGTGCCGGTCCCGCCACCGGACAGGAGGCCGTCCAGCCAGGCGCAGAGCGCCGCGTGGGCATGGAGCAGGGCCAGGCGGGCGGCCTGCCGCTCTTCGGCGTGGCGGAGGCAGCCCCGGGGGCACCACTCCTCCGCCAGGTAGGCGGGCAGGGCGGGCGGGATGCCGAAGATGCCGGACCCCCATGCGGTGAGCAGCCCGGCCGAGGCAGCCCGTCCCAGCACCGTGTTCCACTGGTCTTCGGTGCGGCCGGCGAACCGGCCGGGCACCCCCGGCTCGGCCGAGAAGAGGGCCAGGGCCTGCGCCGAGGCCGTGCCGTGCAGCAGGGCGAGCACCGGCAGCAACTCCCGGTCGGCCGCAGGCAGGTGGGAGAAGGAATACGCGATACTGGCGGCCAGCGACCGGGTCCGTCCGTCCGCCCCCGGCCGGACGGTGCCCAGCAAGCCACCGCCCGCGGCGCCGGCGGGGGTGTCGCGCAGGGTTTCCAGCAGGGCGGCGGCCGGACGGTCGTCGAGGTGCCGGAGGACCAGCCGCATGCTCAGGGGGTGGCCGTCCAGCCATTCCATCAGCTCGCCGAACACCCGGTGTGCGCGGCGCTCCCGCGCCTGCGGGGACCGGGCGAGCAGGTGGTCCGCGTACTGGGAGGCCTCTCCTGTGGTGAGCCCGGTCACGAGGATGCGGTGGTCGTCCCTGCGGGGGGCGCGCGGTTGCCCGGTCACGTCCCGGTCCAGCCACGACTCGTCGGCTCGGCTCGTGACCACCACCGTGCTGCGGCCGGCGGCGGCGCGCTGCAGGAAGTCGCGCAGGGCCCACAGCCCGGACGCGTCAGGTGGTGGCGGCACGCCTGCCGCGCGGTCCCCGCCTTCCCCGCCGTACATCGAGTACAGGGCTTCGAAGTTGTCGCACACCACCAGCACGCGCCGTGTCTCCAGTGCCCGCTCCACCGCGCGCAGGCGGGCACCGGGGTCCGTGCGGGCACAGTCGGTGCGGGCGGTGCGGGCGGTGCGGTCGAAACCATCGGGGCTTGCGAAGCCGTCGGGGCCGTCCAGCGCGGCGGCGATGCCGTCGACGAGGTCTTCCAACGCCGAGGGGGCAGAGCCCGGTTCGAAGGAGTGCCACACCAGGCATTCCGGACCGTCCACGGCACCGGTCTCGCGGCACCAGCGGCCGAAGGCCTTGGCCAGCTGGGACTTGCCGATCCCGGCGAGCCCGTGGACGACCACCACCCGCCCCAGCCGGGCGGCGGCGTCCAGCCTGTACAGCAGTCCGTCGCGCCCGACGAAGTGCCCGTCCGCCGCCCACATGTCATCCGTCCCGGAGGCCGGCTCACCGTCGCCGGAACCGCCCTCGCCCCGGCTGCCGGCGGGCGGGCCGGGCTGCTCCGGCGGGACCACCGGACGCAGGCCGGGAAAAGAGACGTCGTGACGGGCGTACAACACCGGAACCATCCAGTCCGCCAGCGGCAACGGGCCCCTCGGCGAAGGCCGCAGGTTCTCCCGGCCCAGTTGCAGACGCCCCGCGGCCACCGCGCCGGCGACCGGCTCGCCCGCGAACAGCCGCTCGTAGAAGGCGGCCGTGAACTCGGCGGCCGCCACGGCGTAGACGCTGTAGGCCATCGCCACCACCGCGCCCGTCCCGGCCTGGAGCAGCCGGGTGGCCACCGCCGCCTCCACCTGTGCGCCCATGGCCGCCGACCGGCAGGCATTGAGGACCACCACCGGTACGCGCCCCTCGGAGAGCACCTGCGCGAGCTCCCCGGCCGGCACCGGGTCCCGGCCGCCGCGCTCCCCTTCGAAGATCAGCATTCCCTGCGGGGCCGAGCCGTCTGCGGGCGACGGCCCGGGGGCTTCGAACGTGCCGTGCCCGTCGAAGTGCACCACCTGGAACGGCTCGCCCGCCGCCAGCTCCTGCTGCAGCACCTGCCGCAGCCGGGCCAGCGACGGAGGGCGCAGGACCACGAGTTCCACCTGGCCGCGTACCGCCTCCAGCCGCTCCAGCAGCGGCCGGGCGACCATCCGGTAGCCGACGTCCCGCACCCCTCCCGGACGGGCGATCACCATCAGGACCCGCAGCCGCCCGCCCGCCACCGGGATCACGCCGCGTGGCGGGCCGCCCGGTACCACGCGCCTGAACGACACCCCGTCCAGCGCCAGCGGGCGCGGTCGCTCCGGCTCGGCCAACAGCTCCCAGGGCTGCGCCAGCAGCCTGGCGGACTCCGAGCGGATGACCACTTCGAGTCCTTGCCCTGCTGCGGAGGCCCGGTTGCGGACCCTCCGGAACGCCTCGCGTCCGGCCCCCGGGCCGACGAGCGCCGAGAAGGCGGCCTCACCCCACCCCCGCAGCGCTGCGGCCACCCGCGCCCCGCGCTCCTCGTACACACCGTACGGCGAGTCCAGGTAGTCCTCCAGGTACCAGCGGAGCTCCTCCGCCTCCTGGGCGGACAAGGACCACCGCAACGGCACCCCGTCCCCCGCCCGCACGGACGGCGCGCCCGCGTTCCCCGGTCCGGAAAGCGTGACCCACACCCGGCCCTGCTCCGACAGATCCACGTACAGCCGCTCCACCGGCCCCCCGTCCCGTGCGCAGCCACCGGCACCCCCGCCCGTCGGCGGGCGCCCGCCCCGCCACCCTCCTACCCGCGCACCCGGCCCGGCCACACCAGCCCGGAGGGGCCGGCTCCCGACCGCCGGGGACCGGACCGATCAGGCTCGGCGAAACGCCCGACGCCCCGGCCGGATGATCCGGCCGGGGCGTCGGGTGTGTGGTGTCGGGGGCGTGGTCAGGGGGTCAGGCGGTAGGCGTTGGTGAGGGTTTCGGTGGTGGTGTTGCCGGACTTGTCCTTCAGGGAGACCGTGAAGGACACGGCCTTCGCGCCGGCCGGGCCGGTGACGCTGACGGAGCGGGCGCCCTTCGCGTCGGTGGCGACCGGGAGGTTCACCCAGGTCCGGCCGTTGTCGAAGGTGGCCTTCACCGTGAGGGCGGCCAGGTTGCCGGGCGTGGCGGCCGGGCCGCTGAGGACGAGGGGGACGGTCAGGGCCGTGCCCGTCTTCACGGCGCCGTTCAGCGGGACGGCCGGGGCCAGCCGGACGGTGGACAGCGGCAGCGGCTGGGCGGCGTCACCGGCCGGGCGGGCCGAGGTGAAGGTCCAGGTGACGGCGACCTTGGTGCTGGTGGCCGTGTCCTGGGCGACCCGCGTGGCCTCCATGGTCAGGGTGTACGGCGCCTTCCCGGCCGGGACCACGGCGCCGAGCACACCCGGCTTCCCCTCCGCGATCAGGGTGCTGCCGCTGGTCAGCCGGGTGAAGCCGCCGGCCACGACGGGCCGGCTGCGGTGTCCGGCGCCGTCGGCGAACATCGGCACCGACACCTCGATGGTGTCGTACGTACGGCGGGCGCCGGTGCCGCCCTGGGCGCTGAGGTCGGGGCCGACGACGGCGCCGCCGACCGTGGTGGCGTGCCGGCTGCCGGGTGCGTACGTCTCCGGGCCCAGGGTGTGGCTCAGGCGCTCGGTGAGGTCCGGGGAGAGCTGGCTCACGCGCCATGTCCAGCGCTGGCCGGCGGTGGTGACGTACTGGCGGGCCGTGGCGGGCAGGGCGTACTCGGTCCCCAGCTGGTAGTCGGCGCTCCAGCCGTCGTCGGCGGCCTCCGGGCGGGCGGAGACGGTCGCCGTCAGTCCGGGTACGGAGGCGGCCAGGCCGAAGTTCACCTCGGCGAGGTCCTTCGCCGCGACGGCGCGGGTCAGGCCGGTGAAGTAGCGGCCGGACTGCGGGAAGAACATCCGGTACTCGGCGCTGCGGCCCTCCTTGCCGGGGACCTGCCACACGCCGCCGAAGTGCGTCCGGAAGGTCGGGGTCTCCGGGCCGAGGTGGGCGGTGAGCAGCCGGGAGGCGTCGCCGACGGACCAGGAGTTCGAGATCATGCCCAGGTGGTCCTGGTAGCCGATGACGGCGTCGGTCAGCCGGACGGCCGGATCCGGGGCGGTGACCTTGAACGGCTTGGCCTTGCGCGCGTCCACGACGATCGTGGTGTTGGCGTTGAGGTTCACGGTCGGCTGGACGAAGTGGGCGTACTTGGAGCCGCTGATCGTGCTCTCCAGCATGTACCTGCCGCGCGGCAGGCGCACGGTGGCGGAGGCGCTGCCGGCATTGGCCAGCGGGCGGCGCGACATGTCGGAGAGGACGACGACGCTGGTGTTGTAGCCCTTCGTGGGGGCGCCGTCCAGGCCGATGTGCTTGACCGTCAGGTTGTAGCCCGGCCCTTCGCGGTAGACCACGAAGGCCGTGCGCACGGCCTGGCCGCCGCCGGTCGCGACCACGGAGCCGCCGTACGCGCCGTCGAGGGAGCCGAGGCGGGTGTTCGCGGTGACCTTGGTGGAGGCGGTGCCTCCGGCGGGCACCGTCAGCTTGGTGTCCTTGACGGTGAACATGCCGGACGGGGCGGGCCTGCCCGCCGGGTCGGCGGCCGCGGTGCCGAGGCTGAGGGTGACCGGGGCCGTGCCGAGGTTGCGGTAGGTCACGGTCCGGGTGACCGGGGCGTCGTCCGCGTGCGGGTACAGGGTGGTGCCGAAGTCCACGGTGCCGGACTCGGGGACCACGGTGGCCTTGACGGCCCGCGCGATGTCGACCCGGCCGGAGCCGAGCCGGTACGGGTGCACCTCCGAGGCCGCCGAGGCCGAGCCGGTCAGGACGGCCTTGAGGCGGGCGCCGGTCCAGGTGGGGTGCTGCTGCTTGAGGAGGGCGGCCGCGCCCGCCACGTGCGGGGTGGCCATCGAGGTGCCGCTCTTGCTGGTGTAGCCGCTGGCCGGCGGCGCGGCCAGGGAGGTGGAGGCGGCGGCCATGATGGCCACGCCGGTGGCGCTGATGTCCGGCTTCGCCGCTCCGGAGGCCGTCGGGCCGATGCTGCTGTTGGCCGCGCGTACGCCCTTCTTGTCCGAGCTGGCGACGGTCAGGGCGGCCGGGGCGGAGCCCGGCGAGGTGATGCTCCCCTCGCCCTGCTCGCCCTCGTTGCCCGCGCCGACGACGAAGAGGGCCTTGGCGGAGAGGCGCGCGATCGCGGCCTCCTTCGCGTCCTCGCCCGGCCCGTCCGGCGCGCCCAGGCTCATGTTGACGACGGTGGCGCCCTGGTCGACGGCCCACTGCATGCCGGCGACGATGCCGGACGTGGTGCCGGGGCCCTTGTCGCCGAGCACCTTGGCGTCGATGATCCGGACGCCGGGGGCGACTCCCTTGAGGCGGCCCGCGGACCGGGCGCCGGAGCCGGCCAGGATGGACGCCACGTGGGTGCCGTGGCCGTGCCGGTCCTTCGTGTCGGGCGAGTCGGTGAAGTTCTTCTCCACGACCTCCGTGCCCTTGAGGTCCGGGTGGGTCTGGTCGACACCGGTGTCGAGGACCGCGACCTTGACGCCCTTGCCGGTGAAACCGGCCTGCCAGGCGGCCTTCGTACCGATCTGCGGAACGCTGACGTCCAGCGACGGCCACACCTTCGCGTCGAGCCAGACGCGGCTGATCTCGGGGGCGGCGGTGGCGAAGGCGGCGGGCGTGCGGGCGGCGCCCGAGCCGGTGCCCGTCCCCGTGCCGGTTCCTGCGGTGACGGCCGACCAGAGGCGACCGGCATCGTGCTTCGGCGTGCTGAACGCCTCGCCGGCTACGGCCGGCAGGGCGCGGCGCTGCCGGGCCAGGCCTTCGAAGCGGTCGGGGCCGGCGGTCATGCCCTCGGCCCGGCCGGTGCCCTTGCGGTATCCGACGATCAGCGGCACCGAGCCGTGCCGGGCGTCGTCGTAGCCGTCGGCGATCAGCCGGGTGACGTCGAACAGTGCCCGGTCCAGCACCCCTTGGTCGACGAGGCGCTGCGCGTCCAGCGGAATGACGTGCGTGTGCCCGGCCTCGCGCCGGATCGCGATCGGCGTCCCCTTGCGGCCCTGGCCGCGGACCAGCCGTACCACCGTGCCGTCCGCGGCGACGGTCACGCGGTCGCCGGTGATCAGCGTGACGGTCGCCGTGCGGCCCTGCTGCGCCGGTGCTCCGGCGGCGGTCCGCTGCTCCGGTGCCGCACCGGCGGGCGTGCCCGCCAGCAGCGTTCCGGCCACGGCGGCGGCCACGACGGCCGCCCCCGCTCTCGACATGGGTCCCACCCGTGTACTCCCCCGTACCTGTCCTGCACCCGGGCACGCTTCGCGCGGCCGTGCAGGATGAAGATGAACTGGTCCGACGATCTTCGTCGTTGACGCATTGTCACGTACGCCCGGGAGCGCACGGACACAGGGGTGTCGATCATGAAATCTTCGCCGTCCCGTACAACCCTTGGCCGGCCTGCGGTGTCAAACCCCTGATCGGCAATTGATCAGATGCGAGCAACACGCTCGACGGGGAAGGGATCAACTCCATGGGCAAGCGCGCCCGTTCGCAACGCAGCCTGGCCGCCGCCGTGGCCACCGCCGCACTCGTCGTGTCCGGCGGGGCCGTCACACCCCTGCTCGCCGCGGGAACGGCCGTGGCCGCTCCGCTGCCGCCGTGGCAGGAGCCGCTCAAGGTCGGCCCCACGGGCGACTTCGGCGACCTGCGCGTGACCACGGCCGCCGACGGCAGTGCGGTCGCCGGCTGGTACGTCATGTCGGGCATGGGCATGGAAATCCGCGTGGCCGTGCGGCCGGCCGGCACCGACCACTGGGGCCCGTCGACCAAGCTCGCGACCGTCCCCACCAGCCGCGGTGACGAATCGTTCAAGCTGGTCCCGGACACCGACGGCCGGGTCACCGCGATCTGGCCCGAGTACCCCTCCGACCAGGGCACGGACTCGCCGCCCATGGCCTCGCTCCTGAAGTCCGCCACCCTCTCCCAGGGCACCTGGTCGCAGCCGGCGACCCTGCTCGACCTCCCGGCCGACGAGTACGTCGGCACCGTGGAGCTCGCCGCGGGCCCGCGCGGCACGGCCACCGCCGTCTGGACCTCCCGCCCCACCGACGCCGACGTGTGGAAGGTCAACGCCGCCGACCGCACCGCGGACGGCACCTGGTCCAAGCCCGCCACCGTGGCCTCCTCGGCCGTCGGCGGCGGCTTCGTCAGCGGCGCCGACGTGGCCGTGGACCCGCAGGGCACGGCCGTGGTCGCCTTCCTGCGCACCACCGTGAAGGGCGACAGCGGCCGCATCAACGACACCATCTCGGCCGTCGAGACCGTCACCCGCACCGCCCCCGGCGCAGCCTGGGGGACCCCGGTCGCCCACACCCCGCAGTCCCGCAGCCTCAGCGCTCCCCGGATCGCCTCGGGCCCGACCGGCATGATGGCCCTGAGCTGGACGAAGAGCGCGGACGACAGCTCCGCGCTGGAGTCCGTGAACATCGCCGTACGGCCCTCCGCGGCCGCGGGCTGGGGCGCTCCGGCCAAGACGCCCGGCACCTCGAAGGCCCAGGCGGCCTCGCCGGAGCCGCTCATCGCCGGCGACGGCGACGTGACCGTCGTCTGGCCGGAGGTCCAGGACCGCGTCGGCGGCGGCACGAAGTACGTCTACTTCGGCAGTACGCTCCGTACGGCCGACGGCACCTGGCAGAAGCAGCAGCTGTCCGACAACGCATCGGACCCCTGGGCCCCCGAAGCGGCCATCGGCCCCGACGGCACCGTGCGCGTGATGTGGTCGGAGTGGGTGAGCAGCGAGAAGGGCTGGCACCTGCGGCACTCCGCCCGCACCTCCTCCGACGACCAGTGGACCGGGGCCGGCGAGGTGATCCCCGGTACCACGGGCTTCCGGCTGCGCGGCGTGGTCTCGGCGGGCCCGTACGGCTCGGCCACCCTGCTCGCCAACATCAACCAGCGCGAGGAGTTCAGCTCCCTGATCTCCGCCCGGGCCACCGCCGAGGTCCCGCTCGGGATCGGCTCGTCGACCGTGCCCGCGACCGTGCCGCTGGCCGGGAGCACCGGCTCGAACACCGTGTGGGCGCCGGTCTGGAACCTCACCCGGCCGGTGTCCGCCTGGTCCGTGGTCCTCACCGACTCCGCGGGCAGGACCGTCGCGAATCTGGCCGGGACCGGCCCGACCGAGAAGGCCGCCCCGGCCTGGAAGGGCCGTACGCAGACCGGCGCACTGCCCGTGAACGGCCCTCTGACCTGGACCCTCAAGGCCACCGCCGTCAACGCCCCGGCGCCGGTCACCCTGGGCTCGGGCAAGGTCACGGTCACCGGCGGCGCCCCGGCTCCGCGGGACTTCGGCAGCCGCGCGGGCCGTCCGGACGGGCTGGGCGACCTGCTCCAGACCACCGCCACCGGCCTGCGCACCGCGTACGGGTCCACAGGTGCCGGCAACTTCAGCGGCAGCGTCACCACGACGGGCTGGTCGAAGGGCTTCCGTCCGGTCCCGATGGGCGACATGAACGGCGACCGCTGCAACGACACCCTGGTGCGGCTCGCCACCGGCGAGATGCGCGCGTACACGCCCGCCTGCGGGACGGCGCTCAAGCCGGCCGGCCCGTACAAGGTCCTGGGCAAGGGCTGGACCATCTACGACGTCCTCACCTCGCCCGGCGACGTCACCAAGGACGGCCGCCCCGATCTGGTCGCCCGCGATCCGAAGTCCGGTGCGCTGTACCTCTACACCACCACCAAGACGGGTGCGCTGGCTCCGCGGGTCTCGCTGGGCACCGGCTTCAAGTCGTACAAGAAGATCGTCGGTGCCGGTGACCTCAACGGTGACGGCATCGGTGACCTGCTCCTCCAGGACCAGCTCGACAACCTGTGGCGCAGCTACGGCACGGGGGCCGGCAAGTTCGGCGCCCGCGGCCTGGTCGCGCGCGAGTGGGGCGCGTCGTACAACGCCGTCGTGGGCGTGGGCGACCTGACCGGCGACGGCCGCGCCGACCTGATCGCCCGCGACCGCTCCGGCGGCCTGTGGCGCTACAGCGGCACGGGCCGCGGGACCCTCGACAAGCGCGTGAAGATCGCCATCGGCTGGCAGGCGTACGCGGGCATCCACTAGTACGAGGAGCGGCCGGCCGGTTCCCGGGGCGCGGGAACCGGCCGGTCCGCGTCGGACGGCGTCACCGAAGGGCGTAACGGATCCGGCCCTCGGATCGTTGTGGTGGATGTGCAAACGACTGTCGCCACTTCGGCTCCTCAGCTTTCGTTCCTCATGACGACCACGCAGGGCGCGGCCGCGCGCCAGTTGCTGTCGTACGTGGCTGCGCTGCCCCTGGCTTCGCCGGATGCGCAGTTGCTGGCGGTGGTCGTGGCGATCCGGTCGGCACGGGGTGGCGCGGGGAACGTGTCGGGCCAGGACCTGCGGTCGCTGCGGCTGACGGATCCCGGGGAGGCGGTCGCCGCACTGGACGAACTGGGGTGGGGCGTTCCCGGTGAACTGGTCGACGGGCCACCGGAGATCCCGAGGCCGGTCACGGTGCCGGCGCTGGTCTTCGGGCCGGACCATCCGCTGCCGTTCGGCAAGGGGAAGCGTTCCCGGGTGTCGGGGTGGATCATCCGGACGCTGGCCTCCAAGCCGTTGCGCAAGGCCGGGCCGGCGGCACGGCTCGCGGCGCTGTACCTCGCCGCGCACAGTTCGCCCCGGCTCGACGGCACTGTGCCCACGGACCTTCCGGAGGCCGGGCGGGCGGCGCTGCCGGAGCTGCTGGAGCGGATGTTCCTGGCGGAACTCGACGGCGATCGGTACCTCCTCGACGAGAAGGTGCAGCACCTGTCCGGCCTGCTCCCCGGCCCGGACGACGTGACCGAGCCCGAGAAGTCGGCGCGCCCGGTTCCGCCGGAGGTCACGCCGGGCGACTGGGAGGAGTGGAAGGCCGCGGCCCGCCCCGGTCTGCGGCGGCACGCCGAGGTCGTCGAGACCTGCGCGCTGTGCTCGCTGCCGTTCGTCCGGGTGGCGACGGCCTTCACGTTCCGGCAGCCCGCGCTGCCGTCGCCGCGGTCCGTGCTGGACAAGTACGCCGCGTGGCAGGAGAAGCACCCCGACCGCGGCGAGCAGGCGGCCCGGTTCACGATCGAGTTCCGTGCGGAGCACGGGCACGGGCCGTCGTACGGACAGCTGTGCGCCGGGTTGCGCTGGAAGGCACGCAGGCGGGTGCGCAGCCTGATCGTGGGCGAGCTCCTGGCCGACGGCTGGCTGACGAGCACCTCCCCCGTCCCGTGGACCCTCCGCCCGGGGGCCACGGCCAATGCGCACGGGATCGTGCTGCCGGGGGCGCGGTAGGGGCGCCAGCCGGCTACGAGGACGGCGGTGCGGGGTGCAGGACGGGGTCGATTTCGACGAGGTGCTCCAGCAGGGCGCGGGCCCCGCGGGCAAGGCGGTCGTCGGGACCTTGCGCCATCTCCTCACAGAGGCCCACGGCTGTGGCCAGGTCCGTGGCGAAGATGCCGAACACGTCGGAGACCGCGGTGTGGATTCAGTCGCCGTGCCGCGGGTAGCCGTCCGCCAGCGCGGACGCGACTGCCGCCAGTCCGGACCGGTCCATGCGCCGGAGCAGGGCCTGCGCGGTCACCCTGGTGACGTACGTGTCGCCGGAGTCGAGCATGAGGTCGAGCAGCAGTCCGAAGGCCTCCGGTTCCTCGGCGAGACCTGCCAGGCCTTGACCGGCGGCGGCCCGGTCCCGGTAGTCGTCACTCCGCCCGAGCCTGCCGAGGGCCTCCACGGCAGCGAGCCGCAGCTCCTTGTCCACGTGCCTGCCCGCCCGTCCTGCGCCCTGTGATGTCGCCGGAAGCTACCACGGGGGTGGGGCGCGCGACTGACCGCAGCCGCCCCGCTCAGCCGAAGAGTCTGCGGCGGCGCTTCTCCGGCTGTGCGGGTTCGGGGGGCGCAGCGACCTTGCTCCTGCCGACGAGCCGGGCCACGGAGAGGCGGAAGTGCTGGGTCCGCCAGCTCTCCTGGATGACGACCAGCCAGACGTTCTCCGAGGACTGGTAGATCCGGCGGGTGTGCGGTCGGTCCGCGGGCGCGTGGCGGCGGGTGGGCAGGTGGGTCTGGAGGAGGTCCTTCGCCCACTCGCGGGCGTGTGCCTCGTCCCGCGCCTCGTGCTCGGCGGCGAGCTGCCAGCGGAAGATGTCGTGACCGTCGGCGTAGGCCACCTCGTCGTCCTGCTCTATGAGGACGAACCAGGTGCCGTCCGATGGCGTTGCGGATGCGGATGTCACCACGGGCCCCCTCGTCGATTCCGGCCAGGATAGTCGGATCGTCACACTTCCGACTCTGCGGGCTGCCCGCCGTGTCAGCGGTCACGGTCGCGGTCGCGGTCACGGTCGCGGATCCTGCCGACCGAGTGGAGGGTGCGTACGGCGGCCGTCTTGAGGCGGGGGCGTTCGCGGACGAAGCGGCGGACGGCACCGGACGGTTCGCGGCTGAGCCAGTGGAGGGCCGCGCCGGGGCGGGCGCGCAGGACGACCGCGCCTTCGTGGACGGTCAGGTCGCCGGTCTTCAGGGAGTCCTTGTACGGGGCGTCGCCGCGGCCGAGGTCGAGCAGGACGATGCCGGCGTCGGCCGCCGCGGCGATCACGCGGAGGACGAGCAGCCGGCCCGGCGAGAAGGTGGCGAAGTCCCGGTCGTACGCGGGGAACCAGTAGGACAGGACGGTGCGCGAGCGCAGGCCGAAGTGTGCGGCGACGGGCCGCTCGCCGGCGTACAGCACCGACAGCAGGCCCGCGCAGCCGGGCGCGTCCGTGCCGGCGAGGGTGCGCACGAGGCCGCTGATCCACTCCTGCGCGAACCGGTCGCGCCGTCCCGTGCGCCGGTACTGGGCGGACTTCCACGCCATGAGCGTGTGCAGGACCGCCGGGTTCCGGTCGTCGAAGACGAAGCGGAGCGGCCCGACCTCCCGGGCGAGGCGGCGCTCCTGAGCACGGGCCGACTTGAGGAACGTACGGGATCCCGCCCGCAGCCGGGTCTCGTACGCGGCATAGCCGTCGGCGAGTTCGACGACGGGTGAGGCGAACCGGCCGGTGGCGAAGGGGAGGAACAGGTCCTGCCCGCCCTCCAGGTGGTTGAACTCCCAGACGGACAGCGCACTGGCGCGCAGCAGGGCGTGGGGGTCCAGGGTCACGCCGGGGCGCATGACGGCGCCCTGGCAGTCGGACACGCCGAGGCCGATGGCGCGGCCGCGGCCCCAGCGGCCGCGTTCGAAGGGGAAGAAGCCGGCCGGTTCGCCGTTCTGGCGCACCACCGCGACCCGGGCGCCGGGCCGGACGCTGCCGACGGCCCGGCAGAACTCCGGGCTCATGAAGGGGTTGGCCACGGGTGCCGTGCGGTCCCGCAGCTCGCCCCACCGGGCGACGTCCGCCGCGCTCAGGTCGGCGGGGTGCGTCACGTCGATGCGTTGTACGGTCACGGTGGCTCCTGGATGCTCGAATGGCCCGCGGCGCGCGGCGTGCAGCCGGGGCGGGCGCGCGGGCGGGGCGCCGTCCTCTCCCGGTCGTCCGTCCGTGATCGGCGGACGGGCCCGGCGGGGGGGTGACGGCGGGAGGGTCGGACAGGCCCTAGGGCCCGACGGCGGCCGGGGCCTCGGGGAGGCGCGGGCCGGTGGGTCGGGTGGGCGGGCCGCGGCGCACCACCGCGTCGGCCAGGAGGAGTTCGTACGGCGAGGGGCCCGCGTCCCGGCGCTGGCGGCCGACGGGGGGCCGAGGGCTCTGCGGGCCGTACGACGTCGGCCACGGGACGAACAGGGAGCGCAGCCGTACGGCGAGGTCGCCGAGCCGGTCGTGGACCGCGGTCCCCACCCATGTGCAGGAGATCTCGGCGGCGTGCAGGGTCCAGCCGACGACGAGGGTCAGCGCGGCGTACGACACGCCCCACGGCCCGTCGTGGGCGAGGGCCACGGAGGGGGTCGGGGCGTCGCCGAGGTGCCCGAGCCACCAGCAGGTGGCCGCCTGGGCGAGGACCATGGCGCTCAGGCCGGTGCTCAGCGACCGGGGCCGCCCGGCGCGCGGCAGTGCCACGGCGAACAGGGCGAGCACGGCGACCAGGCACGCGGTCGCCGACAGGGTGCCGCCGAACACCAGCCGGTTCCCGACGGCCGCCAGCGCGGTCGCCACCACTGCAAACGCGGCAGCCCGCGCCGCTCCTCCTCCGGACCCCGCGGTCGAACGGGGAAGGGAAGGCAACGAACACAAACGGACGCGCGTCGTCATGACTCCCCCATCCTCGGCGACCCCACCGCCCCCGCGCGGCGGAATCCGAGGACCCGCCAATCCGAACCTTCGCGCTAGCACAGCCCCCAACGGGGGGTGTCGGGAGGCGGGGACCGGGGTGGGAGGGGGCCGGCTCCCTGCGGGGCGTGCAGGGGTGGTGAACTGCTGCGGGTTGAGTGAGCAGCAAGTGTGAGGGTTTCTGAGTGAGTCTTCTGATGGTGGTGCCGGGGCTCGGCGGGGGTGGTTGTCGGTGGGTGCCGGTAGGTTCGGAGTGTTGATCAGGTAAGGGGGCGAGCGGTGCGGGAGAACACAAGACGGCAACTGCGTGTGATCGACGCGCCGTTCGTTGCGCTGGGCCCTTCGGGTGTCGCGGTACGGACCCGTCTCAAGGGACTTCCCCCGGCCGACGAGCAGGTTCTCCGTGCCGTGGGTGAGCATCTGGGACGGCTCGCCTCCCGGGACCTGGCGATGCGGTGCGCGCAGGGCCTGGAGCACACCAAGGACACGTGGGCGGTCCGCAAGCAGGAGCTGACAGCGGAGTCGTCGTCCCGCTGGGCCGGGTCGATCACGAAGGCGTCGCACGATCAGTGGGCGCTGTCGCGGCGGTGTCAGCTCGCGCACATCCACGGTCTGGAGGCCGGTGTCCGGATGCTGATGCACCGGCTGTCCCAGCCTCTCGGGGAGAAGGGCACCAAGCGTGCCCCGGGCGGTTATCGCTCCAAGCGGGAGTGGTTTCACAAGTCCCGGCGGCTGGCCGTGCTGGAGCACCGCCTCGAGGTGACCCGTGCGGAGCGTGAGGCCGGTGTCGTGCGCGTGGTGCGTGGTGGCCGGCGGCTGCTGAACACCCGCCACAACCTCACCGCGGCCCAGCTCACCGAGGAGCAGTGGCGCCAGCGGTGGGAGGCCGAGCGGTGGTTCCTGGCCGCTGACGGCGAGTCCGGGAAGCGGTACGGCAACGAGACCATCCGCGTCACACCGGACGGCGAGGTGTCGATCAGGCTGCCCGCCCCGCTCGCGCACCTGGCGAACGCCGGGCATGGCCGGTTTCTGCTGGCCTCGAAGGTGGCGTTCGCGCACCGCGGCGCCGAGTGGGCCGACCGCATCGAAGGCAACCGGGCTGTCGCCTACCGCATCCACTACGACGTCGAGCGCGTGCGGTGGTACCTGACCGCCTCGTGGCAGAAGCCCGTGGTCAAGACGGTCCCGCTCGACGCCGTCCGCGCGGCCGGCATGGTCGGGGTGGACAGCAACGCCGACCACTTCGCCGCCTACCGCCTCGACCCGCACGGCAACCCCGTCGGTAACCCCCGCCGCTTCCCCTACGACCTGACCGGGACCGCGGATCACCGTGACGCCCAGGTCCGCCACGCCATCACCCGACTCCTGCACTGGGCCAAGCGCAGCGGCGTCACCGCGATCGCCATGGAGAACCTCGACTTCACGGCGGACAAGACCCGCGAGAACCACGGACGCCGCAAACGGTTCCGGCAACTTGTCTCCGGCATCCCCACCGGCAAGCTCAAGGCCCGGCTCGTGTCGATGGCCGCCGAGACGGGCCTGTCGATCGTGGCCGTGGACCCGGCCTACACCTCCCTGTGGGGCGATGAGCACTGGCGCAAACCGCTCACCAGCCCCCACCGCACCATCTCCCGACACGACGCCGCCGGCATCGCGATCGGGCGACGCGCCCTCGGCTATCCGATCCGGCGACGGACGACACCGCCCCGCGACGACCAGAGCGATCGTCGCGGGTATCGGACCGTCCAGGCCGGACCGGACACCCGAGGGCGTGAGGGAACCCGCCCACCCGTCACGGAACGTGCACACGATGCACGCGCCCGAACGGAGAACACCGGAACGCGGGCAACCAGCCGGACATCCAAAACCGTTCGGGATGCCCGCAGTGACCAGGCATGGGCCCAAAACCCACTCCTGCTCACTTAGTTGGAACGGTCCAGCCCCGCAGGGTGGTGATGGCCTTCTCGATGCGCCGCAGGCGGGTGTCGGGCCGCTTGGCGCTCTCGATGGCGTGGACGTGCTCGCGCTTGCGGCTGTGGGAGAGGCCGTCGTACGCGGCGCGGGCGGCGGGGTCGTCGTCGAGGGCGCGGGCGAAGTCCGGGGGTTCGACGACGACGCGGGGCTCGGTGTCGAGCTCCACGTCGACCTCGACCTGTTCGCCGATCTCGACGCCCGCGGCCTGCCGGTTGGCGTTGCTGAGGCCGAGCAGGTGGCGGCCGCGGAGGATGGCGATGCGGCTCTGCCAGGAATGCCCGTTGACCGTGATGGTCACCGGCGGCCGCGCGCCGCCGCCGAGCGCCGCCACCACCTCGGGCGGGACTTCCAGGCCCCGCATGGGCTCGGGCGGCTCGACCTGGGCCGAGAACTTCATGGTCTTCCTCCTGTGCTCCTGTGGTCGGGCCCGGTCACTCGGCGTAGGGCTGGTCGCTTCCCTGGGCGCTGTAGCCGACGCTCCAGACGTAGCCGTCCGGGTCGGCGAAGGTGCCGCCGTACCCGCCCCACGGCAGGGCACCGGCGGGATTGAGGATCGTGGCACCGGCCTTCCGGGCCTCCGCCATGACCTCCTCGACGCGTGCCTCGCTGCGGACGACGTAGGTCAGGACCAGTCCGCTGAAGCCGCTGCCGGCCGGGTCCGTGCCGACCTGACGGGCCAGGCCCTCGCGGGCGTAGAAGCCGACGGGGGAGGCGCCGTCCGAGTCGAAGAACACGGAGATGCCGTAGTCGTTCTTGATCTTCCAGCCGAGTCCCTCGGTGTAGAACTCCTTGGCCCGGTCCATGTCGCGGACACCGAGGAGGATCGAGCTGACGTGCGCCTTCATGACTGCTCCTTGCGCTGCGGTTTCGATGGACCTCACGCTATGCGCCGCGTGGCGGACGGGGCTTCTCGATTCCTGACCGGTCAGCGCAGCTGCTGGATGCGGACCAGGTTGCCCGCGGGGTCGCGGAAGGCGCAGTCGCGGATGCCGTACGGCTGGTCGGTCGGTTCCTGGACGATCTCGGCGTCGCCGGCCTGCACCTTCTCGAACACGGCGTCGAGGTCGGGGGTGGCCAGCAGGATCCAGCCGAAGGTGCCCTTGGCCATCATCTCGGTGATCGTGCGGCGCTCGTCCTCGGTGATGCCGGGATCGGCGGCGGCCGGCGCCAGGAGGATCGACGTGCCCGGCTGTCCGGCCGGGCCGACCGTGATCCAGCGCATCCGGCCCTGGCCGACGTCGCTGCGGACCTCGAAGCCGAGGACGTCGCGGTAGAAGGCGAGCGACGCGTCCGGGTCGTCGTGCGGAAGTGAAGTCGTGTGGATGGTGATGTCCATGCTGCGCAGGCTAGTTGCCGGGACGCGCCCCGTCCCGCGTGTCCCGTGGGACGGCACGGGACGGTTTCCGCCCCTTTCCCGGGGTCCGATGCCCGCATACTCCTCGTATCCCCCCTTCCAACATCACTGTTGACCGACCACATGAACGGGATTGACATGACCACGCCTGCGGTTCGATCCGCTGCCGCGCTGCGCCGACGTACTCTGCTCGGCGGTGCGCTGTCCCTCACGGCGGGGCTGCCCGCCGTCGTCCTGTCCGCGGGCAGTGCCGCGGCGGACGGGTCCGCGGCCGCCGGGCCCTCGGTGCTGGGGTGCGAGGAGTGGGGGGCGCGGCCGCCCAAGTCGCCGGTGAAGGTGCTGGCGGCGCGGCCGCAGCGGATCATCGTGCACCACACGGCCACCGCCAACCTCGCCGAGTTCGGACAGAACCGGGCCGTCGCGCTGGCCCGCGCGATGCAGACGTACCAGATGGACACGGGCGGCTGGATCGACACCGGCCAGCACTTCACGCTCAGCCGCGGTGCGTTCGTCACCGAGGGCCGGCACGAGAGCCTGGCGGCGCTGCGCGACGGCGACCGGATGGTCGAGGGCGCGCACTGCTCGGGGCAGAACACCGTGGCCATCGGCATCGAGAACGAGGGCACCTACACCAGCGAGGTGCCGCCGGCCGAGCAGTACGCCGCCCTGGTGGCGCTGTGCGCCCACATCTGCCGCCAGTACGGCATCAGGCCGTACCAGATATACGGGCACCGGGACTTCAACAGCACCCAGTGCCCGGGCGACCGCCTGTACGCGCTGCTGCCCCAGCTGCGCGCCGACGTGGCGGCCGTGACCGGCGGGGACCCGACCGCTCCGCAGTGGCCGCTGGTGCGCAGGGGCGAGGTGGGCGAGCGGGTCCGGGTGCTGCAGTGCCTGCTCGTGCAGCGGGGTGCGGTTCTCACTCCGGACGGTGCGTTCGGCCCCGCCACGGAAGAGGCCGTACGCGCCTTCCAGAAGCTGATCGGCGCCGGCGTGGACGGGGTGGCCGGCGGGCAGACGTGGAACCAGCTGTGCGCGCCGCTCGCCGAGGGCGCGGTCGGGGAAGCCGTGAAGGCCGTGCAGAGCAGGCTGTCCGCGTACGGGTTCCCGACCTCGGCGGACGGCGTGTTCGGGCCCGGCACCCGGGACCGGGTGGTCGGCTTCCAGGCGGCCCGTTCGCTGCCGCAGGACGGGGTCGTGGACGCCCGGACGTGGAGCCGGCTGCTTGTCTGACGGCGGCTCCCGGCCGGGGCCGGGCCCTTGCGGGGCGTCTGCATGCTCACGCCATTGCGTGGCTCATACTTGTGCTGCCGTTCCCGCAGATGGCGGGTACACGCATGAGATGGGGGTCTCATCCATATGACTGGGGGACAGTCGGACCTGGGGGGCAGCGGGGCGGGAGGCAGAGACCTTTTCGCCGAGATGCGCCGGATCAAGGACGCTTCTCAGCTGAGCTACAACCGGCTCGCCGACAAGACGCACTACAGCAGGTCCTCGTGGGAGCGCTTCCTGAACGGGAAGCAGGTGCCGACGCGGGTGGCGGTCGAGCAGTTCGCGGCGGCTGCGGGGGTGCCGCCGGAGGGCCTGCTCGCCCTGCTGGATGCGGTCTCGTCGGAGGACGGGGCCGTTGCGACGGTGGCCGGACGGGCGGCGGGGGCTCCGGCGTCCGTCGCACCTGCCGCGGAGACCCGGCCGACGGCCGACGCGGGGACCGTACAGGCTCCAGCGCCGGCTCCAGCACCGGCTGCCGCCACGGCCGTCGTCACGGCAGCCGAGCCGGAACCCGAGCAGGCGCCCGAGCAGCAGCAGCCGGCGAGTGCCGGTGCGCCCGCCGCCGGTTTCCGCTGGGCCGGCACACTGCGGACCGCCGCCGCGATCGTGGCGGGGGCGCTGCTGGGCAGCCTGCTGACCATGTTCGTCATCGAACCGGCCGACGCGGGTACGCCCACCGCCGGTGCGACCACCGGTGCGGAGCACGCGGATCCGCGGCCGAGCAAGCCGGTGAAGGTCAGCTGCCGCAGCGACACCTGTCTGCGCCGCGAACCCGCGGCACACGACTGCCAGTGGGACGCCGTGACGGTACGGGAGACCTGGCTGCGCGGCATGCGCATCCAGCTGCGGTACAGCGAGGCGTGCCAGGCGGTGTGGGGGCGGATCGAGAACGGCAACGTCGGCGACCGCGTCATGATCAAGGACATCCACGACCAGACCGACGACGCCGCGATCCGGATGGAGCACGACACGTACACGCGGATGCTCGCGGTCACTCCGGAGGCGCCCTGGGCGACCGTCACGGTGTGCGGGTCGATCCCCAGCCAGAAGGAGCAGGAATGCTCCCCCCTGGGGGCCATCAAGCCCTGACCCGGCAGGACCGGGGTGTCCCACCAGGACGGGACGGAGTGCGGGACACCCGTGGGACACCCCGTGGGAAGCCGGTGGAACGCCCGCGGAGAGCGGCGGGAGGGGCCGGGACGGGTGGCCGGACGGGCCGTGCGGGGCGGCGGGCGTATTGCTAGTTTCGGCTCGCCGCCCTCCGGTGCGGCACCCGGTCCGGCCCGGCCGCCGGGCATTCCGCACGAGGACCACCCCGTACGAGGAACTCCGCGATGAGCACAGCCCGGCGCAGGACCCCGGGGCCGGTGGTGACGCTCGCCGTGGCCCTGCTGGCCGCGGTCGTCCTGGCGGTGGACGGCTCCGGCCTGCGGCCGGCAGGGCTGACGCCCCCGCACGCCGACGGTCCCGCCGTGCCGGCCCGCGGCGCGGATCCCTCGGCGTTTACTCTGCCCCTCCAGGCGTACCGGCCGACGCCCGAGCAGGCCCGTACCATCGCCCGCGCCGAAACGACGCTGGTCGGGCGGTGCCTGGCCGGGTTCGGCATCGTCTGGAAGCCGCTGCCGGCGCTCCCGGCGGACGGCCCCCGGACCGAGCTCGACCGGCGGTACGGCATCCACGACCGGGACCTGGCCGCGCGGTACGGCTACCAGGTGGACCCTCTGCAGCAGGCGCGCTACGACGCCGCCGTGCGCGCGGCGGAGCAGCGGCCGAGGCTGTCCGCCGACGCCCGGGTCGCGCTGAGCGGCACCGGTTCGCCGCCCGGGCTGCCGGCGGAGGCCGGTCCCGAGGCCCGGCGTGGTCGCGTGAACGGCCGCAAGGTGCCGGCCGGGGGCTGCACGGGCGAGGCGCGGCGCGCGCTCGGCAGCCCCACGCAGGGCGTCTCCCCGCTGGTCCAGCGGCTGGCCAACTCCTCGTACCCGCAGTCGCTGGACGCGCCGTCCGTGCGGGCCGTGTTCGCCCGCTGGTCCGCCTGCATGCGGACGAAGGGCTTCACGTACGGGGTGCCGATGGCGGCGGACGACGATCCGCGGTTCCGTCCGCGCCCCGGTGGGCCGTCGGCGACCGAGATCAGGACGGCGCTCGCGGACCTCGACTGCCGGGTCACCCACCAGGTCGCCGAGACCTGGCACGCGGCGGAGGCGGCGATCCAGCGGGAGTCCGTCGCCCGGCACGCGAAGGAGCTGGCGGCGGACCGGCGCGCGCTCGACGCCGTCGTGCGGAAGGCCGGGGAGGTCCTCGCCGGGGCGTGACGGGCGGCGGCGCTACTTGGCGAGCTTGCCGGCGGCCGTCACCGCGAACCAGGTGCCGCCGACGCCCTGGCCGTTGGTGTCGCCGGGGGCCTTGTCGCCGGTGAACCAGTAGAGGGGCCAGCAGTCGAGGGTGAGCTGCTTGGTGCCGTCCGGGCGGGTGTAGGTGGTCAGCTTCTTCGGATTGACGCCTTCGACGTCCGCGAGGTCCACGGGCTGGGCGGGGCGCCACTTCTCCAGGCAGGCGCCGGTGCAGTTCGACTTCATCGGCCAGGCGGTGTCCTTGGTGAAGCGGTAGAGCGTACGGCCCTTCCCGTCGCGCACGATCCTGCCGAGAGCCGGGTCGTCGGCGAGGGAGAGGGCGGGCAGGCCGCCGGCGCCTTCCTGCGGTGCGCCCGCCTTGCCGCCCTCGGGGGTGACGGCGAACCAGGTGCCGCCGACGCCCTGCCCGTTGGTCTGGCCGGGGGCAGTGTCCTTGGCGAAGCGGTAGACCGGCCAGCCGGCGATGGTCAGCTGCCCGGCGCCGTCGGCCCGCTCGACCGTGCCGACGCGGGCGGCGTCCACACCGCCGGGTTTGGTGCCGGCCGCGGGGACCGGCGGCCAGGCCTTGGCGCAGGCGCCTTCGCAGGCGGAGCGGGACTTCGGCCTGGCGGTGTCCTTGTCGAAGCGGTAGAGGGTGAAGCCCTTGGCGTCGGTCACGATGCGGCCGAGGGCGGGGTCGGTGCGGGTGGTGAGGGGGCCGGAGGCGGTGGTGGCCGCGTCGGCGGGGGCGGCGGCGTCGGAGCCGCCGTTGCCGTAGGCGTCGCTGTTGCCGTAGGCGTCGCCGGCCTTGGCGGGGGCGGCTGCGCCGGCGGGGGCCTGGGCGGCGTCGGAGTCGGTCTTGGCCGTTCCGCAGGCCGTGGCGCCGAGGAGCAGGGCGGTCGCGGCGGCGGTGCCGAGGGTGAGATTACGCAGGTTCGTCATGACAACTTCCCTCTTCAGATGGTTCGTTGGGCCCTGCGGGCCTCTGTCGCTGTCTGTCGGGCACTGGAAACACGTCGCCCGGAGGGAGCGGGTTCAACGGTTTCCGGATTTCTTTTCCGGGCCGCCCGCCCGGCGCTCGTGCGCCGGGCGGGCGGTGCCGTCAGGCGGGCAGCGGGACGCTCACGAAGCGCCGGCCGGAGTCGTTCTCGACCTCGACCGCCTGCACCCGGGACGGGTCGACGGCGGCGGAGCCGTCGAGGGAGACGCCCTTGCCCTTGCCGGTGGGCGGTGCCTCGCCGACGACCCAGCTGCCGGCCGGGGTGCGGCTGCCGTCGCGGCCCACGACGACGAGCGTGCAGCGTTCGCCCGGCGGCAGGCCGGCCACGGCCGCGTGCACCCGGACCCAGCGGGCGGCCGGGGTGACGCGGACGGTCATGCGGGCGCCGGTGGCGGGGTCGGTGGCCGAGGCGACCCTGGTGCCGGGCGGCACGGGCGGGGTCGCTGTGGGCGAGGGCGGTACGGGGGGCAGGGCGACCGGATCCGCTCCGCCGGAGACGGCCGTACCGGCCCAGAACACACCGGCCAGTGCGGCGGCCGCGGCGATCCCGGCGAGGGTGCGGCGGCGGCCCAGGGCGCGGGCCCGTTCGGTGCGCACCCGGCGCAGGGTGCGCTGGAGGAGGAGGTCGCCGCCGGGCGGCGGGCCGTCGAGGAACGCTTCCGGCGGCACCTCGCCGAGTGCCGTTTCCATCTCCCGCAAGGCGGACACCTCCTGTCGGCACGCCCCGCAGTCCCGTACGTGTGCTTCGACGCGCCGGACCTCGTCGTCGTCGAGGACGCCGAGGACGTACGGGCCGATCAGCACCTCCTCGTCGTGCTGCTGCCGGTTCATGCGGTCACCTCCCTGAATCCGGCGGACTGCCGGGGCGCGCCCGGCCGTTGGTCTTCTGTGAACGTCTCACGCAGCGCCTTCAGGGCGTAGTGCGAGCGGGACTTCACCGTGCCGGCGGGGATGCCGAGGGTGTCGGCGGCCTCGGCGACGCTGCGTTCCCGGTAGTACAGCTCGGTGAGCACGTCGCGGTGTTCCGGGGACAGCCGGTCGAGTGCGCCGAGCACGGTCACGGTGTCGACGACGGCGTCGGCGTGGTCCTCGGCGACGGGCGGGGTCGCCGGGGAACCGGCGATCTCGGCGGGCCGGGCGGCCTTGGCGCGGTACCGGTCGGTGATGATGTTGCGGACGACCGTCAGCAGCCAGCCGCGTACCGATCCCTTGCCGTTGACCAGCGCGTCCGCGTGCCGCCAGGCCCGGATCAGGGCCTCCTGTACGACGTCCTCCGCGGTGGCACGGTCACCGGTCAGCCGGGTGGCGTACGCGAGCAGCGCGTTGCCGTGCTCCTCGTACACCGCCCGGATCAATGCCTCGTCCGTCGAGCCCCGCCTGCTGCGGGGCCACAGTGGTCCGGCCATCCCCACGCTCCGTCCGATGTTCGATGTCCGATGTCCGGCTCCAGGCGTCTGAGGTCAGACGCCATGTCGCCTGCATTGCTCTTCACACGCGGCCCGGCCGGCCCCGGTTCACGTGACCTGCACCACAGACCAAGGACGGGGGTGGCGAACGGGGTTGGCACGACGGGTCCGCGTGTGCGCGGAGGCGCGGATAGCCTGCGGGGATGGAGCGGATGCGGCGGGCTGTCGGGGTGGTAGTCGGGGCAGCGGTGGGGGACGCGCTGGGAGCGCCTTTCGAGTTCGGGGCCGCCGGGGCGTTTTCGGCGCGGTTTCCCGTGGCCGGGGGTGGCGGGGAGATGTGCGGGGGTGGTGGCTGGGAGCCGGGGGAGGCCACCGACGACACGCAGATGGCGGTGCTCGTCGGGGAGTCGCTGCTGGAGCGGGGCGGGCTCGACCTGCCGGACGTCTTCGAGCGGTTCCGGCGGTGGGCGGCGGCGGAGCCGAAGGACATCGGGCTGCAGACCGAGGACGTGCTGACGAACGGCGCGGCCTGGGATCTCGCCGCCGCCCTGCACTTCCGGGTCAACCGGCGGGCTGCGGGCAACGGCGCCCTGATGCGGGCGTCTACCTCGGCGGTGTACTTCGCCGCCGCCGGCAGGGAGGCGGCCATGGAGGCGGGGCGGCGGATCTCCGCGCTCACCCATGGCGACGGGGCGGCCTGGGAAGGGACGGCGATCCACCACGAACTGGTCCGCGTGATGTTCGAGGACGGCGACCCGCTCGCCGCCCTCCCGGGCGTCCTGGACGCCGTAGCCCCCGCGCACCGGGAGCGGTACGCCACGGTCCTCGCGCCGGACTGGCATCCCGGCCTGGCGACCGAGTTCAACGGCGCCGTGTGGCCGTGTCTGGGCTCTGCCGTCTGGGCGCTGCGCACCACCGACAGCTTCGAGGACGCGGTCCGGGCGGCCGTCGATCTGGGCGGTGACACGGACACGGTGGCCGCGGTGACCGGCGGCCTGGCGGGGGCGTACTACGGGGCCGATGCGATTCCGGAGCGCTGGCTGCCGGAGCTGCACGTTCCGCTGCCCGGGTTCGGGGGGCGGGTGCTGGACGCGGCGGACCTGGTGCGGCTGGCGGAGCGGCTGGCGGGAGCTTGACCCCTGACCCCGTCAAAGGGAGGCCGTGCGGGTGACGTCCGTGAGGCGGCAGGTGACGGGGACGTCGACCTGGGTGAGGGTCTGCGCCGTTTCGCGGGCCACCTGGTCGGGTCCGACGCGGGTGAGGACGGCATGGGCCTCGCTGAGGCGGACGCCGTCGGGGTCGAGGAACTCGACGCTGACGAGGTAGTCGCTGGGCCGGCTGCTGCGGTTGGTGACGATGAGCTCGGCGTGCGGCCACTTCGTGGTGGCATCGACCTCGCAGGCAGAGATCCGTACGTCCCCTTCCGGGCCCTGCGGGCCGTCCCGGTTGGGGTCCTCGACGGTTCCGAGCAGCGCCCCGAGGGCGACCAGGGCCAGTACGGCCACCCCGGCGAGGGCGAGGAAGACGACGAGGCAGGTGCGGTTGGAGCTGCGGGATTTACGGGGCGGGGGCGGAGGGCCGGACCAGTTGCCGGGCGGGGGCGGGCTGCCGGGCGGGGGCAGGCTGCCGGGCGGGGGCTTCGGTGCGCCGCCGGAGCGGCCACCGTTCGAGGGCACCCCTCCCCCGCTCCACGAGCCGGTGCGTCCCGGGCCCGGTGGCGGGCCCGTCGGGCCTGCCGGGCGCGAGGGCCTGTCCTCCCACCCCGGATACTGCTCCCCGGACTGTTTCGCCATGGCGTCCGCCCTCTGTCGCAGGGGCCTCTGGCACCACAGTGCGCTCCCCGCCCCAGGTCGGCACGCCGGAGGGTGGGGCTATCGGACCCGGGTCAGCCGCCAGCCGATCATTCCGGGCGTGCCGGGGGCGGGCCCGGTGGGCTTGATGTGCAGTGTGAACGAGGCGGGGGCCGAGGTGATGCGCCCGGTCGTGGAGCCTCCGTCGCAGGGGGCGGAGAACTGCGGCAGGCCGTTGCCCTGCGCGGTGACGGTGGCGGGCCCGCCACCGACGCAGACGACCTGGAGCCGGTACGAGGCACCCTGCTCCAGGGGCGTCACGGTGTAGGCGCCGTCGGCGAGCCGCTCCGATCCCATCGCCACGAGCGACGGGTCGTCCGCCGACCCGCCGGGTCCGCCCAGGGCGTCGCGGACTTGGTCCTCCAGACGGGGGGTCCCGGGCGTTTGAACGGCCGAAGCGGTCGGTGCGGCGGGATTTCCGGCGGACTTGCCTGCGGGCTTCGCGGTCGGTTTCTCCGCCGGCGCGCCGTCCTGCGTACAACCGGTCAGCGCCAGCGCCGCCACCGCCGTCGCGACACCCGCGGCGAGCAGCCCGTACGACCTGCCGCCGCGGGGCAACCCGACTCCGCGGTGCGCCTCGTGAAGTCGTCGGCCCATTCCCCACCCCCCGGTCGGGCCCCTCGGCTGTGGAGGGGCGTGGCAGGAAGGTAAACCGTTTTCGATCACTGCGGGCGGGGTTGCCGGATGCTCTGAGCAACATTTGAGGTGTCCGGCCCCCGGCGGCGGGGAAAGTACGGGCGTGATCACCGAACGCGACGGGGCAGGCGGCGGGGCCGCTGACGGAGGCTCTTCGGAGCCGGAGGACAGTGGGGGTGAGGAGGCGCAGGTCATCGTGGTCGGTGCCGGGCCGGCCGGGTCGGCCGCGGCGCTGCACCTGGCGCGGGCGGGGGTGGACGTCCTGCTGTTGGAGAAGGGCGGGTTCCCGCGCGAGAAGGTGTGCGGTGACGGGCTGACGCCGCGGAGCGTGCACCAGTTGGTGCGGATGGGCATCGACGTGGGCGCGCCGGGGTGGGTGCGCAACAAGGGCATGCGGTGGGTCTGCGACGGCAACGAGGTGGAGCTGGACTGGCCGCGGCTGGGCAGTCTGCCGGACTTCGGGCTGACGCGTACCCGGCACGACTTCGACGACCTGCTCGCCGCGCATGCCCGGGCGGCCGGGGCGCGGCTGCGGACCGGGGTGAAGGTGACCGGTCCGATGACGGACGGCGCGGGTCGCGTCACCGGGGTGACGGCCGTCCACGGCCCCGGCGGGGAGCCGGTCGTCCACCGGGCGCCGCTGGTCATCGCGGCGGACGGGGCCTCGGCGCGGACCGCGCTGGCGCTGGGGCTGGAGCGGGACGCCGGCCGGCCGGTGGCCGCCGCGGCCCGCCGCTACTACCGCAGCGAGGCACGCACGCACGACCCGTACCTGGAGTTGTGGGCCGATCTGCGCTGTCCGGGCACGGGGCGCGATCTGCCGGGCTACGGCTGGGTGTTCCCGCTCGGCGACGGGCGCGTGAACGTGGGGCTGGGGGCGCTGCCTCAGCAGCGGCGGAGCCGGCCGGTGGACCTGCGGCAGACGATGGAGCTGTGGCTGGCGCGGACGCCCGAGAAGTGGGGGCTGCGGGAGGAGAACGCCGAGTCCCCGCTGCGGAGTGCGCCGCTGCCGATGGGGTTGAACCGGCGGCCCCAGTACCGGCGGGGGCTGCTGCTGGTCGGTGACAGCGCGGGCATGGTCAGCCCGTGGTCCGGCGAGGGCATCGCGCAGGCGCTGGAGGCGGGCGAGCTGGCGGCGGAGACGATCGCGCTGGCGCTGGCGCGGCCGGCGGGCCCGCGGCGGGAGTACGCGTTGCAGCAGTACCCGGTGGAGCTGCTGCGGCGCTGGGGCCGGTACTACCGGCTGGGGAACGTCGCGGGTGACCTGCTGTTCTCCCGGTACGGCTTCCGTCCGGTCCTGCACCCGCGGGTGATGGCCTCGCCGCGGCTGCTGCGCGCGCTGGCCCGGCTCCTGATCCACGTGGCGGACGAGCCGTCCCAGGACGGACTGGACGCCGTACTGCACACGCTGATGCGGCTGGTGCCGAGGCCGCGGCGGTAGGGGTACGCGGTCTGCGGGGGCCACGGGTCTGCGGACAACCTCGCTCGTCAACCAAGGTTGACGAGCGAGGCTCGTCAACGTAAGTTGACAGCATGACCGATGCGACCGATCTCGCCGCACGAGCGGGCGACCGCGACCCCCGGGTCGGACTGCGGGCCGTCTCCGCCCTGCGGCGGCTGCTGGAACAGCTGGAAGCCGTACAGGTGCGCAGCGCGCGCAACCAGGGCTGGTCGTGGCAGGAGATCGCGACCGAACTGGGTGTCAGCCGGCAGGCCGTCCACAAGAAGTACGGGAGGCAGTGATGTTCGAGCGATTCACGAAGTCCGCGCGGGCCGTGGTGAAGGGCGCCGTCGAGCACGCGGAGCGCGGCCGGGCGGCCGCGGTGACCGAGGAGCACCTGCTGCTGGCCCTCCTCGACCGTCAGGACGGCCGGGGCGCGGCGGCCCTGCGCGAGCTGTGCCCGCCGGACCGCCGGGCGTCCCTGGTGGCGGCCCTCGCCGGCGCCCGGCGGCAGGCGGGGCTGTCCCGGGCGGATGCGGAGGCCCTCGCGGGGCTCGGCATCGACCTCGGCGCGATCGTGGCGCGGGTGGAGGAGGCGCACGGCGCGGGCGCGCTGGCCGGCGTCCGCCGCAGCCGTGGTCGCCGGCCCTTCTCCCGGGAGGCCAAGGCCGTCCTGGAGAAGTCCCTGCGCATGGCCCTGGCCCGCAAGGACCGCGAGATCGGCGACGAACACCTCCTCCTCGCCCTGACCACCACCGCCGGCCCGGTGTCGGAGACCCTGGCCGACCACGGGGTGACGTACACGGCGGTGGACTCGGCGGTCTCCCAGGGTGCGGCGGCGTGACGGGCCGGGCCGGTGACGCCGCCGGGGGTCAGCCGGGCAGCAGCTCGTCCTTGATCTCCAGGAACAGCCTCACGAGTTCGTCGTGGCGGATGCGCGGGGCGGCATGACCGGCCCGGGCCGCGTGCTCGGCGAAATCGGCGGGTACGGCGAGCCCGTGCGCGACGACCAGCCGCGCGGCCATGCCCGGCCAGCACCACGTGCCGTCGGTGTACACACTGAACGCGCCCATGACCAGGTGCGACTCGTCGAACGGGTCGGGTTCCACGCCCATCGCCACGGTGAGGATCTCGCAGTCGGCCATGTACCGGGCCGGGGCTGAACGGTCGCCCGCGACCGGCCCCCGCGGGAGGTCTGCCGCCCGGGTCCGCGATCCGATCCGGTAGCCCGTGGCGTCGTAGAAGCCGAAGTACCGCATGCCGCGTCAGGCCTTACGTCAGTCGCTTGAACATGTGGACGTCCTCCGCGTTGCCGGGGATGCCCAGGGTGCGGCCCGTTTCCGTGTAGCCGTGGCGCTGGTAGAAGGCGGGGGCCTGGAAGGTGAAGGAGGAGACGGTGGCGCGGTCGCAGCCGCGGCGGCGGGCCTCCTCCTCGGCGGCCAGCAGGAGCTTCGTGCCCCAGCCGTCCTTGCGGCTCTGCTCGCGGACCCACAGCATGTCGATGCCGAGCAGGCCGCCCCAGGTCCAGGCGGACAGGCCGCCGATGAGTTCGCCGGCCGCGTCGACGGCTTTCACCGAGAGCGAGCCCTGGTCGGCCGCCGTGGTGCCGGTGGCCGGGAAGTTGATCTCGTCCAGGCCCTGCGACAGGCGCTCGTTGAGGTCCGCGTCGCGCTGCCCGACGCTGAGGGTCCCACCGGTGTGATCATGATCCATGCGGAGAGTGTCACACGTCGGGTGCGTGGCCCCAACCGGGTTGTACGTGCCGGCCCGTCGGACGACCCCGCCACGCGACCGGGACGCCGGCGGCCAGCACGGCCACGCACCACGGGATCGCAGTCAGGACCAGCAGCGGCCACCAGCCGGCCGCCAGCAGCACGCCGCCGAGCACGGCCGTCGTCCAGCCCGCGAACAGCACGAGCAGCAGCACCGCACGGACACGGGATCCGGTGCGGCGGCGCGAGGCACCGGCGAAGGCGCGCGCGGAGGCGGCACCGGCGGCTCCGCACAGGAGGAGCAGGAGCGGGCCCAGGACTCCGGTGAATTCCATCCGCGGCTCCCCCTTCTCTTTTCCGTGCGGCGCCGCACGGCGTACGCAGGGGTGGATTTTAGCCAGTGCGGCCGGACGGGACGATGACGCCCGTCACGCCTCCGGCAGCTCGTACGTGAACGTGTACTCGACGGACTCCGGGCTGTGCGGGGAGAAGAAGCGGCCGGTGCCGCGCAGACCGGTCAGTTCGCCGGTGCCGGAGCCGGGGACGACCTCCAGGGTGCAGTGGGTGCCCTGTGCGTCGAAGGTGCCGTTTTCGGCCAGGACGAAGGTGCCGGTGCGGCCGTCGAGGGTGCCGGTGAGGAGTTCCATGCCGGCGAACGTGCCGTCGGTTTCACCGAGGTACGCGACCGTGTACGCGCAGTGGGTGTCGGCGGCCTCGATGCCGCCGGAGAAGGTGTTGCGGACCGAGGCCCCCGCGAGCCGGGGCAGCGTGCCGGCGGGGCTGAGCGGCTGCTCCTTCCAGTCCGCGAAACGGAACCGGCCGGTCGTGGTCGTGGTGGTGGTGCGGGCGGTGGTGCGGGCGGTGGTCTGCGCGCTGGTCATGAGAGCCCTCCGGGATAGGGGCCGGGCCCTGGCCTCGGCCTTGAGGTCTCCCATCCTCGGACCGGTACCTGACACCTTGTGTCATATATAGGGAATGCGCGCCGACCGCCTCCTCACCCTCCTCCTGCTCCTCCAGAACCGCGGCCGCCTCACCGCCCGCGAACTCGCCGCCGAACTGGAGGTGTCCGTTCGCACAGTGCACCGCGACGTCGAGGCGCTGGGCGCGGCGGGCATCCCGGTGTGCGCGGACCGTGGTCCGGCGGGCGGCTACCGGTTGCTCGACGGCTACCGGACCCGGCTGACCGGCCTCACCGGCACGGAAGCGGACTCGCTGCTGTTCGCCGGCGCGCCCGGCCCGGCGGCCGACCTGGGCCTCGGGGCGGATCTGGCGACGGCCCGGCTGAAGCTGGAGGCGGCGCTTCCGGTGGCGCTGGCGGGGCGGGTGCGGCGGGTGCAGGACCGGTTCCACCTGGATGCACCGGCCTGGTTCCGGGAGGCCGACCCGGTGCCGCACCTGGCGGCGATCGCACAGGCGGTGTGGGACCAGCGGGCGGTACGGGCGGACTACCGGCGGTGGCGCGGCGAGGTCCGGCGCGAGCTGCATCCGCTGGGGCTGGTCCTCAAGGGCGGCGCCTGGTACCTGGTCGCGGCGGCCGACGGGGCTCCGGATCCGCGTACGTACCGGGTGTCCCGCTTCCTGACGGTGGACGTCCTGGACGAGGTGTTCGACCGCCCCGAGTCCTTCGACCTGGCGGAGCACTGGGAGCGGTCCACGCGCCGGATGGAGGCGGCGGCCCGCCATCAGACGGCCCGCCTGCGCCTGTCTCCGCGGGCCGTCCGCCTCCTCCCGATGCAGTTCGGCTCGGCGGGCACCCGCGCGCTGGCGGGCGCGGGCGCACCGGACGCGGACGGCTGGGTGGAGGTCGACCTGGACGTCGAGCACGACCCGGTGGCCGTGAGCGACCTCCTCCGCCTCGGCCCCACCGCGGAAGTCCTCCACCCGGAACACCTCCGCACGGCACTCGCGGAGGCGGCCGCGGGACTGGCCGAGATGTACGGAGTGGGACGGGGCGGGGACAGCAGCGGCATCCGCCCGTGAGGGATGATCCCCCGGTGGACAGAGTCGTTGATCTTGACGAGGTGGCCGGTCTCCTGGTGGGGGCGGCGGCGCGGTGGCAGGCCATCGGCCTTGATGTGGGGCCGTTGACCTGGCGGGATGCGGAGGCGGAGTGGCCGCAGCCGTTGGGGACGGACCGGGCCGCGGTGTGGGATCCCGACTCGCTCGGGGTGGTCGTCGTCGATCCCGCGGGGGCCGAGCTGTCGGTCGTGCTGTTCCGTGGCGGCTGGGCCGATGTCGATTTCATGGCCGGCCCGTACGACGCCGGTTGCCTGCCGGCCTCGGACATCTCTTCCGCTTCCGACTTCGCGGGGCGGATGGAGCGGTGGGTCGAGCGCGTCTTCGGGGTCAGCGGCTGACCTGCGGGCGGGCGGGTTGCGTACCTTCGGGGGCGTGCGTTCAGGGTGTGGCTGATGGAGGGGTGGGGGGCGTGTGAGTCGGTGGTGGGGGTATTTGGAGGAGGGGACTCGGCGGGAGGTGGATGCCGAGGTGGTGCGGGACCGGCGGATTTCGGCCGTGCGGGTGGTGTGGGAGGCGCTGCGGCCGCTGGAGGTGCGGCTGCACGAGGCGGAGCTGGTGGTGCAGGCGCGTTACGAGGCCCTGGGCGACCGGGTGCGGCGGACGCCGCCCGATCCGCTCGACGTCGCGTCGCTGGCGGCCCGTGCGGCCGCGTTCCCCGGCCGGGTGGCCGCTGTCGAGGGGCTGTGGGACGGGGACACCGTCCACGGCTGGTTCGCGCTGCTGGTCGCGGTCCTCGAAGACCCGGACGGCGAAGGGCACTTGGCGACCGTGTACCACCGCCGGGCCGGCTCTCCCCCGGGGCCCGCCGCCGCCGGGGCAGGCCGCGCCCTGGCCGCCCACCTCGGCGTACCGTTCCACTTCCCGTCCCCCGACGACCCTACGTACGACACGCCCCGCTGGTGCCGCACGCCGCCGGCGGAGCCGGGCCGCCGCCGGCGACGGAAGTAGCCGCGGCTACGGCGCCGCCCCGTCCCGGAGCACGCGCACCCACTCCCGGCAGACCGGTGCGGTCGGCGGACCGAACAGCTCCGGGGTCGAGACCTCGTAGAGGAACCGGGTCAGCAGGTCCCGGTGGCCGTCCTCGACGACCACCTCGTCCTCGAGGTGGACGGCGTGCGCCCAGCCGGCCAGCTCGTCGGGGCGCGCCGAGCCGTCGGCAACCCTCGCCGCAGCGGCGGCGGCATGGCCGCGGGTGAACGTCACCGGTCCTCGTGCCCCGCTCTGCCGGACGACCCGGGCGACGGCGGTGGGCTCGGCCCGCCAGTGCAGGAGGTCGTCGAGCGGGTTGCGTGCCGGGTCCACCGGCTTGCGTGTCGGGTCCATGCCAACAGTCTCGCCTCGTTCCGCCAGTGGCGTCGTACGCTGGCCGCATGCGTATGCGTCCCACTCTGAGCTGGACTCCGTCGGAGGAGTTGCCGCCCGGTACGACGGATCCGGGGCCGGTGGCCGAGGTGCTGGGGGCGGGGGGTGTGCTGGTGCTGAGCGGGGCGGGCCTGTCGACGGAGTCGGGCATCCCGGACTACCGGGGCGAGGGCGGGAGCCTGCGGCGGCACACGCCGATGACGTACCAGGAGTTCACCGGGAGCACGCAGGCCCGGCGGCGGTACTGGGCGCGCAGCCATCTGGGGTGGCGGACGTTCGGGCGGGCGCGGCCCAATGCGGGGCACCGGGCGGTGGCCGCGTTCGGGCACCACGGGCTGCTCGCCGGGGTGATCACGCAGAACGTCGACGGGCTGCACCAGGCCGCCGGGACGGCGGAGGCGGTGGAACTCCACGGGAGCCTGGCGCGCGTGGTCTGCCTGTCCTGCGGGGCGTCGACGTCACGGCGGGAGCTGGCCGGGCGGCTGGAGGAGGCCAATGCGGGCTTCGCGCCGGTGGCGGCCGCGCTGAATCCGGACGGTGACGCCGACCTCACCGACGAGCAGGTCGGGGACTTCCGCGTGGTGCCGTGTGCGGCGTGCGGCGGGGTACTGAAGCCGGACGTGGTGTTCTTCGGGGAGAACGTTCCGCCGCAGCGGGTCGCGCACTGCCGCGATCTGGTGGGCTCGGCGGCCTCGCTGCTGGTACTGGGCTCCTCACTGACGGTGATGTCCGGGCTCCGCTTCGTCCGCCAGGCCGCCGAGGCCGGCAAGCCGGTCGTGATCGTCAACCGCGACGCCACCCGGGGCGACCGCCACGCCACCACCCGCGTCGCCCTCCCGCTGGGCGCGGCCCTGACGACCGTGGCCGGCCGGCTGGGCGTCCCGCTCGACGGCGAGCCGACGGAGAACGACCGCACGACGGCCTGATCCCGGCCGCCCGGCACCCCCACGAACCGCAGGTGACACCTGCCAGGGGTCGCGCACGTCCGTGATCCGGCGGTCCTCCGCCCCGTTCCGCCCGTGCCGCCGCCCCGGGGCGAGCCGTACGTCCACTCCCCGCCGGGGCGGTGCGGCATGCCGGCGCGGTGCGGCATGCCGGCGCGGTGCGGCCCGGCTGCCGTCACGACGCGCGCCCGCCACTTCCCCGACACACCGCCGCCACCCCTCAACCCGACAACCCGCCCACACCGGACGGGAGTTGCGCAGGGTCTTGCTGTGTCGTCGCCGCTCGCCAATGATGCTCCGGGCGCTCCGGCCGGCCGGGCCGGGGTGCGGCAGGGTGTGTGACGGAGCCTCAGGAGGCCTGCGTTGCTGCGGAGTCAGCACATACGGAGATCGGCGGCCGTCGTCGCGGCCGCGTTCGCGCTGGTCGTCGCCGTGCCGGGCGTGGCGTTCGCGGCACCGCCGCCGGCGCTGCCGGGGAACGCCTCGGCGTTGGAGGCGACGTTCCAGCCGGCCTACGACTACGACACGGACGGGTGCTACCCCACGCCCGCCATCGGCTCGAACGGCGTGCTGAACGGCGGCCTCAGCCCGACCGGCGCCCTCAACGGCAGCTGCCGGGACGCCTACGACCTCGGCAACACCAACGGCTACTCCCGCGCGAAGTGCAACAACGGCTGGTGCGCGGTCCTGTACGGCCTCTACTTCGAGAAGGACCAGGCGATCCCCGGCATCAGTCTGGGCGGGCACCGCCACGACTGGGAGCACGTCGTGGTGTGGATCCAGAACAACGAGGCCAAGTACGTGGCCACCTCCGCCCACGGCGATTTCGAGGTCCACGCGCGGGACCGGATCCGCTGGGACGGCACCCATCCGAAGGTCGTCTACCACAAGGACGGCGTCAGCACGCACTGCTTCCGCGCGGCGAACACCAACGACGAGCCGCCGGAGAACCACCGCGGCACCTGGCAGTTCCCCACCCTCGTGGGCTGGGACGGCTACCCGCCGGGCGTGCGCGACAAGCTCAGCCAGGCCGATTTCGGCAGTGCGCACTTCGGGCTGAAGGACAGCGCGTTCGCTTCGCACCTGGCGAAGGCGAAGCCGGCGGGCATCCCGTTCGATCCGTACGCGTGACCCCGCCCTACACCTCGGGCAGCGACGGGTCGGGCGTCCACGGGGACGGCGCGGTGAGGGCCCAGCGTTCGTGGTCGCGCCAGGCGCCGTCGATGTAGAGGTAGGCGGGCGACAGCCCTTCGTGGCGGAAGCCCAGGCGCCGGACCAGGGCGAGGGAGGGTTCGTTCCCCGGCTGGATGTTGGCCTCCAGCCGGTGGAGCCGCAGGTCCTCGAAGGCGTACCGCAGGACGAGGGCCAGTCCTTCGGCCATGTAGCCGCGCCCCGCGGAGGGGGCGAAGGCCGCGTAGCCGAGGGACGCGCCCTGGTAGCGGCCCCGGATGACCGAGTTGATGTTGACCATGCCGGCGGCGGCCCCGGTCTCGCGTACGCGGATCAGGAAGCCGAGGTTGGTGCCGTCGTCGAAGCGGTGCATCCACTCCCGGAACGCCTCCCCGGTCGCGGGCAGCTGCATCCACGGCGTGTGGAGGGCGGCGCTGGCCCGTACGAGCGAGCAGAACTCGTCCTGGTCGGCGAGGGTGAGCGGGCGCAGTTCGACGCGTGACGGCGCGGCCGGCGCGGAGGCCGTGGGCTGCGCGGACGGCAGGGACGGCTCGGGCTGCGCGGACGGCGCGGAAGGCAGGGACGGCATCGGCCCATGCTAGGAGACCCGGCCCCCGGTCCGCCTCGAACTGTGCTCCGCCCCGAACGGGGTCATGATGGCGGAAGGGCCGCATCCGCACAGCCGTCCGCCGCCGCCCGGAGGTGACGCGTACCCATGGACGAATCACGCAGAGCCTGGTTCGCGCTCGGTTTCGTCGTGACCGTGATCCTGCTGGACCTCGCGGCGATCATCCTGATGAACGTGCTGTGACGGACCGCTGGGCGGCCCCCTGAGGGGCCGCCCGGGTGCAGGTCAGGAGCGGCACGTCAGGAGCGGCACCACTTCACGGGGGTGAGGTTCTTGACGTAGCGGGCCGCGACCCAGCGGTCGGTGCGGCCATGGTCGTGGTCGTAGCCGCTGTCGCCGTTCGAGACGTTCTCGTCGTCCGGCATGACGTTGTTCTCTTCCATGTCGTCGTCGCCGCGGCCGTTCCCGTTGCCGTTGTCGCCGTTCTCGTGCTCCAGCAGGTACCAGAGGTTGTTCCCGCGGACGTTCTCGCCGCGCTCCTTGCACTTGATGTCGAGCTTGTCGTGCGGGTGGACCTTGCCGAGCGAGCGGGAGTGGGTGTTCGGCTTGCTGCGCACGGTCAGCGCGCCCTTGGAGACGACCACGCCGCGGGCGTGCCGGTCCTTCCCGTATTCGTCGGAACCGTTCCCGTCCATCTCGTCGCCGTCGTCGCGCACCGTGACCTGGTGCGACGGCTGGTGGGACATCGGGCCCCGGTCCGCCACCGCGGCCCCCGTGCCGGCCAGGCCGAGCACCAGGCTTCCGGTGACGAGGGTGAGGATGGTCCTGGTGGGCTTCAGCATGAGCCGGCTCCTCTACGCAGACGTCCGCCCGGCCGCGGGACGCGCGGCACTCGGGCGGCAACCAGGCGGCTGCCAGGGACGACTATGGGCCACCGGCGCCCGCACACCCGGCAGCCGCACCACCGGCTAGCCCGATATGCCCAACGCTTCCCTCCCGCGCGGGGTCCCGCTTCGGGGCGGGTGCCGGAGGAGGTCTCCGTGCCCGACGGGGTGACGGGACACGGGATCGCGCTGACGGCCGTTCAGCGGGACGGTTCCTGGCGGGCGGAGTGGGTCGTCCGGATCCCGGCCGGGGGACGCCTCCGAGACGACTTCCACGTGGACGCGGAGACGGGTGAGGTGCACCGCAGCCGCGCGGTGGGCCGAGCGGGCGCCCGCCGTGCCGGCGGGGCCGAGCGGAAGTGGATTGACAGCGTCCGGGTGGTGGGTGAGAGTGTCGCGGTTGCGCGGCTGTGCCGCATCCGGATGGGGGATTCGTGGGTTTCGGCGGGGTGTGTGCAGGTCCGGGTGGGGGTGCCTGGGCCGGTGGGGGCTGGGTCCCCGTGGTCGACGACGGTGCAGCGGCACTGCGGGCGGCCGTGGACGAGGCACGGCGGCTGGCCTCCGCGGGGCGGCTCGGCGAGGCGCGGAGTGCGGCCCGGCAGGCGCTGGACGTGTACGGGGCGGATGCCGAGCTGTTCCTCCTGCTGGCCTGGACGCACGTGGCCGAGAACGACGACGATCACGACGACCTCGCCGAGCAGGTGTACCGGGAGGGGCTCGAAGCGTTCCCGGACCGGCTCGACCTGCTCACCGTGTACGCCGAGTTGTGCCTGAAGGCGAACTTCGCCGACCGGCCTGCGAGGCACGGCCGTGGGCCCGTACTCGCCGCGAAGGTGGCCGAGCTGGCACCCGGATCGCCGTACGCGCAGCGGCTGGAGCGGGTCGCGGCGAGGCCGTGGCTGCCGGGGTCGGGCGACGAACAGGAGCCCGGGCCGGCTCGGATGCAGCGCCTCGACCTCCGCACCGCCCTGCTCGCCGCGCCGCTCCCGCAGGCCGCCGAACGTGCCCGGGCCGAGGCCGGCCGGTGGCCCGGCGACCTGCGGCGGCGCGTGCTCGCCGAGAGCCTGACGGCGCTGGAGCGGCCGGGCCGGCGGCTGCTGGTCCTGTGGTCGCGGCACCTGTTCCCGGCCGCGCTCGGGCATGCCGTACTGCTGTCGGCGGTGATCTGGGGTGCGGCGGTCCTCGAACGGTTCTGGCCGGTGCCGCTCGCCGTGCTGGTGTCGGCCGTGCCGCGCGTGCTGCTCGACTTCCTGCTCGTACGGGCCCGGCGCCGCGCCGGCGAGGCGGTCGCGGGGCCGGAGCTGCCTGAGCGGCCCGCACTCCCCCCGCACGCGCAGCCCGCCTCCCGCGACTGGGCCGCCCTCTGGTCCGCCGCCTTGCTGCTGCTGTGTTCCGTCACCGGAGCGGGGGTGCTGTGGAGCGAGGAGCCGCCCTCGGGACGGCCTTCCGGTGCGACGGTGGTGGCGCCTACGACCTTCCGGGGGCTGCCGGCGGGTCCGGACGCGTTCTTCGGGGGCGACGTGGCGTCGACCGTGTCGGGTATCGCGGGCGAGGATGCCGTGCCGTTCGGCCGGACCTGGGCCGAGGAGTCGCTGAGCGGTCCCGAGGGCGTGCAGGGATTCGTGACGGTCGCGGGGGCCTTCGGCGACATGCGCGAGGTGTCGGGCCGCGCGTTCCCCTCCGTGGCCGACCGGTTCCGGCGCGGGATGGAGCCGAGCGGGATGGTCGGCCAACGCACGTGGCGGCCCGCGGCCGGAGCCGGCGGCAGCGGCCGGGTGGAGTGCGGCACGTACGGGATGCCCGGGGTGCCCGTGCCCGTGGCCGCGAGCTGCACGTGGGCCGACGCGGACAGCATCGGCACCGTGCTCGTCTTCGGGTCCGGACTGGCCGGTGACATCGAGGCGGTGACCCGCGAACTGCGCGCCGCCACCGTGCTGCGGCGTCCGTGAGACGCCCGCGGGACGTCCGCGGGACACGTGCGGGTCCCCGCGCCAGGACGGCGCGGGGACCCGTGCGTTTCCCGGGCGGGCGGAGGTCAGAAGACCTCGCCGTCCGTCTTCAGTTCGAGCCGGACGTTGGTGTCGGCCGTGCCGTTGTTGGTGACGCAGGCCGTGTAGTAGCCGGCGCCGGGGAACGTGCCCCACACCGTGCGCAGGTCGGCGGCCCAGTAGGTGACCAGGCCCGGGGAGCCGGTGCCGGGGACCGTCACCCCGTTGTACTGGAGCTTGAACTTCGCCCCCTGCCCGGTGGCCCGGCCGTCGGCACGGACCTGGTACGAGGCGTACTGCTGGACGCAGCGCTGCTCGCCCGGGTGCAGGGTGCCGCCGAAGAACTGGCTGGCGGAGGCCGGCCCGGCCGCCGACAGCAGCACTGCGGCGCAGGCCGCGGCGACCGAGGCGGCGGCGGTGAGCCGGGCGCGGATGCGGGGGCGGGACGTGGTGGCGGCGGGCGTGATGGCGGCGGGCGTGGTGGTGGCGGGCGTGGACATGGCGATCCCCTCCTGATGGTGTGTGATGACCGGTTCGCCCCGGGCCTCGTTCCCCCCGGGCACTGCCCACCGTAGGAGCGGTCGCCTTCCGTCCGACACGCCGGAAAGTGACCGACTTCCGCTCGGATCGCGCTCGTTGCGCCCGCTCCCCGTCCACCCGGTGGTATCACCGTCCCGTGGGGGGACAGCAGGCACCGCAGCGGATGGCCGACCGTTTTGCCGCGGCACGGGCCAGGGGTTTCGTGGGACGGCAGGCAGAGGTGGCGGAGTTCCGCCGGATCCTGGCCGAGGGGTGCGGCGCGGTCGTGCACGTGCACGGCTCGGCGGGCATCGGTAAGTCGACGCTGCTGCACCAGTTCGCGTGGCTGGCCCGGAGCGCCGGCCGGCCGGTGACCGTGCTCGCCCACGAGCCGGCCGCCGACCCGCCGCTCCCCCGCATCGCCCCCGGCAGCCTCGTCGTGGTCGACGTGCCCGGCGCCGTCCCGGCCGCCGAACGGCTGCTCGCCCACGTCCCCGACGACGCCGTGCTGGCCCTCGCCGACCGCGAACCGCCGCCGCTGGCCTGGCGCACCGACCCGGCCTGGCTCGGCCTGCTGCACCCGATGCCGCTCGCACCGCTGGGCGCCGTGGAGAGCGCCGAACTCCTCGTACGACGCGGCGTACCCGAGGCGGAGCACCCGCAGGTCCTGGCGTTCACGCACGGGCATCCGCTGGCGCTCGCCCTCATGGCCGACGTACGCGTGCACGGCGCGCGCGGCGGCACCGGCCCGGCGTCGCCGCCGCGCGTCGTGAACACCCTGCTCGCGGCGCTGCTCGACGTCGTGCCGAGCCCGCAGCACCGGGCGGCCCTGGAGGCGTACGCGCAGGTCCTCGTCACGACCGAGCCGCTGCTCGCGGCGCTGGTCGGAGTGCCGGACGCGAGCGGCCTGTTCGAGTGGCTGTGCACGCTGTCGGTCACCGAGTACGGCAGCCGCGGGATCCGCCCGCACGACCTGGCCCGGTCCGTCCTCGACGCCGAACTCGGCTGGCGCCACCCGGCCCGCCGCACCGAGCTGCGGCGCCGGGCCAGCGCGTACTACCAGCAGCTGTTCACCGACGGCGAGGACCGGGCCCGGCAGCGCACCGTCCTAGCCGACTTCGCCTACCTGCACCGGGACAGCCCGCTGGTGGGCCCGCTGCTGGCGCCCGTCACCGCGGCCGGCAGCGCGCCCGCCGGCCTCGACGCGCTCACCATCGTCCCGGCCGCGGCACCCGACCTGCCGGACCTCCTCGCGCTGGCCGAACGCCACGAGGGCCCCGGCTCCGCGCGTCTGCTCGCCGCCTGGTGGGAGCACCCGGCCGCGACCTGGGCCGTCGTACGCGCCGAGCCGGACCCGGAACCGGCCGGCTTCTACGTGCTGCTCGCCCTCCGCCCCGAAGACCTCGACGACCCGGCCGTCACCGCGGACCCGGCGGCCGCGGCCGCCGCCGGCTGGCTGGCCCGGCACGGCGGGCTGCGCGCGGGGGAACGTGCCCTGTTGGTGCGCGCCTGGCTGGCCCGCGACACCTACCAGGACGTGTCCGCCGTCCAGACCCTGATCACGCTGCGCCTGACCCACCACTACCTGGCGGCGGACCAGCGGCCGGCGCTGACACTGCTGCCGTTCGCCGACCCGGGGTTCTGGGCGGGCGGCTGCGCGTACACGGACTTCGAGCGGCTGCCGGCGGCCGACTTCACCGTGGACGGCCGTACGTACGGGACGTTCGTGCACGACTGGCGCCGTACGCCGCCGCTGGCCTGGCTGGGTCTGCTGTGCGAGCGGGAGTCGGCGGCCGATCCGCTGGCGGTGGCTCCGCCCGTCGAACCGGTCGGCGGGCTGCGGGTCCTCGACGCCGAAGCCTTCGCCGCCGGGGTACGGGAGGCCCTGCGCGGCCTGGGCCGGGCCGGCGGGCTGCGCGGCTGCGTCCTGCTGCGCTCCCGCTCGGTCGCGGCCCGGACCGCGGAAGGCGCCGAACCGGCCGAACGGGCCGCCGCCCTGGCCGCCTTGCTGAAGGAGACGGCCGCCGCCCTCGCCGAAGCCCCGCAGGACCGGCGCGCCCACCGGGCGCTGCACCACACGTACTTCAGTCCGGCGGGCACCCAGCAGCGGGCCGCGGACCTGCTCGGGCTGCCGATGTCGACGTACCGCCGCCACCTCGCGGCGGGGGTGGCGCGGCTGACGGAGGAGCTGTGGCGGCGCGAGCTGGACAGCTGACGGAGGCGGCTCGTGGGCTGCGTCGCCGCAGCTCCCTCCGGGGTAAGCCATTTCGTTATTTGCTGACGCACAGTCAATAAGCAACTACCGGAACGAATCATTCCAGCGTGACACATATCACTCTCGCAACACGTGACGCTTGTCCGCTTTGCCTGATCAGGGAGTGTTTCTGGAGATCAAAAGCCCCTATACGGTCCTCCCAACATCAGGTTCGGTTCAGGAGTAACGCACGTGAGATTGCATGTGGGGGGGTTCGCTCGACGCAAGAATTTGCGTTGGATATCAAGCGGACTCGTGTTGGCGCTGTCCTTCACCGCGATGGAGGGGATGGCTTCGGCAACCTCCCAGCGCGCTGCGGTGAAGGATGCGGAGAAGGCCGCGGCCGAGGGTTCCGCGGTGACGCAGGCTGCCGACCTCGCGTCGGCCCGGGTGGCCGCGCGGCTGTCCGGCAAGCGGGTCGAGGCGCTGTCCGAGCGGACCGAGACCTCGACGACCTGGGTCAACAAGGACGGGTCGCTGACCACCGAGGTGTCCGCGGGGCCCATCCGGTTCCGTGACGTCGTCGGCGAGTGGCGGGACGTCGACGTCCGCCTGGCCGCGGCGGCCGACGGCTCCGTCCGCTCGAAGGCGCACCCGAGCGGGCTGCGGCTGGCGGGCAAGTCCGGCACGAAGGCCGCCTCGCTCAAGGCGGCCCAGGCCGCTCCGGCGACCGACCTGGTGACGCTGGGCACCGGCGAGAACGCCATCACCCTCCAGTGGCGCGGCGGCCTGCCGGCCCCGAAGCTGGACGGCACCCGCGCCACCTACGAGAACGCCGTTCCGGGTGCGGACGTGGTCGTGGAGGCCACCCGTACCGGCTTCGAGCAGTTCGTCGAGGTCAAGGCCAAGCCCGCCGCGGGCTTCTCGTACACCCTGCCGCTGCGGACCAAGGGTCTGAAGGTCACCCCGCAGGCCGACGGAAGTGTCCTGTTCACGGACAAGAAGTCCAAGAAGTCCGCGGTCATGCCCGCCCCCGTCATGTGGGACGCGACCGTCGACAAGGCCTCCGGCGAGCACACCAACCGGGCCAAGGTCGCCATGAAGGTCGTCAAGACCAAGGGCGGCGTGGACCTGGTCCTCACCCCGGACGCGAAGTTCCTCGCGGACCCGGCCACGAAGTACCCGGTCACGGTCGACCCCTCGACCTCCTCGCTGGGCAACCTGTTCGACACCTACGTGCAGGTCGGCGAGACCGTCGACTGGTCGAACGACACCGAGCTGGACCTCGGCAACCCGGGTACGAAGAACGCCGACGGCACGTTCCGTACCGCGCGCTCCTTCATCACCTGGAACACCGCGCCGGTCGCCGACGCACTGATCTCCAGCGCGACGCTCTCGCTGTGGAACTTCCACGCCGGCAACGCACCCGAGTGCGCCGCCCAGCCGTGGGAGGTCTGGACGGCGAACAACGCCTCCACCGCCTCCCGCTGGACGAACCAGCCCGCCATGGTCACCAAGATGGCCACCTCCACGGAGACCAAGGGCAACACGGGCTGCAACGCCGACGGCTGGATCAACGCCAACGTCACGAACCTGGTCCAGCACTGGTCCAACAACAAGTGGGCCTACTCCGGCATGGGCCTGCGGGCCACCGACGAGGCCAACACCAAGCAGTGGAAGCGGGTCAACTCCTCCAACGCCGCCTCCAACCCGCCCAAGCTGACCGTCACCTACAACTACCGTCCCCGCACGGGAACGAAGCAGGAGGCGGGCGCCCCCTTCTTCTCCTACGGCGGCGCGTACGTCGTCAACAGCACCACGCCGACCCTCCGCGACACGTTCGTCGACGCCAACGGCGACAAGGTGCAGGGCGCGTACCAGATCTTCGACTCGGTCACCGACACCCAGGTCGGCGAGGTGCTGCGGTCGTCGTTCGTGCCCTCCGGCCAGGTCGCTTCCGTCACCGTCCCGGCGGGCGTGCTGACGAACGGCAAGACGTACAAGTTCCGTACGTCGCCCTATGACGGCACGCACTACAACCTGGGCTGGTCGGCCTGGAAGACGTTCACCGTCGACACCGGCGCCCCCTCCGCCCCCACCGGCCTGACCTCCACGGACTACCCGTCCAACGCCTGGGTCAAGGGCGCCGGCCAAGCTGGCAACTTCACCGTCACCCCGCCCACCGCCGACCACAACTGGCTGGAGTGGTCCCTCGACGGCACCACCTGGACCAAGGTCACCACCGGCGGGGCAGCGGGCGCGAAGACGATCTCCGTCACCCCGCCCAAGGACGGCACCCACACCCTCCAGGTCCGCACCGTCGACAAGGCCGACAACAAGTCCGAGGCGGCCGAGTACACCTTCCACGCCGGCCCGGGCGGCTTCGTCCAGCCCAGCGAGGGCCAGCGCACCGCGCGCCGCCTGCCGCTGGTCGCCGAGGCCGACGGCAGCAAGTACGACAAGGTGTCCTTCTCCTGGCGCCGCTCCGCCGCCGACGCCTGGGTGACCATCCCGGCCGGCGACGTCACCTCCGGCGGCACCCCGCTGACCGCGTGGCCCGCCCCGCTGGCCGGCGGCAAGAACGCCGCCCTGGTGTGGAACGCCACCGACACCGTCGACCCCGACGGCACCGTACAGATCAAGGCCGACTTCACCGGCCCCGGCGGCACGGGTGCCACCCAGCCGCTCGGTGTGGTCGTGGACCGCAACGCGGGCGGCGCGGCCGCCCGGGACATCGGTCCCGGCTCCGTGAACCTGCTCACCGGCGACTACACCCTCTCCGCCACCGACAACAACGCCCTCGGCCTGACGGTGGAGCGCACCGCCTCTTCCCGTACCCCGGGCAAGGGCGGCAGCCTGGAGGGCCAGGCCGCGATCTTCGGCAAGGAGTGGACCAGCGGCGTCACCGCCGAGGTGTCCGGCTCGTCCTACAGCCACGTCCGCAAGGTGTCCGACACCGCCGTGGCCGTCGTGGGCGCGGACGGCACGGCCGTCCACTTCACCGCCAACGCGGCGAAGACCGCCTGGCTCGCGGAGCCCGGTGCCGAGGAGCTCACGCTCACCGGCTCCGTCACCACCGCGTTCACCCTGACCGACGCCGAGGGCAGCTCCACGGAGTTCACCAAGCCCGCCGGCGGCACCACGTGGCAGGTCAGCAGCACCAAGAACGAGGGCACGGCCGACTCCACCACGTCCACCGAGTCGGAGACCGTCTCCGTCGGCGGCAAGACGCTGGCCCGCCCGGTGCGCGTCTTCGCGCCCACCTCGGGCGCGACCGTCGCCCAGTGCAAGACGGCGCCGGCCACCAAGGGCTGCCGCGTCCTGGAGTTCGTGTACGCGACCTCCACGACGGCCACCGGCAACAGCACCTCGTCCGAGTTCGGCGACTTCACCGGCCAGGTGAAGGAGCTGCGGATCTGGTCGACCGCGCCGGGTGCCGCCGCGGCCACCGCCAAGACCGTCTCGACGTACCGCTACGACCTCTCCGGCAAGCTGCGCCAGCAGTGGAACCCGAACCTGGCACAGGCCACGCAGACCCAGTACGCGTACGACGCCGCGGGCCGGGTCACCACTCTGACGCCCGGCTCCGAACTGCCGTGGACCTTCACCTACGGCAAGGCCGGCGCCGGCAGTGCCGCCGGTGACGGCATGCTCCTGAAGGCCTCCCGTTCCGGCCTCAAGCAGGGCACCACCGACGTCGAAGAGGGCACGGCCACCACCTCCGTGGTGTACGACGTCCCGCTGACCGGCACCGGCGCCCCGTACGCGATGGGCCCGGGCAACGTGCTCGCCTGGGGTCAGACCGACGCCCCGGCCGACGCCGCCGCCGTCTTCCCCGGTGACTCCGTCCCCGCTTCCCACGAGGGCAGCGCCCTGGGTTCGGGCGACTACGGCCGCGCCACGGTCCACTACCTGGACAGCTCCGGCCGCGAGGTCAACACCGCCGCACCCGGCGGCGGCATCACGACCACCGAGTACGACCCGTTCGGGAACGCGGTCCGCAAGCTGACCGCACGCAACCGCGATGTGGCGGTGGGCTCCTCCGCCGCCGCGGCCACCGCCCGCGCCGAGCTGGGCATCAGCGAGCTCACCACCGCCGAGCGCGCCGAGCTGCTTTCCACCCGGAGCGTCTTCGACGGCAAGGGCGTCCGCGAGACCGACGTGCTCGGTCCGCTGCGCCGGATCGAGCTCACCGCCGACCTGAAGTCCGGCACCACCGTGCTCGTCGCCGCCGGCAACTCCGTCACCGCCCGCGCGTGGACGGTCAACAGCTACGACGGGGGCCGTCCCACCGACGGCAGCGCCGTGGTGAAGGACCAGCTCACCCGCGTCGAGACCGGCGCCCAGGTGCGCGAGTACCCGGGCGTCCAGGGCGAGACCCGCACCGTCCAGACCGTCTACGACTGGACCCGCGGCCTGCCCGTGAAGAGCATCGAGGACCCCTCGGGCCTCGCGCTCACCACCACCTTCGAGTACGACGCCCAGGGCCGCGAGACCAAGCGGATCGCACCCGGCGCGGCGGCCGGCGACGCCACCACCAAGGTGTCGACGTACTGGTCCGCGACCGGCACCGGCACCTGCCAGGGCCGCCCCGAGTGGGCCGGCCTGCTGTGCTCCTCCGGTCCCGGCGGGGCCATCACCGGCGGCGGCGCCAACCCGGCGCAGCTCCCGGTGACCACCACCGAGTACGACTGGTGGGGCAACGTCTCCAAGCTGACCGAGACGGCGAACGGCTCGACCCGTACCACCACGTACAGCGTCGACGCCGCCGGCCGCCCGGCCGGTGTCAAGGTCACCGGCGGGGTCGGCACGGCCGCGCCGGAGAGCACCATCGAGTACGACCCGTCCAGCGGCCGCCAGACCAAGACCGTCTCGCCCACCGGCGGCACGATCACCACGGCCTACGACAAGCTGGGCCGCGCCGTCTCCTACACGGACGCCGACGGCGGCACCACCACCACCGAGTACGACCTCCTCGACCGCCCGGTCAAGAAGAGCGACAGCGTCCCGTCCTCGGTGACGTACTCCTACGACCACGCGGCCGAGCCCCGCGGCCTGGTCACGACCACGACGGACTCCGTCGCGGGCGCCTTCCGCACCGAGTACGACGCGGACGGCACGGTCACCAAGGAGCGCCTGCCCGGCGGCTACACCCTCACCCAGACGGTGGACGCCGAGGCCAAGACCCTGGGCCGGACCTACACCCGGGACAGCGACGGCACCCTCGTCACGTCCGACACGGTGACCCGCTCGGTCCACGGGCAGATCACGGCCGACGCGCAGAACACCGCGCAGCGGTTCGAGTACGACGCCATCGGCCGCCTGACCTCCGTGCAGGACACCGCCGACGGCATCTGCACCACCCGCGCGTACACGTTCGACGCGCGGTCCAACCGCAAGAGCCGCACCTCGGCCACCGGCGCATCCGGCGCCGACTGCCCGGCGCCCGGCGGCACCGCCACCTCGTACACCTACGACAGCGCCGACCGCCAGGTCGATGCGGGGTACGCGTACGACGCCTTCGGCCGCACCACCGCCAAGCCCGGCGGGGTCGCGCTCGGCTACTACGCCAACGACCTGGTGCGCCAGGAGACCTTCGGCGGCAAGCGCCAGACCTGGCAGGTCGACGGCACCAAGCGCATCCGTTCGTGGACGGTCGAGAGCGGCAGCGGCTCCACCTGGACCACGCTGGAGTCGAAGACCAACCACTACGACTGCGCCTGCGACAAGCCGAGCTGGACCGCGGAGGACACGGCCGGTGCCGTGACCCGCTACGTCGACTCCGAAGGCGGGGGCATCGCCGCCACCACCGGCAAGTCGGGCGACGTCGTGCTCCAGCTCAGCGACATCCACGGCGACGTCTCGGTCCAGCTCCCGCTGACCGCGGGCCGGCCGCCGGTCGTCCTTGACACCGACGAGTACGGCGCCACCCGCGCCGGCACGCCGGACGACGCCCGCTACGACTGGCTCGGCACGCAGCAGCGCGCCGGTGACACGCTGTCCGGGCTGATGCTGATGGGCGCCCGCCTGTACGACCCGGCCACCGGCCGGTTCCTGCAGAACGACCCGGTGCCCAACGGCGGTGCCAACGCGTACGGCTACCCGCCGGACCCGATCACCATGTACGACCTCAACGGCAAGGGCTGGTGGAGCAGCACCTGGGCGCTGTGGGAATGCGCGTGGGCCCTGTTCGAGTTTTTCGCCGGGTTCTCGTTCGTCGGCTGGGCGATGAAGTTCTACCGGGCCTACAAGGTGATCCGGAAGGCCGGCGTCCGCCGTACGTACAACATCCTGAGGTCCCTGCGGGGCCGCTCCAAGTGGAGCTGGCAGCGCGTGGGCGGTGCCATCGGCGGCGCGGTCGCCACGTTCATGGGCATCAAGGCCATCAGGGACGACTGCGGCGCGCTCTTCTAGGGCCTGCCGACGTCGTGACCGCTTGACCGGCGGGCGGTGACGCCGCCCGCCGGGGCCCGGGGGCTCCACTCATCATGGAGCCCCCGGGCCGCAACCCACCCCTGCACACGTAAGGACCCAGTCGCCATGGCTCCTCCCGCTCCCACGCCCTGGGGGATCGCCGCGCTCCTCGCCACGGTCGTCAGCACGCTGACCGTGGCCGTCGCCGTCTTCCACCACTTCCGAGCGGTCCGCTCCCGCGACGCCCGCCGGATCCGCCGCTCGGAACTCGCCTTCCCGCTCCCCGTCGTCGCCGCCGCGCCCGCCGGCCTCGCCGCCGGCATCCTCCTCACCGACCGGCACGCGGAGCTGGACTGGAGCACCGCCCAGAACCTCCTGATGCCCCTCCTCGCGGGCGCCGCCGCCGACACCCTCCTCCGCGGCAAGCGGCACGGCCGCGCCACGGCCGTCGTACTGACCCTGCTGGTCGCGACGGCACGGGGCGCCGTCAGCTGAACGGCGGGGCCCCTTCGGGGACGGCTCGGCCGTGGCGCAGGGCGGGGCCCGGGGCGGGGCCCGGGGTCTGGAGCACCCAGCCCGTCATGATGTCGGGGTCAAAGTCCATCCCTGTGACATCCACCTGCAACTGGTAGACCTGGCCGGTGGTGGTGATCGTCTTGACGTACGCGTCATTGCCCTGGGCTTCGATCGAGACGCTGCAGGGCGTACCCGCGGCAGCACTGCTGGGGTAACCGGTGATGGTCGAGAGGTCCTTCCAGTCCACCGCTTCACCCGGGCTGTCCGCACGCCCTGCCGAAACGATTCCGTTCCGGACGGCGGCACTGAACGACTCGGTGTTGGAGGGGGAGTAGCTGTCGATGTCGATACAGGGGCCGGTGGCACCGGTGGCACCGGTCGCGCCGGTCGCGCCCGTGGCACCGGTAGCGCCTGTCGCGCCCGTCGCACCTGTAGCACCCGTGGCACCCGTCGCACCCGTGGCGCCCGTGGCACCGGTCGCGCCCGTGGCACCCGTGGCACCCGTCGCGCCGGTAGCACCCGTGGGTCCGGTTGGGCCCGTGGGGCCTGTCGCACCCGTGGCACCGGTCGCGCCGGTAGCACCCGTAGCTCCGGTAGCACCCGTGGCACCCGTCGCGCCGGTAGCACCCGTGGGTCCGGTTGGGCCCGTGGGGCCTGTCGCGCCCGTGGCACCGGTCGCGCCGGTGGCACCCGTCGCACCCGTCGCGCCGGTAGCACCCGTCGCGCCCGTCGCACCGGTAGCACCAGTCGGCCCAGCCGGTCCCGGAGGTCCGGGAGGCCCCGGCTTCCCCTTCGGCCCCGGAGGACCGGGTTCGCCCTTCGGTCCGCGGGGCCCCTGCGGCCCCCGGCACGGCTCCGGCTTCGCGGACTCCCCCGCGAGACCAGCCCGGTTCTGCGACGGCCGGTGGGGCGTGGAGCACTCACCGCCACCACCGCCGCCACCACCCCCGCCCGCAACGCTCGCGGCTGCGGTCTCGGCGGCCCTGGGCCGGGCGTTCGCCGGTGTCGCCAGCGCCGGGGAAGCGAAGCCCGCCAGGACGAGGGCGAGCGAGGCGAACGTGCCGCCGGTCAGGGCACCGGCCCGCCTGGGCAGGGGTCCAAGCCTGGACGGGGGTCTGTCCTGAGGACGCATGCGCAGCTCCTTCGGATCATCGGATCGGGTGATCACCGGACCTGCCCGGCGTTCGCGGACATCGTGCGGACACCGGCCGGACGGCCGGTGCCGCCGCGCCCGCCGGTAGTCGGTTCGGACCAGAGCGGGAGCCCGAACGGGTGCGCCGGAACCCGCCCGCGCGGCCGACACCCGCCGCGCTGGGCTCACCGGCACGCCGCGGTCCGTAAGGTCCGTCCGTGAAGCCGACCGTCTGCCTCTGCATGATCGTGAAGAACGAGTCCGCCGTCATCGAACGCTGTCTCGCCTCCGCACGGGACCACATCGACACCTGGGTCATCTCCGACACCGGTTCCACCGACGCGACCCGGCACCTGATCCGCACCGCGCTCGACGGCATCCCCGGCGAGCTCCACGAGGACCCCTGGGTCGACTTCGGGCACAACCGGAGCCTCAACATCGCCCGGGCCCGGGGCAAGGCCGACTACCTGCTCCTCCTCGACGCGGACCTCGTGCTCCGCCAGGACGCCCCGCTGCCACCGCTGCGGGCCGACGCGTACATGCTCCGCCACGAAGGCGACACCGAGTACCGCATCAAGCGCCTGGTCAACGGCAGTCTCCCCTGGCGGTACGAGGGCGTCACCCACGAGTACCTCACCTGCGACCGGTCCGAGAGCGTGGCCCTCCTCGACGCGCTCGTCATCGAGGACCACGGCGACGGCGGCTCGAAGCACGACAAGTTCGAACGGGACGCCCGGCTGCTGCGCGCCGAGCTGGAACGCGACCCGTCCAATGCCCGGACCGTCTTCTACCTGGCCCAGACCATGCGCGACATAGGCGACCGGGCCGCGGCCATCCGGCTGTACGAGCAGCGCGCGGGCATGGGCGGCTGGCCGGAGGAGGTCTACCAGTCCCTGCTCCAGGTCGGGACGCTCCACGGCGACAGCGGAAACCCCGCCGACTGGCCGGCCGCCATGGACGCGCTCATCCGTGCCTGGGAGTCCCGGCCCCAGCGCCTCGAAGCCTGCTACGAACTGGTCGCCCGCCTACGGCTCCGCGGCCACCACCACACGGCCCACGCCCTCGTACGGTCCTGTCTGGACCGGGACGCTCCCGACGACGTCCTGTTCACCCAACCCTGGGTCTACCGGTGGGGGCTGCTGTTCGAGTACTCCATCACCGCCTACTGGGTGGGCGAGATGACCGCTTCGCTCGCGGCCTGCGACCGGCTCCTCGCCCTCCCCGACCTGCCCGCCCCCTACCGGGAGCAGACGCTCCGCAACCGCGGCCTCGCTCTCCGGCACCTCGCCGAACCGGCCGGCGTCTGAGCCGCGGCCACCGGCCCCGCCGCCCCTACCGTCCCGGCGCGACGAAGCGCAGCGGCGCCGGGCGCCGTACGGGCGGCGCCGGTACGGCCGGTGCGAAGGGCTTCGAGAAGAGGGCCAGCAGGCCGGGGTGCACCACGCACAGCGGCATGCGTCCCGTCTCGGCGGCGGCCGTACGGAGCCTCTCGTCGTGCGCGAGCCGGTCGGCGCTCACGTACAGGAACGCGTTCTGCGCGTACCAGGGTTCGATCTCCGGATCGTCCCACAGGCGGGTGCGCAGGCAGTCGACGAGTTCGTAGCCCCAGCGGGCGAAGTGGTCGCGCCAGTAGTTCGGCCACTGCTCGTTGCGGTGGTCGCTGCCGGTCTGGCCGGGGACGGCCGCGGAGAAGAGCACCACTTCCGACAGCGCGCAGAGGTCGGCCACCAGCGACTCGGCCCGGCCCGGATCCAGGTGCTCGGCGACCTCCACGCACATCGCCAGCCCGAACCGTCCGCCGTCCAGCCGCAGCGGCCGTCCGAGGTCGTGGCGCAGGAAGCACTCGGCCGGAATGCGCAGGGCCTCCTCGTCGACCCACTCCCCGTCGACCCCCAGGATCTTCTCCGCGCCCAGCTCCCGGGCAGTCCGCAGCCAGGAACCGGTTCCGCAGCCCAGGTCGACCACGTCGGCAGGCCGCACCAGATCGAACACGAGCGGCAGCACCCGCCCGGCAGACCGCGCCGAACCGTCCTGCTGACTCTCGTAGAACCACGCACCGTACGCCGCCGCGTCCCCGTGGGACATCGCATCACCCCAGCACTCGCCGCTCGCCACCGCCACTTTGCTGGAACGGACCCTTCCACAACGAACACCGGGCACGGGCCTGCCACGCCCGGTACCTTGGCGCTCGGCGAATGGGGGTTGGCCATGGCGGGCGGCAGGAGCGTCGCAGGGAGCGGGGGCGGGCGCCCGTGACCGGCAGACGAAGTGGCCGCGGCGCGGGCGGCGGGGGCGTGGGGCCGGACAGGACGCCGGGGGCGCGCGGCATGGCGGCCGGCGACGGGCTCGGCCTCGGCGTCAGCGGCGACCGGAACGACGTGCACGTCGACGGCGACGTGGTCGCGGGCGACAAGCACCACAACCACTACTACCCGACCGCGCGGACCCCGGTCGCATGGCCCTTGCGGATCGGCTCCGTCCCCCTGCTCGCGACCGCGTTCCAGCCCCGCCCGCACCTGCGCGCCGCGATCGACGAGGCCCGGCACGCGGGCGGATCCCCGGTCCTGACGCAGGTCCTGTCCGGCGGCGGGGGCGTCGGAAAGTCCCAGCTCGCCGCCGCGTACGCGCACGAAGCAGGGCTGCTCGGCACCGACCTGGTGCTGTGGGTCCCGGCCACCGAGGTCCAGCAGATCGTCATCCTGTACGCGGAGGCCGCCCGCCTGGTCGGCGCCGCGGGGGCCGACGGCAGCGACGTCGAGACGGACGCCCGCGCGTTCCTCAACTGGACGGCCTCGACGGCCCGGTCCTGGCTGGTCGTCCTCGACGACATCACCGACCCCGTGGCGGTCGGCCCGTGGTGGCCGGCCGGGCCCGCCGGCTGGGTGCTGGCGACGAGTCGGCTGGGCGACGCCCGGATGACCGGCGGCAACCGGACCCGCATCGACATCGGCCTGTACACGCCCGAGGAAGCCGTCGCGTACCTGAAGGCCCGGCTGGCCGGCGAAGCCGCCGCCCACCTCCTCGAAGACCGCGCCGCCGACCTCGCCGAAGCCCTCGGCCGCCTCCCGCTCGCCCTCGGCCACGCCGCGGCCTACCTCGTCAACGAGGGCCTCACGGCAGGCGCGTACCTCGCCCGCCTCGAAGACAGCCGCCAGCGCCTGGACCAACTCCTGCCCGGCTGGGCCGACACGGAACAGTACGGCCGCAGCGTCGCAGCCACCCTCCTCCTCTCCCTCACCGCCGCCAACGCCGCCACTCCGGGTCCCCCCGACCTGCCGGAACGCATCCTCCAGATCGTGGCCCTCCTGGACCCGGCGGGACATCCGGCGGAGATCTGGGAAACGGCGGCGCTGCGGGGGGTGCTCCGGGCACCGCAGGAACCCGAGCCGACGGCACGCCCCACATGGTGGAAGCGACTCCGCCGGAGGCCTCAACCCCCTCCCCCGGCCCCGCCCGAACCGAACCCCTCCGAGATCCAGTCGGCCCTCCAGGTCCTCCATCGCTACCACTTGATCACGTACGACTCCCGCAGCGACCACCGCCAGATCCGCATCCATGCCCTCACGGCCAGGGCGGTACGCGAAACGACCCTGCCGGCTCGCACGGCGCGCATCGCCAGGGCGACGGCAGATGCGCTGGTCGACGTCTGGCCCTGGGTAGACGAACACCACCGCGAACTCGCGGCAACCCTCCGCACCAACACCGACGCGTTGCGCCTGCATGCGGACGGGCACCTCTGGAGCGACGGCCCGCACAGCATCTTGTACCTCGCCGGGCACAACCTGACGGTGTCCGGCCTGTACGGGGCTGCGCACGACCACTGGCAGGCCATGCTGGATCAGATATCAGAGCTGTTCGGGGCCAACCACCCCGAAGCCCTCAAACTCAGCGCGCTCCTTGCCGCCGCCCACAGCAACCTGGGCCACTACCGGGAAGCACTCGCTCTCGAAAAGACGGTGCTCGCCGACTTCGAGCGCAGGCTCGGAATCGATCATCCCGACACTCTCGTCGCCCGCGCCAACCTCGCCACCACCTACCACGACCTCGGCCGATACGAGGAAGCCCTCGGGCTGGAGGAATCAGTACTCGCCGACCGCGAACGCATCCTCGGCGGCACCCACATCGAGACGCTGCGCGCCCGTGCCAACCTCGCTGCCACCTACAGCCTGCTCGACCGGTACGAGGAGGCGCGCACTCTGGAGGAATCGGTACTCGCCGACCGCGAACGCATCCTCGGCACCGACCACCCCGACACCCTGATCACTCGCGCCAACCTCGCCACCACCTACCACGACCTCGACCGACACGACGAAGCCCTCGCACTGGAGGAGTCGGTACTCGCCGATCGCGAACGCATCCTCGGCACCGACCACCCCGACACCCTCCTCGCCCGCGCCAACCTCGCCAACGCCTACGGCTTGCTCGACCGGCACGACGAAGCCCTCGCGCTCAAGGAGTCCGTGCTTGCCGACCGCGAACGCACACTCGGCACCGACCACCCCGACACCCTCCTCGCCCGACGCTTCCTCGCCACCACCTACGCCCGGCTCCACCGACGCGAGGAGGCCCTCGTCCTCATGGACCGAGCCAAGGCCGACTACCTCCGTGTCCTGGGCCCCGAGCACCCCGGCACCATCACCTGCATCGAGCGGGCCAAAGCCCTGCGCCAACGCGCAGAGGACGATTGACGGCCAGGGCCGAGCCCCTGCACCCCTTTCGTTCACCCCGCCCGCTCCCCCTCTCCCCGCACCCCCGCCACCGCCACCGCCGTCGCCCCCGCCAGGCTCCCCCAGAGCGCCAGCGGTCCGTACGGTGCCAGGGCCGTGATGACCGCCGGGGAGACCGCGAGGCCGAAGCCGGTGGAGAGTTCGAAGCGGGCCAGGGTGCGGCCGAGGGCGTGGGGTGGGGCGAGGACCGTGACCAGGGCGGTCGCGCTGCCCGCGTAGATGATCTCGCCGAGGGTGCAGACGACGGAGACGGCGGCGATGGCGGGGGCGGCCCACCCGTTCCCGAGGGACGCGGCCGCGAGGAACCCGACGTACGACCCGGCGAGCACGATCCCGGCGATGCCCAGCGCGGTGCGCCGGCCGTAGCGGGACATCAGGACGGTGACGGGGACCTGGAGGGTCACGACCAGCACCGTGTTGGCGACGAAGATCGCCGCCGACCACACCGGCGATGCGCCGAGCTGCGTGACCAGGACCAACGGCAGTGCGATCTCGGGCACGTTGAGGCAGAACACGTAGACCACGTTCGCGGCGAGCAGCCTCCGCATCCGCGGCACGGGCCGCCCGTCGTCCCCGCCCCCGCCCCCTCCCCCGGCGGCGGCCACGGCTCCGGACCCGGACCCGCCGCCGGGAACCACCCGCACCCGCACCGACCACGCCAGCCCCGCCGCCACCAGGTACGCGATCCCCGTCACCCCCGCCAGCACCCGCAGCGCCCCCGTACCCCCGGCCAGGCAGGCCATCGCGAGCAGCGCCCCCGCCCCCATCCCGGCATTGCGCAACGCCCGTCCCGCCGCGAGCGCGGTGTCCCGTTCCCGCCCGTGGACGAGCGTGGCGACGACCGCGGCGTGCGCGGCCGGCCAGGCCTGGTTCCCAATGCCGAGGAACAGCGCCGCGGCCGCGAACGGCCAGACCCGCCCCACCGGCGTGGCCAGCAACACCGCCACGCCCAGCACCCGTACCAGCATCGACGCCGCCACGACCGTGCTGCGCGCACCGCGGTCCAGCCAGCGCCCGACCGCCGGCATGCACAGCAGTCCGACGACGATCCCGGCAGTCATCGCAATGCCGGTGGCCGGCGCGGACAACTGCAGAACCGTCACGCCGTACAAGAGGAGGAAGGGCCGCAGCAGACCGGTGCCGAGCGCGTCGACGACGAGGGCGACGGCGTAACGGGGGCCTCCGGAGGCCCGGACGAGGGCGCAGGGCCGGATCCTGGGTGCGGTGTTCGCGACAACTGGCATGCCGTGAACGGTGCGTACGGCCACCCCGCCCGGCACGTCGCTTGACGCAGAACGTCAAACGTCGGCAGCAGCGTCCGCGCCAACCGCGATGATGATCAGATGACGTTGCGGATCGACATCACCGGCATGCCGCCCGAACGGCTGCGGTTCGCCGCCTCCCCCCTCGCCGAGCTGACCGCAATGCTGCACGTGCTCGCCGAACCGGAGCACCATCCGCAGGTCGCCGCGTGGGCCGCCGACGTATGGGCCGGGCTGCGGCCGGACCTGGCCGAACGGCTGCGGGAGGCGGAGTTCCTCTGGCGGGCGTCGCAGGCCGACTTCCTGCTGCCAGCCCGGCCGCGTCCGACGCTCGCGGAGGAGCTGGACGACGTGGACCGCATCGACGACGAGACGTACGTGTCCGCCGCCCTCGTCACCACCTGCGGCAACCGGATCCACTTCACCTCCCCGTCCCCGCTCACCGACCCCACCGCCCGCGAGCTGGCCCTGGAGCTGGCCCAGGCCCGCGGCCCCCGCCAGGAGGCCTTTGCGGAACGGCTCCTCGCGGACCCGTCGGCGGTACGGGCCCGGGTACGCGAGACGTTGGAGGCGTGCGGCCCGGCGTTCTTCGACACGGCCTGGGCGGACTCCGCTGTTCCGCTCGCCACCGACCTGCGCGTGAAGAACGACCTGCTGACCCGCAAGGGCCTCGGGCCGGTCCTGGCCGCGGTGTCCGGCGCGGTCGCCCTGGCGCCGGACGGCGACTGCATCCTCGTCGACAAACTGCTCGACAAGGCGACGACCGCCGCCGGCACCGGCGTCACCTTCATCCCGAGCGTCTTCGGCCGCCCGCACCTGGCGATCGTGCACGCGCCGGGCTGGCACCCGGTGGTCCAGTACCCGGTCGCCGAGCCGCACCCCGCGGAACCCGTCTCTCTGGAAACGGTCACCCTCCGCCTCGAAGCCCTGGCGCACCCGACCCGCCTGCGCCTCCTCCGCACCCTGGCACGCGGCCCCCACACCAACGGCGAACTCGCCCACGCCTGGTCCCTCACACCCCCCGAAGTCTCCCGCCACCTCACCCACCTCCGCCGAGCCAACCTCCTCACCACCCGCCGCGACGGCCGCTACATCCGCTACAGCCTGAACCTCCCGGCGCTGACGAGCCTGGGCACGGACGTACTGGCGGCGGTACTGCGGTAGGGGGTCGGGAGTCGACAGAGCCGGGGGGCGGGGGCGGGCGGCAGGTCC
>NZ_JAJAUZ010000090.1 GCF_020532645.1 Streptomyces bambusae
TTCCGGCGCTTTCGCGCTTTCCCTTCCGGCGGTTCCAACCTTACCAGACCCTTTTCCGTGTCGTTTCCGACTCGGTTTCGAATTCGATGGCCGTTTGGAGGGCCTTTCCCTTTCGGGTGGATCGGACTTTATCAGGTTTCCCCGGTCCGATTGACCACCCGCCCTCGGGTCCGTCCGGGCACACGGGTGTGCTCGGTTCCCTCCGAGGCGGAGACGTAAACGTACTGGAGCGGGGCCCCCGGATGCAAATCCGGTTGCCCCGCTCCGGTGCGGGCTGTACGGGTGGTCAGACCTCGACCACGACCGGGAGGATCATCGGGCGGCGGCGGTAGCCGTCCGAGACCCACTTGCCCAGGGTGCGGCGGATCAGCTGCTGCAGCTGGTGCGGCTCGGCCACACCGTCCGCGGCGGCCTTCGCGATGGCCTCCTCGATCTTCGGGACGACCGCGGCGAACGCGGAGTCCTCGATGCCGGAGCCCCGGGCGTTGATGTTCGGGCCACCGACGACCTTGCCGGTGGTGCTGTCCACCACGACGAAGACCGAGATGATGCCCTCGTCGCCGAGGATGCGTCGGTCCTTCAGGGCCACCTCCGTGACGTCGCCGACCGAGAGGCCGTCGACGTACACGTAGCCGGCCTGGACCTTGCCGGTGATGCGGGCCTTGCCGTCGACCAGGTCGACGACCACGCCGTCCTCGGCGATCACGATGCGGTCCGCGGGGACGCCCGTCATCACGCCGAGCTCGGCGTTGGCGCGCAGGTGACGCCATTCGCCATGGACCGGCATCAGGTTGCGCGGCTTGCAGATGTTGTAGAAGTACAGCAGCTCGCCGGCCGAGGCGTGGCCCGAGACGTGCACCTTGGCGTTGCCCTTGTGCACGACGTTGGCGCCCCAGCGGGTGAGGCCGTTGATCACGCGGTAGACCGCGTTCTCGTTGCCCGGGATCAGGGACGACGCCAGGATCACGGTGTCGCCGGGGACGATCCGGATCTGGTGGTCGCGGTTGGCCATACGGGACAGCGCGGCCATCGGCTCGCCCTGGGAACCCGTACAGACCAGCACGACCTCGTCGTCCGGCAGGTCGTCGAGGGTCTTCACGTCGACGATGAGGCCGGCGGGGACCCGCAGGTAGCCCAGGTCGCGGGCGATGCCCATGTTGCGGACCATCGAGCGGCCGACGAAGGCGACCCGGCGGCCGTACTCGTGGGCGGCGTCGAGCACCTGCTGGATGCGGTGCACGTGGCTGGCGAAGCTGGCCACGATGATCCGCTTCTGGGCACCCGCGAAGACCCCGCGGATGACGTTGGAGATGTCGCGCTCCGGCGGGACGAAGCCCGGGACCTCGGCGTTCGTGGAGTCCGAGAGGAGGAGGTCGATGCCCTCTTCGCTCAGACGCGCGAAGGCGTGCAGGTCCGTGAGGCGGTTGTCCATCGGGAGCTGGTCCATCTTGAAGTCGCCGGTGGCGACCACCAGGCCCGCTGGGGTGCGGATGGCGACGGCCAGGGCGTCCGGGATGGAGTGGTTGACCGCGATGAACTCGCAGTCGAAGGGGCCGAGGTTCTCGCGCTCGCCCTCCTTCACCTCAAGGGTGTAGGGGCGGATGCGGTGCTCCTGGAGCTTCGCCTCGATCAGCGCGAGGGTCAGCTTGGAACCGATCAGCGGGATGTCCGGCTTCTCCCGGAGGAGGTAGGGGACGGCGCCGATGTGGTCCTCGTGGCCGTGCGTGAGCACGATGCCCTCGATGTCGTCGAGCCGGTCCCTGATGGACGAGAAGTCCGGCAGGATCAGGTCGATGCCCGGCTGCTCCTCTTCGGGGAAGAGGACGCCGCAGTCGACGATCAGAAGGCGGCCGTCGAACTCGAAGACGGTCATGTTCCGGCCGATTTCGCCCAGACCACCGAGCGGGGTGACGCGCAGGCCGCCCTTGGGCAGCTTCGGCGGCGGGCCGAGTTCCGGATGCGGATGGCTCAAAAGACTCTCCTCACCACACGCGCCACGTACCTCAGGAGGCACGTGGCGCGCATGACATTCGTGCACTTGCTGTTGTCTTGGGTGGATCTCTTCAGTTGTGGGGCTATTCAGTTGTGAAGTCTGTTGTCAGAGCTGTACCCCGCCGGCGGCGAGATCGATCTTGAGCTGAGCGGTTTCCTCGTCGGACAGGCCGATGAGGGGCATCCGCAGCGGGCCGGCGGGCAGGCCCTGGAGGTTCAGGGCGGCCTTCGTGGTCATGACGCCCTGGGTGCGGAACATGCCGGTGAAGACGGGCAGCAGCTTCTGGTGGATCTCGGTGGCCTTCTGCACGTCGCCGTTGAGGTAGGCGTCCAGCATCGCGCGCAGGTCCGGGGCGACCACGTGGCCGACGACGGAGACGAAGCCCACGGCGCCCACGGAGAGCAGCGGCAGGTTGAGCATGTCGTCGCCGGAGTACCAGGCCAGGCCGCTGCGCGCGATGGCCCAGCCGGCGCGGCCGAGGTCGCCCTTGGCGTCCTTGTTGGCGACGATGCGGGGGTGCTCGGCGAGCCGGACCATGGTCTCGGTCTCGATCGGGACGCCGGTGCGGCCGGGGATGTCGTAGAGCATGACCGGCAGGCCGGTGGCGTCGGCGATCGCCGTGAAGTGGTGGTACAGCGCCTCCTGCGGGGGCTTGCTGTAGTACGGGGTCACCGCGAGCAGGCCGTGCGCGCCGGCGCGCTCGGCCTCGCGGGCGAGCTCCAGGGTGTGCGCGGTGTCGTTGGTGCCGATGCCGGCGACCACGTGGGCGCGGTCGCCGACCGCCTCGAGCACGGCTCGTACGAGGTCGCTTTTCTCCGCGTCGCTGGTGGTGGGGGACTCGCCGGTGGTGCCGTTGACGATCAGGCCGTCGTTGCCTGCGTCCACCAGGTGGGCAGCCAGTCGCTGCGCGCCGTCGAGGTCGAGTGCGCCGTCCGCCGTGAAGGGCGTGATCATGGCGGTGAGGACCCGCCCGAAGGGGGTCTGCGGAGTGGAGATCGGAGCCATGGGTAACACGCTACTCGCTGCTCTGCTCGCGGTGTCCCCTCGGGGGATGTGAAGACGCTGTTGGAGCCCGGCACTGCCTGCTCGGGGGTTCAAGCAGTGCCGGGTCCGTTTGATCAGCCTAGATGAACTTCACGAAACGTCGCAATACGGACACTTCGGCTGATGTCTTCGAACATGTGTCCGCATTACGGAGCGACGCGTCCGTTGGCGTTGAACGCCGCGTACGTCAGCGGCATCAGCTGCGCCCAGTGCTGCTCCATCTTCTCGCCGACCATCTCGATCTCCCGCTGCGGGAACGACGGGACGGCGGCCAGCTCGTGCTGGGTGCGCAAGCCGAGGAAGTGCATCAGCGAGCGGGCGTTGCAGGTCGCGTACATCGACGAGAACAGCCCCACCGGCAGGACGGCGCGGGCCACTTCGCGGGCCACACCGGCCGCGAGCATCTCCTGGTACGTCGCGTACGCCTGGCGGTACGAGTCCTCCATGGCGCGGCCGACCAGCTCCTGCTGGGCCTGCGTGCCCTCGACGAACACGTACTTGCCCGGGCGGCCCTCCTGCACGAGCTTGCGCTCGGCGTCCGGCACGTAGAACACCGGCTGCAGCTCGCGGTAGCGGCCCGACTCCTCGTTGTACGACCAGCCCACGCGGTGCCGCATGAACTCGCGGAACACGAAGATGGGGGCACTGATGAAGAAGGTCATCGAGTTGTGCTCGAAGGGGCTGCCGTGGCGGTCCCGCATCAGGTAGTTGATGAGTCCCCTGGAGCGCTCCGGGTCCTTCTGGAGCTCGTCCAGGGACTGCTCGCCGGCCGTCGACACGCGCGCCGCCCACAGCACGTCGCTGTCGGCCGCGGCGTGCTTCACCAGCTCGACGGTCACGTCGCTGCGCAGGTCGATCTTCAGCTCGGGTGTCTCGCTCACGAGGTCCTTCCAGGTCACATCGGGCAGGCCGCGCCAACTCTACGGGGCAGGTGGGGTGGCTCTGCCCGACGCACAATCAGCAAGTTTCGACAATCTGCCGGAATCCGGCACGGATTGGGCCTTTCGTACGTCTGATCAAGTAGCAGCAACGTGATGCACCCGACGTCCGGATCAGCCCGAGGAGGCGCCCCCCATGTTCCGCCGGAGTGAGCCCGTCCCGTTCGCCTTCGTCGCCGAAGCCGAACGGTTCCGCAGCAACGTCACTCCTCCGCCGCGGGAGAGTCTGAGCCGGACTCAGATGGCCGCCCGTAGTCTGGTCGGTCTCACCGTGGTGGCCGGCCTGGTCGGCGCCCTGCTGTTCGGCATGCCGGCCCTGCAGCCCCATCAGGCGGCCGGGAAGGCACAGCAGTCCGAAGCCACGGACGGCCGCTGAGCCGTCCGGGCCCCCGGGGGTGGTAGGCCGGGACCGGGCTGGATAGCCTCACCTGGCACAGAAGAGAACGAATGTGCATGTGAGTGAGGATCAGCCGTGCCCCTGCCCTTCCTGACGGCGGACAGCGCATTCGACGCGCAAGATGACGACTCCGCTCTGCCCTACGACGACCACGGACGGTGGCGCCGTCCGTACCGCCCAGGCCCCTGGCGGGTCGCCGCCGGCGCCCTGCTGCTGCTCCTGGCCTCGTTCATGCTGCTGGCCACCATGATCATCGCCTTCACGGGCGAGTTCGTGGGTGCGCTGGTCTGCCTGGCGGCGGCCGGGCTGGTGATCGCCCTGGCGCTGCGGATGCTGCGCATGGGCACCTGGGTGAGCCCCCAGGGCCTGCGCCGCGTGGCGCTGCTGAGCACCCGTACGTACGCCTGGTCCGATGTGGACGAGGTGCGCACCAGTCAGCAGCCGGTGCGCTGGCTGGGGCTGCCCCGGACGGTGCAGGGCCAGGCGCTGACGGTGAAGCCGCGCGCCGCGCAGCAGCCGGTGCTGCTGCTCACCGACCACAACGCGGACTTCCTGTCCCGTACGGAGGCCTTCGAGCGGGCCGCGGACCTGGTGGCGGCGTGGGCGGACGAGTACCGCGCGGTGCCGGTGCCGCAGGCCGGCTGAGGGACGTCCGGGACGGATCCCGGAGCAGGCGAGCCGACCGGCCCGCGCAGGTCAGCCCTGCGCGGGCCGGTTCGCGTGTGCGTGCAGGGCGATGGCGCGCTGCATCGCCTTGCGGGCCCGCGGGGTGTCGCGGGCGTCGTGGTAGGCGACCGCGAGCCGGAACCAGGTGCGCCAGTCGTTCGGGGCGTCCTCGGTTTCGGCCTTGCGGCGCGCGAAGACCTCGTCCGCGGAGTCGCGGACGATGCGGCCGTACTCGTCGCGGGCGAGTTCGTCCTCGGGCAGGCCGCCCTCGGCCTCCAGTTCGCCGGCGAGCCGGTTGGCCCGGGTGACGAACCGGGTGTTCTGCCAGAGGAACCAGATGCCGACGACCGGCAGGATCAGCACGGCCGCACCGAAGGTGACGGTGAGCCAGGTGCCCTGCTGGATCAGCATCAGGCCGCGGCTGCCGGCCAGGACGAAGTAGACGGCCAGGACGGCGGCCGTGAGGAAGTACGTGATCTTCGCGCGCATGGGGTGGTGCCTGCCGTCAGCCGAGGTCGAGGAAGTGTTCCAGGCCGAAGGTGAGGCCCGGGGTCTGCACCACGCGGCGGGCGCCGAGCAGGATGCCCGGCATGAAGCTGCTGTGGTGCAGGGAGTCGTGGCGGATGGTCAGCGTCTCGCCCTCGCCGCCGAGCAGCACCTCCTGGTGGGCCAGCAGGCCGCGCAGGCGGATCGCGTGCACCGGGACGCCGTCCACGTTGGCGCCGCGGGCTCCGTCGAGGGCGGTGGCCGTGGCGTCGGGCTGCGGGGCGCAGCCTGCCTTCGTCCGTGCCTCGGCGATGAGCTGGGCGGTGCGGGTGGCGGTGCCGGAGGGGGCGTCCACCTTGTTGGGGTGGTGCAGCTCGACGACCTCGACCGATTCGAAGTAGCGGGCGGCCTGGGCCGCGAACTTCATGGTGAGGACGGCCCCGATGGAGAAGTTCGGGGCGATGAGCACGCCGGTCTCCGGGGAGTTGGAGAGCCAGGCGGTGAGCTGCGCGAGGCGGTCCTCGGTCCAGCCGGTGGTCCCGACGACGGCGTGGATGCCGTGGCGGACGCAGAAGTCGAGGTTGCCCATCACGGAGGCGGGCGTGGTCAGCTCGACCGCGACCTGGGCGCCGGTCTCGACCAGCGTCTCCAGCTTGTCGCCGCGGCCGAGTGCCGCGACCAGTTCCATGTCCTCGGCGGCCTCGACGGCCCGTACGGCCTCGGAGCCGATCCGGCCCTGGGCTCCGAGGACGGCCACGCGCAGCTTGCTCATGTCTTCGCTTCCTTACGTACGTACGGACATCAGGCGACGGCTTCGTCGAGCCGGGCGGCCTGCTTCTCCTTGAGGGGGCCGATGGCCGCGAGCGACGGGCGCTGGGCCAGTACGTCCTGCGCGACGGCCCGGACGTCGTCCGGGGTCACCGCGGCGATGCTGGTCAGCATGTCGTCGACGGACATCTGGGTGCCCCAGCAGAGCTCGCTCTTGCCGATGCGGTTCATCAGGGCGCCGGTGTCCTCCAGACCGAGGACGGTCGATCCGGAGAGCTGGCCGATGGCCCGGTTGATCTCTTCGTCGGTCAGGCCTTCCGCGGCGACCTTGTCGAGTTCGTCGCGGCAGATCTTGAGGACGTCGTGGACCTGGCTGGGCCGGCAGCCCGCGTACACGCCGAAGAGGCCGCAGTCGGCGAAGCCGGAGGTGTACGAGTACACGCTGTAGGCCAGGCCGCGCTTCTCGCGGACCTCCTGGAAGAGGCGCGAGGACATGCCGCCGCCGAGGGCGGTGCTGAGCACGCCGAGGGCCCAGCGGCGCTCGTCGGTGCGGGCCAGGCCCGGCATGCCGAGGACCACGTGGGCCTGCTCGGTCTTGCGGGAGAGCAGTTCGACGCGGCCGGCGGTGCGCAGGGTGCGGCTGCCGCCGCGGGGCGGGGCGGGGACGGCGTCGGTGCGGCCGAGGGCGCCGGCCTTCTCGAAGGCGGCGCGGACCTGGCGGACCACCTTGGCGTGGTCGACGTTGCCGGCGGCGGCGACGACCAGGTGGGTGGGGTCGTAGTGCTTCTTGTAGAAGCGGGCGATCTGGTCGCGGCTGAGCGCGTTGATCGTTTCGACGGAGCCGAGGACCGGGCGGCCGAGCGGGGTGTCACCGAGCATGGTGTGGGCGAACAGGTCGTGGACCATGTCGCCCGGGTCGTCCTCGGTCATCGCGATCTCTTCGAGGATGACGCCGCGTTCGGCGTCGACGTCGGATTCGAGGATCAGCGAGCCGGTGAGCATGTCGCAGACCACGTCGATGGCCAGCGGCAGGTCGGTGTCGAGCACCCGGGCGTAGTAGCAGGTGTACTCCTTCGCCGTGAAGGCGTTCATCTCGCCGCCGACCGCGTCGATCGCGGCGGAGATGTCGAGGGCTGACCGCTTCTTGGTGCCCTTGAAGAGGAGGTGCTCCAGGTAGTGCGTGGCGCCGTTCAGCGTGGGCGTCTCGTCGCGGGAGCCGACGTGTGCCCAGATGCCGAAGGTGGCGGAGCGGACGGAGGGCAGCGTCTCGGTGACGATGCGCAGTCCGCCCGGCAGGGTCGTGCGGCGGACGGTGCCGATGCCGTCACGGCCCTTGAGGAGGGTTTGGGTACGGGCGACGGCCCGCCCCTCCGAAGAGGGGCGGGCCGTTGCACGGGAACTACGCGACGTCACTTGTCGGAGTCGTCCTTGTTCTCGTCGGCGTCGGCGTCGGCCTCGCCCTCGATCACGGGGATCAGGGAGAGCTTGCCGCGCTGGTCGATCTCGGCGATCTCGACCTGGACCTTGGTGCCGACCGCGAGCACGTCCTCGACGTTCTCCACGCGCTTGCCACCGGCGAGCTTGCGGATCTGCGAGATGTGCAGCAGGCCGTCCTTGCCCGGGAGCAGGGAGACGAAGGCACCGAAGGTGGTGGTCTTGACGACCGTGCCCAGGTAGCGCTCGCCGACCTCCGGCATGGTCGGGTTGGCGATGCCGTTGATCGTGGCGCGGGCGGCCTCGGCGGCCGGGCCGTCGGCGGCACCGATGTAGATGGTGCCGTCGTCCTCGATCGTGATCTCGGCGCCGGTGTCCTCCTGGATCTGGTTGATCATCTTGCCCTTGGGGCCGATGACCTCGCCGATCTTGTCCACGGGGATCTTGACGGTGATGATCCGCGGGGCGTTCGGGGACATCTCGTCCGGCGTGTCGATCGCTTCCATCATCACGTCGAGGATGTGGAGGCGGGCGTCGCGGGCCTGCTTGAGGGCCGCGGCCAGGACGGAGGCCGGGATGCCGTCCAGCTTGGTGTCGAGCTGGAGGGCGGTCACGAACTCCTTGGTGCCGGCGACCTTGAAGTCCATGTCGCCGAAGGCGTCCTCCGCACCGAGGATGTCGGTGAGGGCGACGTAGTGCGTCTGGCCGTCGATCTCCTGGGAGATCAGGCCCATGGCGATGCCGGCGACGGGGGCCTTGAGGGGCACACCGGCGTTCAGCAGCGACATGGTGGAGGCGCAGACCGAGCCCATGGACGTCGAGCCGTTGGAGCCGAGGGCCTCGGACACCTGGCGGATCGCGTAGGGGAACTCCTCGCGGGTCGGGAGGACCGGCACGATCGCGCGCTCGGCGAGCGCGCCGTGGCCGATCTCGCGGCGCTTCGGGGAGCCGACGCGGCCGGTCTCGCCGACGGAGTACGGCGGGAAGTTGTAGTTGTGCATGTAGCGCTTGCGGGTCACCGGGGAGAGGGTGTCCAGCTGCTGCTCCATGCGGAGCATGTTGAGGGTGGTGACGCCCAGGATCTGGGTCTCGCCACGCTCGAACAGGGCGGAGCCGTGGACCCGCGGGATGGCCTCGACCTCGGCGGCCAGGGTGCGGATGTCCGTGATGCCGCGGCCGTCGATGCGGACCTTGTCCTTGATGACGCGCTCGCGCACCAGGGCCTTGGTCAGGCTGCGGTAGGCGGCGGAGATCTCCTTCTCACGGCCTTCGAAGGCCGGGAGGAGCTTCTCGGCGGCGATGTCCTTGACGCGGTCCAGCTCGGCCTCGCGGTCCTGCTTGCCCGCGATGGTCAGCGCCTGCGCGAGCTCGCCGCGGACGGCCTCTTCGAGGGCCGCGTAGACGTCGTCCTGGTAGTCCAGGAAGACCGGGAACTCGCCCTCGGGCTTGGCGGCCTTGGCGGCCAGGTCGGCCTGGGCCTTGCAGAGGACCTTGATGAAGGGCTTCGCGGCGTCGAGACCGGCGGCGACGACCTCCTCGGTCGGCGCCTCGGCGCCGCCCTTGACCAGCTGGATGGTCTTCTCGGTGGCCTCGGCCTCGACCATCATGATCGCGACGTCGCCGTCCTCGAGGGTGCGGCCCGCGACGACCATGTCGAAGACGGCGTCCTCGAGCTCGGTGTGCGTCGGGAACGCGACCCACTGGCCCTTGATCAGGGCGACGCGGACGCCGCCGATCGGGCCGGAGAAGGGCAGGCCGGCCAGCTGGGTGGACGCGGACGCGGCGTTGATCGCGACGACGTCGTACAGGTGGTCCGGGTTCAGCGCCATGACGGTGGCGACGACCTGGATCTCGTTGCGCAGGCCCTTCTTGAAGGACGGGCGCAGCGGGCGGTCGATCAGGCGGCAGGTGAGGATCGCGTCCTCGGAGGGGCGGCCTTCGCGACGGAAGAAGGAGCCGGGGATCTTGCCGGCGGCGTACATGCGCTCTTCGACGTCCACCGTGAGGGGGAAGAAGTCGAGCTGGTCCTTGGGCTTCTTGGACGCGGAGGTGGCAGAGAGCACCATCGTGTCGTCGTCCAGGTAGGCGACGGCGGAGCCGGCGGCCTGACGGGCGAGGCGGCCCGTCTCGAAGCGGATGGTGCGGGTGCCGAAGGTGCCGTTGTCGATGACGGCCTCGGCGTAGTGGGTCTCGTTCTCCACTAGCGTTTTCTCCATTTTCGTCGTCTCCGTCCGCCGCCCGTGTGGCGGTGGACGGTTTCGGAGAAGCGCTCCTTGCGTGCGGACCGGTCTTCGATCGAAGCACCCGGTACGGGGCCCCGACGGGCTCTCCGGGTGCCACTACCGAGGACCGGCGGCGTTGGGAGCTCGCTTCTCCTCTTCTGTTGTGCGGCTGTACGGCGCGCGAAACACGCGTGCGGTACCAGACTACAAAGCGTCCGGTACGTCCCGCACGTACAGCAAAGGGAGCGGCCCCATCAGGTGGGAACCGCTCCCTTCACAGCGTCTTACTTGGCGCCCGCGGCACCGCGGCGGATGCCGAGGCGCTCGACCAGCGTACGGAAGCGCTGGATGTCCTTCTTGGCCAGGTACTGCAGCAGGCGGCGGCGCTGGCCGACCAGGATCAGCAGACCACGACGGGAGTGGTGGTCGTGCTTGTGGGCCTTGAGGTGCTCGGTCAGGTCCGAGATGCGGCGGGAGAGCATCGCGACCTGGACCTCGGGGGAGCCGGTGTCGCCCTCCTTGGTACCGAACTCGGCGATGATCTGCTTCTTCGTGGCAGTGTCGAGCGACACGCTTACTCCTCTTGTGGCGTCTTTGGGCCTTCCGAGTGCCCCAGGTCTGCATCTCTGGGGAGCTTCCGTGACTCGGGAGGCGGGGCTATGTCCGTGGTGGATCGCAGGCTCGCGGACCGTGGTCCGGGGCTGCTCACACAGACGGCCGTCACACAGCGTACCAGGCGTGATGACCGGCGTGTCTCAGCCTGTGAGCGCGCGGGCGGCGGCGTAGGCGTCGACCACGGCGAGCGCCAGGGGGGCGAGGGACAGCAGGAGGGCGGTCTCGGCGAGGTCGAGCAACCGCCCCCACCAGGGTGACAGACCGGTGCGGGGGACGGTGACGGCCGCGGCGGTGAGCAGGGCGGCGGCGAGGGCGACGGTGCAGGTGAGGAGGACGGTACGGAGGTCCAGCGGGCCGCGGTCGCCGTGGCCGAGGGCGGTTTCGACGGCGGGCGGCAGGTGCAGGGCGAGTCCGGCGAGGAGCACGGCGAGCGCGGCCAGGCCGGCGAGGAGGGGGCAGGCGACCTGGGCGGTGCGGCGGAAGATCCGGGCGCGCAGGAGCAGGGCGAGCGCGGTGGCGAGGGCGAGGGCCCGGGCGCGGGGTGTGCCGGACCAGCCGAGGACGGCGCAGGCGGCGAAGGCGGTGGCGGAGGTACCGGCGAGGAGGGCAAGCAGGAGGGTGTGGGCGCGGGCGGCGGGGGCGGGGTCGTAGGGGTGGGGGGCGGTCGTGCCGCGGTCCGGGGGCTCGTACGGGGTGTGGCCGGCGGGGGCGCCGGGCGGGTCGTGGCCGGCGTCGGGGTCCCGGGGCTCGTGCGGAAGGTGGCCGAGGGGCAGGCGGGCGGCACGGGCGGCCAGGGCCGGGAGGAAGGCGGTCAGGGCGATGGCGGCGGGGGCGCAGACGGCGGCGGCTCCGGTGGCGGTGGTGCCGGTGGTGAGGGCGAGGAAGGCGGTGAGCGCGCCGGCGGCGGCGAGGACGGCGGCCGCGGTGAACGGCGGGTGCCCTGCGCGGGTGAGGGGGGCCAGTGCGGCGGCGGCGGTGAGGACGCAGAGGCAGCCGAGGAGGAACTGGAGGCGGCCGGGTCCGTCGCCGGGGGCGGGCGGGAGGATCCCGGCGCCGGCGAGCAGCAGGTGCGGGAGGGCGGCGAGGCCGAGGGCGGCGGCGCAGCCGGGGTCGCGGTGGATCCGGGCGCGGACCCCGGCGCAGGCGGTGAGCAGCAGGCCGGTGGCGGCGGCGAGGACGCCGGGCGGGCCGTGCATGTCGTGGCGGGGGTCCGCGTGCCAGAGGACGAAGGCGAGCAGGGCGAGGAGGACGGCGGCGGCCGTGAGGCAGGCGGTGCGGAGCAGCGCGTCGTTCCACAGCCGGCGGCTGTCCGCACCGGCGGCGAGGGCGTCGCAGACGTCGTCGATGACGGGCGGTGGCAGCGACTCGGCGAAGGGGCGCAGGCAGAGCACCTCGCCGTCGAGGACGTGCTGGGCGGCGAGGCTCCGGTCGGCGTCCAGGACGCGGCCGTCGCGGCGGACGAGGTGGTGGCCGGGGGCGGTGGCGGGCCGGGGCGTGGCGGCGGGCCGGGTCGTCCCGGCGGGTCGGGGGGTGTCGGCGGGTCGGGGGGTGCCGGTGAGGCGGAGGAGTTCCGGGTAGAGGTCGGCGAGGGCGAGGTCTTCGGGGAGGGCGACGTCGACGCGGCGGTCGGGCGCGGCGACGGTGATCCGGCAGTAGCCGGTGGCGGCCGTACTCACCTGAGGCGTTTCCCTTTGCTTCGGGGGGCGTTGGGGGTGGGGGCGGGACGCTACCCGGGTGGGCGCGGGGCCGGCGGCCGGTGGGATCCGGTGCGGGCGGCCGGGATGCGGCGGGCCGGGTGGCGGCCGCTCCGGCCGTTCCCTTCTGCTGCCCAGGAATGCGGTGTCCGTGAGCCACGTCGTCGTCAAGCGTCCGCCGCGGGTGCTGCCGCCCGAAGTCCCCTCCGAAGAGGTACGGCTCCAGGCCCCGCCCGAGCTGCCCCGCGGGCAGCGGGAGGGCGTGCTGCTGCAGTTGCTTCCGATGCTGGGCATGGGCTCGTCGTCGGTGTTCTTCTTCCTGTCGCCGCAGCCGTTCATGCGGGTCATGGGCTTCCTGATGCTGGCCGCGACGGCGGCACTGGCGGTGGCGCAGGCAGTGCGCCACCGGCGGGGTACGGACGGGCAGCTGGCGGACGCGCGGCGGGACTACCTGGCCCATCTGGGCCGGGCCCGGCGCCGGGTGCGGGCTGCGGCACGGATGCAGCGGGAGGCGCAGCTCCATCTGCACCCGGATCCCGGGCAGTTGTGGGCGGTGGTCACCGAGGGTGCGCGGGTGTGGGAGCGGCGGTCCGGGGATGCGGACTTCGGGCAGGTGCGGGTGGGACTGGGTGCGCAGCGGCCGGCCGTGCCGGTGGTGGCGCCGGAGGCGGCGCCGGCGGAGTTGACGGAGCCGCTGGCGGCGGGGGCGCTGCGGCGGTTCCTGGCGGCGCACGCGCAGGTGGAGGAGCTGCCGGTGGCGGTGTCGCTGCGGGCGTTCCGGAAGGTCTCGGTGTCCGGCGGTCCGGAGCCGGCGCGGGGCGCCGTGCGGGCGCTGCTGGCGCAGCTGGTGGTGCTGCACTCCCCCGACGACGTGGTGGTGGCGGTCCTGGCGGCGCCGGGTGCGGCCGAGGCGGCCTGGGACTGGGTGAAGTGGCTGCCGCACGCGCGGGCGGCCGGCTGTGACGGTGCGGGGCCGCGGCGGCTGTTCGGCACGGATCCGGCGGCGGTGGACCGGCTGCTGGCGCCGTGGCTGGAGGGGCGGCCGCGGTTCGACCGGGAGGCGCCGGCGGTGCCCGACCGGCCGCATGTGGTGGTGGTCGTGGAGGCGGGCGGGGGCGTGCCGGCGGCGGGGGTGTGGCCGGGCGAGGGGGTGCAGGGCGTCACGGTGGTGGAGTGCCGGGCGGACGCGGAGACCGCGGGCGGGGTGGGCCCCGGGCGGCTGGCCGTGGCGGTCGGGGCGGGGGTGATGCGGCTGGAGCCCGGGGGCGGGGTGGCGTACGAGGGGGTGCCCGACGCGCTGTCACCGGCGGCGGCGGAGGCACTGGCGCGGCAGTTGGCGCCTTTGCGGACCGGCGGCACGGGTGCGGAGGACGGGACGGTCGGGGCGGCGGACTTCGCGGGGCTGCTGGAGCTGGGCGATCCGGCCGGGGTGGATGTCGCGCAGGCCTGGCGGCCGCGGCCGGCGGGTGACCGGCTGCGGGTGCCGATCGGGGTCGGTGAGGACGGGGCGGCGGTGCTCCTCGACCTCAAGGAGACCGCCGAGGAGGGCATGGGGCCGCACGGCCTGTGCGTGGGGGCGACCGGCTCGGGCAAGTCGGAGCTGCTGCGCACGCTGGTGCTGGGGCTGGCGGTCACGCACGGTTCGGAGGCCTTGAACTTCGTCCTGGCGGACTTCAAGGGCGGCGCGACCTTCGCGGGGCTGGCCGGCCTGCCGCACGTGGCGGCGGTCATCACGAACCTGGAGGACGACCTGACGCTGGTGGACCGGATGGGGGACGCGCTGCGCGGCGAACTCCGGCGCCGGCAGGAGGTGTTGCGGGCCGCCGGGCATTGCGCCAGCGTCCGCGACCACGAGCGGGCACGGGCGGCGGGCGCCCCGCTGGAGCCGCTGCCGTCGCTGGTCGTGGTGGTCGACGAGTTCAGCGAACTGCTGGCTGCGAAGCCTGAGTTCATCGACATCTTTCTCCAGATCGGGCGGATCGGCCGGTCACTGGGAGTGCACCTGCTGCTGGCCTCGCAGCGACTGGAGGAGGGCAGGCTGCGCGGGCTGGAGACGTACCTGTCGTACCGGATCGGTCTGCGGACGTTCTCGGCGGCGGAGTCCCGGACGGCCCTCGGGGTGCCGGACGCCTTTCATCTGCCGGCGGTGCCGGGGTCGGGTTATCTGGCGCACGGGAGCGGGGAGTTGGTGCGCTTCTCGGCGGCGTACGTGTCGGGGGCGTACCGGGCGGGAGGCGTGGGTGCGGAACCGACGGGCGGGGCCGGCGGGGCGGGTGTGCTGCCGCGGGCGGTGCTGTTCACGGCTGCGGAGGTGCCGGGGCCGGAGGTGCCGGGGCCGGAGGGGGAGAAGGCGCGGGGGGCGGAGGAGGCGGCCGAGCCGGCGGCCGCGCCGGGTGCGGCCTACCGGGGGGCCGAGAGCGTGCTCGATGTGGTGGTGCGGCGGCTGGCCGGGGAGGGGCCGGGGGCCCGGGCGGTGTGGCTGCCGCCGTTGGGTGAGGCGCCGTCGTTGGACGGGCTGCTGGCCGAGGTGCCGGCCGCGGGTGGACTCGTGGTGCCGCTGGGACTGGTGGACCGGCCGTTCGAGCAGCGGCGGGAGGTGCTGTGCCGGGACTTTTCGGGGGCGGGCGGGCATCTGCTGGTGGTGGGCGGGCCGCAGTCGGGGAAGTCCGTCCTGCTGCGGAGTCTGGTGTGCGCGTTCGCGCTCACGCACGCACCGGGTGACGTGCAGTTCTACGGGGTCGACTTCGGGGGCGGGGCGCTGGCCGCGGTGGCCGGGCTGCCGCATGTCGGCGGGGTGGCTTCGCGGCTGGAACCCGAGCGGGTGCGGCGTACGGTCGCCGAGGTGGCGGGGGTGCTGGCGCGGCGCGAGGAGTGGTTCCGGGCGCACGGGGTCGAGTCGATGGCGGACCTGCGGCGCCGGCGGGCGGCGTCGGCGGACGGCGCCACCGGAGACGCCGTCGGGGAGACGGTCGCGGGAGGCCTCGGGGACGGCTTCGGGAACGGCTTCGGAGACGGCTTCGGAGACGTGTTTCTGCTGGTCGACGGGTGGGGGGCGTTCCGGGCGGCGCATGAGGACCTGGAGCCGGTGGTCGCGGATCTCGCGGCGCGCGGGCTCGGGTACGGCGTACACGTGGTGCTGACCGCGTCCCGTCACATGGAGGTGCGGCCGGCGCTGCGGGACCAGGTGCCGGGGCGGCTGGAGCTGCGCCTCGGCGATCCGATGGACTCGGACTTCGACCGGCGGGTCGCGGCGGCCGTACCGCAGGGGGTGCCGGGCCGCGGTCAGGTGCCGGAGGGACTGCACTTCATCGCCGCGGTGCCGCGCGCGGACGGGCGCGCGGGGGCGGCGGACCTGGCGGCTGCGACGGCCGCGCTGGTGGCGTCCGTACGGCGGGCCCGGCCCGGGCCCGGCGCTCCCGAGGTGCGACTGCTGCCGCACCTGCTGCCCGCGGACCGGCTGCCCAAGGGGTCCGAGGAGCCGGGGCTCGGCATTGCGCTGGGTGTGGGCGAGGACGCGTTGCAGCCGGTGTTCGCCGATTTCGACACCGACCCGTTCTTCCTGGTGTTCGGTGAGGGCGGGTCGGGGAAGACGGCGCTGCTGCGGCTGGTCGCGAAGCAGCTGACCGAGCGGCACGGGCCCGAGGAGGCGCGGATCGTGGTCGGCGACCCGCGGCGCACCCTGCTGGAGGCGGTCCCGCCGTCGCACCTGCTGGAGTACGCGGCGACCGGCGCGGAGCTGGAGATGCACCTGGAGGCGGTGGCCGCGCTGATGCGGAAGCGGGCGCCGGGTCCGGAGGTCACCCCGCGGCAGCTGCGGGAGCGCAGCTGGTGGACGGGTCCGCGGCTGTTCGTGCTCGTCGACGACTACGAGCTGGCCGCGGCGGGTTCCGGCAGTCCGGCGGCGGGCTTGGCGGACCTGCTGCCGTACGCCCGGGACGTGGGGGTCCGGTTCGTGGTGGCGCGCAGCAGTGCGGGGGCCGCGCGCGGGGCGTACGACCCGTTCCTGATGCGGCTGCGGGAGCTGGGCGCGGCGGGGGCGGTGCTGTCCGGTGACCGGGGCGAGGGGGAGCTGCTCGGCGGGGTGCGGGCCGCGCCGCTGCCGCCGGGCCGGGGGGTGCTGGTGGCGCGCGGGAGGGCCGGCCGGCTGGTCCAGTTCGGTTGGCTGCCCGAGGAGTGGGCAGGGAAGTACGATGCCTGACAAGGCTGTTACGGCCGCTCCGCACCGCCGAAGGGACACCCGCTGATGGCTGACGCACGCGAGAAGGACGAGCTGTATGCCCTCGACATCTCAGGGGTCGAGTGGCTCAGCGCGCCCGGCACGGAGGAGCACGAGGAGCGGGTGGAGATCGCGCATCTGCCGGGCGGTGCGGTGGCGATGCGGTCCTCGCTGGATCCGGACACGGTGCTGCGCTACACGGAGGCGGAGTGGACGGCCTTCGTGCTGGGGGCGCGGGACGGGGAGTTCGATCTGACCTGAGGGGGCCGAGGTCCGGGGCACGAGTGCCGCCCGGCGGGCCTCGGTTTCGGTGCCCGAGGCTTCGGTTCTTGGGCGAGGGCCCGGTGCGCGGGGACGCGTACCGGGCCTTTCGTGTGCGGGGGCCCCGGCCGCGCGGGCGCGCCCGCGTCACAGCATGCGGAAGCGGGCGGCGTTGCCGCGGTCGGTGTCCTGGTAGCCGATGAGGGAGGAGTCGAGGAGGCCGGCGATGGTGCCGAGCTTGGCGTTCATGCCGGCCATCTCGGTGGAGACGGTCTGCTGGACGTCCGCGTACGCCGTCTTCGCCTCGCCCTCCCAGACCGCGGCGGCCGCTCTGACCTGGGCCATCAGTCGGTCGAGCTCGTGTGTGAGGTGCTGGGCGGTACGCCTGACGTCGTCCGCGGCGGTGGCGACGGTGTCGTAGTTGACGGCCAGGGGCATGGGGGCTCCGGGGTGGGGTGGGTGGTGGCGGAGGCGGGTGGGGCTGCCGGGTCACATGTGGAGGATGGCGCTGGTGTTGCCGACGGGGTGGGCAGCGGGCTCGCTGCTCGCGGTGACCCGGCGGATGTCGGCGATGCGCTGCTGCTCCTCGGCGCTGAACCCGCGGACGCTCATGCGGACGGCCTGCTCCAGCTCGGCCAGCTTGCCCTTGATCTTGGCGAGGTGCTGGTTGACGCCGCGTTGCAGCTGGTCGTACTCCTGGCCGGCCGCACCGCGCCAGCCGGTCTGGATGCGGTCGACGACGTCGTTGAGGGCGTTGATCCGGCTGGACAGTTCCGCGTGGTAGGCGGCGATCTCCCCCGCGAGTCTCAGCTTGCTGACGTCGTCGACCTGGAGGTGCATCACCATGTGCGTCGTGCTCCCGTCGTCGGAGGCGTGAAGTCCCGCGGCACTCTAGCCATTCCGCCGTCTTCCGGGCATCCCGGACGTCAACAGGGTGCGGGGATAAGTCCGTTCAGCGTGTGCGTGGTGCGCGTTGCCGGCGGGCTTCTCGTACGGCTGCGGTGATGCCGGCGAGGGCTGCGAGCAGGGCGCCGGTGACGCCCAAGGCGTAGGTGCCGTATCGGACTTCCCGCCGGCGCGCGGTCTCGCCGAGGACGAGCGGGGCCGGTTCGGGGGCGGCGGCCGGCACGGGCGCCGGGTCGGGGGTGGGTGTCTCGCCCGGGGTGCCGTCGGCGGTGAGGGCGCGCACCGGGTCGACGACGCCCCAGCCGGTGGCCGGGTCGTGGCCGGTGCCGGAGCGCTCGGCCGTCTGCTGGATGCGGGTGACGACCTGCGCGGGGCTCCAGTCCGGGTGCAGCGCCACGAGCAGGGCGGCGACCGCGGCCGCCTGAGGGGCCGCGAAGCTGGTCCCGCCGGCGGCGCACAGGCCGCCGCCGGGCACGGTCGAGACGATGTCGACACCGGGCGCGGATACGCCGACGAACGGTCCTCGGGTGGAAAAGGGGGCGGCCTCGCCGGCCCGGTCCGAGGCGGCGACGGCGAGTACGCCGGCCAGGGCGGCGGGGAGGGGGACGTCCGGGGGGTGGGGGGCCGCGGGCGGGGCGGGGTCGGCCGGGTGGGTGTCGTTCCCGGCGGAGGCGACGAGGACCACGCCGGCGGCGCGGGCGCGGTGGACGGCGGCGATGAGGGCGGAGGAGCGGGCGACGGGCCGGCTGGTGTTCTGGGAGATCGTGATGACGTCGGCGCGCCGGGCCACGGCGTGGTCGATGGCGGCGGCCAGGGTGGCTGCCGTGCCGCTGCCGCGGTCGTCGTTCTGCCGGATGGGGATGATCGTGGCGGCGGGTGCCAGTCCGACGAATCCGCTGCCGGGGCGCGGCCGGGCGGCGATCAGCCCGGCCACCATCGTGCCGTGGCCGAGGGGGTCGTGGGTGCCGTTGCGGGGCGGGGCCTGGGAGTCGGCGGGCACGCGGGATCCGGCGGGCGTTTGGGTGCCGGCGGGCGTGCCGGGACCGAGGAAGTCGCGGCCGGCTGCGGTGTCGACGGCGTCGCGCAGTTGCGGGTGGGCCCCGTCGACGCCGGTGTCGATGACGGCGACGCGCACCCCCGCGCCTCGGGTGTTCTGCCACAGCCGGTCGAGCAGCACGCGCCGGAGGTGCCAGGCGGGTGCGGTGGGGGCCGCCGCGCAGGGGGCCGGGGCGGCCGCTGCGGCGGCCGGGGGCAGGAGGAACGGCAGGGCGGCCGACAGGAGGAGGGCTGCTGCGCGCAGCGGGCGGAGGCGCCGGCGCCGATGTGCGGGGGTGCTGCGCGCGGGCTGCGCCGCGGGCGCGTCGGGGTCTCGTACGGCGGTGGCGGTGGCGGGTGGCATCGAGGCTCAGGAGGTGTGGGGGCGGCGGGCGGCGGCGGGGTCGAGGCGGGGGCCCTTGGCGACGAGTTCCGACCAGGCGGCGGGGACGGGGACCGGGGTCACGTTCCGGTAGCCGAGGCGGATCTGGGCTTCGCCGGCGGTGGGGCCGCCGTCGGGGCCCTGGGGCGGGGTGCCGGTGCGCACCGGGTGGCGGAGGCCGGTGTCGGTCAGCAGGAACAGGGGACCGTGCGGGTCGGTGCCGCGGGTCTGGGTGTAGAGGAGGCCGCTGCCGGGGGTGACGTACGTGCCGGCCGCGGAGGCGGTGGTGTCGACGGGGAGGCGGGGGCCGGCCCAGGTGCCGAGGGTGGTGCGGCCGCGGGAGGAGGTGTGATGGAGCACGCTGCACAGGGTGGTGCGCGCGCCCCCCGAAGTGCCGCTGCCGGAGGTCGTGTTGACCTGTACGGGTCGGCGCCGGGGCCAGCGGAGCCCCTCGTCGAACGCGGTCGTCTGCGGGGGCAGGGACTGGAGGTCGGTGTCGCGGGCCCGGCCCTTCATGCCGAGGCGGCCGGTCGCGGGTGCGTGCACGATCAGCCAGGCGGTGAACTCGCTGATCCGGCGGACGGTGCCGGGCAGGACGACGTGGTGCTGGGGGCCGGAGCCGGTGGTGGTGCGCAGGACCGTGCCGATGCGGTCGTCGGCGGGGGCGAGCCCGGGAACGCGCGCGGGCGCCCCCACCGGGCCGGGCAGCGCGGGGAAGCTGAGCGGGGCGCCGTCGGGGAGCGTGGCGAGCCAGGCGGCGGTGACGGGCTGGGGCTGCTGCTCGGCACCCACCAGCGTGTGGAGGAGGGTGCGGTGGTCGCGTCCGGCGCCGGCGATCCGGTACTTGGTGCCGTCGGCGTCGACCAGGTACGCGGTCCTGTCCGGGCCTGCCACGAAGAGGACTTGGCCGCCCGTGAGGCGGTGCGGGCCGTCGGTCCGGGCGGCTTCGCGGGCGGCGAGGACGAAGGTGGCGGTGCGGGGTGTGGGGCCGGCTGCCGGCCGGGCTGCGGCGGGGTCGGGGCCGGAAGGGGCGGGAGCGGTGGAGTCGGGAGCGGTCGGGTCGGGAGCGGTCGGGTCGGGACCGGCGGGGTCGGCGCCCGTCGGCTGCTGGCATGCGGCCCAGCGTTTCGGGGTCGCCGCGTCCTTGTCGGTGGGCAGGCGGTCGGGGGCGTACGGGATGCCGATCACGGGCCCGCGTGGGGGTGACCCCGCATCGAGCACGGTGTCACTCACACGGATGATGCGGTCGGAGTCGCGCGGGTCGAGGAGGAGGCGGGCGGAGGCCAGGTTGAGGACCGGGTGGAGGTGGGGCCGGCCGCCGGTCTCCAGGACCACGTAGCGGGTGGTCGAGGTCGCACCGACGATGACCCTGGCGCCGGGTTCGTCCCAGCCGCGCGGGGCCTGCGGCCGCAGCATCCCCCAGGCGCCGTGGCCGGCGAGGAGCAGGGCGGCGGCGACCAGTCCGGGGACCACCGCGCGCCACGGGCGGGGGGCGCCGTCGTCGGCACCGGGGTGGCCGCCGTCCGTGCCCGTGGGGTACAGCAGGGCGGCCACGACCCGCCGCTTCGCGGTCGTGTACGCGTTCAGCTCGTCGCGTCGTGATGCCATCGCCGCCTGATCCTGTCCCTACCATGCCGGTCCTGCTACGGGGTGCCGCCAGAGGGTTTCACAGACGGAAGGGGTTGTGTGCTGGTGAGAACAGCCTTACGGAGAAACGGCCGTGACATCACGTCAGTGCTGCGAGGTCCGGAGACGGTTCGCGTCGGGCCGCTGCGGCGGCACCGGGCCGTGCTGCTGGAGTCGGCCCTGGCGGTGCTGGTCCTCGCCGCTGCTGCGAGTCCGCGGGCGGTCGCCGCGGGTGCGGTGGCGGCGGCGGCGCTGGTGGTGCCGGCGGTCGTGCGGTGGGAGCGGCGGCCCCTGGTGGTCCTGGTGGTGCGCGTGCTGGGGTTCCGGGCCCGGCGGCGGAGAGCGGGGCGGGCGGGGTCCGGCCGGGCAGCGGCTGCTGCGGCGGCGCCTGCGCTCGGCCTGCCGGTCGCGTGCTCCGCGTTCCGGACACACGGCTTCAACGGTGGGGGCCGGCCGGGAATCGGCCTGATCGGGGACGGGACCTTCCTGACGGCCGTCGTGCGGGTGGAGCCGGATCGGGGAACGCGCGCGCTGCGGGCCGAACGCGCGGCGCAGCCACTGCCGTTGGCCCCGCTGTACGAGGCGCTGGACGCCGGCGGGGTCCGGCTGGAGTCCGTACAGCTGGTGCAGTGCACGCGACCGGCGGGGGTGAGGGGAGGCGGACGGCCGTCGCCCGCGGACGCCAACTACGGGCCTCTGAGCGCGGTTTCCGGAACGCCGGCCGTACGGATGACCTGGGTGGCGGTGCGCTTCGACCCCGAGCTGTCACCGGAGGCGGTGGTGGCGCGCGGGGGCGGGCTGCTCGGGGCGCAGCGGTGTGTGGTGCGGGCCGCGGAACAGTTGGCGGGGCGGCTGGCCGGGGCCGGGTTCGGGGCCGTGGTGCTGGGCGAGCCGGAGTTGGTGGCGGCGCTCGCGGCTTCGGCGTGCGAGGTGGTGGGGGGCGCGGCGGGGAGCGCGCCGCACGAGGGGGTGGAGAGTGCACGGAGCTGGCGGACCGGGGAGCGGTGGCACGCGACGTATCGGGTGGCGTGCCGGCCGGGGTTCGCGGGCGGGGTCGGCTCGTTGGTGGAGGCAGTTGCCCTGCCGGCTGCCGCGCCGGCCGTTGCCGTGAACTTCAGCCTGACCGTGTCCGCCGCGGGGAGGCGGGAAGCCGCTCTGGAGGCGCACGTTCGGATCACTGCGTGCGGCACGGAGGAACTTGCCGCTGGAACGGCCGGGTTGGAACGCACCGCGCGCCGCCTCGGGGTGCGGATGACGAGGATGGACTTCGAGCAGTTGCCGGGAGTGCTGGCCTCGCTTCCGCTGGGCGGTACCGGATGATGCGGATGCTGCGCGGCGGGCGTGACCGGCATGCGGTCCGTGTCTCCGAACTCGGCTTGTGGACGGTCCCCTTGGGGGACGACGGCGTGGTGGTCGGAGTGGACGCGGACGGCCGTCCGGCGGTACTGGGTGTGCACCGGGCGGATCCGTACGAGGTGACGTTGATCGGCGGGCTGTGGACCGCGCAGGTACTGGCCGTGCGGGTGGTGGGCACCGGTGCGCGGGTGGTGGTCGAGACGGGCCGGGCTGCGGCGTGGACGACGCTCGCGCAGGCGGTCGGCGGTGACCCGCCCGGGCTGACCCTGCACGGGCCGGGCCGGGTGCCGGAGCAGCGGCCCTCGGCGCACGGGCCGGTCCTGGTGGTGCGCGACTGCGGCACGCGCCCGCCGCGGAGACGGGTCGCCGCCGCGCCCTGGCAGTGCGTCCTGACGCTGCTGCCGTGTCTGGGGCCGGAGGACCGGTGGCTCCCGGCGCGGTCGTCCGTCACCGGAGTGCAGCGGGTGTCGCCGGAGGAGGCGGGCCGGCTGGCGCGCCTCCTGCACCTGCCGGCGGAGGTGGCGGCTGCTCTGCCCACTCTCGCGGACGGGGTCACGCTGTGGTGTACGCGCCGCGAGCAGCGGCTGGTGGCGACCGAGGGGACGGAGATGGAGATGGGGTTGCTGGGGGTGCCACGGCGGGTTGATCCAACGTACTGAGGCGGACGGACGGCGGACGGAAGGGGAACGAAGGCGGTGGGGGCGGTGAGGGGCGGGGCCGACGGGGCGCGGCCGGTGGCGTGGCGCCTTCCGCCGGGGGCCGCACCCGGCAGCCGGTACGGTCGGCCGCGCGCGGCCCCGTCGCGGCTCAGATGTGGGCGGCGGCGAACAGCCCGCGGGCGCGCGTGTCGTCCGGGAGCTGCCAGGCGCCCTCGATGTGACCGGCCGCCTCCTGGGGGGCGTGGAGGCCGGGGCGGAGGAGGCGGAGGAGGCGGAGCGTTGCGTTGCCGTGGGCGGCCTTCACCTCGGTGCCGTCCTTGTCGTCGGTGACGGTGAACCCGGTGGGCGCGGGGGAGCCGGAGCCAGGGGCCGGAGCGGTGAAGTGGGCCGCGAAGAGGCCCCGGCCGGCCGGGGAAGCGGTCACTTCGGGGTCGGGCGTGTTGCTGATGCTCTGCTGCTGGGCTTCGGTCCGGCCTTCGAGCAGGGCGGCCAGCTGGGCGATCAGTACGGGATCGTGGGTGCCGTCGTAGGCCCAGCGGTGGCCGAGTACGCCGTGCTCCATGGTGCCGACGAGGGCGTGGCTGGCGCCGTCGAGCGGGGCGCCGCGGTAGGTGAGCGGGATCAGGTACGAGGCCGGATGCGGGCCCGAGGCGTCGGTGACGACCATGAACTCGATGCCGACCTCGCCTTCCGGGTCGTCCAGCCGGAAGCCGCCGGCCTTCGCCAGCACCGGCCCGGCCGTGTCGCCGCGGTACCAGGGGCGGGTCGGCAGCCAGGTGGTGAGCAGTTCCAGCTTGGTCGGTTTGAGCTCGGTGTGGTGGATGACGGCCATGCCAAGTCCCTTGCGTCGGAGGGCGGGGGCGGGACTCCACAGCCTTGCAGGTGTGCGGGGCGGGTGGTGGAGCCGTCCGACTGGCGGGCGCCACCTGCCGGCGGGGGGCGCCATGTGGTCCACCCGTCGCGCCCGGACGGGCAGTTGTGCCCGTGGCGTGGCGGGTGCGTGGAGCGGGGCGCGGGCGGGCGGGGCCCGATTAGGCTGGCCGTGGGCGCGCCGCCCGGGGGTGGGCGTGCCGGTACGCGAGGAAACCAGGAGGACGATTGACCGGCGATCGGAACGAGAACCGCGGCGAGGCCTGGGACGTACCGCCGGATGACCAGTCCGAAGCGGAGCGCGAGGAGACGGGCGGGTTCACCCCCGACTATTCGACGCTGCCCTGGTACTTGCAGGGTGACCCCGCATCCGCCGTCCGCGGCGTCCCGGGACTGCCGCCCGGCAGCGGCTACGAGCCCTGGGCCACCGCGCATCCTGCCGCCCCACCGCACCCCGGCCTGCAACCGGTGGCCTCCTTCGCCCCGGACCCGGCCGCCCCGCCCTCGGCCGTCCCGTCACCGGAACTGCCGTCCGTGGCCGCCCCCGGCTGCACACCGACGGCAGCGGTCCCCCTCCCGCCGGCCCCGCCCACGGCCGGCGGTCCGACGGCACCGGGCGAGCGGCCGACCGCGGCGGAGGCCCAAGTGGGTTCGTACCGGCCCGAGATGAGCTCTGGCGATACGGTCTCGTTCCTCCCGCACGGCCGGGAGCCCGCAGCGGACCGGGCGTCCGGGCCGCCCGCGGACACCGGCGGGGCTCCGCCGGCCGACCCGTACGCGCCCTCCCCCGTGGCGGACGAGGCGGCCGTACCGGCACAGTTCACAGCTGCCGCAGCGCCCTCCGACGAGGCCGTCGCCCAGCCCGCGGACGCCGTTCCCGGCGCCCCGGCCCCCGCATCGGAAACGTACGATCCGCCACCGGCTCCGGTCGTGGACGGACTCCCGGTGCCGCCGCGGGACGCCCTCGGGCCGGGCGGGACGCCGGGGCCACGGCTCGCCGGTGTTCACGGCGGTCACGGCGGTCACGGCGGTCTCAGCGGTCACGACGGCCCGGCGGCGGCCGGCTCACGGCTGTCCGGGGCCGGAGCAGGGACGGGTTCCGGGCCCGCCGCTCCCGACGGCTCCGGTGCGGCTCCGCAGGGCGCACCTGCTCCCGGATCGCCGGCCGCGCCCGAGCCGGATGCCGGGAGCTTCGTCACGACGGGGCTCCACGACGCCCCGGCCGTGGAGGCGCCGCCGGTGTCCCCGTACGGGGCTGCGCCCGGGACCGGGCCGGCGGTCGCGCCCGGACCTGACGGTGGCCCGGTCGCCGATGCACTGCCCGCCGCCCGCGACAGGTCCGCGGCCGCCTCGGGGACCGAGCCGGTGGCCGCGGACGGCCTGCCCGTGCACGGGAGCGGTCTCGCCGCGGCACCCGGGGCGGGTGCCGTGCCCTCCCCCGCCACGGGGTACGACGGAGCTCCGCACCCGCTCACGGAACCGACGCCCTTCGCGGCGGGTCGTGCCGCCGGAGCATCCGCCGGGGTAGGGCCGTTCACCGGGGACACGGCCGCGCCGGATGGCACCGCAGTCGGCGCGCCGCCACAGGGCACGGTGCCTCCGCAGCCTTCAGCCCCTCAGGACGCCCCTCCCCCGCACACCGCACCGCTCGATGCACCACGGGAGAACGCTGTCCCCCACAGCGCAGCCCCCCAGGACCGCGTACCCCCACACGCCGCCCCGCAGGACACGCCACCGCCCCGGACCACCGGACCGGCCGGCGCCACCCCGCAGAACACCGCACCCGTCAGCGCACCCCCGCGGGACGCCGTACCCGCGCACACGCCCCCTCAGGACACACCGCCCGGGACCACCGGACCGGCGGGTGCCACCCCGCAGGAGGGCATCCAGCAGCACGCGGCACCTCAGGGCGTCGTACCGCCGCCGGCCGCCCCGCGCGGATCCGCGCCGGCGGCGGTCGTACCGGCTGACGGAGCGCCCCCGGCAGACTTCCCCGCGCCGGATGCGCAGGCCCCGGCCGCGGCTCCGCCGGGAGGCGGGCCCCGGGACGCCGTGCCCGCCGAGTTCGGGGCGGGGGCGGGGGCGGGCAGGGGGCGCGTAGCGCGTCCGGGTGATCTCGTATCGCCGTCGACCACACGGGTTCCGCCGATGCCCGTCGTGCCGCCGGCCCGACCCGCTGCGGCGCCGCCGGTCGCGCAGCCGGCCGCGCCTGCGCCCGGTGCGCCGTGGGCGGCGGCCGGTCCGCCCGCGGACCCGCGCACGGCGGCATCCGCCCCGCGGCGTCAGCCGCACCCGCACCCGCAGCCCGGCCCGGGCCACACCGCTCCGCCGCCCGCCCCGCCGCCCATCCAGGCGCCCGTCCCGGCGCCCGCTCCCCCGGACGCCACCCCCCTCGGCTACACCGCCGGCGTCGAGTTGACCTCCGAGCGGCTGCTGCGGGGGCGGCAGAAGGCCCGGAGCGGGCGGGGCGGGGGCGGCGGAGGACTGTTCCGGTTCGTGGGGAAGGCCGCGGAGGCCGAGCGGCAGCGGAAGCTGGGGGTGATCCGGACGCCGGTGCTGTCCTGCTACCGGATCGCCGTCATCAGCCTCAAGGGCGGTGTGGGCAAGACGACGACCACCACCGCGCTCGGCGCGACCCTGGCCACCGAGCGGCAGGACCGGATCCTCGCGATCGACGCCAACCCCGACGCCGGCACGCTCGGCCGCCGGGTGCGCCGCGAGACCGGGGCGACCATCCGGGACCTCGTGCAGGCCATTCCGCACCTGAACTCGTACATGGACATCCGCCGGTTCACCTCGCAGGCGCCGTCCGGGCTGGAGATCATCGCGAACGACGTCGATCCGGCCGTGTCGACCGCCTTCAACGACGAGGACTACCGGCGTGCCATCGACACCCTCGGCCGGCAGTACCCGATCGTCCTCACCGACTCCGGCACCGGGCTGCTGTACTCGGCCATGCGCGGGGTGCTCGATCTGGCCGATCAGCTGATCATCGTCTCGACGCCGTCCGTGGACGGGGCCAGCAGCGCGAGCACCACGCTCGACTGGCTGTCCGCGCACGGCTACCACGAACTGGTGTCCCGGTCGCTGACCGTCATCTCGGGGGTCCGCGAGACCGGCAGGATGATCAAGGTGGACGACATCGTGCAGCACTTCCGGCTGCGGTGCCGCGGCGTGGTCGTCGTCCCGTTCGACGAACACCTCGCCGCCGGCGCGGAGGTCGACCTCGACATGATGCGGCCCAGGACCCGGGAGGCGTACTTCGACCTCGCGACCCTGGTCGCCGAGGACTTCACCCGCGCCCAGCAGGCGAAGGGCGTCCCCCCGTGGGGCCACCCGCACCCCCACCGTCCCTGAGCGCAGGCGCACGCGCACGCGCCGAGGGCCCGCACCCGCCCGTCCCCCGAAGGACGGGCGGGTGCGGGCCCTCGCCGTACACGCGCCGGTCAGCCCGTCAGGGCCGGAGTCACCGCGCCGCGGCCGCCGTGTCGTACGCCTCCGTCAGCTCGCGGGAGCGCTTCACGTCGTCCGCGATGGCCTCCAGAAGTCCGTCCAGGGACTCGAACTTCGCCATCCCCCGGACGTAAGCGAGGAAGTCCACCGTCACGACCTGGCCGTAGAGGTCCAGGCCCACGCGGTCGATGGCGTACGCCTCGACCGTGCGCTCCTTGCCGTCGAACTGCGGGTTCGTGCCGACCGAGATCGCCGCCGGCATCCGCTCGCCGCCCGCCGTCAGCCAGCCCGCGTACACGCCGTCCGCGGGGATCGCGGTGTGCGGGAGGGTGTCGACGTTCGCGGTCGGGTAGCCCAGCTCGCGGCCGCGCTGCGCACCGCGCACCACGACGCCCTCGACCTGGTGCGGCCGGCCGAGGATCTCGGCGGCACCCTCGACGTCGCCGTCGGCGACGAGCGTGCGGGTCAGCGTCGACGAGAACGGCACGCCGCCGCCTGCCTCGCCACGCACGAAGAGGTCGATGACCTCGACCTCGTAGTCGTACGTCTCGCCCTGCTCGGCCAGGTACGCGGTGTTGCCGGCGGCCCGGTGGCCGAAGCGGAAGTTGGGGCCCTCGATGACGAGCTTCGCGTGCAGCGCCTCGACCAGCACCTTCACGATGAAGTCGGCCGGGGACAGCTGCGAGAACTCGGCCGTGAACGGCAGGATCAGCAGCGCGTCCACGCCCAGCGCGGCCATCAGCTCGGCGCGGCGGTGGTGCGGGGCCAGCAGCGGCGGGTGGCTGCCGGGCCGGACGACCTCGCTGGGGTGCGGGTCGAAGGTGACGACGACGGACGGCAGGCCCAGCGCGCGGGCGCGCTCCACGGCCTGCCCGATGATCAGTTGATGGCCCCGGTGCACACCGTCGTAGGAGCCGATGGTGACGACGCTGCGTCCCCAGTCCTGGGGGATGTCCTCCAAGCCACGCCAGCGCTGCACTGTGACCGCTCCTCGCCCGAACCCTGTAGTTGCCTGATCCTGTCTGGCGTGACCACGGATCCCGCGGCCACGCAGGTCTAAGACTGCCATGCCCGTGGTCCTCGGCACTCATCGGTATCGGGGCCGGTCCGCCGCCCGCCGCTCCGCCGCCCGGCGGATGCGCCCCCTTGCGCTCCCTCCATTCACTCCGAGCGCCTGCCCGGTCGGGTGAATAGCGGGGATCGGATGGATAGACACCGTGCGGGGGAAAAGTGGGGGGACCCGGGGGTGCGAGGGGGCACCCGGGCCGGGGCGGGGGAACGCGTGGAGCGGTGAGCGGCACACAGGGGGGTGCGCTCACCGCT
>NZ_JAJAUZ010000091.1 GCF_020532645.1 Streptomyces bambusae
CCCGACCCTGCGGGGCTGTTCCCCTACCCGCCCCTTCCCGAACGGGGGCTCCGCCCCAGACCCCGGTCCTCAAGCGCCGGACGGGCTGGATTTCGGGGCTCCGCCCCAGACCCCGCGCCTCAAACGCCGGCGAGGCTGGATTTCGGGGCTTCGCCCCGGACCCCGGTCGTCAAGCGCCGGCGAGGCTGGAAGTTGCCGGCGAAGCTTGGGGCGCCGCGGAGCCCGGACCCGCGCCGCGAGCGCCGGACGGGCCGGAAGGTGCGGCGGAGCCGGAGACCCCGCGCCGAGTGCTCCGGCAGGGCTGGAGCGTGCCGCGGACCCCGGGCCCCGCGCCGAGTGCTCCGGCGGGGCTGGAGGGTGCGGCGGAGTCGTGGGTGAACGTGTTCAATTTTTGGGTTGAACGCGTTCAAAGTCGGGGCTACAGTAGGCGCATCAAGGGAATTGAACACGTTCAAGGGGGGCGAGGGCATGGACCTCACCGTGGTCGCGTACGTCATCTATCTGCTCATCAGCGTCGGCCTGACCATCTGGGTCGCGAGGACACTGACCCGCAACGGCCGGATCTTCATCTCGGACGTCCTGAAGGGCAACGAAAAGCTCGCCGACGCCGTCAACCACCTGCTCGTCGTCGGCTTCTACCTCGTCAACCTCGGCTTCGTCACCCTCTACCTCCGCGCCGCCGACGCCGTCGAGGACGCCCGCGGCCTGTTCGAGGCGCTCTCGGTGAAGCTCGGCGTCGTGCTCCTCGTCCTCGGCTTCATGCACCTCGCCAACGTCTACGTCCTCAACAAGATCCGCCGCCGCGGCATCATGGAGCGCGAGAACACCCCGCCGGTCGCCCCCCAGGGCTGGACCACTCCGGCCGGAGCCTGACCCGTGACGACCGTCCGGCGTCTGACCGTCCTGTACGACGCCCACTGCCCGCTCTGCGTGCACATCCGGCAGTGGCTGCTGGGCCAGCGGTGGCTCGTACCGCTGGCGCTGGTCCCGGCCGGGTCGTTCGAGGCCCGGCGGCGCTTCCCGCAGCTCGACCACGAGGCGACCCTCCGCGAGATCACCGTCATCGGCGACCGCGGCCAGGTCTACACCGGCACCGACGCCTTCATCGTCTGCCTGTGGGCCCTGGCCGAGCACCGGCCCAAGGCCAACTGGCTCGCGACCCCGGCAGGCCGCCCGTTCGCCCGGGCCGCCATGCTCGCCGCGGCCCGCTACCGCGAGGCGGTCCGTACCGGACCCGACCGCGCCGAAGGGGCCTGCACCGACGGCGCGTGCCCGGCCCCCGGCCTGCCCGGATAGGCTCGGACACCGTGACAGAGACGAAGTCCCCGGATCCGCAGGACGCCAAGGCGGCCAAGAGCGACCAGACCCGCACCCTCATCCTCGAAACCGCGCTCCGGCTGTTCCAGGAACGCGGTTACGACAAGACGACGATGCGGGCGATCGCCAAGGAGGCGGGGGTCTCCGTCGGCAACGCCTACTACTACTACGCGTCGAAGGAACACCTGGTCCAGGGGTTCTACGACCGGATCGGCGCCGAACACCAGCAGGCGGTACGGCCGATCCTCGACGCGGAGACCGACCTCCAGACCCGGCTGGCCGGGGTCCTGACGGCCTGGCTGGACATCGCCGAGCCGTACCACGAGTTCGCCGCGCAGTTCTTCAAGAACGCGGCCGACCCGGAGAGCCCGCTCAGCCCGTTCTCGGCGGAGTCCGAGCCGGCCCGCAACCAGGCCATCGCCATGCACCGCGAGGTGCTCGCCGGCTCGAAGACCAAGGTGCCGGCCGAACTCGCCGACATCCTGCCCGAGCTGATGTGGCTCTCCCAGATGGGCCTGGTCCTCTACTGGGTCTTCGACCGCTCCGAGGGCAGCGCGAAGACCCGCAAGATGGCCGTGAAGGGCGCCTCGCTCACCACCCGCGGCATCGTCCTCGCCCGGTTCCGCGTCCTGCGCCCGCTGGTGCGCGAACTGCACGAGCTGTTCGACGACTTCCTGCCGGGCATGGCCCAGACGGCCGCCGGCACCAAGGCCGCGACGGCCCCCGCCAAGGCGGCCAAGGCGGCGAAGACGGAGAAGGCGGCGAAGCCCGCCAGGACGGCCCGGTCGGCGAAGACCACCCGGACCGCCGGGTCCGGGGAGCCCGGGGAGCCCGGAGAGACCGCCGGGACCCCGTAGGCGCGGCGGGCCCCGCAGGGCCCGCACCTCCCGGTGACGACAGGACCTACAGCCAGTTCAGCTCCCACAGGCGCCAGACGCCCGTGCCGTCGGAGAGGTACTGGGCCCCGGTGACCGCTTCCCGGCTGACCACGAAGTCCTTCTTCTGCCAGATCGGCAGCATGGGGACCTTCTCGGCCACCAGCCGCTGCAGCTCGCGGAAGTCGGTCACCGCCGCGGACCGGTCGCTGAACGACTGGGTGCGGGTGATCAGGCGGTCGATCTCCTTGTCCTTGAAGCCGTTGTTCATGGACGAGTCGGCGCCGACCAGCGGGGCGGTGAAGTTGTCCGGGTCCGGGAAGTCCGCGATCCAGCCGATGGTGTACGCGTCGAACCGCCCGGCCGCGTAAGCCTTCTGGAAGTCCGGCCACTCGTCGACGGACTCGGTCGTCACCTTGAACAGGCCGGTGGCCTCCAGCTGCTTCTTGATCTCGGCGGCCTCGGCGACGTTCGACCCGCGGACGTTGAAGCCGAGCTTGAAGGAGACCGGGGTGCTGATGCCCGCCTCCTTGAGCAGCTTCTTCGCCGCCGCTGCGCTCGGCTCCGGCCAGCGGTCGAAGAACGGCGTGCTGTGGCCGCCGACGCCCTGCGGGATCAGCGAGTACAGCGGGGTGACGGTCCCCCGGTAGGTGCCGGAGGAGATCGTGGCCCGGTCCAGCACGGCCGCCACGGCCTCGCGTACGGCCCGGTCCGCCATCGGTGTGCCGGAGCGGACGTTGAAGACCATGCTGCGGATCTCGGAGCCGCCCGACTGCTGGTAGCGGGTGTCCGGCAGGCCGGGGCGCAGATCTGCGAGGACGTCCGGCGGCAGGTCGCGGTGGGCCACGTCGACGTCCCGGGCCTGCCAGGCGGCGTCGAGCTGCGCGGAGTCCTTGAAGTAGCGGATCGTCACCGGCTGGTGGGCCGGCTTGGCGTCGCCCCGGTACCCCTCATTGGGCTTGAGACGGGCCTCCTTGCCCTGGCTGTACGCATCGAGCACGTACGGGCCCGAGCCGTCGGCCTTGCCGTCCTCGCGCAGCCGGTCGGCCGGGTAGGTGTTCCGGTCGACGATCGACGCCGCACCGGTGGCGATCTTGTACGGGAAGGTCGCGTCGCGGGCTGACAGGCTGAAGGTGACCTTCCGGTCCTGCACGGAGACCGACTTCAGGGTGTTGAACAGCGGCGCCGGACCCTGGTCCGAGTTGATCGCCTTGATCCGGTCGAAGGAGTGCTTGACGTCCTCGGCCGTCACCTCGCGGCCGTTGGAGAACTTCAGCCCCGGACGGAGCTCGCACTCGTACGTCGTCAGCTGCGACCCGGTGAACTTGCAGGCGCTCGCCGCGTCCGGGACGGGGGCGGCCGCCCCCGGCTTGACCGTCAGCAGGGACTGGTACACGTTGCTGTACAGGGCCCAGGAGCCGGCGTCGTAGGCGCCGGCCGGGTCGAGCGAGGAGGCCACGTCCGTGGTGCCGACGTCCACCGCGCCCTGCCCGGCGCCGTCCGACGGATAGAACTGCCAGGCGCCGACGCCCGCCGCAACCAGGACGAATCCGGCCACGACGGCCCGGGTACGAACAGACCGCATACCGCTGCCACTCCTCTGAGGCCCACCCCGCGCGCCGGTCTGTGGGTCTCACTCCGTCGGCACGCCCATCACTTGGTGATCACTCAACCACGGAACTTTCACGAGTGAAAGGGCGATTTGCCATAGGAGTCGACGATCAGGTGTGGTATGAGGCGAGCTCCACGACGGTGATGTCCGAGGGGGCTCCGACCCGGACCGGCGGGCCCCAGGCGCCGGCGCCGCGGGACACGTACAGCTGGGTGTCGCCGTAGCGTTCGAGGCCCGCGACGGTGGGGTTGGCCAGGTCGGCGAGGTAGTTGCCGGGCCAGAGCTGGCCGCCGTGGGTGTGGCCGGAGAGCTGGAGGTCCACGCCGTGCGCCACGGCGTCGTGGATCACGATCGGCTGGTGGGCGAGGAGTACGGCGGTACGGGCGCGGTCCCGGTCCCCGAGGGCCCGGCCGAAGTCGGGTCCCTCGCCCTCGCGCTCGCCCGCGACGTCGTTGACGCCGGCCAGGTCGAAGGCGGGCAGCTCGACGCGGGCGTTCTCCAGGGGGTGCAGGCCGAGTTCGCGCACGTGGTCCACCCACTGCCGGGCGCCCGAGAAGTACTCGTGGTTGCCGGTGACGAAGAAGCTGCCGTGCTTGGCGCGGAGCCGGGACAGGGGCTCGGCGGCCGGGCCGAGGTCCGGGACGCTGCCGTCCACGAGGTCGCCGACGATCGCGATCAGGTCGGGCTGGGTGGAGTTGACCGTACGGACGATGCGTTCGGTGTGGGCGCGGCCGAGGACCGGTCCGAGGTGGACGTCGCTGACCACGGCGATGCGGAAGCCGTGGGCCTGGCGGGGGAGCTTGGCGAGGGGGACGGTGACGCGCTTGATCCTGGGGCCGCGCATGACGCCGTAGGTGCCGTGGGCGACGGTGGAGCCGGCTGCGGTGACGGCTGCTGCCGCCAGGGTGCGGGCGATGAAGACGCGGCGGGTGGCTTCGGGGGCTCCGCCCCCGGACCCCCGCTCCGGGGGCGCCGGCAGGGCTTGAATCTGCCGCCCGCCGTCACCACCGCTCGGCGGGGCTTGATCGTCCGGTCCGTCGGCCTCGGGTGCCTGCGCGGCGGCCGGTACGAGGACCTGGGCCTCGGGCCTCGACCTGCGGAGCCAGATCGCTCGTACCGGTTCGGCCACGAGCATGGCCAGGGTCAGGTAGAGGAGGACGGCCAGCCAGAGGTAGCCGGGCCAGGAAACCGCCTGCTGGAGGGGGAAGGGGGCGCCGGCGCGGCCTGCGGTGAGGGCGGCCACCGACAGGAGGGGGAGGGTGACGAGGGCGACGGTGCCGGCGCGGCGGGACCACGTCCCGGGGGAGGTCGTGTCGCGGACCAGGCGGATCCAGAGCCAGCGGTGGACCAGGACGAGGAGGGCGAGGACCGCGAGGGCGATCAGGGCGAAGAGGACGGCGGTCATGACGCGCGGACCCCGGCCTCGTCACGTGACGCGCGCCGCAGCGCCCGCACTCCGCGCAACCCGATCAGCCCGACGGCCGTCCCCAGGAGAAAGGACGTGACGGCCAGGGTCAGGTGCACCCAGAAATAGGCCGTCGGGTCCCCCGCGCCGTCAAAGGCGAGCCCGCTGCCGTCCTTCCACAGATTCCGGACGAAAGACACCCAGATGAACCAGCTCCAGACTCCGAACGCGAGCAGGAACCAGGAGGCGGTACGGCTGAGTTTCATGCCTTCAGTATCGGTACCTTCCCCAGGACGGACGCGTCGGGGTGGGCTGTCCCGGCGGCTCGTGCGGCGGGTTGGCGCATCCGGCTCGGCAACCCGCCGGACTGCATGTACGTTCACCTGCGTGTCTGCCAAAAAGACCGCGCTGACGGTCGCCGCCGCCGCGCTGCTGCTCCCTGCCCTGACCGTCGGGCAGGCGCATGCCGCGCCGACCCCGCCCCCGGACGGCAAGGGTGCCGCGAAGAAGGGGGCCGTGCAGGAGCCCGCGCCGCCCGCCTCGATGTCGACCGTCGGCGGCGTCCGGCTGGGGAAGCCCGGCACCCAGGTCAACCTCGGCCCGGGCGTGCCGGCCCTGCCGGCCGCGCTGACCGGGCGGTCGTGGATCGTGGCGGACGCCGAGTCCGGCGAGGTGCTCGCCTCGCACAACGCGCACTGGCGGCTGCCCCCGGCCTCCACCATGAAGATGCTCTTCGCGGACACCGTCCTGCCCACCCTCCCCAAGGAGCAGGTGCACAAGGTCACCGACGCCGAGATCGCGGGTGTGGGCGCGGGCAGCAGCCTGGTCGGGATCAAGGAGGACCAGCAGTACTCCGTCCACGACCTGTGGCTCGGCGTGTTCCTGATGTCCGGCAACGATGCGGTGCACGTGCTGTCCGCGATGAACGGCGGCATCCCGAAGACCGTCGCCGACATGCAGGCGCATGCCGAGGAGCTGCAGGCCCTCGACACGCACGTGGTCTCCCCCGACGGCTACGACGCCCCCGGGCAGGTCAGCAGCGCGTACGACCTGTCGCTGATCGCCCGGTCCGGCATGCAGAAGAAGGACTTCCGGGAGTACTGCGCGACCGCCACCGCCCAGTTCCCCGGCGAGGCCAAGCCGGGCAAGCAGCGTCCGACGTTCGGCATCCAGAACACCAACCGGCTGCTGACCGGCGCGCACAGCATGACCCCGTACAAGGGCATCGCCGGTGTGAAGAACGGCAACACGACGATGGCCGGCTCCACCTTCACCGGGGTCGCCCAGCGGGGTGACCGCAAGCTGCTCGTCACCGTGATGAACCCGAGCGCCGAGGGCGGCAACGCCGTCTACCAGGAGACGGCCGCGCTCTTCGACTGGGGCTTCGCGGCGGCCGGCAAGGTGAAGCCGGTCGGTGAGCTGGTGCCGCCGAAGAGCGCGGACACCTCACCGCACGGTTCGCCCGCGCAGTCGCACGAGAACAAGCCGGCGGCGGTCGAGGGGAGCTCCGGCAGCGGCGGCCTGGGCACGGCGTTCGCGATCACCGGCGGACTGCTGGCCGTGCTGGCGGCCGCCGTGTTCGCGGTCAACCGGCGCTGGCCGAGGGGGCAGCGGACCCGCCGGACGACGACTGCGGCGATGACGGCCGCGCCGGCTGAGAAGAAGGCGGAGGCGAAGGCGGAGAAGACGACGGACGGGAGCTGACCCCTTCCGGATCTCCGTCCGGTTCGCCCTCCGGCTCGTCCTCCGGGTCGTCCTCCGGGTCGTCCTCCGGGTCGCCGGCGGGCTCCTCCGCGGGCTCCGCCTCTTCCTCGGCGGGGCCCGTCGCCGTCCAGGCCGCGCAGAACAGCAGCAGCTTCGCGGTGAAGTTGATCCACAGCAGCAGGGCGATGGGCACGCCGAAGGCCCCGTACATGCTCTTGGCCGCCACTCCCCGGAAGTAGCCGCTGAGCAGCAGCTTCAGGAGTTCGAACCCGGCCGCTCCGATCAGGGCCGCCACCACCAGCCGGCCGCGCGGCGGCTGGACGCCCGGCAGCAGGGTGAGGACGTACAGCAGGAGCAGGAAGGCGGCGAGGACGCCCACGCCGAAGGCGGCGGCCCGCAGCAGCGCCCCGCCGGCACCGTCCCGGGGGATGCCGAGCGCGTCGGCGATCTTGCCGACGGCGGAGGCGCCGAGTACGGAGGCCACGGCGGATCCGAGGGCCGCGCCGCCGAGGCCGAGGAGCACGCCGCCGTCCTTGAGCTTGCGGACGACCGGGTTGCCCTCGGGGTCGTCGTCCTTGCCCCAGACGGCGCGCAGGCAGTCGCGCATGGAGCCGACCCAGCCGATGCCGGTGAACAGCAGGACGGCGCCGGCGACCAGGCCGATGGTGCCGGCGTTGTCGACGAGGCCGGCGATGTCGAGCTGGTCGGAGATGCCGGGGACCTGCTCGGCGAGGCGGTCCTCCAGGTCCTCCAGCCGCTCGGGGGTGAGCAGGGCGGCGCCGACCGCGGCGGCCACGGTGATCAGCGGGAAGAGGGACAGGAAGCTGATGAAGGTGATGGCGGCGGCGAGCCGGCTCCAGTGCACCCGGTCCAGCCGCTCGTACGAGCGCCAGGCGTGGGTGCGCATGAGGCGGGTCGCGGCGGGCCCGACCACCGGGAGTTTCTTCAGCCAGTCCATGGGGCCACGGTAGAGGCGGACGGGCCGCGGATCGGGGAGCACCGGACCACCGGGCACGAGCCGTCCGAAATCACCGGATTCATCCCGTTTGGGCGATACGGTCGGGTTTATGAAGAGGTCGGACTCATCCGGACTGACGAGGAAGCCCGCGGCCGCGCAGCGGCCCGCCACCGCGCCGCCGTTCCGCCGCCTGGTGCTGCGGTCCCTGCGTTTCCGGGCCCGCCGGGCCCGTCAGGCCTGGAGCGTGGTCGGCTCGTCACGATGGGACGGGACCTGCGCCGGGACCCCCGCCGGGCCGGTGCCGAAAGGGTAGTCGCACAGCTTGCGCCACACCCCGTCGGAACCCTGCTCGTACAGCGAGAAGCCCTCGCACAGCCACTCCGCCCGGAAGTCCGCCAGCTCCTCGTGCGCCCGGTCCATCGCCTCTTCGGAGATGCCGTGGGCGACGGTGACGTGCGGGTGGTACGGGAACAGCAGCTCGCGCCGGAGCGGGCCGTCCTCGGCCCGCAGCAGGCCCTGCAGCCGGGTGCAGGCCTGGCCGCCCTCGGCGACCCGCACGTAGACCACCGGCGACAGCGGACGGAAGGTCCCGGTGCCGTCCAGCAGCATCGCGAACGGCCGGCCGGCCGCGGCCACCTCGGCGAGGTGGGTGCGGATCTCCGGGAGCCGGTCCGTGTCGGCCTCGGTGGGCGGCACGAGGGTCACGTGCGTGGGGATGCCGTACGCAGCGGCGTCCCCGAAGCCGGCCCGCCGCTGCTGGAGCAGGCTGCCGTACGGCTCCGGGACCGCGATCGAAACGCCGAGCGTTACGGTCCCCACGTGTTCTCCTCCGTCGTCCAAACCGGTGTGCTGCCGCCCAGTGTGGGGGCAGCACCCCCCTTCCTGCCAGGGTCGCAGGTCCGCAGGTGTGTGCGGACCTCCGCTCAGCCCTGCGGGGGCAGGAATCCGAGCCGGTCGTAGGCCTGCGCGAGGGTGCCGGAGGCCACGGCGCGCGCCTTCTCCGCACCCTTGGCCAGGACCCGGTCCAGCTCCGCCGGGTCGTCCAGGTACTGCTGGGTGCGCTCCTTGAACGGCGTGACGAACTCCACCATGACCTCGGCGAGGTCGGTCTTCAGCGCGCCGTAGCCCTTGCCCTGGTACTTCTCCTCCAGGACCGGGACGGCGGTGCCCGTCAGGGTGGAGTAGATGGTGAGGAGGTTGCTGACGCCGGGCTTGTTCTCGGCGTCGAAGCGGATCTCGGCCTCGGTGTCGGTGACCGCGCTCTTGATCTTCTTCTCGGTGACCTTGGCCTCGTCGAGGAGGTTGATCAGGCCCTTCGGCGTGGACGCCGACTTCGACATCTTGATCGCCGGGTCCTGGAGGTCGTAGATCTTCGCGACCTCCTTGACGATGTACGGCGACGGGATGGTGAACGTCTGGCCGAAGCGCTGGTTGAAGCGCTCGGCGAGGTCGCGGGTCAGCTCGATGTGCTGGCGCTGGTCCTCGCCGACCGGGACCGCGTCGGCCTGGTACAGGAGGATGTCGGCGACCTGGAGGATCGGGTACGTGAAGAGGCCGACGGTCGCGTTGTTGGCGCCGGACTTGGCGGACTTGTCCTTGAACTGGGTCATGCGGCTGGCCTCGCCGAAGCCGGTGATGCAGTTCATGACCCAGCCGAGCTGGGCGTGCTCGGGCACGTGGCTCTGCACGAAGAGGGTGCAGCGGTCGGGGTCGAGACCGGCCGCGAGCAGCTGCGCGGCGGAGAGCCGGGTGTTCGCGCGGAGCGCGGCGGGCTCCTGCGGCATGGTGATCGCGTGGAGGTCGACGACCATGTAGAAGGCGTCGTGGGTCTCCTGCAGGGCGACGTACTGCCGGATGGCACCCAGGTAGTTCCCCAGGTGGAACGAACCGGAGGTGGGCTGGATGCCGGAAAGTGCGCGAGGACGGTCGAAGGCCATGCCGTCATTCTCTCAGGTACAGGGCTCCTCTCGGCCGCGCGCTGGCCGGAACCGATCGTGAACAGCCCCTCCCTGAGTCGCAGATCACAGCCCCCGCGCCCCCCGCACGCCGTACCGACGGGTACCCGCGCGGCCGGATCCCGCCCCGGTCAAACGACCGTTAGCGACGAAATCCAGCCCCGCCAGGGGGTACCTCCCAGCCCCCCTGAGGCTGGGGGAGTGTGCGGCGCGGGGGTCCGGGGGCGGAGCCCCCGAAGCCCCGACCGCGCCCCGCTCAGGCCAGCGGCAGACCCGGCGCCGGATGCGCAGCCATCAGCTCCGCCACCTCCGCCCGGACGACGGACAGCGCCGCCTCGTCCCCGCGCCCGGCCGCCGCGACACCCCGGTCGATCCAGTCCGCGACGACCGCCATGTCCGACACCCCCAGCCCCCGGGACGTCAGCGACGGCGTCCCGATCCGCACGCCGGACGGGTCGAACGGCCGCCGGGAGTCGTACGGCACCGTGTTGTAGTTCACGACGATCCCCGCCCGGTCGAGCGCCTTCGCCGCCACCTTCCCCGGCACGTCCTTCGGCGTGAGGTCCATCAGGATCAGGTGGTTGTCCGTACCGCCCGACACCAGGTCGAACCCCCGCTCCAGCAGCGCCTCCGCCAGCGCCTTCGCATTGGCCACGACCGCGTGCGCGTACGCCCGGAACGAGTCCTGCGACGCCTCGTGCAGCGCCACCGCGATCCCGGCGGTGGTCTGGTTGTGCGGCCCGCCCTGGAGCCCCGGGAAGACCGCCTTGTCGATGGCCTTCGCGTGCTCCTCGCGGCACATCAGCATGGCGCCGCGCGGTCCTCGCAGGGTCTTGTGCGTGGTCGTGGACACCACGTCCACGTGCGGCACCGGCGACGGGTGCGCCCCGCCCGCGATCAGGCCGGCGATGTGCGCGATGTCGGCGACGAGCACCGCGCCCGCCTCCTGTGCGATCTCCGCGAACGCCGCGAAGTCGATCGTGCGCGGCAGCGCGGTGCCGCCGCAGAAGATCACCTTCGGCCGCTCCTTGAGCGCCAGCTCCCGCACCTCGTCGAAGTCGATCCGGCCGGTGTCCGCGCGGACGCCGTACTGCACGCCCCGGAACCAGGACCCGGTGGCGGACACGCCCCACCCGTGGGTGAGGTGCCCGCCCATCGGCAGCGCCATGCCCATGACGGTGTCGCCGGGCTGGGCGAAGGCGAGGTAGACGGCGAGGTTGGCCGGCGAGCCGGAGTACGGCTGGACGTTGGCGTGGTCCACGCCGAACACCGCCTTGGCCCGGTCGATCGCCAGGGACTCGACCTGGTCGATGTTCTGCTGGCCCTCGTAGTAGCGGCGGCCCGGGTAACCCTCCGAGTACTTGTTCTGCAGCACCGTTCCGGACGCCTCCAGCACGGCGGCGGACACGTAGTTCTCGCTGGGGATCAGGCGCAGGGTCTCGGCCTGCAGACGCTCTTCGGCTCCGACGAGCGCGGCGAGCGCGGGGTCGGTGGCGGCGAGGGCGGGGTGGCGCACGGTCATGGCGGCGTCCTCCGGGGTCGTTGTCGAATCGTCCCCGCGACGGCCCAGGCGAGCGGTCCATGCATGCGGTCGTACCCGCGCGGCTCCCCCGGAGTTCGTTCTCCGTACGCCAGTCGCCGCGCGTGCGCTCAGCCTAGCGTGACGCGCCGGGTTCAGGTTTCCCCGTCCGGGATGCGAGCGACGATAGGAATTGACGCCATCCACGTCGCCGTCCAATGACGAACGGAGACCCCCGTGTCGACCACCGCAGACGCCATCCGCTCCGCCGAGGCGCACAGCGCGCACAACTACCACCCGCTCCCGGTCGTCGTCGCCTCGGCCGAGGGCGCCTGGATGACCGACGTCGAGGGCCGCAGATACCTCGACATGCTGGCCGGCTACTCGGCCCTCAACTTCGGCCACGGCAACCGGCGGCTGATCGATGCCGCGAAGACGCAGCTGGACCGGGTCACGCTGACCTCGCGGGCCTTCCACCACGACCGGTTCGCCGAATTCTGCGAGCAGCTGGCCGCGTTGTGCGGCAAGGAGATGGTGCTGCCGATGAACACGGGTGCGGAGGCCGTGGAAACGGCGGTCAAGACCGCCCGCAAGTGGGGGTACGAGGTCAAGGGCGTGCCCGACGGGCACGCGAAGATCGTGGTGGCCGCGAACAACTTCCACGGCCGTACGACGACCATCGTCAGCTTCTCCACGGACCACGAGGCCCGCGACCACTTCGGGCCGTACACGCCGGGGTTCGAGATCGTGCCGTACGGGGACCTGACCGCGCTGGACGCGGCGGTCACCGCGCACACGGTCGCGGTGCTCCTCGAACCGGTGCAGGGCGAGGCGGGGGTGCTCGTGCCGCCGGCCGGCTACCTGGCCGGGGTGCGGGAGCTGACCCGGGAGCGGAACGTGCTCCTCATGGCGGACGAGATCCAGTCCGGACTCGGCCGCACCGGTCGCACGTTCGCCTGCGAGCACGAGGGCGTGGTGCCGGACGTGTACGTGCTCGGCAAGGCGCTCGGCGGCGGGATCGTGCCGGTGTCGGCGGTGGTCGCGGACCGCTCGGTGCTCGGCGTGTTCCGGCCCGGCGAGCACGGCTCGACCTTCGGCGGCAACCCGCTGGCCTGCGCGGTCGCGCTGGAGGTGATCGCGATGCTGCGCACCGGCGAGTACCAGCAGCGGGCCGCGGAGCTCGGCGACCACCTGCACCGGGAGCTGAACCTGCTGGTCGGCGGCGGGGCGGTCACCGCGGTGCGCGGGCGGGGGCTCTGGGCGGGCGTGGACATCGCGCCGGGCCACGGGACCGGCCGCGAGGTGTCCGAGCGGCTGATGGAGCTCGGGGTGCTGGTCAAGGACACCCACGGCGCGACGATCCGGCTGGCGCCGCCGCTGGTGATCTCCAAGGAGGACCTCGACTGGGGGCTGGACCAGTTGCGGGCCGCGCTGGCCTAGAGTCCCCTTTGTGCTCATTGGGATGATCTGCGCCCTGGGGGCGGCGGTCTGCTTCGGAGTCGCCTCGGTCCTCCAGGCGATGGCGGCGCGGGCCACCGCGCCGGGGTCCGGGTCGGGCGTGGACGCCCGGCTGCTGCTGCGGGTGCTGCGGCAGTGGCGGTACCTGGCCGGGCTCGCACTGGACGGGCTCGGCTTCGGGCTCCAGGTCGTCGCCCTGCGCTCGATCCCGATCTACGCGGTCGGGGCGGCGCTCGCGGCCAGCCTCGCGGTGACGGCGGTGGCGGCGGCCCGGCTGCTGGGCGTGCGGCTGAGCCGGGCCGAGTGGGGCGCGGTCGGGGTGGTGTGCGCGGGGCTGGCGATGCTGGGGCTGTCCGCCGGGGCGGAGGGGACGGAGCCGGGGAGTGCGGTGCTGGGGTGGGCGATGCTGGGGTGTGCGGGCGGGGTGCTGCTGATCGGGGCCCTGGCCGGGCGGTTGCCGGGGCGGGGGCGGGCGCTGGCGCTGGGCCTGGGCTCCGGGGTGGGATTCGGGGTGGTCGAGGTGTCCGTCCGCCTCATCTCCGGGCCGTCCCTCGCCGATCCGGCCCTGTACGCGCTCCTCCTCGGCGGAGCCGCCGCCTTCCTCCTCCTCACCTCCGCCTTCCAGCGCGGCTCGGTGACGACAGCCACCGCCGGCATGGTCCTCGGCGAAACGGTCGGACCCGCCCTCGTCGGCGTCCTCTGGCTGGGCGACCAGACCCGTCCCGGTCTGGCCTGGCTCGCCCTGACCGGCTTCGCCCTCTCCGTCACCGGCGCCCTCACCCTCACCCGCTTCGGCGAACCCCCCGCGTGACCCGGCCCGACTCACGTTGCCGACCCGTCCCGGCAGGTCCCGGCCCCGCCGGCGCGCGAGGCCAACCCCCGGCCCGCCGGCTCTTGAGACCCCGCGGGGCAAATCCAGCCCCTCCGGCGCCTGAGACCCCGCGGGGCGAGTTCCAGCCCCTCCGGCGCTTGAGACCCCGCGGGGCGAGTTCCAGCCCCTCCGGCGATTGAGGAGCGGGTCCGGGCGGAGCCCGGGAGCCGGCGCAGCCGGCCTGCCCTGGAGCTCCGCCCCAAACCCCGCGCGTCAATCGCCGGCGGGGCTGGGATTCGCCGGGCACCGGGCTCAGCCCGGACCCGCTCCTCGGACTCGCCCAGCCCCAGGGGGCTGGGCGGCACCCCCTGGAGGGCTGGAGTTCCTCCGCCCGTGGGGACCCGTCGCGCGCAGGGCTGCGCAGAGGGTGCTGAGGGTGGGGGACCAGGCGCTGTCCGGCGGCGAGGCGTAGCCGACGACCAGCGCGGAGCGGGGCGGCCGGACGGAGTCCGGGTGACGGTAGCGGGACAGCCCCTCCACCCGCAGCCCGAGCCCAGCCGCCGCAGCCACGACGGAACGCTCCGTGCCCGGCGGCAGCTCCAGCACCGCGTGCAGCCCCGCCGCCACCCCGGACACCCGTACGTGCGGCGCCCCTTCGGCCAGCGCCGCACACAACTGGTCCCGCCGCCGCCGGTACCGCAGCCGCATCGCCCGCACGTGCCGGTCGTACGCCCCGCTCGCCATGAACTGCGCCAGCGTCAACTGCTCCAGCGCACTGGACGTCCAGTCGCTCAGCCCCTTCGCCCCCACCACCTCGTCCAGCAGCGCAGCCGGCACCACCAGCCAACCGATCCGCAAGCCCGGCGCCAGCGACTTGCTCGCCGTGCCGAAGTACACGACCCGCTCCGGATCGAGCCCCTGGAGCGCACCGACCAGCTGCCGGTCGTAGCGGAACTCCCCGTCGTAGTCGTCCTCCAGCAGCCACCCGCCGGACTCCCGCGCCCACCCGACCAGCTCCGCCCGCCGCTCCGCGGACAGTGCGGACCCGGTGGGGAACTGGTGCGCCGGCGTCAGCAGCACCGCCCCCACCCCCTCCCCCGGCAGCTCGGACGGCTCCACCGGCACGGTGGTGAGCCCGGCCCCGGCCAGGAGGTCCCGGTGGATGTCGAGCGTGTACGGGTCCACCCCGACCGCCCGCACCCCGCGGTCCAGCAGCACCCGCCCGAGCAGCTGAAGCCCGTGCACGAACCCGGCGCACGTGACGACCCGCCCGGGATCCGCGTACACCCCGCGCGCCCGCGCCAGGTACTCCGCCAGCACCACCCGCAGCTCGTTGCGGCCGCGCGGATCGCCGTACCCGAAGGCCTCGTGCGGGGCCTCGGTGAGCGCCCGCCGGGCCGCCGCCAGCCAGGCGGCCCGCGGGAACCCGGCCAGGTCCGGGGAGCCGGGCACCAGACTGTACGCCGGACCGGTCCGCTCCGGCGGCCGGGCCGGCGGCACCGGCCGGGCCGCGACCCGCGTCCCGGACCCCTGGCGAGCCGTCAGCCAGCCGGCCGCGACCAGCTCGGCGTACGCGTCGGCGACCGTGTTGCGGGCCACGCCCAGATCCGCGGCGAGCTGCCGCGAGGACGGCAGCCGGGTGCCGGCCGCCAGCCGGCCGCTGCGCACCGCCTCCCGCAGCGCCGCCACCAGGCCGGCCCGGACCCCGCGCCCGCCGGCACCCCCGGCTTGCCCACCGGTACCCAGCTCCAGATGCAGGTCAGCACCGAAAGTGGCCCAGGATTCCGTCATGGGAGTGGACCATATCCGCCCCTTGACCAGCTCGTACGGTGGACGGCATGACACACGGAACGAACGGTACGAACGCCACGTCCGGCACCGACCCCGCCGCCCGCGCCACCGAGCAGCCGGCCCGGCTCAACTGGGCCAAGTACGCCCCCGAGGTCTACCGGGCGATGCTCGCCCTGGAGGCCGCCGCGAAGAAGCCCCTGGACCCGTCGCTGACCGAGCTCGTCAAGATCCGCGCCTCGCAGCTGAACCGGTGCGCGTTCTGCCTCGACATGCACACCGTCGACGCGCTCGCGCACGGCGAGACCGCGCAGCGGATCGTGCAGCTGTCCGCCTGGGAGGAGTCGCAGCACTTCTACACGCCGCGGGAGCTGGCGGCCCTCGAACTGACCGACGCCGTCACCGTCCTGACGGACGGTTCCGTGCCGGACGAGGTCTTCGCGAAGGCCGCCGCGCACTTCGACGAGCGGGAGCTGTCCCACCTGCTCGCGGTGATCGCCACGATCAACGCCTGGAACCGCTTCGGCGTCTCCTGCCGGCTGGTACCGGGCCACTACACGGCCGGCATGTACGCGTGACGGCCGTGCAGGCCCGGCAGCGCGGCCGCTACCGGACCCGGAACGCGTCGAGGGCCGCGGTCAGCACCTCCTGCTGGCGCGGCCAGGCGGAGGCGGGGGCCCGGACCAGGACGGCGTACTTCTCGCCGCCGGGCGTGACGAACACCCGCTCGACGCCGCGCCGCCGGTTGCCGGTGCTGCCGTCGTACTCGTAGACGAGTTCGGCGGCGGGCCGGCCGTCCTGGCCGGGGACCTCCCCGACGGACACCTCGGCGTAGCCGGGGTTGGAGGCAAGGGTTCCGGAGGCCCCGCGCACGGCGTCCAGCGGGGTCATGTCCGCCTCGTCCACCCGGAACACCTGAAGCAGCGACTCGCCGTCGGCGGACCGGAAGAACACGCCGGTGTCCTCCTCGCTGCGCGCCCAGTCCTGCGGGACGGCGAGGGTGAACCCCTTGGGGTCGTCCGTGACCCGGAAGCCGTCCGGGGCACCGCCCGCGGACGGCGAGGGCGAGGGCGAGGCCTCGGGCGTCCCGGGCTCCGGGGCCGTCGGCCCGGCGGTCTCCGGCGCGGGCGCGAAGGTCGCGCTGGGCGCCGCCTGCGGCTCCGCGCCCCGGTCCCGCTGGACGAGCCACACGGCCCCCGCCCCGCCGACGAGCGCGGCCACGGCCACCACGACGACGACCGGCGTCAGGAACTTGCGCTCCCGCCGCCCGGACCCGCCGCCGACGTCCTCGGAGAGCGGTGGCAGCGGAGGCAGCGGAGGCAGCTCGGGCAACCGCGGCAGTCCACCCCCGGCGGGTCCGCCGTACGCACCGCCGCCGGGGCCGGGACCGTACGCAGGTCCGCCCCCGGGGGTGCCGGGGCCGAAGGCCTCCCCGCCTGCGGGGGCGACGGCGCCGTAAGCCTCCACGCCCGGGGTGGTGCCGTTGCCCGCGCCGAGCGCAGGACCGAAGCCACCGGACGGGATGCCGCCCGTCCCGGGGGCGTCCACCGGGGCGGGACCGGGCGCCGGGACGAAGCCGGCCGGCAGGGGCGCCGCGCCCGGGGTGCCGGGCGGGTCGGCGGGGCCCGCCGAGACCGGAGCGTCGGCTCCCCCGGCCGGATTCCCCTCGGCCGCACCCTCACCCGGCCCGGCGTCCGCACCGGACAGGCCGGACGGGCCGCCCGGCCCGGCGTCCGCGTGCTGCGGCGGGGCGACCGGCTGCGGCGGACCCGCCACCGGCGCCACCGGCGCCACAACCGGTGCTTCCGCCGGATCCGGAGCCGCCGTCGCGGCCGGTTCCGGGTCGGTGTCCCAGCTCTGGGTCTGGGGGTTCCACCACGGGCCGGGCGGCACGGGTCAGGCTCCCAGGAGGGTGGCGACGGCGGCCGCGACCGCGCTGCCCGAGGCGAGGAACTCGACCACCGGGCCGGCGTCGGCCAGCCGCTCGCGCAGCCGCGCCAGCCGGCCCCGCTCGGCCGCACCCGTGGTCTCGATCTCCTGCGCCGTCCCGGCGAGCTCCTCGGCGAGCGCCGCGGTCTCCGGACGCTGTGTCACCCGCCCGAGGTCCGCCCGCAGCTCGCGGACGGCCGCCAGCAGCTCCTGCTGCGGGTCCGCGGACCCCGCGGCGAAGTTGTTGACGTTGTTCGCCGTGCCGTGCGCGCCGAAGTTCACGGCGCTGTTGGAGATGTCGCCCACCTGGAAGGACGGGTTGCCACCGTCCGCGGAGTCACTTCCCACTGCCGCCCCCCTTGTTCTGGTTCGTGTTGTTGGCCGTGCCGTTCGCGCCGAAGTTGACGGCGCTGTTGTTCATGGAGTCGACGTACGTGGAGCCGGCCGCCAGGTTGATGATCTTCTGCTCGATCTCGTCGGTCTGCCAGCCCGCCTCCCGCAGGGCCAGCTTCACCCCGTTCGCGACCCGGTCCTCGATCGTGCGCAGGTAGCGGTCGACATCCATGTCCTGGAACAGCGACGCGTTGAGCTCCGCGCCCAGTTCCCGGACGGACAGCTCGGGTCCGGTGGGGCGGGCCCCGCCGTTGCCCTCGGTGAGGATCCGCCAGGCGCTGAGCAGGCCGTGCCCGAGGGTGGCCAGCGCGGTGCCGAGGGCCCGCGGGGTGTGGACGGCCGCCCACACGGCCTTCCCGAAGTGGTTGTTGTTCAGGTAGCGCTGGGCGGCCGCGTCCGCGTCCTGGAACAGCCCGCGGACCGGCGGCAGCACGTGCGGGGCGACCTCCAGCATCAGCATCCCGCCCTGCGTGTGGACCCGTACGAACACGGTGACGACCACGTTCTCGTCCCAGCCGCCGACCCGGATCCGCAGGAAGTGCCGGCGCCGCTCGCCGCCCTCCTCGATCGAGCCGGCCCGGTGGGTGCCGAAGTCCTGCGCGGTGTACGGGCCCTGATCGCGGTGGAGCAGCCCCTGCGCGGGCAGGAACACGCACTCGTCCACGACGAGTTCCCGCAGCCGGTCCAGGACGGCGGCCGCGGCCTGCGGGGAGCCGTGCGCGCTGGGCACCCGCAGGGCCTCCACCAGCGGGACCACCCGGCGCAGGATGCCTGCGTTGTCGAGCGGCTGCGGCTTGGCGTCCTTGCGCGGGCGCAGCTCCATCGTCAGGTGCCACGGCTTGAACGCGAGGCCCGCCCCGCAGAAGGGGTCGCCGACGCCGTACATGACCAGCGGCCAGTGCTGCTCGGTGCGGATGCGGCGCTGCACGGTGCGGAACCGGGTTCCGGAGGCCTGCTCGGCCGGGTCGGCGGCCAGCTCCGGGTAGCGCTTCGGGGCGAGGTCGGTGGCGATCGTACGCATCTGCCAGTGCCGGGAAAGCCACTTGAGGGCGCCGATGCCCGCGAAGAACGCCAGGACGCCCCAGGCGGCGCCCTGGGACAGCAGCCCGTCCGCCGAGGCGGGCATCAGCACGTCGCCGAGGACGTCGGTGAGATCCGGGTCCTCGTACGGGTTGTCGCTCCCGAACAGGCCCGACGACTCACCGTAGTAGCCGGAGCCGGAGCCGGAGTCGGAGCCGGAGTCCTCGCCGGCGCCGAAGGCCACGGTGACGATCGTCAGGAACGTGAAGGCGAAGTACAGCCGCGCCCACAGCCGCAGGACGAACACGAAGAACCGGGCCCAGATGCCGGCGTCCCGGGTCCGCGGGGTCAGCCAGGCGGCCAGGCTGAGCAGCAGGCACGGGTTCAGCAGCAGGAGCAGGCGCCCCTCCGTGAGCAGGATGCCCACGAACCAGAGGCCGACGATCCCGCCCGCCCAGGCCAGTTCGGTACGCCGGGCCCGCAGTGCGTGGGCGAGGACGCGGGCCGCGTCGTAGCCGTACGAGGGGGCCGCCATGCGCTCTTCGTGGACGTACAGCTCGTCGATCACCCGGTCGCGGAAGGCGCCGTCGAGGTAGGTGCCCGCGCACAGCAGGCGGCCCGCCTCACTGGCGGTCGGCGGTGTCGGGGGCTTTCCGAGCAGCTGTGGGTCTCCCCACGCGCCGCCGGTTCCTGACGGGGGGCCCGGGGGCTGGGACGGAACGGCAGTCTGGGTCACCGTGGCACCCTAGGGCCGCAGACTTACGGCCAACAGCGGTATTCACGCCAAAGCGCCCCGGTAGTGGTTTACCGGGGCGCTGGCGCGTTCATCTGGGGTTTTCACCCCCGAGGGGGCCTCAGATCAGGCCGAGCTCGCGGACCGCGTCGCGCTCCTCGACGAGCTCCGCGACGGAGGCGTCGATGCGGGTGCGGGAGAACTCGTTGATGTCCAGGCCCTGGACGATCTCGTACTTGCCGTCCTTGCAGACGACCGGGAACGAGGAGATGAGGCCCTCGGGGACGCCGTAGGAGCCGTCCGACGGGATGCCCATGGAGGTCCAGTCGCCGTCGGCGGTGCCGTTGACCCAGGTGTGGACGTGGTCGATGGCGGCGTTCGCGGCGGAGGCCGCGGAGGAGGCGCCACGGGCCTCGATGATCGCCGCACCGCGCTTGGCGACGGTCGGGATGAAGTCGTCGGCGAGCCAGGCCTGGTCGCCCACCACCTCGGCCGCGTTCTTGCCGGCGATCTCCGCGTGGAAGATGTCCGGGTACTGGGTGGCCGAGTGGTTGCCCCAGATGGTCAGGCGCTTGATGTCGGAGACGGCGGCACCGGTCTTGGCGGCCAGCTGCGAGATCGCGCGGTTGTGGTCCAGGCGGGTCATCGCGGTGAAGCGCTCGGCCGGGACGTCCGGCGCGGCGGCCTGGGCGATGAGGGCGTTGGTGTTGGCCGGGTTGCCGACGACCAGCACGCGGATGTCGTCCGCGGCGTTGTCGTTGATGGCCTTGCCCTGCGGCTTGAAGATGCCGCCGTTGGCCTGGAGCAGGTCACCGCGCTCCATGCCCTTGGTGCGCGGGCGGGCGCCGACGAGCAGCGCGACGTTCGCACCGTCGAACGCCTTGTTGGCGTCGTCGGTGATCTCGATGCCCCGGAGCAGCGGGAACGCGCAGTCGTCGAGCTCCATGGCGGTGCCCTCGGCGGCCTTCAGGCCCTGCGGGATCTCCAGGAGGCGCAGGTTGACCGGCACGTCCGCGCCGAGCAGGTGACCGGACGCGATGCGGAAGAGCAGCGCGTAGCCGATCTGGCCGGCGGCGCCGGTGACGGTGACATTCACGGGAGTGCGGGTCATGGCCTTCTCCGTTAGACAGCTGGCGGTGGGGCGTCCCTGCCCCATGTGCTGGGGGACGCCGCTTCGCTGTGAATCTTGACGTGAAGAGACATCCGCGGTCAGGCTATCCGACCCTGCCTGCCGCCGATCCCCACCCCCATGTGGTACGCCGCACACGGGGGCAGGGTTTTGAAGGCCGAAGGGCCGTTCGAGGTGCGAAAACCACCCGGGCGGGCCAATCGCGGGCCCGGTCCGGCGGCCGGCCGCGCCGGTTCAGCGGACCGTGAACCGCACGGCTTCCTCCAGGAACGGCAGCGTCAGCCACGGTTCGGGCTCCGCGACCAGCGCCAGCAGCGTGATGGCCACGCCCAGCAGCCCGTACGTGACCATGTCGGTGAAGCGGGACCGCACGGCGAGCATGCCGACCGAGGGCAGCATCCGGCGCATCACCGCGGCCGCGATCAGCGCCACGCCGATGATCAGGCAGCCGATCCGGAACCGGTCCAGCGCCGTGAGCAGCAGCCCGACGGCGGTGGCGCCGAGGACGGCCAGCATGGGCCACTGGCGGGCGGGCGCCGGGGCGTCACCGGGGGCCGCCCGGCCGCCGCCCTCGGGGCGCGCGGTGTCCCGCGTGACGGACGGGAAGCGGCGCGAGACCCGGGGCGGCTCGGCGTCGGGCTCGGCGGGGACGGGCTCGGCGGGGGCGGTCTCGCGCCCGGCCTTCCGGCCGGGCTCCGCTTCCTGCTTCCGGCCGGGCTCCGGCTGCCCCGCCCCGCCCGGCTCCGGCTTCCGCTCCGGGCGCTCCGGCTCCGAGCCCGAGGCCGGGCCGCCCTCCCGCTCAGCCAGCACGGTGCCCGTTCCCGTCCGCGTCCGCGGCCTCGGCCCGCTCCTCCGCGATGCGTTCGGCGACCGCCGCGTCCTCGGCCGCACGCCGCTCGGCCGCGTCCCGTTCCGCCGCCTCGACCACGTTGACCAGCAGCTGAGCCCGGGTCATGGGGCCGACGCCGCCCGGGTTCGGGGAGATCCAGCCGGCCACCTCGGCGACGCCCGGGTGCACGTCGCCCACGATCTTCCCCTGGTCGTCGCGGCTGACGCCGACGTCGAGCACCGCGGCGCCCGGCTTGACGTCCTCCGGCTTGACCAGGTGCGGCACGCCGGCCGCGGCCACGACGATGTCCGCCCGCCGCAGCTGGGCCGACAGGTCGCGGGTGCCGGTGTGGCACAGCGTCACGGTGGCGTTCTCCGACCGGCGGGTGAGCAGCAGCCCGATGGAGCGGCCGACCGTGATGCCGCGTCCGACGACCACCACGTGCGCACCGTCGATGCCCACACCGTGGTGGCGCAGCAGCTCCACGATCCCGTACGGCGTACAGGGCAGCGGTCCGGGCTCGTTGAGCACCAGCCGGCCCAGCGACATGGGGTGCAGACCGTCGGCGTCCTTGGCCGGATCCATCAGCTCCAGCACCCGGTTGGTGTCGATGCCCTTCGGGAGCGGAAGTTGGACGATGTACCCCGTGCACTCGGGGTTCGCGTTGAGTTCACGGACGACCGCTTCGATGTCCTCCTGCGTGGCCGTGGCGGGCAGTTCCCGCTGGATGGACGCGATTCCCACCTCGGCGCAGTCCCGGTGCTTGCCGTTGACGTACCAACGGCTCCCCGGGTCGTCGCCGACCAGCAGTGTGCCCAGGCCGGGGGTGACGCCCCGTTCCCTGAGCGCCGCCACACGGGCGGTCAGTTCGGACTTGACAGCGGCTGCCGTGGCCTTGCCATCGAGAATCTGGGCGGTCATGCCGTCCATCCTCCCGGATGGACGGGCCCCGGTTCCACTTCGAGCGGCCCGGCGGCCCGCGAGGTTGCACTTGCACAACGGCTCGCGCATCCAACTGGACAAGTACAAGCCGGTCCGGCAACGATGACCGAAATAAGTAGTGCCGCGGGCAGTGCCGGGGGGCGGACCGCTCAGAACCACCCTGTTCCTCCACACGGGCCGCGCGTCCCCGCACTTCCACGGAGGAACTCCACAAGATGAGCTTCGGCGACCCGAACAACCCGTACGGCCAGCAGCAGCCTCAGCAGGGCCAGCCCGGCTACGGCTACCCGCAGCAGGCCCCCCAGGGCGTCCCCGCGCAGGGCAACTACGGCTACCCGCAGCAGGGCCAGCAGCCCTACGGCGGCGCCCCCGGTTACCCGAACCAGGCGGCCGTGCAGCAGCAGTACGCCGGCTGGGGCTCGCGCTTCGTCGCGCGCATCATCGACGGCCTGATCGTCGGCATCCTGCCCGTGATCCTCATGGTCACCAGCATCGACTCGTCCACGGGTGAGATCGGCGGCCTGTACTACGTCGGCATCCTGCTGGCGATCGGCGGCAGCCTGTTCCTCTCGTACCTGCTCGGCACCACCGGCCAGACGCCCGGCCGCAAGGCCGTCAGCATCCAGGTCCTGAAGGAGTCCACGGGCCGCCCGCTCGGCTTCGGCATGGCCTTCGTCCGCGGCCTGCTGGACTTCATCAACGCCCTGCCCTGCTACGTCGGCTACCTGTGGCCGGCCTTCGACGCGAAGAAGCAGCACTTCGCGGACAAGATCGTGGGCAGCGTCGTCGTCAAGAAGTTCTGACGCCCGCACCGGCAGACGTCGGTAAAGGCCGAAGGCCGTATCCCCAGTCGGGGATACGGCCTTCGGTCGTCTGCGGGGCGGTGGCTGCCGTCCGGCAGCGGCCGCCCGTCAGTGGAAGAAGTGGCGGGTGCCGGTGAAGTACATCGTCACGCCGGCCGCCTTGGCCGCCTCGACGACCTGCTCGTCACGGACCGAACCGCCCGGCTGCACCACGGCCTTGATGCCCGCGGCCGTCAGGATCTCCAGCCCGTCCGGGAACGGGAAGAAGGCGTCCGACGCGGCGTACGAGCCGCGCGCCCGCTCCTCGCCGGCCCGCTCGACGGCGAGCTTCGCCGAGTCGACGCGGTTGACCTGGCCCATGCCGACGCCGACCGAGGCGCCGTCCTTGGCAAGCAGGATCGCGTTCGACTTCACCGCGCGGCAGGCCCGCCAGGCGAAGGACAGCTCGGCCAGCTCCTCGGCGGACAGCGCCTCGCCGGTGGCCAGGGTCCAGTTCGCCGGGTCGTCGCCCGCCGCCTGGAAGACGTCGCTGTGCTGGAGCAGCACACCGCCGCTGATCGGCTTCAGGTCGCCCGGCTGCTGCGGGGTGCCGGCCACCTTCAGGACGCGGATGTTCTTCTTCTTGGCGAGGACCTCGACGGCGCCGTCCTCGTAGTCGGGGGCCGCGATGACCTCGGTGAAGATCTCGGCTACCTGCTCGGCCAGCTCGACGGTGACCGGGCGGTTGACGGCGATGACGCCGCCGAACGCCGACAGCGGGTCGCAGGCGTGCGCCTTGCGGTGCGCCTCGGCGACGTCCGCACCGACCGCGATGCCGCACGGGTTGGCGTGCTTGATGATCGCGACGCAGGGCTCGTCGTGGTCGTAGGCGGCGCGGCGGGCGGCCTCGGTGTCCACGTAGTTGTTGAAGGACATCTCCTTGCCGTGCAGCTGCTCGGCGTTGGCGAGCCCGCCCGGCTGACCGTCCGTGTAGAGGGCGGCACCCTGGTGCGGGTTCTCGCCGTACCGCAGGCCGGCCTTGCGCTCCCAGGCGCCCGCGAGGAACTCGGGCAGCACCGCGCCCTCCTCCGGGGCGTACGCGTTCGTGAACCACGAGGCCACGGCCACGTCGTAGGCGGCGGTGTGCTGGAAGGCCTCGGCCGCCAGGCGCTTGCGGGCGGTCAGGTCGAACCCGCCGTCCTTGACCGCGGCCAGCACGTCGGCGTACCGCTCCGGGCTGGTCACCACGGCCACCGAGGGGTGGTTCTTGGCGGCGGCGCGCACCATCGAGGGGCCGCCGATGTCGATCTGCTCCACGCACTCGTCGGGGGTGGCGCCGGAGGCGACGGTCTCGCGGAACGGGTACAGGTTCACGACGACCAGGTCGAACGGCTCGACGCCCAGCTCGGCCAGCTGCCGCTGGTGGTCCTCCAGGCGCAGGTCGGCGAGGATGCCGGCGTGCACGCGCGGGTGCAGGGTCTTGACGCGGCCGTCCAGGCACTCGGGGAAGCCGGTGAGCTCCTCCACCTTGGTGACCGGCACGCCCGCGGCGGCGATCTTCGAGGCGGTGGAACCGGTGGAGACCAGCGTGACGCCCGCCTCGTGCAGCCCGCGGGCCAGCTCCTCCAGCCCGGTCTTGTCGTAGACGCTGACAAGCGCGCGGCGGATGCCGCGCTTGGTACCTTCGGCGGTCACTGGATCGTTACCTTTCGTCCCTCAATGCGGTAGCCGTGCCGGGCCAGACGCCCCACGACATCGACGAGCAGCCTGCGCTCGACTTCCTTGATGCGCTCATGGAGCGCGGCTTCGTCGTCCTCGTCCCGGACCTCCACCACACCCTGGGCGATGATCGGACCGGTGTCCACGCCGTCGTCCACGAAGTGGACGGTGCAGCCGGTGACCCTGGCCCCGTAGGCGAGGGCGTCACGGACCCCGTGGGCACCGGGGAAGGCCGGCAGCAGCGCCGGGTGGGTGTTGACGAAGCGTCCCCCGAAGCGGGCCAGGAACTCCTTGCCCACGATCTTCATGAACCCCGCGGAGACCACCAGGTCGGGCTCGTACGCGGCGGTGGCCTCGGCCAGTGCCCGGTCCCACTCCGCACGGGTCGCGTGGTCCTTCACGGAGCACACGAAGGTGGGGATTCCGGCTTTCTCGGCCCGCTCCAGGCCGGCGATCCCGGCACGGTCGGCACCGACGGCCACGACCTCGGCGCCGAAGCCCTCGGCCCCTTCGGGGTGGGCGGCGATGGCGTCGAGCAGGGCCTGGAGGTTGGTGCCGGAACCGGAGACCAGCACGACCAGGCGGGAGGAGGCCATGGGAGGCCCTTTCTCACGGGGTGCGACTTGTATGGTCGTACAAAAACGCGGGCTCCCTCGATACGGGGAACCCTACGAACCGACCGACCGCCTGCAACGATACCGGCACACCGGACAGCCCCCGAGGGACGGGTGGACGGCCTGGGGGTAGCGTCTGGCGTACAGCCCATCGAGGACACGACGACGCAGGGGAAGAAACGCACCCGATGCCGGACCCACGCCAGTCCCCCACAGACGACAATCCGTTCGCGGCCCCGCCGGAGGACCGGCCTGACCAGCCCTGGCAGCCGCGTGATGGAGCGGGCGGTCCGGGCCAGGGCGGCCAGGGCGGCGACGGCGGTCCGTCGCCGGAGCCCGGCGGCCCGGCCGGCCCCCGGCCCGGCCGGTGGGACCCCACCGACCCGGCCCAGCGCCGTGCCCGCTACGCGCTGCTGGGCGGCATGTGGGCCTTCTTCTTCGTGCTCTTCGGCATCCCGTCGATGGGCCTCCTGCTGGGCGCCCTGTCCCTGTACTGGGGCATCAGCTCGCTCCGTGCGAAGACCAAGCCGGAAGAAGCCCGCCCCCAGCTGACCGCCGCCGTCGCGGGCCTCCTCACGGCCGCCGTCGCCCTGGTCCTCACGGTCGGCACGTACACGGTCCAGCTCACCTACAAGGACTTCTACACCTGCCGCGACGACGCCCTGACCAAGACCTCCGAACTGAAGTGCAACGACCTCCTCCCGAAGGGCCTCAGGGACCTCATCGGGGTGAAGAAGTAGCGGCCGGGCAACTCCGGCCCGTCGGCCGCAAGGCCGGACCGCGGGCAGAATCCAGCCCGTCCGGCGTTTGAGGACCGGGGTCCGGGGCGGAGCCCCGGAAGCCGACCGCAGGTCGGCCCGCCCCGGTCACGGCATCCGCTTCCGCCGCACGTAGACGAGCGCCCCGACCGCCGGATCCAACGCCGTCACCGACTGCTCCGGCGAGACCGCAGCCACCGGCGCCGCATCCGGCACGGCCCCGGGATCCGGCCCGACGGGGACCGCCGGGACGGCCGCCGCGACCACGGCCGGAACCGGGGCAGGGCCCGGAACCGGGTCCCGGAAGTCGGGGAACAGCGTCCCCGAAGACCGCCGCAGCGACTCCCACCGCAACTCCCGCGCCCCGTGCCAGCCGCTCAGCTCCGGCACCCCCGCCGGCTCCAGCGGCTCCGGCCGCCCCCGCTCCCGCCAGGCCCGTACGACCATCGCCACCGGCACCGACACCACCAGCGTCCACGCACAGGCCGCACCCCCGGCCGCCCACCACACCGGCCCGAACTCGGCCAGCCGGCCCGACCCCATCGGGCCGCCCGCCATCGCCGCGGCCAGCGCGGTCAGCAGCCCGCAGACCACCGCCCCGCCGGCCGCCGTGCCCGTGGTGTCCCGGAACCGCGTGTCCGCCCCGTCCCCGTCGACCGCGAACCGCCCGACCACCACCCCCGCCAGCACCGGAATCCCCAGCACGGCCCAGGTCAGCGGCGTTCCCGGGCCCTCCGGCGGCAGCGCGGCCAGCAGCGGGAAGCGCGGCAGCGCCGGTTCCCCGGCGAAGGACAGCGGGGTCGCGACCGCCGAGCCGCCGAGCGCGAAGCCCGGCCCGAGACCGTACGAGGCCCCGAACACGGCCGCGTTCGGGATCAGTGCCAGGGCCAGCAGCAGCACCGCGAACCGGCCCGACCAGACCCCGGTCAGCTGGAGGAACGATTCCTGCGCCGCACTCGCGTGCCACACAAGCGAGGCGCCGACCAGCAGCGCACCCCCGCCGAACAGCGTCACCGCACCGGCGACCCCGGCCCGCACCGCCCGCGCGTTCCGGGGGCGCGCGAGGACGGTCCGTACGCCCCTCGGCACCCAGCCGGGCAGCGGCCCCCACGGCCGGCCGCGCGCCGCCCACACCCCGCCGGCGGCCGCGGCGAAGGCCACCAGCGGGACGTGCCAGGCCGCGCTGAGCGGGTCGGCGGGCAGCGGGCCGCCCGCCGCATAGGCCGTCGCGGCGGCCCCCACGCACAGGTATCCGCAGCTCACGGCCGAGAAGACGGCCACCGCGGAGAGCCCGCCCCCTTCGTCGGACTCGTCTTCGTACACCGCCAGCCGGGCGGCCCGCCGCATCAGCCACACCGGCAGCGCGACCAGCAGCAACGGGGTCACGCCGACCGGTGCCGGCACCCCGGAGAGCGTGTCGTACCTGATCAGCTCGGTGCCGTGGGCCAGCAGCCAGAGGCCGGCGGCCACGTGGAGCGCACCGCCCGGACCGCTGTCGGGGTACGGCGAGCTGATCCACAGCACCATGACGAGGACGGCCAGGGAGCCGAGTCCCAGCCCGGCGGCGACGGCGCCGCCCAGTACACAGGCGGCGGCCGCGGGCGAACGGCGTCGCCCGGACCGCTGGCCCGCCGGGAAGGAGGGGCCGCGTTCGGTCACGTGGGTCACGACGCCATGGTCCCAACGACACGCGCTGAGGGCTCGTAACGGGCGAATGGTCGTGGTGTCGCCCAATATACGTTTATGTACTTTTTCGCCCAGGACAGCGCAGCGGGGGGTCCGGCATGACACAGAACGCCCACCCCGCCGCCGGCCTGCCCCTTCCCTCCCCCAAGGAGCGGCGCAGACTGCGCGAAGCCGGCGGCCTCGGCCATGAGGAGATCGCCGAAGCGGTCGGAGTGACCGCCAGCACCGTCCGCTCCTGGGAGGCCGGACGCACCGAACCCCGCGGCCGCAAGCGAGAGGCCTACGCACACTTCCTCGTGTCCCTGGCCGACCCGCCCCCGTCCCCGCCCCCGTCCGCGGCCGGTTCCGGCGCGGCGGGCCCCGGGACGGACGGGCCACCGGC
>NZ_JAJAUZ010000092.1 GCF_020532645.1 Streptomyces bambusae
GGGGCTCCGCCCCAAACCCCGCTCCTCAAACTCCCCCAGCCCCAGGGGGCCGGGAGGTACCCCCTGGAGGGGCTGGATTCTGCCCCCCGCCCGGTGGGCAGCCGGTCCGGGCGGGGTGGATTGGTCCCGCCCGGTGGGGCAGTCGGCCCGAGCGCGGGGTGGACTGGTCCCGCCCGGTGGGCAGCCGGTCCGGGCGGGGTGGATCGGCCCCGCCCGACCGGCCGCGGCCCTGCGGGTGGTTCCGGGTGTGCTGATGTTCCTGTTCCGAAAGGAAACGCGGTGGAACAGCCGCGGCGAAACGGGGCAGAGATAGAGGAACACGGCGCAGCACAGGAGGCGGGACGGACGTGGACACCGAACGGCGGCGGGCCCTGTGGCGCACCGGTGAGTTGCTGCTGGGACTGACCGGCTGCGCGCTCCTCGCGGGTGCCTGGCTGTGGACCGTGTCCCCGCGCCGCCCCGACGCATACACCGCCGCCCTGATGGCCCTGCCGCTCGCCCTCTTCGAACTGTCCTACCGCTGCTGGGAGAAGCGCTGGGCCCTCGACAACGCGCTCGCCGAACCCGCCGCGCCGCCGCCCCTGTGACCGGCGGAACCCGGCACCGCCCCGGCACGTCACAGCGGGGAACCGCCCCGCCGACGGAAAGGTGCCGTCATGGACCGCCTGCGCCAGTTCGCCCCCCTCGCCGCCCTGCTCCTCGCCCTCACCGGCTGCACCACGGCCGCCGAGGCCACCGCCGGCACGGTCACCGGCAGCCGCCCCACCGCCGCCGTCACCGCCGACGGTCCCAAGCCGGCGCCCGGCCGGGCCGACGTCGACGAACCCCGCACCGGCCCGGCCGTCCCCAAGCCCGGCACCTGGTACCCGTACGACCTCTACACGCACTGCGGCATCGGCACGCTCACCTTCGGCGGCAAGTACTGGGAACTGCGCCAGATGCGCACCGACATCGACGCCGAGGTGGCCGGACCGCGGGTGGAGTGGGGCGACCTCTACACGCCGGGGTACATCCAGCTGGAATCCGCCGAGATGGTCGTCTTCGAGACCGGCGGGCAGCCGCCGCTGACCTTCGTCCCGGTGGCGGCGCCGACCACGCTGTGCAAGTGAGCCGGCCCGGCCCCCACACGTACCCGGCCCGTCCGGTGCGTGGCTGAAAATCGTGCCCGTGCCGGGCCCGTGGGCCTGGGTCGGGCACGGTCCCGGGCCGGGTCCGGCCGTTGTCGCCGACCCCGCCGCGCCCGTCCGGCGGGCCCTTCCGCGGCCCGCCGGCAGCCCTCCTGAAGGCCGGACACGCGGGCGGCCGAAGCCGTTCCGCACCGCCCTCCGGCATCCCCGCGGCAGGTGCCGTGCCGCCTGCCGCGGCGCGGCCCGGTCACCCGTTCTGCCCACGACTCGCCTGCCGATCGGGCGCACCACCTGTACGGCCGCCCCGCCCGCACCACGCACCGGATGCGCCGGACGGGACTCCTGCGCCGCCTGGGACCCGCCCGGCCGGGCCGGCGGCCGCGCCCAGGTCACATCTTGAGCGCAATGCCCCGGATGGGGCCCGGCAGGCGTCCCTCGCCGTACACAGCGCGCCGAGGTGCGGCCATACTGTTCGGGCCGGGGAGGGCACAGCACGACAGTGGGGGCGGCAGTACGACATGGCGGAAGTGGCGGAAACCAGACTGATCCAGGGACGGTACCGCCGGCTCGATCTCATCGGGCGCGGCGGCATGGGGGAGGTCTGGCGTGCCCGGGACGAGTCGCTGGGCCGCCAGGTCGCGGTCAAATGCCTCAAGCCGCTCGGACCCAGCCACGACGCCGAGTTCACCCAGATCCTGCGCGAGCGGTTCCGGCGCGAGGCGCGGGTCGCGGCCTCGCTGCAGCACCGGGGCGTCACCGTGGTCCACGACTTCGGCGACGACAGTGCCTCCGACGGCATGCTGTTCCTCGTCATGGAGCTGCTCCACGGCCGCAACCTGAGCCAGCTCCTGGACGAGAACGACCACCGGCCGCTGCCCGTCGCCGAGGTCCTCGACATCGCCGAACAGGTCGCGGCGGCCCTCGCGTACACGCACGAACAGGGCATCGTGCACCGGGACCTCAAGCCGGCGAACATCATGCGGCTCACCGACGGCACGGTGAAGATCTGCGACTTCGGCATCGCCCGGCTCGCCCACGACATCGGCTTCACCGCCAAGCTGACCGGCGGCGGCATGGCCATGGGCACCCCGCACTACATGTCGCCCGAGCAGATCGCCGGCTCCGAGGTCGACCACCGCAGCGACCTGTACTCCCTCGGCTGCGTGCTGTACGAGATCGCCACCGGCGCCCCGCCGTTCGACCTCGGCGACTCCTGGTCCGTGCTCGTCGGGCACCGGGACGCGGAGCCGGAGCCGCTGCGGGTGCACCGGCCCGAACTGCCGGTCTTCTTCGAGCAGGCCGTCCTCGGCCTGCTCGCCAAGGCGCCGGAGTCCCGCCCTGCCGACGCCCGGGCCCTCCACGCCCGCCTGCTCGCCGGCCGCCCGGCGCCGACCGGGCCCGTCGGCCTGCACGCCGCCGCCCCGGCCCCCGAGGCCCCGCTGCCCCCCTGGGCCCGCCACATGACCGCCGGCCCCCGCCCCGGCGTCCCCCGCGCCACCCACAGCGGCGCCTGGGCCCACGCCCTGACCGGCGTCTGGACACTCCCCGCCCGCCCCACCACGCCGCCCGGCCCGCACCCTTCGGGCGCCCCCGCACCGTGGGGCGCTCCGGGCCAGGCGACGGGCCCCGCGCCGACGGCAGCCCCGGGTTCGGTGCGCACCTCTGCACAGGGGGTCGTCCCGGGTGCGACGGTCCCGGGCTCGGCTGCGGTTACGGGTGCGACGGCCCTCGGACCGGCTGCGGTTACGGGTGCGACGGTCCCCGGCTCGGCCGCAGGCACGGGAGCGACCGGCAACCCCGGACGGGCCGCCGGTCGGGCCGCGAGCGGAGGTCCGGCGCCGACGGCCGCCCCGACGACGGGCGTTCCGCCCCGGACCGGCCCGGGCACCTCGGAGAGCGGGCACGCACCTGCCACCGCGCACACGCCTGCGGCGGCCCCTTTCCCGGCCGCGACCACCCTGCCCGCCCCCGACCCCGCGCATCCCCAGGCCCCCGGCACCGGGTACACCCGGACCGAGCAGCCCGCCCCCGCTGCCGCCCCTGCCGTGCCCCCCGGATCCACGCAGGCCACGGGCCACGTTCCGGCCACCGGAGACGGGCATGCCCGGACCGCGGGCCACGTCCCGGCCGCGGGCCACGTCTTCGTTGCCGGGCACGCTCCGTCCGCGGGGCACGTCCGGACAGACAGACACGTCCGAAGCGACAGCCACGTCCGAAGCGGCAGCCACGCCCAGGCCGGCGGGCCCGGTCCGGCCGTGGGCGACGGCCTCGACGAGGCGTCGGTCTCGTTCACCGGCCACACCGGCGGCTCCGTTCCGCCTCACGGCCATGCCCCGACCGTCGGCCATGCCCCGACCGCCGGACCCGCCCCCGCCGCTGGTCACGGCTCGCCCGCCGGGCACGCGCAGCGGCCCGGGCAGGCCTCCGCTGCCGGGGCGGGGCAGGGCGGGACGGCCGGTGGGGATCCGCGGGTGCCGCAAGGGGGTGGCGCCGGGGCGTACCCCGGGGAGCCGGCCCTGCGGCATGCCGTCGCGCTCGGGCTGGGACGGGCCGGGCGGTGGGAAGAGGCGGGCCGGGTGCACCGGGAGGTCGCCGCCGCGCGGGCCGAGGCGCTGGGGGCCGAGCACCCCGACACCCTGGCCAGCCGCTACGAGCTGGCGTACGCCCTCAGCCGGACCGGCCGGGCCGGTGAGGCGCTCGCCGAATACGGCCGGGTCGCGACGGCCCGCGCCCGCACCCTCGGCGCCGAGCACCCCGACACGCTCGCCGCCCGCCAGGAGACCGCGTACGTCCTCACCCAGCTCGGCCGGCACACGGAGGCGCACGACGTCTACGCCGAGGTGCTGGCCGCCCGGACGCGCGCCGCCGGACCCGAGCACCCCGACACCCTCGGCTGCCGCCACAACCTCGCCGTCAACCTCAGCCGCCTGGGGCGCCTGGAGGACTCCCACCGCATGGCGGCCGAGGTGGCCGCCGTCCGCGCCCGCGTCCTCGGCCCGGCCCACCCCGACACCCTCGTCAGCGGCTACGAGGCCGCGTACGCCCTGGGCCAGCTCGGCCGCTGGGCCGAGGCCCTGCACGGCTACCGCGCGGTCGCGGCCGGCCGCGCCGGCACCCTCGGCCGCGACCACCCCGACACGCTGGCCGCCCGGTACGAGATCGGCATCTGCCTCGGCCGGCTCGGCCGCAGCGCCGAAGCGCTGGAGCTGTACCGGGACCTCGTCGGCGACCGCACCCGTGCCTACGGGGCCGCCGACCCGGAGACCCTCCGCGCCCGGCACGGCCTCGGCGTCAACCTCGGCCGGCTCGCCCGCTGGGACGAAGCCCTGGCCGAGGCCCGCGAGGTGGCCGCGCTGCGCGCCCGCGTCCTCGGCCCGCACCACCCCGACACCCTCGTCAGCCACCGCGAGGTGGCCGTCGGCCTCGGCTGGCTCGGCCGCTGGCAGGAGGCCCTGTCGGTGTACCGGGACGTGGCCGGCGGCCGCGAACAGGCCCTCGGCACCGAGCACCCCGACACCCTGGCCGCCCGCAGCGACGAGGCGCACTGCCTGGAACGCCTCGGCCTGGCCGCCGAGGCCGAGGAGCTGCACCGCCGGGTGGCCGCGCTGCGCGGCCGGCGCCCCGCGTTCGGCAGCCCGCTGCCGCCGGTCGTGGCCTGACGCACCCTGGCGACGGCCGATCGTCCCGTGTTACGAAGAGCCATGAGCCGAGCATCGTTCTCCCGCGCCGTGGACGGAACCGGCACCGCCGGCGGAGCCGGCGACGGCCGCTACGACGCCGTGATCGTCGGCGGCGGGCACAACGGCCTGGTCGCCGCCGCCTACCTGGCCCGGGCCGGCCGCCGCGTCCTGCTCCTGGAACGGCTGGGGCACACCGGCGGCGCGGCCGTCTCCACCCGCCCGTTCGCCGGTGTCGACGCCCGGCTGTCCCGCTACTCGTACCTCGTGTCGCTGCTGCCGCGGAAGATCGTGTCCGACCTGGGACTCGCGTTCGCGGTCCGCAAGCGCACGGTGTCCTCGTACACGCCGACGGTCCGCGGCGGCCGGGCCACCGGGCTGCTCGTCGGCGGCGGCGAGGACCGCACCCGGGACTCGTTCGCCCGCCTCACCGGCGACCCGGCCGCCCGCGAGTACGACCGCTGGCGGGAGTTCTACGCCACCACCGCCCGCGTCGCCGAACGCGTCTTCCCGACCCTCACCGAACCGCTGCCCACCCGGGCCGCCCTGCGCGAGCGGATCGGCGACGACGCGGCCTGGCGGATGCTGTTCGAGGAGCCCATCGGCCGGGCCGTCGAGGAGCACTTCAGCGACGACCTGGTCCGCGGCGTGGTCCTGACGGACGCCCTGATCGGCACGTTCGCCGACGCCCACGACCCCTCCCTCGTACAGAACCGCTGCTTCCTGTACCACGTCATCGGCGGCGGCACCGGCGACTGGGACGTGCCCGTCGGCGGCATGGGCGCGCTCACCGCCGCCCTCACCGAGGCCGCCCGCACCGCCGGCGCCGAGATCCGTACCGGGCACGAGGTGGTGCGGATCGAGACCGACGGCGCCGCGGAGGCCGCCGTCCACTTCCGCACGGCGGACGGGGAGGGCCTGGCCGAGGCCCGCCAGGTCCTCGTCAACGCCTCCCCGCAGGCCTTGGCCGCCCTGCTCGGCGACCCGCCGCCGGCCCCGGCCGAGGGCGCCCAGCTCAAGGTCAACATGCTGCTCCGGCGGCTGCCCCGGCTGCGCGACACGGCCGTGGACCCGCGGGAGGCCTTCGCCGGCACCTTCCACATCGCCGAGGGGTACGGTGACCTGGCCGAGGCCTACGCGAGCTCCGCGGCCGGGGAACTGCCCGCCGCCCCGCCGTCCGAGATCTACTGCCACTCGCTCACCGACCCGACGATCCTCGGCCCCGACCTCGCCGCGCGCGGCTACCAGACCCTGACGCTCTTCGGGCTGCACGCCCCCGCCCGGCTGTTCGAGAAGGACCACGACGGCACCCGGGAACGCCTGCTCGCCGCGACCCTCGCCCAGCTCGACGCCCACCTCGCCGAGCCGCTCGCCGACTGCCTCGCCGAGGACGCCGACGGCCGCCCCTGCATCGAGGCGAAGACCCCGCTCGACCTGGAACGCGAACTCCGCCTGCCCGGCGGCCACATCTTCCACCGCGACCTGTCCTTCCCGTATGCGGAAGCCGCCGCCGGCAGCGGTCGCTGGGGCGTCGCCACCCGGCACGCGAACGTCCTCCTCTGCGGGGCGGGCGCGGTCCGGGGCGGCGGGGTGAGCGGCATCCCGGGGCACAACGCGGCGATGGCGGCGCTGGGCCGCTGAGCCGGGGCGCAAGCGGTCCCGCCGGCTTCCGGGCCGGAGCTCCGGCCGGAGCCCCGGCCCGGCGGGCAGCGTCCGTCAGCGGGTGGTCAGGAGCGGGAGCGGCAGGTACGCGAGGGCCACCAGCAGGGCGAGGGCGGCGGCCGGCAGCAGCAGGGCGGCCGGCGGCCAGTCGAGCCGGAGGAGGGCGGCACCGGCGATCCCGCCCGCGAACATCGCGGCGACGGAGGCGGCCCGCCGGGCGGTGGCCCCGGCGGTGCGGCCGAACAGCGGGTCGTGCCCGGGCAGCCACCCCGCGAGGAAGGCCGTCATCGCCCGGGTCACCAGCGTCGTGGGCATGTCCGGCACGTTCACCCGCATCGCCGTCACGTTGCGCAGCCCCATGGCCGCCGACAGCACGGCGATCGCAGCGAGGTGCCGGCCGGAGGGATCGCTGCGCACGGGCTCCAGCCCCCAGACGGCCACCGCGGCGACCGTGACCAGCAGGGCCTCGACCAGAACGGCGATGACGAACCAGCGCCTGCGGTGCGCCTCCAGCCGCCACTCGGTACGGGCGCCGGCCAGTGCGCCGACGGTGAACGCGCCGAGCGAGGTGAGCGGGGCCGCCACCGAGAACGGATCCTGGCTGGCCACACCGAACGCCAGGAACAGCACGTTCCCCGTCTGCATGCCGGTGAAGACGGGCCCCAGCGCGAGCAGACTGGCCGCCTCGACCAGCCCGGTGGCGAGGGTGAGGACGGCCATCAGCCGGGCCGGCACGGTGGGCGCCTTCGCCATGTACGCCTCCCCTCCCGGTCCCGGTCCCTCCGGCACCGCCCGCCAGTCTGGGCGGGCCGCCCGGGGACTCCGACCCGCCGCGCTGCGGGGCGCTGCGGATCACGTCCGGGTGGCGGATCGCGCGCCCCGCCGGCGGGGGCGGTGTACCCGGCGGGTGCCGGGGCGGGCCGCGTCAGTCCGTCGAGCGGGTCCAGCCGGCCGGTTCGATGCGGGCGCCGTCCAGGGGGCGGTCCTCGGAGAAGAGGAGGGCACCCGGTTCCGCGATGCGCAGGACGTCCACGTAGATGCCGCGGCCCACGTACCGGCCGGTGGACGCGTGCCGGAAGCGGAGCTGCACGGTACGGCCGGCCCAGGCGCCGAGCGGCGCCTCCAGCCGGTGCCAGATCCGCTGCGACCAGCCGCCCGCCGTGCCGTCGGGCCACTGCTCCGGGCTGCCGCCGGTACTGCGGACGGTGTTGAACGGGACCGGCTGCCATACGGGTCCGGCCGGCCCGCCGGCGTCGGTACCCGCGCCGGCGCCCGCGTCGGTACCGGGTCCGCCGCCGGCGGCGGACCCGGCCGGAGCCGGGCACTTGACGCCGGCCGGGTCCGGGACCTCCAGGAGTTCCAGGTGGAAGGCTCCGGCCCCCGGCACCGTGTCCCACCAGACCGCGCAGCGCAGCCGGGCCGCCGCGGTGGCGGGGGTGACCGGGGGCAGGGTGAGGGTGCCGGAGGAACCGGGCTCCATGCCGGAGAACCAGGACGCGCCGCCGTGCCGGGTGCGGACCGGCACCGCGCGCGCGAACCGGTTGCCGGCGGCGACCCGCGGCGCGCTGCCGGCCCGCCAGGTGCGCACCGGGTGCACGGAGTTGCCCAGCAGGATCAGGTACGAGTCGGTGGACGGGTCGAGGACCAGAGAGGTGCCGGTGAACCCGGTGTGGCCGGCCGAACCGGGCGTGGCCATCGCGCCCATGTACCAGTGCTGGTAGAGCTCGAAGCCGAGGCCGTGGTCGTCCCCGGGGAAGGCCGTGTTGAAGTCGGTGAACAGGAGCTCCACCGAGGCGGGGCGAAGGATCCGCTTGCCGGCGTACACCCCGCCGTCGAGGAGGGTGCGGGCCAGCACGGCGAGGTCCCAGGCCGTGCCGAAGACACCCGCGTGGCCTGCGACGCCGCCCAGCGCGTGGGCGTTCTCGTCGTGGACCTCGCCCCACACCAGACCGCGGTCGCGGCCGGACCACGGCGGCCGCTGGACCTCCGTGGCGGCCGTCGACCGGCGCCACGAGAGCGGGGGATTGAAACGAGTGCGCTGCATCCCGAGCGGAGCAGTGATCTCTTTCTGGAGCAGGGCATCCAGTGTGTGACCGGTGATCCGTTCCAAGAGCAGCTGGAGCGCGATGAGGTTGAGGTCGGAATACCGGTACACGGTGCCCGGGGGTTCCTGCGGCCGCACCGACCACAGCAGCCGCAACTGCCCCTCCCGGGTGGCCTCCTGGTAGAACGGAGCCCACGACCGCAGCCCCGAGGTGTGCGTGAGCAGCTGCCGGACCGTGATCAGCTCCTTCCCGCCGCCGGTGAACTCCGGCAGGTGGCGGTGGACCGGCGCCTCCAGCTCCAGCCGCCGCCGCTCGATCTGCTGCACCGCGAGGATCGACGTGAACAGTTTCGTGAGCGAGGCCAGGTCGAAGACGGTGTCCTCCGCCATCGCGATCCGCTCGGCCGCCGGGAACTCCCGGGCCCGGTCGGTGCGCCCGTCGTAGTCCGCGTACCGGACCGCGTCCCCGAGCGCCCGGTGCAGCGCGACCGTGCGGCCCCGCCCGGCGAGCACCACCGCCCCGGCGAAGTAGGGGTACTCGGGCGACGGGCCCAGGAACCGCCGGACCTCCGCCACCACCCCTTCCAGGTGCCGGTCCAGCAGCCCGGCCTGCCGCGCCGACCCGTACCGCAGCCGCAGCCCCTGCAACGCCCGCCGCTCCACCGGGTTCTGTCCCGCCGCCGCGGCCCCGGGCAGCGCGTGCAGCACCAGCACCCCGCCCAGCGCCAGCAGCCGGAGCCCCAGCCCGCGCCGCCCCAGCACCGGCGCCCCGCCGGCAGCCCCTTTCCCACCCCCCGTCCCGCCCCTCACCCCGTCCGGCTCCCCGCGCGTCCCCGCCCCTGCCCCCGTGACCTCTCCCATGACCGGTCCTCCCGTCCCGACGACCTGCATCCGCACCCGCACCGCTCCGGACCCCATCCGCACCCGCACCCGCACCCGCACCGTCCCGCATCCGGTCCGCACCAGGCCCCCGCCCGCACCCGTCACCGAGTATCTGCCCGCGTACGACCCCGACCCCGCGCCGCGCGGGAGACAAAGAATCTGACACTGCATCAGAAATCCTCTTCCCTCGCCCGGCGCGCTGCGGCATCCTGCCGCCCATGGAGACGGAGCTGAGCAGGAAACTGGGAGTCGAGCACGCCATCTTCGGGTTCACGCCGTTCCCGGCGGTCGCCGCCGCCATCAGCCGGGCCGGCGGCTTCGGCGTGCTCGGCGCGGTGCGCTACACCGCCCCGGGCGATCTCGCCCGCGACCTCGACTGGATGCAGGAACACGCCGACGGCAAGCCCTACGGGCTCGACGTCGTGATGCCGGCGAAGAAGGTCGAGGGCGTCACCGAGGCCGACGTCGAGGCGATGATCCCGGAGCGGCACCGGGAGTTCGTCCGCGAGACCCTCGCCAAGCACGGGGTCCCCGAACTCCCCGAGGGCGAGGCCTCCGGCTGGCGGATCACCGGCTGGATGGAGCAGGTCGCCCGCAACCAGCTCGACGTCGCCTTCGACTACCCCATCAAGCTCCTCGCCAACGCCCTCGGTTCACCGCCCGCCGACGTCATCGCCCGCGCCCACGACCACGGCGTCCTCGTCGCCGCCCTCGCCGGCAGCGCCCGGCACGCCCGCCGGCACGCCGAGGCCGGCATCGACGTCGTCGTGGCCCAGGGCTACGAGGCCGGCGGCCACACCGGCGAGATCGCCTCCATGGTGCTCGTCCCCGAAGTCGTGGACGCCGTCGCCCCGCTGCCCGTGCTCGCCGCCGGCGGGATCGGCAGCGGCGAGCAGATCGCCGCCGGACTCGCCCTCGGCGCCCAGGGCGTCTGGCTCGGCTCGCTCTGGCTCACCACCACCGAGGCCGACCTGCACTCCCCGGCCCTCACGCGCAAGCTGCTGGCCGCCGGTTCCGGCGACACCGTGCGCTCCCGCGCCCTCACCGGCAAGCCCGCCCGCCAGCTGCGCACCGAATGGACCGACGCGTGGGAGGACCCGGACGGGCCCGGCCCGCTCCCCATGCCGCTGCAGGGCCTGCTCGTCGCCGAGGCCGTCTCCCGCATCCAGAAGTACGAGGTCCACCCGCTGCTCGGCACGCCCGTCGGGCAGATCGTCGGCCGCATGACCTCTGAACGCAGCGTCCAGGCCGTCTTCGACGACCTCACCCGGGGTTTCGAACAGGCCGTCGACCGCATCCGCCGCATCGCCGGCCGAGCCTGAGGAGCCCCGCATGTCCGACTCGCAGCCTCCGAACGGCTTCTGGGCCCAGGCCGCCGCCGACCCCGACCGGATCGTGATCACTGCTCCGGACGGTGAGCAGTGGTCCGCCGGCCGGCTCCTCGCCGACGTCAACCGCATGGTGCACGGCCTGCGCGCCGCCGGAATGACCCGCGGCGACGCGTTCGCCGTGGTCCTGCCCAACGGCATCGAGTTCTTCACCGCCTACCTCGCCGCCTCCCAGGCCGGCTTCTACCTGGTCCCCGTCAACCACCACCTGGTGGGCCCCGAGATCGCCTGGATCGTCGCCGACTCCGGCGCCAAGGTCCTCATCGCCCACGAGCGCTTCGCCGATGCCGCCACCGCCGCGGCCGACGAGGCGGGCCTGCCGCCCGGCCACCGGTACGCCGTCGCATCCGCCGGCGCCACCCCCGCCGGCTTCCTCCCGTACGGCGCCCTGCTCGACGGGCAGCCCGCCGGCCTCCCCTCGGACCGCACCCTCGGCTGGGTCATGAACTACACCTCCGGCACCACCGGCCGGCCCCGCGGCATCCGCCGCCCGCTCCAGGGCAAGCCGCCCGAGGAGGCCCATCTCGGCGGGTTCCTCGGCATCTTCGGGATCCGGCCCTTCGACGGCAACGTCCACCTCGTCTGCTCGCCGCTCTACCACACCGCCGTGCTCCAGTTCGCGGGCGCCTCCCTGCACATCGGGCACCCGCTCGTCCTCATGGACAAGTGGACCCCCGAGGAGATGCTCCGCCTCATCGACGGCCACCGCTGCACCCACACCCACATGGTGCCCACCCAGTTCCACCGCCTCCTCGCCCTCCCCGAGGTCACCCGTACGGCCTACGACGTCTCCTCGATGCGGCACGCCATCCACGGCGCCGCACCCTGCCCCGACCACGTCAAACGGGCGATGATCGAGTGGTGGGGGAGCTGCGTGGAGGAGTACTACGCGGCCAGCGAGGGCGGCGGTGCGTTCGCCACCGCCGAGGACTGGCTGAAGAAGCCCGGCACGGTCGGCAGGGCCTGGCCCATCAGCGAGCTCGCCGTGTTCGACGACGACGGGAACCGCCTCGGGCCCGGTGAAGTCGGCACCGTCTATATGAAGATGAGCACCGGCGGCTTCAGCTACCACAAGGACGAGGGCAAGACCCGCAAGAACCGCATCGGCGACTTCTTCACCGTCGGCGACCTCGGCGTGCTCGACGAGGAGGGCTACCTGTTCCTCCGCGACCGCAAGATCGACATGATCATCTCCGGTGGTGTGAACATCTACCCGGCCGAGATCGAGGCCGCCCTGCTCACCCACCCGGCGGTCGCGGACGCCGCCGCCTTCGGCATCCCGCACGCCGACTGGGGCGAGGAGGTCAAGGCGGTCGTCGAGCCCGCCGAGGGCTTCACCCCCGGCGAGCCGCTGGCCGCCGAGATCCTCGCCCACTGCGCCCGGCAACTCGCCGGGTACAAGCGGCCCAAGACGGTCGACTTCACCGCCGTCATGCCCCGCGACCCCAACGGCAAGCTGTACAAGCGGCGGCTGCGCGATCCGTACTGGGAGGGCCACCAGCGCGCGATGTAGCGGTTTGTGATGATTCCCACCCCCGGCCCCGGCCGGGCGCCGCAGCGGCCCGGCGGCGGGACGCGCGTGGCAGGGTGGGGGCATGAGTACGGCAACGCACCGGCCCCCCTTGACCGACTGGACCGTGGTGGTCCCCGCCCTCGCCCTCGTCGCGCTGGTCCTGAGCTGGGGTCGCGACCTGCCGGGCTTCGCCGTGGGACTGGTCGCGCTCTGCCTGGCCGGCGCAGTGCTGGCCGCCGTGCACCACGCCGAGGTCGTGGCCCACCGGGTGGGCGAACCGTTCGGCTCGCTGGTCCTGGCCGTCGCCGTCACCGTCATCGAAGTCGCGCTCATCGTCACCCTGATGGCCGACGGCAAGAGCGGCAGTTCCACCCTCGCCCGCGACACCGTCTTCGCCGCCGTGATGATCACCTGCAACGGCATCGTCGGCCTGTCGCTCCTCGTCGGCGCGCTCCGCAACCGGGTCGCCGTCTTCAACGCCGAAGGATCCGGCGCCGCACTGGCCACCGTCGCCACCCTGGCCACCCTCAGTCTCGTCTTCCCCACCTTCACCACCAGCAAGCCGGGCCCGGAATTCTCCACCGCCCAGCTCACCTTCGCCGGAGTCGCCTCCATCTGCCTGTACGGCCTGTTCGTCGCCGTGCAGACGGTCCGCCACCGCGACTACTTCCTGCCCGTGGCCACCGGGTCCGGCGCCGGCGACTCCGAGGACGACCACGCCGAGCCGCCCGGCAGTCGCGCCGCCCTCATCAGCCTCGGCCTGCTCGTCGTCGCCCTGGTCGCGGTCGTCGGCAACGCCAAGGCCGTATCGCCCACCATCGAGTCCGGCGTGGCCAAGGCCGGCCTGCCGCACGCCGTGGTCGGCGTCATCATCGCCCTGCTGGTGCTGGCACCCGAAACCCTCGCCGCCGTACGCGCCGCCCGCCGCGACCGGGTCCAGACCAGCCTCAACCTCGGCCTGGGCTCGGCGATCGCCAGCATCGGCCTCACCATCCCCGCCATCGCCCTGGCGTCCATCTGGCTGACCGGCCCGCTCGTCCTCGGCCTCGGTGCCACCCACATGGTCCTGCTCGCGCTCACCGTCGTCGTCGGCGCCCTCACCATCGTGCCCGGCCGCGCGACCCTCCTCCAGGGCGGCGTCCACCTGGTCATCCTCGCCGCCTACCTGTTCCTCGCCGTCAGCCCCTGACGGCGGCCGGCCCGGGGGCCCGCCCCGGGCCGGCCGCCGCGGTCAGCGGCGCTCGTGCACCCGGACCACCTTCAGCGCCGGCGACGCCATGATGTCCCGCTCGCAGAACCGGCCCCGCACCCAGCGCTCACCCGAGAACAGCCGCGTCTGGTCGCTGTACGACGGGGACAGCGGGTTCGAGGACTGGCCGTACGCCAGCAGGGTGCGCGCCACCGGACAGCGGCTGCCGTCCCAGCCCACCGCCTGGACGTGGCTGGTGCCGTGCACCACCTCCGCGTACCCGCCGGAGGCCGCCGTCCACGGCGCCTCGATCTTGTTCCACACGCCCAGCGCCTCCGTGCCGCCGCTCACCGGGATCCGCTGCCCGCCCCGTACGACGAACTGGTGCGCACCCAGCGGCGCGTCCAGCGCGATGCCCGCCTTCCCCAGCTCCTGCACGGTGTCCGCCAGCGCCCGCGGGAGACCCGGCGCCGCCTGGTTCAGGGTGTGCGGGGTGCGCACCGGATCCGCCGCAGAGAACGGCACCTTCCACAGTTCGCCGGGCGGCGTCGCGGCCGTCAGCCGGCGCCAGAACCGGTCGAAGAGCAGCGCGCCCCGGCTCCCCGTGTCCGTGGTGCGGTCCCAGCGGGCGAGCACCGCGCAGGCCTCCGAGACGTCGACGGCGGTGCCGTCGCCCGCGGTGGCCGTGCCGCCCGGCAGCGCCGCACAGGCCGCCGCCGCACCGGCCGCGGCCAGATCACCGGCCGGAGCCCGGTTCGCGAACTGCTGCCGCTCCAGATCACGCACGGTCAGCCGGCCGCGGGCCGCCATGGCCGCCACGTCCTCCACCGCCCCGCGGGTGCGCAGCGACCGCGGGGTGCCGATGGTGCCCCAGATCCGCTCGTATCCGGTCACCGGCCGGTCGGCGTTGGCCAGCCAGGCGCTGTCGTTCGAGTTCTCCGCGTACGGAGCATCGCGCAGCACCGGGGCCCGGGACGGACCGAAGACGCCCGGCTGCACCGCGTCCGGGTCCGACCCGGGCGTGCACGCCGACCGAGAGCCGTCCAGTACGGCCAGCCCCGACGCCGGGTACGTGGCCCGCCCCAGCGGAGTGGAGCAGCCGGCCGCCAGCTCGTCGGTGATCCGCGGCAGCACCTGGGCCTGCGTGAACAGGGTGCGCCCCGCCGCGTCGGCCGCGACCGTGTTCACCCAGGGCAGCCCCTGGGTGCGCCGCAGCGCGGCCTCCGCGGCCGCCACCGAGCGGGCCTTGCCGAGCGCCAGCGCCGTGTCCGAGCCCCGCAGGTTCGACGCGTTGGGGTCTCCCAGCGCGAACGCGGTGGTACGGGTCCACGGCAGCGGCAGCGAGCCGCCCAGCGAGGTCAGCACCGGACCGTACCGGGTCCACCACTGGCTGCGGATGACCTCCCCGCCGCCCTGCACCGGGACGGTGACGGTCCGCCGGACCATGCGCTCCGGCCTGCCGTCGACCAGGTACGCCGTCGGGTCGGCCGGGTCCAGCGCCAGCTGGTGCAGGCTCACCGGCACCCCGGTGGCCACGGTGTGGCTCCAGGCCATCCGGTCGTTGTAGCCGATGTTGATCACGCCGGTGCCCAGCAGTGAGGCGCCCGCCACGTTCAGCTCGCCCGGGATGGTCTGCTGGGCCTGCCAGAACCGGCGGCCGCCGTGCCAGGGATAGTGCGGATTGCCGAGCAGCAGGCCCCGGCCGTTCGCCGAGGTGCCGCCGCCGAACGCCACCGCGTTCGACCCCATGTCGGCGCGCGCGTTGTCGAACAGCTCACGGGCGGCCGCGGCCGCGTCCTTGGGGGAGTCGCCGCCCGCCTTCGGGGCGGGTGCCCCCGCGGCCGGCGGGGCGGCCGCCGTGATGCCGTCGACGGCCCGGCCCTCGCCGCCCAGCACGGACACCGCGAACGCCCGGGCGGCCACGTCGCCGGTGGTCACCGGCTGCACCCAGGCCGCGCCCCGGCACGCCGGATCGTCGATCTCGTTCTGCGCCAGCCAGGCGTTGTAGCCGGCCGCCCAGCCGCGCATCAGGTCCTTCAGCTGCCTGCTGGGGCCCTCCGGCGCAGGCCGGGCCAGCAGCCGCTCCACCGTGCCGGAGTCCCGGACTCCGCGGAAGTACAGGTCGCTGGAGAGGTTCCGGCCGGCCGAGGAGAGCGAGAAGTCGGTGGCGGCGTCCGGGCCGAACCAGCGCGACCGCTCGCCACGGACGGTCGTGAACCCGTCCGCCAGCACGCAGACCTGGTCGGCGGCCTGCGCCCAGCCGGTGCCGAAGCCCAGGCCGGCGTAGTCCTCGGCGCGGATGTGCGGGATGCCGTATTCGGTGTAGCGCAGCACGGCGGACAGGCCGTGGGCGGCGGGCCGAGCCCCGGCGCCGGGCGCCGCCGCGGCCGGCCCGGCGGTGGCACCGGCCCCGAGCAGCGAGGCGGTGAGCAGGGCGGCGGCTGGCACGGCCAGCCGCCGTAAGGACGTGCGGACGTTCACGGTTCCCCCCAGACGGGCGTGGAAAGTGAGCCTTCACCGGACAGGACTCCCGGCGGGCCCGCAGGGTTGACCACCCGCCGGTGCTTTCGGCGAAGGACCGACCGGCAGGGGTGCACCCCAGGCGCTCGCACCTGCGGCTCGCACCCGCGGTTCACACCTCCGGGTAGAGCCCCGACTCCCGCAGCCGCCGCAGCGTCAGGTGCTCGTGGACCAGCCGCCCCACCAGCGCCCCGCCGAAGACCACGAACCCCACCCCCACCAGCCAGGACTGGGCGACCAGCAGGGTGCCGAACGGGCCGTACGTCACCGCGTTGGAGGCGATGAGGGGGGAGAAGACGAGCTGGGAGAACAGCCGCAGGCCCAGCTGGCCCAGCGCGGTGGCCACCGCCCCCGGCAGCAGTGCGCGCCAGCGCACCCGCCCGCCGAGCAGCAGCCGTTGCGAGCCCCAGAAGAACAGGCAGGTGCTCACCATGTCGACGGTGCCGCCGAGCAGTGTGTTGATCACCGAGTCGTCGGTGGCGGACACCGACACCAGGACGCCCAGGTACGCGATCAGCAGGGCCAGCCACACCACGTGCCGCCACATCGTGTGCCAGCGCGCCGACGGCAAGTCCCACACCTTCTCGTACCCGGTCTGCACGACCGAGCCGAACGTCAGGCCGAACACGCACAGGGCGGCCAGACCGAACGCGGTGGTCCGCTCCAGCGCCTGCCCCGGCATCCCGAACAGCAGCTCCACCTGGATCCGGGAGTCCCGTGACACCCCCAGGGCCTGCCCCAGCCAGCGCCCGAAGCCGTGCCCGCTGGCCGGGCCGGCGGCCGCCACCACGATCAGCAGCGGAACCAGCGTGAGGAAGCCCAGCGCGGCGAAGCCCATGGCACGGTGCATCAGTTCCATCTCACGGCCGCGGCTCCAGGCCAGCCCCACGGGCGAGGCCCGGATGCGGTCGTGCAACTGCCGGAGCCGGTGCCGGTGCGGGTCGAGCGTCACGGAGTCCGATTACCCCGAACCACCGCATCATCGGCATCAATCCGGCCGAACGGGTGGTTTTACGACTTCCGGGCCGGTCCCGGACCCGGCCCGCCCGAGCTGCACGGCCCGGTCCCCGTCTCAGTCCCGGAGGTCCACGATCCGGCGGATCTTCCCCACCGAGCGCTCCAGGGTCTCCGGATCGACGATCTCCACCGCCGCCGACACCCCGATCGACTCCTTCACCGACCGGGCCACCGCCGCGGCCGCCGCCTCCCGGTCGGCCGGGGTGGCGTCCCGGCGGGCCTCGGCGCGCACGGTCAGCGCGTCCAGCCGGCCCTCCCGGGTCAGCCGCAGCTGGAAGTGCGGGGCGACCGCGGGGGTGCGCAGCAGGATCTCCTCCACCTGGGCGGGGAACAGGTTCACCCCGCGCAGGATGATCATGTCGTCGCTGCGGCCGGTGACCTTCTCCATCCGGCGGAACGCCGGCCGGGCGGTGCCGGGCAGCAGCCGGGTCAGGTCGCGCGTGCGGTAGCGCACCACCGGCATCGCCTCCTTGGTGAGTGAGGTGAACACCAGCTCGCCGAGCTCCCCGTCGGGCAGCACCTCGCCGGTCACCGGGTCCACCACCTCCGGGAGGAAGTGGTCCTCCCAGATGTGCAAGCCGTCTTTTGTGGTGACGACCTCCTGCGCCACGCCCGGCCCGATGACCTCCGACAGCCCGTAGATGTCCACGGCGTCGATGCCGAGCCGGCCCTCGATCTCCCGGCGCATCTCCTCCGTCCACGGCTCCGCGCCGAAGACGCCGGTGCGCAGTGAGGTGGACCGCGGGTCGACGCCCTGGCGCTCCATCTCGTCCAGCAGCGTCAGCATGTACGAAGGGGTCACCATGATGACCTCGGGCTCGAAGTCCAGGATCAGCCGGACCTGGCGCTCGGTCATGCCGCCCGAGGCGGGGATCACCGTACAGCCGAGCCGCTCGGCCCCGTAGTGGGCGCCGAGGCCGCCGGTGAACAGCCCGTAGCCGTAGGCGACGTGCACCTTGTGTCCCGGGCGGACGCCGGCCGCGCGCAGCGAGCGGGCGACCACCTCGGCCCACATCTCCAGGTCGCCGTCGGTGTAGCCGACCACGGTGGGGCGGCCGGTGGTGCCGCTGGAGGCGTGGATCCGGCGCACCCGGTCCCCGGGTACGGCGAACATGCCGAACGGGTACGTGTCGCGCAGGTCGGCCTTGGTGGTGAACGGGAAGTGGGCCAGGTCCGCCAGGCTGCGGCAGTCGCCCGGGTGCACCCCCGCCTTGTCGAAGGCGGCCCGGTGGTAAGGGACCCGCTCGTACACGTAGCGCAGGGTGGCCTGCAGCCGCTCCAGTTGGAGGGCGGCGAGCCCGGCCGGGTCGAGCCGCTCCGCCGCGTCCAGGAGATCCGTCACCGTCGCCCCTTCCGCCGAGCGACCGGTCGGCCGGTCGGTTTCGGTAGGCAATCAAAGGTGGGGCGGCCCCGTCAAGGATTCCGCCCCGCCCCGCTCACCCCCGGTCCGCCTCCGTGGCCACCGCCTTCGCCCACCGGTAGTCCGCCTTGCCGCTCGGCGAGCGCCGGATGGCCGGGGCGATCACCAGCTGGCGGGGGATCTTGTAGCCGGCCAGGCGGGTCCGGCAGTGGCTCTGGATCTGGTCCAGCGTGGGTGCCTCGGCCCCGGCGCGCACCTGCACGACCGCCGCCACGTGGCTGCCCCACGTGGCGTCCGGCACCCCCGCGACCAGGACGTCGTACACGTCCGGATGGGCCTTGAGCGCCTGCTCGACCTCCTCCGGGTACACCTTCTCGCCGCCGGTGTTGATGCACTGCGAGCCGCGGCCCAGGACCGTGACGATGCCGTCCTCGTCGACCGTGGCCATGTCCCCGAGCAGCACCCAGCGTTCCTCGCCGCGCCGGAAGAAGGTCTCCGCGGTCTTCGCCGGGTCGTTGTAGTAGCCGAGCGGTACGTGGCCGCGCTGCGCCAGCCGGCCGGGCACGCCCACCGGCACCGGCTCGTGGGTCGCCGGGTCGACCACGAGGGTCCGCTCGTTGACCTCCAGCCGGAAGCCCTTCTCCGGCCCCGAGTCGTCGGTCGCCTTGCCGTTGGAACCGGACTCGGAGGAACCGAAGTTGTTGAGCAGCAGCACGCTCGGCACCAGCTCCTGGAACTGGGCCCGCACCGTGTCCGACATGATCGCGCCCGACGAGGAGAGGGTGAACAGCGAGGACATGTCGGTGCCCCGCAGCGGCCCGCCCAGCGCGTCCACCAGCGGCCGCAGCATCGCGTCGCCCACCAGCGACACGCTGGTGACCCGCTCCTTCGCGATCGTCCTGAGCACCTCCTCCGGCACGTACTTGCGGTGGATCACGATCCGCTGCCCGTAGTTGAAGGCGACGAACGACGTCAGGGTCGAGGTGCCGTGCATCAGCGGGGGAGTGGGGAAGAAGGTGAGCCCGGAGCCGCCCGCGGCGACCCGCTCGGCCAGCTCCTCCGGCCGCTTCACCGGCTCGCCCGACGGCGCACCGCCGAACAGCCCCGCGAAGAACAGGTCCTCCTGACGCCACATCACCCCCTTGGGCATCCCCGTCGTGCCGCCGGTGTAGATGATGAAGAGGTCGTCCGACGACCGGGGCGCGAACCCCCGCTCCGGCGAACCGGCCGCCTCCGCGTCCTCGAACGCCACCACGGCCAGGTCCGGCGCGTCCGCCGGCACCGCGCCCACCCGCACCAGGTGCCGCAGCCGCTCCGTCTGCGGCAGGGCGGCCGCGACCAGGGCGGTGAACTCGCCGTCGAAGACCAGCGCCGCCAGATCGGCGTCCCGGTAGAGGTAGACCAGCTCCTCTTCCACGTACCGGTAGTTCACGTTCACCGGAACCAGTCGCGCCTTGAGGCAGGCCAGCACGGTCTGGAGGTACTCGACGCCGTTGTAGAGGTGCAGGCCCAGGTGCTCGCCGGCCTCCAGGCCGCTGTCCAGGAAGTGGTGCGCGAGGCGGTTGGCCGCCGCGTCCAGCTCCCCGTACGTCAGCCTGCGCTCGGCGCCGGTGCCGGGGTGGTCCACGTACACGAGGGCCTCGCGGTCGGGGACCGCGTCGACCACCGACTCGAACAGGTCGGCAAGGTTGTACTCCACCGTTCCTCCTGACCCCGGGTTCCCGATGGCGGTCATTACAGCCGCGGGCCGTGCAATGCGGAAGGGCGACAACCAAGAAATCTGACTGACTGTCAGAAAGCTATTGAACTGCCTCCCCGCCTACTGCAACCTGTTCTAGCGCTGCGACCGGAAAGGTTCACCGCCTCACGGCGCCCGGCCCGGCACCTCGCCGCGTAGTCGGACCTTGCAAGTGAGACGGGAGGACGTCAATGGGCGGGACCGAACACCTCACCGTGACGCGCCGGGGAGCCACCCTGGTGCTCACCATGAACAGGCCCGAAGCGAAGAACGCACTCTCGCTGCCGCTGCTCGTGGGCCTCCACGACGGCTGGCTCGAAGCCGACGAGGACGACACGGTCCGCTCCATCGTGCTCACCGGCGCCGGCGGCGACTTCTGCGCCGGCATGGACCTCAAGGCCCTCGCCGGCAAGGGCATGGCGGGCGAGCAGTACCGCGACCGCCTCAAGGCCGACCCCGACCTGCACTGGAAGGCGATGCTCCGGCACCACCGCCCCCGCAAGCCGGTCATCGCCGCCGTCGAGGGGTACTGCGTCGCCGGCGGCACCGAGATCCTCCAGGGCACCGACATCCGGGTCGCCGCCGAAAGCGCCACCTTCGGCCTGTTCGAGGTCAGGCGGGGCCTCTTCCCCATCGGCGGCTCCACCGTCCGTCTGCCGCGCCAGATCCCCCGCACCCACGCCCTCGAAATGCTGCTCACCGGCCGCCCGTACACCGCGGCCGAGGCCGCCGGCATCGGACTCGTCGGCCACGTCGTCCCCGACGGCACCGCCCTCGACAAGGCCCTGGAGATCGCCGAGCAGATCAACGCCTGCGGCCCGCTCGCCGTCGAGGCCGTCAAGGCCTCCGTCTACGAGACCGCCGAACTGGCCGAGACCGACGGCCTCGCCTCCGAACTCGCCCGAGGATGGCCCGTCTTCGACACCGCCGACGCCAAGGAAGGTGCCCGCGCCTTCGCCGAGAAGCGCCCGCCCGTCTACCGCCGAGCCTGAGAAGGAACGAGCGCCGTGACCGAAGTCCTCCGTGCCCCCCTCGTCGTCGAGTTCCCCTTCACCCGCTCCCTGGGCCCGGTCCAGAGCGCCTTCCTCACCGGACTGCGCGAGCGCACCGTCCTCGGCGTCCGGACCTCCGACGGCAGGGTCGCCGTACCGCCCCTCGAATACGACCCCGTCACCGCCGCCGAACTCCGCGACCTCGTCGAGGTCGGCACCACCGGCACCGTCACCACCTGGGCCTGGAACGAGCGGCCCCGCCCCGGCCAGCCCCTCGCCACCCCCTTCGCCTGGGTCCTCGTCCGCCTCGACGGCGCCGACACCGCCCTCCTGCACGCCCTCGACGCCTCCGGACCCGACGCCGTGCACACCGGAATGCGGGTCCGGATCCGCTGGGCCGCCGAACCCGCCGGCGCCATCACCGGCATCGCCTGCTTCGAACCCGCCGGACCCGCCGCGGACCCCGGCGCACCCGGCGCGGCCACCGCACCGCCCGCGGCCACCCCGCACGACGGCACCTTCGCCGACCCCGTCACCGGCATCGTCGCCGCCGCCCGCCTCGACTACACCTACAGCCCCGGCCGCGCCCAGACCGCGTACCTCGACGCCCTCGCCGAGCGCCGCACCGTCGGCGAGCGCTGCCCCCGCTGCCGGAAGGTGTACGTACCGCCCCGCGGCGCCTGCCCCACCTGCGGCGTCGCCACCACCGACCGCGTCGAGGTCGGACCCCGCGGCACCGTCACCACCTTCTGCATCGTCAACATCAAGGCGAAGAACCTGGACATCGAGGTCCCCTACGTCTACGCCCACATCGCCCTCGACGGCGCGGGCCTCGCCCTCCACGGCCGGATCGGCGGCATCCCCTACGACCGGGTCCGCATGGGGCTGCGGGTCGAACCCGTCTGGACCGACGGCAGCCGCCACCCCGACCACTACCGCCCCACCGGCGAACCGGACGCCCCGTACGACACGTACAAGGAGCTGCTCTGATGCCGAACCACGCACGCGAGGTCGCCGTCGTCGCCTTCGCCCAGAGCGACCACCGGCGGCACACCGACGACCTCAGCGAAGTCGAGATGGTCATGCCGGTCCTCCACGAGGTGCTGGACCGCACCGGCCTCACGACCGGCGAGATCGGCTTCACCTGCTCCGGCTCCAGCGACTACCTGGCCGGCCGCGCCTTCTCCTTCACCATGACCCTCGACGGCGTCGGCGCCTGGCCGCCGATCTCCGAGTCCCACGTCGAAATGGACGGCGCCTGGGCCCTCTACGAAGCCTGGGTCAAGATCCAGACCGGCGAGGCCGACACCGCCCTGGTCTACGCGTACGGCAAGTCCTCCCCGGGCTCCGTCCGCGACGTCCTCACCCGCCAGCTCGACCCCTACTACCTCGCTCCCCTGTGGCCCGACGCGGTGGCCCTGGCCGCCCTCCAGGCCCAGGCCCTCATCGACGCCGGCGACACCGACGAGGCCGCCCTCGCCGCGATCGCCGCCCGCAGCCGCACCGACGCCGCGGCCAACCCGCACGCCCAGCTCCGCGGACCCGTCCCGCAGGGCGGCCACGAGGTCGCCCCGCTGCGCACCGGCGACTGCCCGCCCATCGGGGACGGAGCCGCCGCCGTGATCCTCGCAGCCGGCGACACCGCCCGCCGGCTGTGCGACCGGCCCGCCTGGATCACCGGCATCGACCACCGCATCGAGGCCCACGGCCTCGGCCTGCGCGACCTCACCGACGCGCCGTCCGCCCGGCTCGCCGCCGAGCACGCCGGCGCCTTCGAGGCACCCGTCGACACTGCCGAACTCCACGCGCCCTTCACCTCCCAGGAGGTCGTGCTGCGCAAGGCCCTGCGGCTCGACGGCACCGTACGGATCAACCCGTCCGGCGGCCCGCTGGCCGCCAACCCGATGATGGCCGCCGGCCTGATCCGGATCGGCGAGGCCGCCGCCCGCATCCACCGCGGCGAGTCCCGCCGGGCGCTCGCCCACGCCACCTCCGGCCCCTGCCTCCAGCAGAACCTGGTCGCCGTCCTGGAAGGGGACAAGGCATGAGCAAGGAGCCCGTGGCCGTCGTCGGGATCGGCCAGACCAAACACGTCGCCGCCCGCCACGACGTCTCCATCGCCGGCCTGGTCCGCGAGGCCGCCCGGCGCGCCCTCGACGACGCCGGCCTCGACTGGCCCGACGTCGACGCCGTGGTCATCGGCAAGGCCCCCGACTTCTTCGAGGGCGTCATGATGCCGGAGCTCTACCTCGCCGACGCCCTCGGCGCCGTCGGCAAGCCCATGCTCCGCGTCCACACCGCCGGTTCCGTCGGCGGCTCCACCGCCCTCGTGGCCGCCAACCTGGTCGCGGCCCGGGTCCACCGCACCGTCCTCACCCTCGCCTTCGAGAAGCAGTCCGAATCCAACGCCATGTGGGGCCTGTCCCTGCCCGTCCCCTTCCAGCAGCCCCTGCTGGCCGGCGCCGGCGGGTTCTTCGCCCCCCACGTCCGCGCCTACATGAGGCGCACCGGCGCCCCCGACACCGTCGGCTCGCTCGTCGCCTACAAGGACCGCCGCAACGCCCTCAAGAACCCGTACGCCCACCTCCACGAACACGGCATCACCCTCGCGAAGGTCCAGGCCTCGCCGATGCTGTGGGACCCCATCCGCTACTCCGAGACCTGCCCGTCCTCCGACGGTGCCTGCGCGATGGTCCTCACCGACCGGGCCGGCGCCGCCCGCGCCCCACGGCCCGCCGCCTGGCTGCACGGCGGCGCGATGCGCAGCGAGCCGACCCTGTTCGCCGGCAAGGACTTCGTCTCCCCGCAGGCCGGCAAGGACTGCGCCGCCGACGTCTACCGGCAGGCCGGGATCACCGACCCGCGCCGCGAGATCGACGCCGTCGAGATGTACGTCCCGTTCTCCTGGTACGAGCCCATGTGGCTGGAGAACCTCGGCTTCGCCGCCGAGGGCGAGGGCTGGAAGCTCACCGAGGCCGGGGTCACGGAACTCGACGGCGACCTGCCCGTCAACCCCTCCGGCGGGGTGCTCTCCACCAATCCCATCGGCGCCTCCGGCATGATCCGCTTCGCCGAGGCCGCCCTCCAGGTGCGCGGCGCGGCCGGGGAGCACCAGGTGCCCGGCGCCCGCCGGGCCCTCGGCCACGCGTACGGCGGCGGCGCCCAGTTCTTCGCGATGTGGCTGGTCGGCTCCGAACCGCCGCAGACCTGAGACCCGCCCGCGCCCCGGCAGACACCCCGCGCCCCGGCAGGCACCCCGCGCCCCGGCAGGCACCCGCGGGCGGCCCGCCGGGGCGGTCTGTCCGGTATCCGGGCCCGTCGCTACCCTGGCCCCCGGACGACGGACCGGGAGGAGCACGCACATGCCCGAGAACACGGTCACGCAGAACCTCGGACGCCCCCTCGCAGGCTGGGGCAAACCCGCGCTCGACCTCAGCCACGCCCAGTGGGCCTCCGGCAGCCGGGGCGCCGGGGATCTCCAGATCGCCTTCGTGGAGGGCTTCATCGCCCTGCGCGCCGGCGAACGCCCCGGACACCCGCCGCTGATCCTCGCTCCCGACGAATGGCGCGCCTTCGTCCTGGGCACCCGCGGCGGCCGGTTCGGCCCCGCCTGACCTGCGGCCGGGGGCCGGACGGACCGGATCCGGAGCCGCTCGCGCGGCCGGAACACCCGGACATCACTCGAAAGAGTGATGCGCCCGTCATGCGCGGCACCCACCCGAAAGCATCGTGCCCGACGGGCCGGTGGACGCGGCGTCCCAGTCCACCGGCCCGGAGGCCCGGCGGCGCAAGGGCGGCGGCCCGTTCACCACCGGTGAAAAGATCCGATCAGTCCCCGACACTCGGCCACAACCGCGCATGCGCGGGCGTACGCTGATGCCCCCGAACCGCCCTGGGGGGTACCAGCCATGACGGAACGCCAGCTCCGGATGCGGCGCACCATGTTCGAACGCGAGGCCGAACTCGCGGCAGTGGACGAAGCCCTGGGTGAACTCACCGCGGCCGGGTCGGCACCCGGCGGCGGACTGCTCGCCTTCGCCGGCCCCGCCGGACTCGGCAAGACCACGCTCCTCGCCGAAGTGCGCCGCCGTGCGCACGCCCTCGGCTGCACCGTGCTCTCCGCCCGCGGCGGCGAGCAGGAACAAGCCGTCGCCTTCCACGTGGCGCGGCAGCTGATACAGCCCCAACTGGCCGGCACCTCCGACCCGGAGCTGCGCGCCAACCTCGGCAGCTGGTACTCGATCATCGGCCCCGCCCTCGGCCTCTGCGTGGCCGGCGACGGCCCGCCGCCCGACCCGCAGGGTCTGCGCGACGGCCTCGACTGGGTGCTCACCGACCTCGCCGTCCAGCGCGCCCCGATGGTGCTCGTCCTCGACGACGCCCACTGGGCCGACGCCGAATCCCTCAGCTGGCTGGCCTCGTTCGCGCCGCGGACCGAGCACCTGCCGCTGCTCCTCGTCGTCGCCTACCGGCCCGACGAACTCCCGCGGCACGCCGAGGCCTTCCGGGTGCTGCCCGGCCGGGCCGGGCAGCGGCCCATCGCCCTGGACCCCCTGACCCCGGACGCCGTCGGCCGACTGGTCCGCGAGGCGATCGGCGACGAGGCCGACGACGCCTTCTGCCGGGAATGCTGGGCGGTCACCGCCGGCAACCCCTACCAGGCCGTCGAACTCGCCGAGAAGGTCCGCGACCGCAACCTCACCCCCGACGAGTCCGGGGCGCCGCTGCTGCGCGACCTCGCCGCCACCCAGCGCGGCAGCGGCCTGATCGCCAGCCTCGAACGGCTCGGCCCCTCGACCGTCCGGTTCGCCCACGCCTGTGCGGTCCTCGGCATCGCCGTGCCACAGGAACTCGCCGCCCGGGTCGCCGGACTCGGCACCGAGGAGGCCATGGACGCCGTCGACCGGCTCCGGGAGGCCCGCATCCTGTCCGGCGCCGTCAACGCCGACGGCAGCCTGGAGTTCGCGCACCCGCTGATCGCCACCGCCGTCTACCGTGCCATCAAGGACGGCATGCGCGTCGCCATGCACGGCCAGGCGGCCATGGCCGTCGTCGACGCCGGCAAGGGCGCGTCCGCGGCCGCCCGCCACCTGCTGGAGACCCACCCCGACGGCGACGGCCAGGTCGTCAAGCTGCTCCGGGCGTCCGCCGAGGAGCACATGCGGGCCGGCGCCCCGGACGCGGCCCGCCGCCCGCTCCAGCGCGCCCTCCAGGAACCGCCCGCCTTCGAGGACCGGGCCGAGGTCCTCTTCGAGCTCGGCAAGGCCTCCCTGCTCACCGAGCCCGCCAACACCGCGAACCACTTCCGGACGGCCCTCGAGGAAGCCGCGGAGGAGAACACCGTCCTCCGGCAGAAGATCGTCATCCGCCTCGCCCAGGTGCTCGCCCACAGCAACCGGCACGGCGACGCCTCCGCCGCCCTCGCCGCGGAGATCGCCGTCGCACCCGACGCCCGCGCCCGGCTGCGCCTGCAGTCCGAACAGTTCATGTGGGACGCCTTCCGCTCCGACGAACCCGACTCGCCCGCCCGGTCCCGCAAGCTCAGGAGCCTCGCGGACCACCTCGCCGGCCGCGACCTCACCGAGCGCTACATCATCGGCATGCGCGCCTGGGACGCCACCCTGCGCGGCGAACCCGTGGAGACCGTCCTCCACCACGCCCGCCGGGCCCTCGGCGACGAGTTCAGCTGGGTCCACGAGGACCGCGGCTTCGAAGTCCCGGCCGTCGTCGCCATGACCTACATGTACGCCGACCGGCCCGGCCGCGCCGAGGAACTCTTCGCCGCCGGCACCGCCGAACTCGAACGCCAGGGCTGGCGCGGCGCCCACCTGTCCTTCGCGTACAGCCTGCTCGGCTACATCCGCTTCCGGCGCGGCCGGCTGGTCGAGGCCGAGGACTACGCCCGCGCCGGACTGCGGCTCGCCGAACGCGTCGGCCGCAAGACGCCCGTGCACTGGTACGCCGTGACCATCCTCATCGAGACCCTGCTCGCCCGCGGCCGGGCCGACGAGGCCTGGGAACTCGCCCGCGAGCACCAGTTCGGCCACCCGTTCGCCGAGGCCATGGTCTTCCCCGACTCGCAGACCGTGTACGCGGAACTCCTCCTGGCCCGCGGCGACCGCAAGGCCGCCGTCGCCGAGCTGGAGGCCGTCGGCCGCCGGCTCACCCCGCGCGGCATCGTGAACCCGTCCTGGTGCCCCTGGCAGCTCCACCTCGCCCAGGCCGAAGCGGTGGACAACCCCGGCAAGGCCCGGGAGCTCGCCGAGGAGGCCGTCCGCCGGGCCCGCGCCTTCGGCGCCCCCTCCGCCATCGGCCAGGCCCTGCGGATGGCCGCCGCGGTCACCGGCGAAGGACTGGAGGAAGCCGTGGAATGGCTCTCCTCCTCCCCGGCCGGCTACGAGCTCGCCTGCGCCCAGGTCGCCCTCGGCACCGAGCTGCGCCGCACCGACATCCTCCACGAGGGCCTGGAGACCGCCGTCGCCTGCGGTGCCGACGGCCTGGCCGGCAGGGCCCGCGAGGCCCTGTCCGCCGTGGGCGCCCGGCCGCGCCCGCCGCTCACCGGCGAGGGGGTGCTCACCGCCCGCGAGGAACAGGCCGCCCGGCTCATCGCGAAGGGTGAACCGGTCGTCAAGGTGGCCGCCGCGCTCGCCACCGACGAGCAGGAGGTCGCCCGCCTGCTGTCCGCCGTCTACCGCAAGCTCGGAACCGACGTGGCCGGCCTGGGAGACGCCCTCCCGGAGCAGTCCGCATAGACCCGGTCCTCCCGGCCGTCCCG
>NZ_JAJAUZ010000093.1 GCF_020532645.1 Streptomyces bambusae
TCCTCCCGTACCGGCTGGTGGGTGGCCGGCGGTGCGGCCGCCGCCACCCTCCTCGGCCTCGGCGCCTTCCTCGTCCTCCACCGCCGCCGGCCGGCCGCACCGGACAGCCCCTGACGGCGTCCGGCGCCCGGCCCCCAGATCCCTCCCCGTCCCGTCCCTTCCAGGAGATCCCACTCATGTCCTCCACCACCCGGCGCACCACCGCGATCGCGGCCGCCGTGCTCACCGCGGCCGCGCTCGGCGCCTCCGCCCTGACCCTGCCGGCCGCCGCGGCCCCGCCCGCCGCCGGCGCCCCCGCCGCCCGGCCGCCGCTGAAGATCACCGGCGGCACCCTCGACTGGGGCGTGGTCAAGCGCTACCGGAACTACGTCACCGGCATGGCGCAGGGCACCATCACCGTCTCCGACGGCGCCGGCCGCAACGCCGACGGCACCTTCCGGTTCGGCTCGGCCACCGGCCAGTACGACATGACCACCCACGTCGTCACGGCCGCGTTCACCGGCAGCGTCACCTTCACCTCCCGCGCCCACGGCTTCGAGGTGAAACTGGCCGACTTCCGCTTCGACACCGGCACCAAGCGCCTGACCGCCGACGTCACGAAGAACGGCACCACCACCCAGGACGTGCCGATGGCCACCGCCGCCGTCACCGGGCCGTCCCTGGAGAAACTGCCCACCACCCTCACCAAGGAGGCCGCGGCCCAGCTCGGCGGCCCGTACGAGGGCATCGCAGGCGACCCGCTCACCGCCGCCCTGGAGTTCGAGAAGCCGAGCCCGCACCCCGACCCCACACCCAGTACGAAGCCCACCCCGAGCGCCAAGCCCACCCCCACTCCCACCCCCATGCCGAGCACCCCTGCCGCGGGCCCGCGGAAAATCGCCGACGGCCGGCTCACCTGGGGCATGAAGGAGTCCTTCCGCCGCTACGTGCAGGCCGCCGGCGGCACCGTCACCCCCTCCGGCGGAGCGGCCCGCAACGGGCAGGTCTTCGACTTCACCGCCGGCTCCGGCACCGCGGACGCCCGCGCCAAGAAGCTGTCCGCCGCCTTCAAGGGAGCCCTCCGCTTCCGCTACGAGGCCCACGGCATCGACATGAAGTTCGGGAACATCAAAGTCAAGGCGGCCGGCAGGAAGGGCACCCTGGTCCTCGACGTGCGGACCCCGGCCGGGCTGAAGAGGAACGTCTCCTTCGCCACCCTCGACCTCTCCCGGGCCTCGTACCAGCCCCAGCGCGGGGTCGTCGCCTGGAAGGCGGTGCCCGCCGCCTTCACCGCCGACGGCGCGGCCGTCTTCGCCAACGGAACCACCGGCTCGATGTACAAGAAGGGCGACCCGATCGACCCGGTCACCCTCTCCGTCAGCCTCGACCCGAACGCGACCCTGCCGTCGGCCCCGGCCGGCACCACGGGCGGTACGGGCACCACCGGCGGCACCGCAGGCACGGCTTCCGGCGGCACCACGGCCGGCGGCGCCGCGGCCCAGTCCGTCGGCGGCTCCGCTTCCGGAACCGGCGGCAGCCTCGCCGCGACCGGCTCCGGCACCCCCGCCGGTCCGCTGCTCGCCGCCTCCGTGCTGGTCGTCGGAGCCGGCGCCGCGGTGGTCTACTCGGCCCGCGGCCGGCGCCCCGCAACCGCCTGAACAGCACCGCCTTGCCCCGGGCGGCCGTGACCGGGTGTGCCCGAGTCATAACCGCCCGGGCCCGAGCCGTGTTTGAATGCCCGCGTGAACGATCTCGACGTGCTCAAGGTGTTCTGCGCGGGCGACGGCCGGCACGGCAATCTGCTGGGCGTCGTCCGCGACGGACGGACCTGCCCCGACGAGGCCTCCCGGCAGGCCCTCGCCGCCGAACTCGGCTTCAGCGAGACGGTGTTCGTCGACGACCCCGAGCGCGGGGTCGTCGACATCCACAGCCCCGGCCTGCGCATGAACTTCGCCGGCCACCCGCTGGTCGGTGTCGCCTGGCTGCTGGACGTGGAGGAGCTCAACCCGCCGGTCGGCGAGGTCTGGGCCCGCGACGACGGCGAGTTCACGTGGATCACGGTCCATGCCGACTGGGTCCAGGACAAGGTGACGCGGCAGTACGCCTCCGTCGCCGAGGTGGCCGCGCTGCCCGCGCCGCCGCCCGGTGAGGGCTGGCTCTACGCGTGGGCCTGGGAGGACGAGGCCGCCGGCCGGATCCGCGCCCGCGGCTTCCCGCGCCGCCCGCACGCCTGTGGCCGCACCGACGGCACCTGCGGCGGCGGGGCCTGCCCCGGCAGCATCGCCGAGGACGAGGCCACCGGCTCGGCGGCCCTGCTGCTGACCGTGCAGCTCGGCCGCGCCCTGAACATCACCCAGGGCGCGGGCTCGCAGATCCTCACGGCACCCGGCCCCGGCGGCACGATCGAGATCGGCGGCCGGGTCCGGTTCGCGGAGCCCGCCCCGGCGCTCCGGCGCTGAACGGGAACGGCAATGAGAGCGGGAGCGGGAACGGGAACGGGAACGGGAACGGCGAATGGGGACGGGCCGGCGCTGGTGCGCCGGCCCGCTGCCTGCTCGCGGGAAGGTCAGGCGCTCAGCGGGAACTGCTCGCCCAGCTCCCGGAAGACCGCGCCGTTGAAGTCGAAGGCCCGCTTGCACTCGTCGACGATCCGCTGCTTCTCCAGGTCGTCCACGGGGACCGCGTCCAGCAGCTCGCGGTAGCCGCGCTTGAAGGCGGCCGGGTTGCCGACCTCCTCGAACACGTAGAACCGAACCCCGTCGCCCTTGCGGGCGAAGCCCCAGGTGCGCTCCGCCTTGTCGCGGATGATCTGGCCGCCCGAGAGGTCGCCCAGGTACCGGGTGTAGTGGTGGGCGAGGTAGCCGCCCGGCCAGCGGGCGGCGCACTCCGCGACCCGGTCCGCGTACGCCAGGGTGGCGGGCAGGGCGGCCAGGGTGTCGCGCCAGGCCGGCCCGCGCAGGTGCGCGAGGTCGCGCTCCAGCGCGGCGACCCGCATCAGCTCGGGCCGTATGAACGGACCCGCGACCGGGTCGGCCCGCAGCGCATCGGAGACGTCCTCCAGCGCCCGGTACACGAACCACAGCTGCTCCGTGTAGCGGGAGTACGCCTCCACCCCGAGCCTGCCGCCGAGCAGGTCCGTCATGAAGGTCGAGGTCTCCGCCTCGGTGTGCTGCTCGTGCGAGGCGACGCGGATGACGGTGGAGAAGGCGTCCAAGACGGACCTCCGGGGCCGATGGGACGGGACAGAGGGGCGGTCGGGCACGGGGCGGTGCGCAAGGCTGCCGCCCCGCCCGATCCTCCTACTTAGGCTTACCTAAGTCAATCTGTTCCCGACGTCCTGTCGGTATCTCTGTCCCATTCAAACCGGCTTCATGCCGGCCCGCATCACGGCAGCGTGAGGATCTCCGCGCCGGTCGCCGTGACCACGAGGGTGTGCTCGAACTGAGCGGTCCGCTTGCGGTCCTTGGTGACCACGGTCCAGCCGTCCTCCCACATGTCGTACTCGTGGGTGCCGAGGGTGAGCATCGGCTCGATGGTGAACGTCATGCCGGGCTCGATGACGGTGGTCGCGTGCGGGCTGTCGTAGTGCGGGACGATCAGGCCGGAGTGGAACGACGAGTTGATGCCGTGCCCGGTGAAGTCCCGGACCACCCCGTACCCGAAGCGCTTCGCGTACGACTCGATGACCCGGCCGATGATGTTGATCTGGCGGCCCGGCTTGACGGCCTTGATCGCGCGGTTCAGCGACTCGCGGGTGCGCTCGACCAGCAGGCGCGACTCCTCGTCGACGTCGCCGCACAGGTAGGTGGCGTTGTTGTCGCCGTGCACGCCGCCGATGTACGCCGTGACGTCCAGGTTCACGATGTCGCCGTCGCGCAGCACCGTCGAGTCCGGGATGCCGTGGCAGATGACCTCGTTGACGGAGGCGCACAGCGACTTCGGGAAGCCGCGGTAGCCCAGCGTCGAGGGGTAGGCGCCGTGGTCGCACATGTACTCGTGCGCGACCCGGTCCAGCGCGTCGGTGGTCACGCCGGGCGCGATCAGCTTCGCGGCCTCCTCCATCGCCTGCGCGGCGATCCGGCCGGCGATGCGCATCGCCTCGATCGTCTCGGCCGACTGCACCTCCGGTCCGGTGTACGGAGTGGGCGCGGGCTTGCCCACGTACTCGGGGCGGCGGATGGCGCCGGGGACGGAACGGGTGGGCGAGAGCTCGCCGGGTACGAGCAGAGACTGGCCAGACATGCATGCGAGTGTATCGAGCGGGGATCGGGCAGCATGGCGGCAGAGAAGCGCTGAGGAGGAACGGAAGATGGCCCTGTTCAAGAAGCGCCAGGTCGGCAAACCGGGCGAATGGTATTACTGCCTGGTCCACAAGAAGGTGGAAGAGGGCCCCGAGTGCCCCGCGAAGGACCGCTTCGGCCCCTACGGCACCCCGGCCGAAGCCGCCCACGCCATGGAAACCGCCCAGGAACGCAACCTGGAATGGCAGAACGACCCCAAGTGGAACGACAAGTCCCGCGACGAGGACGAGGGCCCGGCCACGCCGTAGCGCCGGCCGGGGGCACGATCAGGCCCGTCCGGCGGTCCGGCGATCGAGGACCGGGGGGCCGGGGCGGAGCCCCCGTCACCAGCGGGACGGCGGCGGCGCGGTCAGCCGGTCCGCCAGCCGGGACAGCCGGTCCCGGAACCGCCGGGGCGACCGCTGCCCCGGCACCCCGTTCTCCCCGGCCGCCGCACTCACCAGATGCTGCACGGTGTCCAGATCCAGCCCGCCCCCGGGCCCGGCCACCAGCACGTCGTGCGCCAGCCCAGCCAGCCCCCCGTCCGCAGCCCCCTCCAGCGCCAGCACCGTCGCCCCGCCCCGCCGCGCCCGGTGCACCCGCTCCAGCAGCCCCGCCCCCGCCGTCCCCGGCGCCACCACCAGCACCGTCTCCCCCCGCCCGGCCGCCTCCAGACGCCCCAGCCCCACCGACAGGTGCGCCGGCTCCCCGCCCCGCACCGCGTGCCGCACCAGCGTCGGCGCCAGCCCCGGCAGCCCCGACCAGGCCGCCTCGTCCTGCAAGTGCGCCGCGAGATGCCACGGCTCGTACTCCGCGGTCCCCACCAGCAGCAGCCCGGCCCCCGCCGACGCCACCGAGGACCGCAGCCCCTGTGCGAACCGCCGGGCCGCCGCCGGCCACTCGGTACCGGCAAGGACCTCGCGCAGCAGCGCCACCCGTACGGCATCCATGGACGGGCATCCTGCCCCCGCCCCGCCGCCCGCGGGCCGCGGATGTGTCCGCTTCACCCGTTCGGCCGGGCCCGACCGGGCAGTAGGGTCGGGCCATGACTTCCACTGACAGCGCGGACACCACCCCCCAGGCGCCGGCCAAGGCCCCGGCGAAGGACCCCTGGGACCTCCCCGACGTCTCCGGCCTCGTCGTCGGCGTCCTCGGCGGCACCGGCGACCAGGGCCGCGGCCTCGCCTACCGGCTGGCCCGGGCCGGCCAGAAGGTGATCATCGGCTCGCGCGCCGCCGACCGCGCCCGGGCCGCCGCCGACGAGCTCGGCCTCGGCGTCGAGGGCGCCGACAACGCCGAGTGCGCCCGCCGCAGCGACATCGTGATCATCGCGGTGCCCTGGGACGGCCACGCCAAGACCCTCGAATCCCTCCGCGCGGACCTCGCCGGCAAGCTCGTCGTCGACTGCGTCAACCCGCTCGGCTTCGACAAGCAGGGCGCCTACGCCCTCAAGCCCGAGGAGGGCAGCGCCGCCCAGCAGGCCGCCGCCCTGCTCCCGGACTCCCGCGTCACCGCCGCCTTCCACCACCTCTCCGCGGTCCTCCTCCAGGACGAGTCGATCGACGAGATCGACACGGACGTGATGGTCCTCGGAGAGTCCCGCGCCGACACCGACCTCGTCCAGGCCCTCGCCGCCCGCATCCCCGGCATGCGCGGCATCTTCGCCGGCCGCCTCCGCAACGCCCACCAGGTCGAATCCCTCGTGGCCAACCTCATCTCGGTGAACCGCCGCCACAAGGCCCACGCCGGCCTCCGCATCACGGACGTCTGAACCACGGACGTCTGACCCGGGCACGAGGCGGCTGCCTCCGGGCGTCGGCCGCAGGGCTTCCTGCGGCCGACCGTCCGGGTTCAGCCGCGGCGGGAAGTGCGCCGCAGGCCTGCCTCCACGGGGGCCACGACACCCTGGTAGAAGCGGTCCACCGCGTCGTCGATGCTCCGGATGAACCCGGACTCGGAGTTGCCCCGCGTGTTGCCCATCCCCTTCAGCAGCGTCAGCCGGAAGCCCGTGATCGGCGCGCCGTCCTTCGGCAGCAGGTCGCCGGGCTCGGGGCGCAGCCGCTCAAGTGTTCCCCGAGGGCCGTTCCCCGTGTCGACCAGGCTGTGGACGTGCAGGTCGGCGGGGGCCTCGGAGAGCAGTCGGACCAGCCGCTTGGCCGTGGTCAGCGGATACGACCCTTCGGGCGCAGGGACGTCGATCGAGGTGCGGATCCGGCTCGTGCGGAGGTCGGCCGTCACGGCGATCACGCTGCTCGTACCGTCGACCCGCAGCTCTGCAGAGAGCTGGCCGCCGGCACAGAGCCTGTCGGCGGCGGCGATGCGTCGGGCGGCCGGACTGCTGCCCTTCCTCGACCGCTGTACCGGGAGGGCCTTCTGCCCCAGTTCGCCTCCCAGCCGCAGGCAGACCTGGCGGATGAGCCGTTCCCAGTTCTCCACGACCTCGACGGCGCGGGGGTCGTCCTGGGCAAGCGTCTCGTCCTCGATGCCCTTGCGCACGGGCACCCAGGCGGCCCCCATGTTCTGAAATCCGTGGCAGCCGGAATTCTCGTGCTGCAGGTAGGCGAGCAGTTCTTGCAGGAGCCAGGCGTGAGCCGCGTTTCCCACACCCTCGTGGCGGATCAGCATCTGGGCCTGGTGAGCCACCTCGGCCCACGAAACGTGCCACAGGCCGACCTTGTGCTTGCGTCGGCCGTCGACTTTCACGTCGACCATCGGAGTGCCTTCGAGGGCGACGTCGTTGGACACGCTGATGACGGCCTCGTAACCCCGGCGGGCCGCAATGTCCATGTACTGCTGGAGCTGCTCCGCCTTCAGCGGGCCCCCGTTTGTCTTCGTTTCCACCAGGGCGGTCCACAGCCTGCCCGCGCGCTCGACCCGGATGACGCCGTCGGGCCTCTTGGGCGTGTCGCCGTGTGGCAGCGGCACCTCGGTGAACGTCTGCATCCGCCCTGCCGGCGCGCCGAAACCGGCCGTGAGGCGGCGGCCGAACTCGGGCACCTGCGCCATGACGGACAGCAGCACCGAGGTGGCCCGGGTCTCCCGTTCCCGGTCGCTCTTCAAGGAGGGAGCAGGGAAGAGGAGAGCAGGGCGCCAGGAGTCGTTCTCCGCCAGAGACTTGGGAACAGCCCGCGGTAGCGTGATCTTCTTGCGGGTTGTCCGTGCGTTCCGTCCCCGCGACTGCGCTGGAATGCCCGGGTCGGCCGCCGCCGGTTCCTTCCGGAGCCCGGACGCAGGCTCTTGCCCTTCGGCCGGTTCCGTACCGGGCACGCTGTCCGCCGCAGGCAGCGGCGGTGCCGGAGTCTCCGCGGTCGTGGAGGACGGTGGAGCGGTCTCGGGCACCTCTTCCAAGGCGCTGTTCTCGTCTTCCGCGTCGTCCACGACCGTGATGCCGAAGTCCGTCGCCAGGCCGGCCAGCCCCGTCTCGTAACCCTGCCCGACCGCCCGGAACTTCCATGCGCCGTCGCGTCGGTACAACTCGCCGAAGATGAAGGCGGATTCCACGCTCGCATCGTGGATCGAGAAGCCGAGCAGAGTCTCGCCGGAGCGGTCCGCCACCGTCATCCGGAGGTCGTCCAGATCACCGAAGCGGGCATCGCCGTACTGGCTGGCCGCCACGACGATGCGTTCGACGTCGGCCTGCATGGCCGACAGGTCCACGCTGATGCGGTCCTCGTCACCGCTGTCCGTCGGCGTTTTGCCGAGCAACTGAACGCTGCCGTCGGCGGCAGCGGGATTGTTGTAGAAGTAGAAATCGCCCTCGCTGCGGACCTTCCCGTCGGCACCGAGGAGCAGCACTGAGACATCGGCGTCTCCGGCCCCTGAGGAGCTCGTCCAGCTCAGGCTGACGACGACTGCTTCCGCGTCGTCACTCAGAGCGTCCAGACCGACGTTCGCGCCCTTCCGGATTTCTTGCATGATCCCCCCACTCGCATGGCCGTGGAACGCGAGATGTGACGTGGCTCACGCGCCCGTGGGAACCGTAGCGGTATGGGAAGGGGAAGATCGTCGGAACAGAAAAACAGCCCGATATGTCGACATGGGGAACGGCGGCCCGTGAGGGGAACCACTCCGATCCTTACGGGAGCACTGCGGGGCATGGGGGACACTGGACGGCAGGAACGACCGACCGTTTTGCCAGGAGCCCTGCCCATGCCCCGCCTCGCCCTGTTCGCCCTTGCCGTCTGTGTGCTCGCCGTGGCGGCCGCCGTGGTCGCCTTCGTGGAGGGCAGCTTCCTCGGGATCGTCTGGGTCCTGATGGCGGGCGTGTCGTCCAACATGGCCTGGTACTACCTGCGCAAGGCGAAGGCGGAGAAGGCGGCCCGCGAGGTCACCGGAGGATGACCTCGCAGTACGGGTTGGTCTCCTGCCAGAAGCGGTAGAGGTCCCGGCCGCAGTACGACTCCACGTCGGTCACCCCGAGCCCGCGCAGCACCGCGTGCACGGCGTCGAAGAACACCTCGTTGACCTGCGGGATGAACAGCACCACGAACACCCCCAGCAGTCCGAACTGCGCGTACGGCTCGACCTGCCGCCGGACCTTCGCCGACAGCCACGGCTCGATCACCCCGTAGCCGTCCAGCCCCGGCACCGGCAGGAAGTTCAGGATCGCCGCCGTGATCTGGAGCAGCGCCAGGAAACCCAGGGCGAAGCGGAACGCGAACGGCACGCCGTCCAGGGCGCCCAGCCAGAACGGCGCCGTGCACACCAGCGCGAACAGGACGTTCGTCAGCGGACCCGCGGCCGAGACCAGGCTGTGCTTCCAGCGGCCCCGGATCCGGCCGCGCTCGATGAACACCGCACCGCCCGGCAGGCCGATCCCGCCCATGATCACGAAAACCACCGGCAGCACGATGCTCAGCAGGGCGTGCGTGTACTTCAGCGGGTTCAGCGTCAGGTAGCCCTTCGCGCCCACCGTGATGTCCCCGCCGTGCAGCGCGGTCCGGGCGTGCGCGTACTCGTGCAGGCACAGCGACACCACCCACGCCGAGGTCACGAACAGGAACACGGCGAAGCCCGTGCTCGACGCGAAGTCCGTCCACACCGCCCACCCGGTGACCGCCATGACCGCGACGATCCCCAGGAAGACGGGACTGACCCGCCGCTCGCCGTGACGCGACCGCCCGGCCGTGTGTCCACCCAGTGCACCCATGGCGCCGAACCTACCGCGCGCGTACGGCCCGCAGGAGCCCCGGCGACAATGGGCGGGTGCGCTACGCGATTCTCGGCACCACCCAAGTCCTCGACGACGACGGCACCCCCGTCCCCCTCGGCGGGGCCCGGCTGCGCGCCCTGCTGACCGCCTTCGCCGCCCGGCCCGGCCGCACCCTGCCCGCCGGCGTCCTCGTCGCCGAGGTGTGGGCGGACAACCCGCCCGCCGACGCGCCGGCCGCCCTGCAGGCCCTCGTCGGACGGCTCCGCAGGACCCTCGGCCACGCTGCCGTGGACTCCGTCGACGGCGGCTACCGGCTGGCCGCCGGCCGCGAGGACGTCGACCTGTTCCGCTTCGAGCGCCTGGCCGCCGACGGCGCCCGCTCCCTCGCCGCGGGCGCCGCCGCCGACGCAGCCGCCCGCTACGACGAGGCACTCGCCCTGTGGCGCGGCCCGGCCCTCGCCGACCTGCCCGACCGCACCGCCGAAGCCGCCCGCTGGGAGGCCGTGCACCTCGACGCCCGCCGCGGCCGCCTCACCGCCGCCCTCGCCCTCGGCCAGGCCGAACGGTCCCTGCCCGAACTGACCGCCCTGTGCGCCGAACGCCCCCTCGACGAGCCCCTGCACGCCCTGCGCATCCGCGCCCTGCGCGACGCCGGCCGCCCCGCCGAGGCCCTGCACGCGTACGAGACCGTGCGCAAGGAGCTGGCCGGCCGGCTGGGCGCCGACCCCGGCCCGGAGTTGCGCGCCCTGCACGCCGAACTCCTGGCCCCCGGCCCCGCCGCGCCCGCCCCGGCCGCACCCCCGGCCCCCGCCGGCCCGCCGCCCGGCAACCTGCGGGCCCGCCTCACCACCTTCGTCGGCCGCGAGGCCGACATCGCCGCCATCGGCGCCGACCTCGCCCGGGCCCGCCTCGTCACCCTCCTCGGCCCCGGCGGCGCCGGCAAGACCCGGCTGTCCCAGGAAGCCGCCGAGGCCGCCGCCGCGGACGGCCACTGGCCCGACGGCGTCTGGCTCGCCGAACTCGCCCCCGTCGAGGATCCCGACGACGTCGCCGAGGCCGTCCTGTCGGCCCTCGGCGCCCACGAGACCTCCCGGCGCGGCGCCGCATCCGACGAACTGCGGGTCCTCGCCGACCGCTCCGACGACGCCATGCAGCGCCTCACCGAATACTGCGCCCGCCGCCGCATGCTGCTCCTGCTCGACAACTGCGAGCACGTCGTCCTCGCCGCCGCCCGCCTCGCCGAGGACCTGCTCGCCCGCTGCCCCGGCGTCCGGATCCTCGCCACCAGCCGCGAGCCCCTGGGCGTCCCCGGCGAATCCCTGCGGCCCGTCGAACCGCTGCCCGCCCCGGTGGCGCTGCGGCTGCTCGCCGACCGCGGGGCCGCCGCCCGGCCCGGCTTCAGCCCGCAGGAGGACCCCGCGGCCGCCGCCGAGATCTGCCGCCGCCTCGACGGCCTGCCGCTCGCCATCGAACTCGCCGCCGCCCGACTGCGGCTGCTCACCCCCCGCCAGATCGCCGACCGCCTCGACGACCGGTTCCGGCTCCTCACCAGCGGCAGCCGCACCGTGCTGCCCCGCCAGCAGACCCTGCGCGCCGTCGTCGACTGGTCCTGGGACCTGCTGGAAGAGCCCGAACGCGCCCTGCTGCGCCGCCTGTCGGTGTTCGCAGGCGGCTGCGACCTGGCCGCCGCCGAGACCGTCTGCGCCGACGGCGGCCTGCTCGGCCCCCTCGACGTCGCCGACGCCCTCGGCTCCCTCGTCGACAAGTCCCTCGTCGTGGCCGCCGCCGGCCCGCCCGCCGGCGAGATGCGCTACCGGCTGCTGGAGACCGTCGCCGAATACGCCGCCGAACGCCTCGCCGAAGCCGGCGAGGACCGGGCCGCCACCGAGCAGCGCCACCTCGTCCACTACCGCGAACTCGCCCGCCGCACCGAACCCCTGCTCCGCGGCCGCACCCAGCGCCCCGCCGCCGCCCTCGTGCGCACCGAGTACGAGAACTTCCGCACGGCCCTGCGCCGCGCCGTCGCGGCCCGCGACGAGCACGAGGTGATCTGCCTGGTCCACTCGCTGGTCTGGTACTGGCACATGAACGACCTGCGCTCCGAGTCCCGGCACTGGTCCCGGGCCGCCGCCGCCCTCGGCCCCGACCCGTTCGCCCCGCCGGTGGCCCCCGCGCCGCCCGTGCACGAGCAGGTCGTCGACTCGCCGCCGCCGTACTCCGGGGACCTGCTCGACGAGGCCCGCCGCGGCATCCGGCTCATCGAGCTCGCCGCCCGCGACCAGGCCACCGGCGACTGGCATTCCCCGGAGGTACGGGAGCTGATCCACGGCATGGTCACCGCCTACCGGCCCGGCCTGCCGCAGGTCTGCCGCAACCCCGGCGGCCTCTGGTTCTACGCCGTCATGATCGCCGGGGACGCCGACCTGCTCCGCACGGTCATCGACGCCAACGTCGAGACCTGCCGCGCCTTCGGCTACACCTGGGAGCTCGCCTCCGCCCTCCAGCTGCGCGCCAACGTCCTGGCGAACCGGGCCGACTGGGTCGGCAGCGCCGCCCGCGACGCGGAGGAGAGCCTCGCCCTGTTCGAGGAACTGGGCGACGACTGGGGCTGCGCCGAGGCGCTGTCCGCCCGTGGCGAGGCCCACGAGCGGCGGGGCGGGTTCGCCGAGGCCGCCGAGGCCTTCCGGGCCGCCGGCGAGTACGCCTGCCGGCTCGGCGCCGAGGCCCAGGTGACGGTGCTGCGGGTCCGGCTGGCCGGGGTGCTCGCCGAACTCGGCGAGGGCGAGGAGGCCGAACAGATCCTCACCGAAGTGGTCGCCACCCGGCAGCAGTTCGGCAACGAGGCGATGCCCGCGGCCCGGATGTTCCTGGCCACCCGGCTGGCCCGCACCGGCCGCACCGCCGAGGCCCGCGCCCAGCTGGACTCCCTGCGCGCGGAGTTCGCCTTCGGCGCGTACGCCATCTTCGACGGCTTCCTGCTCGGCATGCTGGCCTGGCTGGACAACCTCGAAGGCCGCTACTCCGACGCCCTGCCCTCGCTGTGGCAGGCGCTGGCGGCCGCCGACGACCCGCTGGTGCGGATGGTCGCCCCGCAGATGCCCGCCGTGTACCTGATGACCGCCGCCGGCTCGCTCGCCGGGCTGGCCCGGCCCGCGGACGCGGCCCGGCTGCTGGGCGCGTACCGGGCCCACCTGCCCGCCGGCCACTTCCCCACCCTGATCGAGCGGGAGGGGTTCGCCGCCGCCGAGGAGTCGGCCCGGGCCCAGCTCGGCGACACCGCCTACGAGAGCGCGTACGCCGAAGGCGGCGGCCTCTCCTACGAGGAGGCCACCGCCCTCATGCGGCCCTGACCCGGAGCCGGTCCGGGACGCGAACCGGGCCGTTCCGGATCAGGTCTTCCTGCGGAACTTGGCGACCGCCAGCGGGGCCGTCACCACGGTGATCAGGACGGTCCAGCCGAGGGTCATCCACACCGAGTGGGCGACCGGGCCGCCGTTGATCAGGTTCCGGGCCGCGTCGGCCAGGTTGGACAGCGGGTTGTAGTCGGTGAAGCTCTGCAGCCAGCCCGGCATGGAGGACGGCGGGCTGAAGATCGAGCTGCCGAACTGCAGCGGCATCAGCACCAGCATCGCGACGCCCTGCACGGCCTGGGCCGTCTTCATCGTCAGACCGAGCAGGATGAAGATCCACATCAGCGAGGCGCCGAAGACCACCGACAGGCCGACGGCCGCCAGCAGGTCGAGCACCGACGTCTTGATGTCCAGGCCCAGCAGGAAGCCCATGCCGAGCAGGATGGCGGTGGCGATCAGCATCCGGCCGATCTCCACCACGATCTTCGCGATGAGCACCGAGGAACGGGCGATCGGCATGGACCGGAAGCGGTCCATCACGCCCTTCTGGAAGTCCTCGTTGACGCCCGTGCCCACCGCCATCGCGATGTTCAGGCCCATCATCGCCATCATGCCGGGCACCAGGTAGTTCACGTACGCGTCCTGGTTGCCCTTGCCCGCGATCGCGCCGCCGAAGACGTACACGAACAGCAGGATGAAGACGATCGGCATCAGGACGACCTCGAAGATCGACTCCGGGTTCGCCTTGATCTGGAGGGCGTTGCGGCGCGACAGGGCGCCGATGTGCCGCAGGTTGGCCCGCAGGCCGATCCGGCCCTCGCCGGACTGCGTCCGGTCCGGGGCGGGGGTGCCGGGGGCCGCGCCGCGGACCGGCGCGCTCGTCGTCGTGCTCATGCCGCGACCTCCTCGGCCTTGTCGTTCGTGTCGTTCGTGCCGCCGTGGGTGCCGTCCCCGGCGGACGCGCTCCGGTGGCCGGTGATGGCCAGGAAGACCTCGTCCAGGCTGGGCAGGTAGGTGCTGACGTCGGTGATGCCGTACCCGCGGGCACCCAGCAGGCCCACCACGGCGGTCAGCTGCTCGTCGCTGAGGATGGGGACCAGCAGCGCGCCGTCGTCCGGCACGGCCTGCGAGCCGGCCGGCCCGTCCAGCCCGGCCTCGGACAGCGCCCGGGCCATGTCCGGCACGTCGGCCGCGCGGGCCGGGCGGATCCGCAGCGTCCGGCCGCCTACCCGCGCCTTCAGCTCGTCCACCTTGCCGTTCGCGATGACCTTGCCGCGGTCGATGACCGTCAGCTCGCTCGCGAGCTGCTCGGCCTCCTCCATGTACTGGGTGGTGAGCAGCACGGTCGCGCCCTCGGCCACCAGCCGGTGGACCTCGTCCCACACCTCGTTGCGGGTGCGGGGGTCGAGGCCGGTGGTCGGCTCGTCCAGGTAGATCACGGCCGGGCGCCCGATCAGGGAGGCCGCGAGGTCCAGCCGGCGGCGCATGCCGCCCGAGTACATCCCGGCGACCTTCTTCGCCGCGTCGGTCAGCGAGAACCGCTCCAGCATCTCGTCCGCACGGCGGCGGGCGTCCTTGCGGGACAGGTCGAGCAGCCGCCCGATCATGTAGAGGTTCTCCCAGCCGGACAGCCTCTCGTCGACGGAGGCGTACTGGCCGGTCAGGCCGATGGTGCGGCGCAGCTGGCGGGGCTGGCGGACCACGTCGTACCCGGCCACGACGGCGGTGCCGGCGTCCGGGACGACCAGCGTGGACAGGCAGCGCACCAGGGTGGTCTTGCCGGCACCGTTGGGGCCGAGGACACCGAGCACGGTGCCCTCCCGGACGTCGAGGTCCACGCCGTCCAGTGCCTTGGTCTCGCCGTAGTGCTTGACCAGTCCCCGCACCTCCACGGCGTGGGAGCCGCTTCCGGGGTTCTTGTCGATTCGCGTCATGCCCCCAGGAGACCAGCCGCCACCGACAACGCACCGACAGGCCGCCGACAGGACGGGCGACGGCCCGCCGACACGTGTCGGCGGGCCGTCGGACGATCGGCGGAGGCAGATCAGTGGAAGCTGTGCTGCTCCTGCGGGAAGGAGCCGCCGGCCACGTCGGCCGCGAACGCCTTCGCCGCGTCCCCCATGGTCTGCCGCAGGTTCGCGTACTGCTTGACGAACTTCGGCAACTTGCCCTGGGTCAGGCCCATCATGTCGGTCCACACCAGCACCTGGGCGTCGCACTCGGCACCCGCGCCGATGCCCACGGTGGGGATGTGCAGGGACCGGGTCACCTCGGCGGCCAGCTCGGCCGGGACCAGCTCCAGGACCACCGCGAAGGCGCCCGCGTCCTGCGCCGCCTTCGCGTCGCGCAGCAGCCGGTGCGCCGCCTCGTCGGTACGGCCCTGCACCCGGTAGCCCATGGCGTTCACGGACTGCGGGGTCAGGCCGAGGTGGGACATGACGGGGATGCCGGACTCGACGATCAGCTCGGTCTGGCGCAGCGACCGCTCGCCGCCTTCCAGCTTCACCGCGCCGACGCCGGCCTCCTTGACCAGCCGGGTCGCGCTGCGCAGCGCCTGCACGGCCCCTTCCTGGTACGAGCCGAACGGCAGGTCGCCGACGATCAGGGCGCGCTTGGTGCCCCGGACCACGGCGGCGGAGAGCAGGGTCATCTCGTCGAGCGTCACCGGCACGGTGGTGTCGTAGCCGAGGTGACAGTTGCCCATGGAGTCGCCGACCAGGATGACCGGGATGCCCGACTCGTCGAAGACGGAGGCGGTCATCGCGTCGTAGGCGGTGAGCATGGGCCACTTCTCGCCGCGCTCCTTGGCGGCGGCGAGGTCGCGGATGGTGATCCGGCGGGTGGACGTGCCTCCGTACAGGGACGGGGTCCCCGGCTGCCCGGCTGCCTGGGCAGGCGAAACGGCATGCGTCATTGCAACTGCTCCTTGTGTCATCTCGAAGCACCCTTACGGTGTCCCCGGACTCACCCCCCATGGTGGCACCCGGCGCGCCGAAGCAGGAAGGCGGCGGCGACCGTGGCGTCGAACACGCGTCCAGAACTGCTCGAATATGCGCGTTTCGTTACAAGGGGAACCTCTGCCGCCGCTCAGGCCGTCCTCGAGGCCGTACAGCCGCACCGGACTACAGGCATGATGCTGATCATCGCCTAGGGTCGGGGTGCGGGACAGTGCGCGAGCAAGGCAGTGAGGACAGAGGCATGGCACAGGCGTACATGACGGAGACGGGGAACGGCGGCTCGGGGGACGAGCCCACCGGATCCCGGTTCCGCCGCCGCCTGGCCGAACTGCGCCGGGATCCCGGCATCTGGCGGCGCGGCATCGTGCTCGCCGCCGTGGCCGGGGCGCTCTCCCTCGTGATGATCTTCCACGCGCAGCTGCCGAACACCGTCGGCAACCTCGGCAGCCTCATCGAGACCTTCCTGCCCTGGCTGGGCCTGTTCGTCCCGGTCCTGCTGGTGGCGGGCCTGCTGCGGCGCTCCGCGACCGCCCTGGTCGCCGTCGCCGTGCTCACCGCGGTCTGGCTCAACTTCTTCGGCGGCCTGGTCACCGACAAGTCGGGCGGAGGCGGCAACCTGATGGTCGCCACCCACAACGTCGACGCCGACAACCCGGACCCGGAGGGCACCGCCGCGGAGATCGCCCGCTCCGGGGCCGACGTCCTGGCCCTGACCGAGCTGAAGGCGAGCGCAGTCCCCGGCTACTCCCGGGCCCTCGAAGGCACGTACAAGTACCACGCCGTCGAGGGCACCGTCGGCGTCTGGAGCAAGTACCCGCTGAGCGGGAGCGCCGCCGTCGACATCAAGATGGGCTGGACCCGGGCCATGCGCGCCACCGTCGACACCCCGCAGGGCCAGGTCGCCGTCTACGTGGCCCACCTGCCGTCCGTGCGGGTCAAGCTCAACGCCGGCTTCACCGCCAACCAGCGCGACAACAGCGCCGACGCGCTCGGCCACGCCCTCGCCGCCGAGCCGCTGCCCCGGGTGATCCTGCTCGGCGACCTCAACGGCACCATGAACGACCGCGCGCTGTCGCCCGTCACCTCGCAGATGCGCTCCACGCAGGGCGCCGCCGGCGACGGCTTCGGCTTCAGCTGGCCGGCCCCGTTCCCGATGGCCCGGATCGACCAGATCATGGTCCGCGGGATCACCCCGGAGGCCTCCTGGACCCTGCCGCGCACCGGCAGCGACCACCTCCCGGTGGCGGCCCGCCTCTCGGTCCGCCCGTAACCGCACCGCCGGGCAGCCGCCCCGCCGGCACCGCCCGTACGCACGGGGCCCCGGACGCCGTACGCGTCCGGGGCCCTGTGCGTGCCCGGTCAGGCCTGCTCGCGCCAGCCGTTGGTGATGGGCAGCCGGCGGTCCTTGCCGAAGCCCTTCCGGGAGATCTTCGTGCCCGGCGGGTACTGGCGCCGCTTGTACTCGGCGGTGTCCACCATCCGCACGGTCCGCGCGACCAGCTCCCGGTCGAAGCCCGCCGCGACGATCTCCTCCAGCCCGCGGTCCCGGTCCACGTACAGGTCCAGTACGGCGTCCAGCACCGGATAGTCCGGCAGCGAGTCGGTGTCCACCTGGCCCGGGCGCAGCTCGGCGCTCGGCGGCTTCACGATCGAGTTCTCGGGGATCGGCGGCACCTCGCCGCGCTCCGCGGCGGCCGCGTTGCGCCACCGCGCCAGCCGGAACACGTCCGTCTTGTAGACGTCCTTGATCGGGCCGTACGCGCCGACCGAGTCCCCGTACAGCGTGGAATAGCCCACCGCCAGCTCGGACTTGTTGCCCGGGGCCAGCACGATGTGGCCCTCCTGGTTCGACAGCGCCATCAGCAGGGTGCCGCGCAGCCGGGACTGGAGGTTCTCCTCGGCCAGCCCGTCGAGGCCCAGCGAGCCCATGTACGCGTCGAACATCGGGACGATCGGCACCGTACGGAAGTTGAGCCCGGTGCGCCGGGCCAGCTCGGCCGCGTCGCCCCTGGAGTGGTCCGAGGAGTACTTCGAGGGCATCGAGACGCCGTACACGTTCGCGGCGCCCAGGGCGTCGCAGGCCAGCGCGGCCACCAGGGCCGAGTCGATGCCGCCGGACAGGCCGATCAGGACCGACCGGAAGCCGTTCTTCCGTACGTACGCGCGCAGTCCCGTGACCAGGGCCTCGTAGATCTCCGCGTCGTCGCCGAGACGGTCCGCGTAGCCGCCGGTCACCACCGGCTCGTAGGCGGGCAGCGGTTCCTCGGAGAGGACCACCCGGTCGATCCGCAGCCCGTCGTCGACCACGCCCTCCGGCGCGCCGGCGGCGGCCGCGGGCAGGTCCAGGTCGACCAGGACGCAGCCCTCGGCGAACTGCGGGGCGCGGGCGATCACCGTGCCGTCGGGGCCGACGACGATGGAGTCGCCGTCGAAGACCAGCTCGTCCTGGCCGCCGGTCATCGCCACGTACGCCAGGGTGCAGCCGGCCTCCTGGGCCCGCTTGCGGACCAGTTCGAGCCGGGCGTCGTCCTTGTTGCGCTCGTACGGGGAGGCGTTGATCGAGATCAGCAGTCCGGCGCCGGCGGTACGGGTGGCGGGCACCCGGCCGCCGTCCTGCCACAGGTCCTCGCAGATGGCCAGGGCCACGTCCACGCCGTGCACCCGCACCACCGGCTGGGTGTCGCCCGGCACGAAGTACCGGAACTCGTCGAACACGCCGTAGTTGGGCAGGTGGTGCTTGGCGAAGCGGAGCACGACCGCGCCGCGGTGCAGGACCGCGGCGGCGTTCAGCGGGGAGCCGGCGGGACGGCCGAGCCGGGGCCGGGCCTCGTCGGCGCGGTCGAGGTAGCCGACCACGACGGGGAGTTCGCCGAGGCCCTCGGCGGCCAGCCGGGCGGCCAGCGCGTCCAGGGCGGCGCGGGAGGCCTCGACGAAGGACCCACGCAGGGCGAGGTCCTCGACGGGGTAGCCGGTCAGCACCATCTCCGGGAACGCCACCAGGTGGGCGCCCTGTTCGGCGGCGTGCCGGGTCCAGTGCACGACCGAGTCGGAGTTGGCGGCGATGCCGCCGACGTGCGAGTCGATCTGATTCAGCGCGAGGCGTAGTTGAGGCACGCCGCCAGTCTAATCGTCTTTCTGACGCGATGTCCTGGGGTCGGGGTGCCGGACCTGCGGCCGGTGCTCCGGCACCCCGCCGGAGCGCCTACTTCCGCCGGTACCCCAGCACCGTCATCATCCCGGCCTCCGCGTGGTAGACGTTGTGGCAGTGGATCATCCACAGGCCCGGGTTGTCGGCGTCGAAGTCCACGGTGAGGGTGCCGTTCGGCAGCACCACCGCGGTGTCCTTGCGGACCCCGCCCGGCACGTTGGCCAGCGCGAACGTGTGGCCGTGCAGGTGCAGCGGGTGCCACATCGAGGTGGAGTTCGCGAACACCAGCCGGACCCGCTCGCCCGCCTTCACCGGGTGCAGCCGGTCCGCCGTGTAGGGGGCGCCGTCGAAGGCCCAGTCGTACTTCTCCATGCCGCCGGTGAGCCGGATCTTCACGGTCCGGTCCGGGGTGCGCGCGGGCAGCGCCACCGACGGCGCGGCCCGCAGCCGGTCGGCGGTCAGCGGGCGGCCGGTCAGCTCGGCCGGCCGGACCCCGGCGGCCGGGGCCGCGCCGCCGCCGGTGCGCAGCACGGCCAGCGCGGTGCGGTCCTTGCCCTCGGCGAGCGCCGTCAGCGGGAACACCCCGTCCTGCGCCGTCACCAGGACGTCGTACCGCTCGCCCATGCCGAGCAGCAGCGAGCGCGCCCGGGTGTGCACCACCGGGAAGCCATCGGTGTGCGTGACCGTCATCTCGTGGCCGCCGAGCGCGACGCGGAAGGCGGTGTCGCCGCCCGCGTTGACGATCCGGATCCGGATCCGGTCGCCCGGCCGGGCCGTGAACACCGCCGGGTCCTCCGGGGTGCGCCCGTTGACCAGGTAGTGCGGGTACGCCACGTCGCCCGCGTCGGCGCCGAGCACGTCGCTGCGGGCGCCCGTCATGATCCGGGACGGGCCGGCGCCGGGAGGTGGGGACCCGGCGGTGCCGCCCGTGCCGCCCGCGCCGTGTCCGGCGTGCCCGCCGCCGGCCATGCCCTTGGACAGTTCGGCGAGCACCGCGTCCGGGGTGGAGCCGTCGACGCCGTCCACCCAGTCGTCCAGGACCACCACCCACTCCTGGTCGTACGCGAGCGGCTCGCGCGGGTCCTCGACGATCAGCGGGGCGTAGAGGCCGCGGTCCAGCTGGACGCCGGAGTGCGGGTGGAACCAGTACGTCCCGGGGTGCGGCACGGCGAACCGGTACGTGTGGGCGCCGCCGGGCCGGACCGCCTTCTGGGTCAGGCCGGGCACGCCGTCCATGTCGTTGCGCAGCGCCAGGCCGTGCCAGTGCAGGGAGGTGGCCTCGGGGAGGTGGTTGGCGAGGGTGAGGGCCAGGGTGTCGCCCGCGGTGACGCGGACCTCCTGCCCGGGCAGCCGGTCGCCGTAGGCCCAGGTCCGCACGGAGCGGCCCGCGCCGAGGTCGAGCGTGGCGGCGGTGGCGGTGACCCGCACGGCGCGGACCCGGCCGCGGGCCCGGCGGGCCTCCTCGGCGGCCCGGACCTCCGGCCCGTCGGGGCTGACGTACCCGGCGGGCGCGGGGCGCGTGCCGCCGGATCCGCCGTGCTGCCCGTGGTCCGGGGCGGAGCCGCCGGAGCAGCCGGCGAGCAGCCCGCCGCCGGCCGCGGCGAGTCCGGCGCCGAGCAGGGTGCGACGTGTGTGAAGAGAGCGCATGGAGCACCTCGTTGTGGGGTGGTGCGGACGGATGGACGGGGTCGGACCGGCCCTCCTATACCCGCAGCACCACCGATCCGGCGCGCACCCGCTGCGGCGGCGGCGCGTGCCGCCCGCCCCCGTCCGTCCGCCCGGCCCGCCGGCCACCGCCGCCGCCGCGGCGCCGGGGCGTGCCCCGCAGCCGCCCGCCGAGCACCAGCACCCCGAGCCCGGCGAGCACCGCCAGGCACACGCTGCCGGGGTCCATGCCCGTGTCCGTACCCGTGCCGCCGGGCCCGCCGTGGCCCGCGCCGTGTGACGTGGCCGTCACCCCGGAACCGGCAACGTGTGCGACCCGTTCTGCGTCATGGAAGGTGGCGGCCGCGAACGTGCCGGGCGCCGGCAGGGCGCGGGATTCGGCGGGGTGGCCCAGGGCGTGCATGCCCGCGATGCCCAGGAGCAGCGCGGCGAGCAGCAGCAGCCGGGGCAACCGGGGGGCTCGCGGGGCTGTGGGCGTCACATCCGGAACCCTACCCCGGGTGGGTATCCCGGACCAGCCGTCTGCATCACTCTGAGTAGGATTGATCCCGTTATGTCCCTGACTGGTACGCGGCCCGTCGCCGCCCTCATCGGCCTCGGCGCGGCGGCGTACACCGCCTGGGTGCTCGAAGTCGTCTTCTCCACCGGCCTCAACCCCGTCGAGACGTACGTCAGCGAACTCGCCGCCCAGGACCAGCCCCTCGGCGGCCTCTTCCGCGCCACCGACTTCACCGCCGGCCTGCTGGTCCTCGCCGGCGCCCTGCTGGCCCTGCTGCACACCGCCCGCACCCCCGGCGCCCGCCGCCCCTGGGCCTGGACCGGCTGGGGCGGCCTCGCCCTGTTCGGCGCCGCCACCGCCGCCGACGCCTGGCTGCCGCTGAGCTGCAAGCCCACCGTCGACCCCGAGTGCGCCGCCCGGGAGACCGCCGGCCTGGTCCCGGCCACCCACCAGGCGCACGCCATCAGCTCCAGCCTGGCCATGTGCGGCGCCCTCCTCGGAATCCTCGCCCTCACCCTCGCCGCCCGCCGGTACGGCTGGTGGCCGCCGCTCGCCCGCACCGGCCCGGCGCTCGTCGTCCTCGAACTCGCCGCCACCGCCTGGACCCTCACCGCCATCGCCCTGTTCAGCGCCGGCCACGGCACCTGGGCCCTGGGCGCCGGCCAGCGCCTCCAGGTGCTCCTGGTCGCCCTCTGGCTCGGCGTCCTCGCCCACGCCGTCGGCACCCAGCCGCGCCCCGCACCCCGTACCGGACCCGGCACCGCACCCCGTACCGGACCCCGCCCGTGACCCCGCCGCCGGTCCCGCGCTTCGACGGCTTCCTGCGGGTCGGCGGCCTCCCGCTGCACGTGCGCGTCGACGGGGACGGCCCGGTCTGCGTGCTCAGCGCCGGCCTCGGCCTCGCCTGGTTCGACTGGGACCCCGTGGTCCCGTACCTGGCCCCGCACCGCACCGTGGTCCGCTTCGACCGGCCGGGCCACGGCCTCAGCGCCCCCGCCGGCCGCGGCCCGGGCGCGTACGGCGCCCTCGCCGAGGCCGACCGGATCGCCGGGATCCTCGACGCACTGCGGCTGCCCCCCGGGCCGGTCACCGTGGCAGGGCACTCCATCGCCGCCTTCCACGCCGAGGCCTTCGCCCGCCGCCACCCGGAACGCACCGCCGCCCTCGTCCTCGTCGACGGCAGCACCGAGGAGCACCCGCCCGCCGACCCGGCCCCCGCGCTGCACGAAGCCGCCGCCCGGCTGGCCGGCCGCGCCCTGACCGCCACCGGACTGCCGGCCGCCGCGGGCCCGCTGCTGCGCCGGGCCGCCGTCCGGGCCGCCCGCACCGGCGGCCCCGATCCGGCCCCCCGCGCCCTCGTCCGCCGCTGCTACCGCACCGGCCGGGTCTGGCAGGGCGCCCTCCTGGAGAACGCCCACTACGCCCGGACCGCCGCCGAACTGCTCCGGCTGCGCGAGACCCGCCCGCTGACCGCCCCCGCCACCGTCCTCGCCGCCTACGACGGCTCCGGCCGCCCCGGCGCCCTGCGCTGGCAGGCCCGCCAGGCCGCCCTCGCCCGGACCCTCGGCGCCCGCTTCGACACCGCCGAGCCCGCCGGCCACCTCGTCATGGCCGACCGGCCCCACCAGGTGGCCCGGACGATCCTCGCCGCCCCGCACGCGTCCGCCCCCTGACACGCCGACGGGCGGGCCCGTTCCCGGACCCGCCCGCCTCCGACACCCGTACGCGCTACGGCCGCGGGGCCGCCCCGCGGGCCTTGAGCATGGCCGCCATCAGGTCCAGCTCCGACTGCTGGGCCTCGACCATGCCGCGGGCGAGGTCCCGCTCCACCGGGGTGGTGCAGCGGTCGGCGCAGCCCTGCGCCATGTGGACGCCGCCCTTGTGGTGGTCGGTCATCAGCTGGAGGAACAGCACCTCGGCCGCCTTGCCCTGCGCCTTGCCCAGCGCGGCCAGTTCGGCCTTCGTCGCCATGCCCGGCATCAGCGCACCCGGCTTCGCGGCGGGCATGCCGGCCATGCCGTGGCCCGAGCCGCCGCCGTGCCCGCCGTGGCCCGGGGCGCCGTCACCGGCGGCCATCCAGGCCATCGGCTCCCGCTCCACGTCCGTCTTCGGCAGACCCCACAGGTCCAGCCAGCCCAGCATCATGCCGCGCTGGTTGGCCTGCGTGTTGGCGATGTCGTACGCCAGCCGGCGCACGTCGGTGTCGGTCGTGCGGTCGCGGACGATGAACGACATCTCCACCGCCTGCTGGTGGTGGACCGCCATGTCGCGCGCGAAGCCCGCGTCCGCGGAGGCGGTGCCCGGGACCTTCGCCGCCCCCTCCGCAGTGCCGGAACCGCTCGCGGTGACCGCGGCGGTGCCGGCGAACAGCAGCGCGAGGACGACGGCGGCGATGCCCACCCAGTGGGCGCGGGTCAGCGTCACGGCTGGTCCAGCCCGCCCGTGCACGCCGCACCCGGCTCGGGGGTCTGCGGGCCGTTCACGTACTTGCCGAAGAACTGGGCGACCCGCGGGTCACCCGCCCCGTCCACGGTCACCTGCTTGCCCCAGGCGCTCAGCATGATCGCGCCTGCCTGGTCCTTCACCGGGCTCATCAGCGTGTAGGGGGTCTTCGCGACCTTCTCCTCCAGCTTCTTCACCTCGGCCGCCGGGGCCTTGTCGCTGTACGTGACCCAGACCGCGCCGTGCTCCAGGGAGTGCACGGCGTTCTCCTTCGGCAGGGCCTTCTTGTAGACGTCGCCGTCACAGTTCATCCACGCCGGGTTGTGGTCGCCGCCGACCGGCGGGTTCATCTCGTACGAGACGGCCTTCGTGACGTGGTTGCGGCCGAGCTTCTTGGCGTCCCAGGTCTGCTCGCCCGTCACGGGCGCCTTCACGGCCGCCGCGGCGGCCTCCTTCTTGTCCGACTCCTTGTTGAGCACGTACGCGCCGAAACCGACGAGGCCGGCGACGACGGCGGTGCACGCCGTGATCGCGATGATCTTGCTGCGGCGCTCGCGGGCCTGCTCGGCGCGGCGCATCTCGGCTATCCGGGCCTGGCGGTCGTTCTGGGGTCGGGCGGTCTTGGCCATGGCTGCTGTGGTCCTTGTCCTTCTCGGAGGGGGGGGGGGGGGGCGCGGGCGGTGCGGTGCCGGGCTCAGTTCCGCAGCACTTGAAGGACATGCAGGTCGGGGGCGCGGGCCGGCGGCTGCGGCGGCAGCGCCCGGCCCGCCGCGCGGGGCCGCGGCGCGAGCACCGGCACGCCGGGCGCCTCGGCGGCCGGCGGCGGCACGGTCAGCACGGCCGGGGTGCCGTGCACCCGGCCCGAGCAGCCCGGCATCCCGTCCGGGCACTCGTACACCGGCCGGTCCGCAGCGGCCCGGCCCGGGCCGTACCCGGCGGGGCTGTGGTGCGGTGCGGCCGCCGCGGTGCGCAGCGCCCCGCCGGCATGCCCGCCGAACGGCCCGCCGCACAGCAGCAGGGCCGCCACCAGGGCGCCCAGAGCGCACACCAGAGCAGCCGGCCGCGTGACGCGCCGGCGGCCGAAGTGATCCCTGCCCCCCATGGCCGCAGATGGTAATGCTCATGCCGCCCCGACGGTCAGTGCGGGGGTGTCACAGCCCGATGGGGGCCCGTAATGTGGCCGAAACCACGGGCCGCGATACTGAGGGCGCTCCCCGACCCGCCGCTGGTGGTGCACAGGCCGTCTGAACTGCGAGGATGAAGGCATGGACAAGCAGCAGGAATTCGTCCTCCGGACGCTTGAGGAGCGCGACATCCGGTTCGTGCGCCTGTGGTTCACCGACGTGCTGGGCTTCCTCAAGTCGGTGGCCGTCGCGCCCGCCGAGCTTGAGCAGGCGTTCGACGAGGGCATCGGCTTCGACGGCTCCGCGATCGAGGGCTTCGCCCGCGTCTACGAGTCGGACATGATCGCCAAGCCGGACCCGGGGACCTTCCAGATACTGCCGTGGCGGGCCGAGGCCCCGGGCACCGCCCGCATGTTCTGCGACATCCTGATGCCGGACGGCTCGCCGTCGTTCGCGGACCCCCGCTTCGTGCTCAAGCGGATCCTCGCCAAGACCTCCGACCTGGGCTTCACCTTCTACACCCACCCGGAGATCGAGTTCTTCCTGCTGAAGGACAAGCCGCTCGACGGGTCCCGGCCGGTGCCCGCCGACAACTCCGGCTACTTCGACCACACCCCGCAGAACGTCGGCATGGACTTCCGCCGGCAGGCCATCACCATGCTCGAATCGATGGGCATCTCCGTCGAGTTCAGCCACCACGAGGGCGCCCCCGGCCAGCAGGAGATCGACCTCCGGTACGCCGACGCGCTGTCCACCGCCGACAACATCATGACGTTCCGCCTGGTCATGAAGCAGGTCGCGCTGGAGCAGGGCGTGCAGGCCACCTTCATGCCCAAGCCGTTCTCGGAGTACCCCGGCTCGGGCATGCACACCCACCTCTCCCTCTTCGAGGGCGACCGCAACGCGTTCTACGAGTCCGGCGCCGAGTACCAGCTCTCCAAGGTCGGCCGCTCCTTCATCGCCGGCCTGCTGCGGCACGCCGCCGAGACCGCCGCCGTCACCAACCAGTGGGTCAACTCGTACAAGCGCATCTGGGGCGGCTCCTCCCGCACCGCCGGCTCCGGCGGAGAGGCCCCCTCCTACATCTGCTGGGGCCACAACAACCGCTCGGCCCTGATCCGCGTCCCGATGTACAAGCCCGGCAAGATGGGCTCCTCCCGCATCGAGGTCCGCTCGATCGACTCCGGCGCCAACCCGTACCTGACGTACGCCGTCCTGCTGGCCGCCGGCCTCAAGGGCATCGAGGAGGGCTACGAACTCCCCGCCGGCGCCGACGACGACGTCTGGGCCCTCTCCGACGCCGAACGCCGCGCCATGGGCATCGAACCCCTCCCGCAGAACCTCGGCGAGGCCATCGCCCTGATGGAACGCAGCGAACTGGTCGCCGAAACCCTGGGCGAGCACGTCTTCGACTTCTTCCTCCGCAACAAGAAGCAGGAGTGGGAGGAGTACCGCTCCGAGGTCACGGCCTTCGAACTGCGGAAGAACCTGCCGGTGCTGTAACCGCAGGTCAGCGGCACTGTCGCATTTTTCTGACACTCCGGGCCGGTGGTCATCGACCACCGGCCCGGGGCCGTCTCACCCCTCCTGGGCCGTCTGTGGGCCGTCTGCCGTCGGGCCGGCGGCCCGGTAGACGTCGTCCATCGCCTTCAGGGTCCGCTCGTGGCTGCTCGGCATCAGGTGCGTGTAGACCCGGAGCGTGAAGCCCGGATCGCCGTGCCCGAGGTACGTGCTCAGCGCCTTGATGTTCTCCCCGGCGTCCAGCAGCACGGACGCGTAGAAGTGCCGCAGCGCGTGCATTCCGTGCTCGCGGGCCGCTTGGTGACGCTCGCCCGGCTTCGGCTCCGGGATGACGCCGGCCTGCACGAGGGCGAACTTCCACACGCGGGTGTTGAAGTCGGTCCGCCGCACCGCCCCGCCGCCCGGCAGGGAGAACAGCAGCCGCTTGGTGACCAACGGGCCGTCCGGCTTGAGCCAGGGGAGCGTGACGTCCACGGGCGGGAATGCCTCGCGGTGCTCCCTCAGCACCTGCGCGACGTGCCGGGGGAGCGGTACGTCCCGCTCCTTCCCTCGCTTGGGCGGGCCGAAGACGAGCCGTCCGTTCGCCACCTTCACCTGATTTGCCACCCGCAGCCATTCCCCGCGGAAGTCGTCCGGGTCATCCGGCAGGCCGAAGATTTCCCCCTGGCGGAGCCCGAGACCGCCGCCGGCGTCAGCCACCGCCTGATACCGCTTGGGCAGTGCGGCGCGGACGGCGAACAGCCGCTCGGGGGTCCACGGCTTGACCCTCGGGGCAACCAGGGCGGGGGCCCGCACGGTGCCGGCCTTGCACGGGTTCCGCGCCAGCAGCTCGTCATCGACCGCGGCCGCCAGCACGGCAGACACGCTCGCGAAGATCACGCGCCGGTACGAGGACACCGGCAGGACCCGTTCCAGCTCGCTGAGCCAGTCGCGGATGTGCTCCGGACGGAACGAGTCGATGGGGCGAGTGCCGAGGTACGGGAAGGCGTGCCGGCGGATCTGCACCGCGACGGACGTCTGTGTGGTGGCGTCCGTCGTCTGCGACGCGAGCCACTTCTCGCCGTACTCCCGGAACGTGATCCGGCCGGCGGCAGGGTCGATGTACTGGCCACGGGACATGTCCGCCTCGATGGCCGACAGCCACTTCTCTGCGAGGCGCTTCTGCTTGTCGGGAAAGCTCTTGGACTTCTCCGTGCCGTCCGGACCGATGTACCGGGCGCGGTAGCGGAGACCGGAGCCGTACCGGTCGCTTTTGACCCGGCGAGTCTTGCCGTCGGGCCCCACTTCGGTCTTGAACCAGCGGTCTTGGATGTGGCCTGCCACGTGCGGGTCCTTTCGGGGAACGCGGTGAGGGCGGGCCCGTGTGGGCCCGCCCTCGGTGGTGGGTGGTGTCAGGCGGCCTGGCTGAGGTCCGCCTGCATCTGCTGGGCGGCCCAGTCGTGGACAGCCTGCGGGTCGTAGCGGACGTGCTTGCCGACGCGGAAGCCGGGCGGGCCGGTGCGCTTCTTGCGCCACTGGTAGACGGTCTCCAGGGGCACGCCGAAGAGTTCGGCGATGTCGTCGGGGGTGAGGTAGCGGTCGGGGAGGCCGCCTCGGAGGGTGGCGCGGGGGTCGCTGTGCGGGGGCATGGGTCCTCCGGCTGATGCGACGGGCAGGGAACAGGTGGGGGTGGCGGGTCGGTGTGTGTCCGACGTCTGGATTTCTGCGTCACCGTGTCACTTGCGTCATTT
>NZ_JAJAUZ010000094.1 GCF_020532645.1 Streptomyces bambusae
CGGCCGCGGCCGTCCTGCCGGCCGTGCAGGCGGCCCTGGCGGCCGAGCACGCGGCCGTGTACGGCTACGGCGTCGTCGGCGCCCGCAGCGCCGACGACCGGGCCGCCGAGGCCCGGCAGGCCCACGCCGGGCACGTCGCCCGCCGCGACGCCCTCACCCGTACGGTGCGTTCCCTCGGCGGCGCGCCCCGCGCCTCGGAGGCCGCGTACGCCCTGCCCGCGCCGGTGCGCACGCCGGCGGAGGCGGTCGGGCTGGCGGCCGGGATCGAGGACCGGATCGCGGGCGCCTACTCCGACCTGGTGCGGGCGGCGCAGGGTCCGCTGCGCCGCGGTGCGGCCGACGCGATGCGCGAGGCGGCCGTGCGGGCGGCACGCTGGCGCGGTGTCGGCGTAGCCTTCCCTGGGCTCACGGAACGACCGGAACGAGCCACGACGAGCTGAAAACCGCTGAAAGGGACCTCACAAGCATGGCTTTCGAACCGCCGGAGCGGCTTGTACGGGCGCTCGGCGAGATGCCCGGGGCCCCTGAGGAGCGCACCGCCGAATGGCTGGGCGCCCTGCCCGCCCTGACCGGGCGGGCCCTGGCCGAGCGCGGGCTCACCGCCCAGCGGGTCCAGGCCCCGGGCGGCCGCTCCAGCCTGGTGGTGCTGGTCCGGTACGCCGACGGCACGCCCGCCACGCTGAAGCTGGCCCCGCCGTGCGCCCGGCCCGACCGGGAGGAGGCCGCGCTGGCCCACTGGGGCGGCTTCGGCGCCGTACGGGTCCTCGACACCCGGCACGACGACGGCGGGCTGCTGCTGGAACGGCTCCATCCGGAGGTGTCGCTGCGCTCCCTGCCGGAGGCGAAGGCGCTGCTGGAGGCCTCGGGCACGATCCGCCGGCTGTGGGTGCAGCCGCCGGCCGGGCACCCGTTCGAGACCGTCGCAGAGCGCACCGGTCGGGAGGCGGAGCGGCTGCGGGAGGCGCCGGAGCAGTTGCGGGAACTGGCCGGGGCGGCGCTGGCGGCTCAGGACGAGCTGACGGCCGCACCGCCCGAGGAGCTGTTGCTGCACGGCGCGTTCCGGCAGGGCAAGGTGCTGGCGGGCGAGCGGGCGCCGTGGCTGGCGGTGGGCCCGGACCCGGTGGTCGGCGAGCGGGCGTACGACCTGGCGCGCCTGGTGCGGGACCGGCTGGACGACCTGGTCGCGGCGACGACGGGGGCCGCAGGCGTGCGGCGGCGGGTGAACCGGCTGGCTGAGTCCCTGGACGTGGATCCGGTCCGGCTGCGGGGCTGGACCCTGTACCGGGCGGTCGAGTCGGGGGCGCGCGCGGCGGCCGCCGGGCGGCGCCGGGAAGCGGAACTGCTGCTGGAGTTCGCGGGCTGGTTGTAGGACCGGCGGCCGGGCATACCGTAGGTGTAGGCACGCCTGGCAGGGGTCCGTCATGGTCGAGGAACTGCTGACGGCGGCGGTGGCCGCGGCCACCGGGACCGCCGTGTACGTCGGGGCCGCCGCCCGGGTGGTCAAGCAGTACGAGCGGGGCCTGGTGTTCCGCTTCGGTCGGCTGCGCGAGGGCGTGCGGCCGCCCGGTTTCACGATGGTCGTGCCCGGGGTGGACCGGCTGCACAAGGTGAACATGCAGATCGTGACGCTGCCGGTGCCGGCCCAGGAGGGCATCACCCGGGACAACGTGACGGTCCGGGTGGACGCGGTCGTGTACTTCAAGGTCGTCGACCCGGCGAACGCGATCGTCGAGGTGGAGGACTACCGGTTCGCGGTCTCCCAGATGGCGCAGACCTCGCTGCGTTCGATCATCGGCAAGAGCGACCTGGACGACCTGCTGTCGAACCGGGAGAAGCTCAACCAGGGCCTGGAGCTGATGATCGACAGTCCGGCGGTCGGCTGGGGCGTGCAGATCGACCGGGTGGAGATCAAGGACGTGTCGCTGCCGGAGACGATGAAGCGGTCGATGGCCCGTCAGGCCGAGGCGGACCGTGAGCGCCGGGCCCGGGTGATCAACGCGGACGCGGAGCTGCAGGCGTCGCGGAAGCTGGCGGAGGCGGCCGCGGTGATGTCCGACCAGCCGGCCGCGCTCCAGCTGCGGCTGCTGCAGACGGTGGTGGCGGTGGCGGCGGAGAAGAACTCGACCCTGGTGCTGCCGTTCCCGGTGGAGCTGCTGCGGTTCCTGGAACGTGCGGCCCAGCAGCAGGGGCAGCCACCGGCCGCGGCCGGCGCGCCGGAGCCGCCGGCCGCGGCGGATCCCGTCAGTCCTGCGGAGGCCGGACCAGCGGCAGTGGAGCGCCCATGACGGCGTACGGCTGCGCGGCGCTGGGGAAGTGCACCCGGCGGGCCAGGTCGGTGTAGCCGAGGGCCCGGTAGAGGCCGCGGGCCGGGCTCTCGATGTCGATGGCGGACAGGATCGAGCGGGGCTGGCCGGCGCCGTCGGTGATCTGCGTGATCAGGGTGCGGCCCACCCCGCGGCCCTGGAAGCCGGGGTGGACGTGGAGTTCGGTGATGACGAAGGCGTCGTCGAGCCAGTGCTCGCGGCCGCAGTCGCGCAGGTACGGCTCGACCACGCCGGACCACCAGTGGGCGCGGTCGTTGGGCATGCCGTAGACGAAGCCGACGAGTGCGCCCTCCCGGTCGGTGGCGCCGAGCGCGCGGGCCCCGGGGCAGTCCATGTGGCGCTGCACGATGTGCTGGCGGATGGCGATCTCGTCGTCGGTCAGACCGAAGGCGAGGGCCTGGACGTCGAGGGCCTCGTCGACGCGGGCGCCCAGGTCCAGCGGCCCGATCACGACTCCGGCGGGGAGGCGGGGGGTGCCCCCGGGTGCATGCGGCATGCCGCGACCTTACTTCGCCCGCCTGCGCGCCGGTACGGGAAAACGGCCCTGATCCCGCGGGGCCGGCGGGCCGGGCGGGCCGGCCGGCGGGCAGGTCAGAAGAGCACGCTCATGAACGCGCCGACCTCGCGGAAGCCGACGCGGCGGTAGGCGGCGCGGGCGGCGGTGTTGAAGTCGTTGACGTAGAGGCTGACCACGGGGGCGACGTCGCGGAGGGCGAAGTCCACCACGGCCGCCATGCCGGTCTCGGAGTGGCCGCGGCCGCGGTACTCGGGGGCCACCCAGACGCCCTGGATCTGGCAGGCCCGGGCGGTGGCCGCGCCGATCTCCGCCTTGAAGACGACCTTGCCGTCCTCGAAGCGGGCGAAGGAGCGGCCGGAACCGACGAGCTCGGCGACCCGGGCCTGGTAGAGCAGGCCGCCGTCACCGGCGAGCGGGGAGACCCCGACCTCCTCGGTGAACATGGCGACGCACGCGGGCATGATCGCGTCCATCTCGTTCTTGCGGACCCGGCGGACCAGCGGGTCGGGGGCGATCTCGGCGGACGGCTGCTCGGTCACCATCAGCGGCTGGTGGGCGCGGACGTCGCGGGCCGGGCCCCAGCTGGGTTCCAGCAACCGCCACAGCTGGGCGGTGGCCTCGGCGGGGCCGACGATGGAGGAGCAGCGGCGGCCGGTGCGCCGGGCGCGGTCGGCGAAGGCGCGGACGGCCTCCGGGGAGGCGCAGACGGGGACCAGGTTGGCGCCGGCGTAGCAGAGCGAGCGGAGTTCGCCGTTCGCGTACCAGCCCCACATCTCGCCGCCCAGGCGCCACGGGTCGAGCCCGGCCACCCGGACCCGCGAGGTGACGAAGGCGTTGGCGACGGGGTCGCGGTCGAGCACCTCAAGCGCGGCGTCGAGATCGCTGGGCTCGAGGACCCGGGTGGTGGTCTGCGTCAACACTGTCGGGGCCTCACCATGCAAGTCTGCTGATCTCCGCACTGTACCCGGCGGCAGGCCGCGGCGCCGCCCCGCGTCGGTCACGCAGCGGCCCCGGCACCCCCCGCGAGCTGCGCGGACGGGACCGGGGCCGGTGTGAAAGCGGTGGCGGATCAGACGCCGATGGCGACGGTGGGCTCGCCGCTCGGAATGCCGTCCTTCTCCATCTGCTCGGCGATCTTCATCGCCTCTTCGATGAGGGTCTCCACGATCTTGGACTCGGGGACGGTCTTGATGACCTCGCCCTTGACGAAGATCTGGCCCTTGCCGTTGCCGGAGGCGACGCCGAGGTCGGCCTCGCGGGCCTCGCCGGGGCCGTTGACGACGCAGCCCATGACGGCGACGCGGAGCGGGACCTCCATGCCCTCCAGGCCTGCGGTGACCTCCTCGGCGAGCTTGTAGACGTCGACCTGGGCACGGCCGCAGGACGGGCAGGAGACGATCTCCAGGCGGCGCTGGCGCAGGTTGAGGGATTCGAGGATCTGGATGCCGACCTTGATCTCCTCGGCCGGCGGGGCGGAGAGGGAGACCCGGATGGTGTCGCCGATGCCCTGGGAGAGGAGCGCGCCGAAGGCGACGGCGGACTTGATGGTGCCCTGGAAGGCGGGGCCGGCCTCGGTGACGCCGAGGTGCAGCGGGTAGTCGCACTGGGCGGCGAGCTGGCGGTAGGCCTCGACCATGACGACCGGGTCGTTGTGCTTGACCGAGATCTTGATGTCGCGGAAGTCGTGCTCCTCGAAGAGGGAGGCCTCCCACAGCGCGGACTCGACCAGCGCCTCGGGGGTGGCCTTGCCGTACTTCTTGAGCAGGCGGGCGTCGAGGGAGCCGGCGTTGACGCCGATGCGGATCGGGGTGCCCGCGTCCTTGGCGGCCCGCGCGATCTCCTTGACCTTGTCGTCGAACTGCTTGATGTTGCCCGGGTTCACCCGGACGGCGGCGCAGCCGGCGTCGATCGCCGCGAAGACGTACTTCGGCTGGAAGTGGATGTCGGCGATGACCGGGATCTGCGACTTCTTCGCGATGACCGCGAGGGCGTCGGCGTCGTCCTGGGTCGGGCAGGCCACGCGGACGATCTGGCAGCCGGAGGCGGTCAGCTCGGCGATCTGCTGGAGGGTGGCGCCGATGTCCGAGGTCCGGGTGGTCGTCATGGACTGCACCGAGACGGGCGCGTCGCCGCCGACGGCCACGGAACCGACCTGAATCTTGCGGCTGACCCGACGGTCGGCGAGCTTCGTCGGCACGGCGGGCATTCCGAGAGAAATCGCAGTCATCTGCTGTGCAACCCCAAGGTGTGGATCAAGGTCCCGATATCGGCGGGCTCCAGCCTTCGAGATTACGCCAACCAGAGGCCGCTCCGTGCATGCGCCCCGGGCCCGCCACCCGAACGTAGGGGGCCGGGCACAAAGCGTGCCCGGCCCCCTGCCGCCGCGGTATACGGACGTCCGCGCTACGAAATCTTGATCGGGTTGACCACGTCCGCGACCATCACGAGCACGGTGAAGCAGACGAACACGCCGGCCACGACGTACGCGACGGGCATCAGCTTCGCCACGTCGAACGGGCCGGGGTCGGGGCGGCGGAACAGCCGTGCGGTGTGCCGGCGGACCGACTCCCACAGGGCGCCCGCGATGTGCCCGCCGTCCAGGGGCAGCAGCGGCAGCATGTTGAACAGGAACAGCGACAGGTTGAAGCCGGCCAGCAGCTTCAGGAAGAACTCCAGCTGGTACTGCGGCGGGATGTCCAGACTGAAGATCTCGCCGCTGACCCGGGCCGCGCCGACGATGCCCATCGGGGAGTCCTGCTCGCGCTCGGCCCCGTTGAAGGCCGCGTCCCACAGCGCCGGGACCTTGCCCGGCAGGGCGACCAGCGAGTCCACGCCGGCCTCGAACATGTCGCCCATCTGGCCGACGGCCTGTCCGAAGGACTGGTCGACGTACCCGACGGCGGGGGCGAAGCCGAGGAAGCCGGCGGTGACGTACTCGTCCTTGACGTAGCGGCCGTCGCCGTCGGTCTTGGCGACCCGGTTCTCGATCAGGTCCGCGTGCAGGTCCAGGCGCTGTCCCGCGCGCTCCACGGTGAGGGTGGCGGGGCCGATGGTGCCGCGGATGTCCTTCTGCAGCGAGGACCAGTCGGCCACCTCGCGCCCGTTGAAGGCGACGATCCTGTCGCCGGCCTTGAGGCCGGCCGCCTTGGCGGGGGCCTCGCGGTCCTTGGCGGTGCACTCGGTGCGCTTCTCGCTCTGCTGGATGACGCAGGCGGACACCGAGCCGACGGTGGTGGTCTGGGTGTTGAGCCCGAAGGTCATCAGCACGCCGACGAAGATCACCACGGCCAGGACCAGGTTCATGAACGGTCCGGCGAACATCACGATGACGCGCTTCCACGGCTTGCGCGTGTAGAACAGCCGCTTCTCGTCGCCCGGCTCGAGCTCCTCGTACGCGGCCGACCGGGCGTCCTCGATCATCGTGCGGAACGGGGAGGTGGAGCGGACGGTGACCTTGCCGTCCTCGCCGGGCGGGAACATCCCGATCATGCGGATGTAGCCGCCCATCGGGATGGCCTTGATGCCGTACTCGGTCTCGCCCTTCTTCCGCGACCATATGGTCGGGCCGAAGCCGACCATGTACTGCGGGACGCGGATGCCGAACCACTTGGCCGTCGACAGGTGCCCCAGCTCGTGCCACGCGATGGAGACGAGCAGGCCGATCGCGAACACGACCATCCCGAGGACCGTCATGAGAAGGGTCATGCGCGCGCCTCCACTGCGGCCTTCGCCGCCAGCTCCCTGGCCCGGGCCCGGGCCCAGGTCTCCGCTTCGAGGACGTCCGCGAGGGTGAGCGAAGTTCCCGTACGCGGCGTCCCGTGGTCTTCGACCACAGCGGTGACGGTATCCGTGATTGCTGTGAACGGCAGCCGACCGGCGAGGAAGGCGTCGACGCATTCCTCGTTCGCCGCATTGAAGACGGCCGGTGCGGTGCCGCCGAGCGCGCCCACGTGCCGGGCCAGGCCGACGGACGGGAAGGCCTCGGTGTCCAGCGGGAAGAACTCCCAGGTGGAGGCCTTGGTCCAGTCGAAGGCGGGGGCCGCGTCCGGGACCCGCTCGGGCCAGCCGATGCCGAGGGCGATCGGGCCGCGCATGTCCGGCGGGGTGGCCTGGGCGAGGGTGGAGCCGTCCGTGAATTCCACCATCGAGTGGACGTACGACTGGGGGTGGACGACCACCTCGATGCGCTCGAAGGGGATGTCGTAGAGGAGGTGCGCCTCGATCACCTCCAGGCCCTTGTTCACGAGGGTGGCCGAGTTGACGGTGATCACGGGGCCCATCGCCCAGGTGGGGTGGGCGAGCGCGTCCTCCACGGTGACGCGGGCCAGCTCGGCGCGGGTGCGGCCGCGGAACGGGCCGCCGGAGGCGGTGACGACGAGCTTGCGGACGTCGGCGCGGCTGCCGGCGGCCAGCGCCTGGAAGAGGGCGGCGTGCTCGGAGTCCACGGGGATGATCTGGCCGGGCTTGGCCAGCGCCTTGACCAGCGGGCCGCCGACGATCAGCGACTCCTTGTTGGCGAGGGCGAGGGTGCGGCCGGCTTCGAGGGCGGCCAGGGTGGGCGCGAGGCCGATGGAGCCGGTGATGCCGTTGAGGACGGTGTGGCACTCGGAGGCGGCGAGCTGGGCGGCCGCGCCGGGCCCGGCGAGGACCTCCGGCAGCGGCTCTCCGCCGTACTGCGCGGCGAGCGCCTCGCGGAGGGCGGGCACGGCCGCTTCGTCGGCCACGGCCACCGTGGCGACCCGCAGCAGCCGGGCCTGCTCGGCGAGCAGGCCCACCCGGCCGCCGGCCGCGGACAGCCCGGTCACCCGGAACCGGTCGGGGTTGCGCAGGACCAGGTCCACGGCCTGGGTCCCGATGGACCCGGTGGAGCCGAGGACCACGATGTCCCGGCGGCCGTCCGCGGCGTCGAAGAGGAGGTGCGGGTCGGCGAGGGGGGCTGGACTGTCGCTCATCCCCCCATTGTTGCCGGTGCCCGCCCTCCTCGTGACCGGGCCTCCCGGGTTCAGCGGATCGGGCGGTGCACGTTCTTGTGCCGGGACGGGCCGGGGGTGGCGTCGGCGATCCAGGGCCCCTCGCCCGAGGGGTCGACGACGCCCTCTTCGAGCCAGGCGTATGTCCCGGACAGGACGCCGTCGACGACCTTGCGGTCGAGGTCGTCGGTGTTCGCCCAGAGGCGGCCGAAGAGCTCCTCGGTGCGCAGCCGGGACTGCCGGCAGAACGCGTCCGCGAGCTGATAGGCCTCGCGGCCGTGGTCACCGGAGACCCGCAGGTGCTCGGCGCGCACGCAGGCCGCGCTCATCGCGAACAGCTCGGCGCCGATGTCCACGATCCTGCCGAGGAAGCCCTGCTTGGTCTCCATGCGGCCCTGCCAGCGGGACATGGCGTAGAAGGTGGAGCGGGCGAGTTTGCGGGCGCTGCGCTCGATGTAGCGCAGGTGCGGGGAGAGGTCGGTGTGGCCGCGCGGGTGGAACTCGCGGAAGGTGCCGGGCAGCTGTCCGGAGCCGGCGGCCAGCCGGGGCAGCCAGCGGGCGTAGAAGCCGGCGGCGCGGGCGCCGGCGCGGGCCTTGTCGCCGAGGTCCTTGTCGGGGTCGATGAGGTCGCCGGCGACCGAGAGGTGGGCGTCGACGGCCTCCCGCGCGATCAGCAGGTGCATGATCTCGGTGGAGCCCTCGAAGATCCGGTTGATGCGCAGGTCGCGCAGCATCTGCTCGGCGGGTACGGCCCGTTCGCCGCGGGCGGCGAGGGAGTCGGCGGTCTCGAAGCCGCGGCCGCCGCGGATCTGGACGAGTTCGTCGGCCATCAGGCAGGCCATCTCGCTGCCGTAGAGCTTGGCGAGGGCCGCTTCGATGCGGATGTCGTTGCGGTCCTCGTCGGCCATCTGGGAGGCGAGGTCGACGACGGCTTCCAGGGCGAAGGTGGTGGCGGCGATGAAGGAGATCTTCGCGCCGACGGCCTCGTGCTTCGCGACCGGCCGGCCCCACTGCTCGCGTACGCCGGACCATTCGCGGGCGATCTTCAGGCACCACTTGCCGGCGCCCACGCACATCGCGGGCAGCGAGAGCCGGCCGGTGTTGAGGGTGGTGAGGGCGATCTTGAGACCGGCGCCCTCGGGGCCGATGCGGTGCGCGGCGGGCACCCGGACCTGGTGGAAGCGGGTGACGCCGTTCTCCAGGCCGCGCAGGCCCATGAAGGCGTTGCGGTGCTCGACGGTGATGCCGGGCGAGCCGGCTTCGACGACGAAGGCGGTGATGCCGCCGGGGTGGCCTTCGCTGCGGGGCACCCGGGCCATGACCACGAGCAGGTCGGCGACCACGCCGTTGGTGGTCCACAGCTTCACGCCGTCGAGCACGTACCCGTCCTCGCCGTCGGGGACGGCGGTGGTGGCGAGGCGGGCCGGGTCGGAGCCGACGTCCGGCTCGGTGAGCAGGAAGGCGGTGAGGTCGGTGGTGGCGCAGCGGGGCAGGAAGGCGTCCTTCTGCTCCTGGGTCCCGAAGATCTTCAGGGGCTGCGGCACGCCGATGGACTGGTGGGCGGAGAGCAGTGCTCCGATGGCGGGGCTGGCGGTGCCGACCAGGGCGAGGGCCTTGTTGTAGTAGACCTGGGTGAGGCCGAGGCCGCCGTACTTCGGGTCGATCTTCATGCCGAGGGCGCCGAGCTCCTTGAGGCCGCGGACGGTCTCGTCGGGGATGCGGGCCTCGCGTTCGATGCGGGCGCCGTCGATCTCGTGCTCGCAGAACTCGCGCAGCCGGGCGAGGAAGGCCTCGCCGCGCCGGACGTCCTCGTCGCCGGGGAGCGGGTGGGGGTGGATCAGGTCGAGCCGGAACCGGCCGAGGAACAGTTCCTTGGCGAAACTGGGTTTGCGCCAGTCCTGTTCCCGGGCCGCTTCCGCGACCTGCCGCGCTTCGCGTTCGGTCACCTTGGGCTGTGCGGGCTGTGTTGCGGACATGAGGGGACTCACCTCGCCGCCGAAGTCGGATGACTCATCGGATCGCCGGATTACCGGCTGGTGCTACCTGTGAGTCGTACCCGCTTCGCCCGCGCGGGAAAAGGGGGACGGCCGGAGCCCCCGCACAGTGGGCTCCGGCCGTCGGCCATGTGGGCGTACGGGATCAGAGGTCGAGGCCGGTCAGGACCAGGACGCGCTCGTACGTGTAGTCGTCCATCGCGTAGCGGACGCCCTCGCGGCCCACGCCGGACTGCTTGGCGCCGCCGTACGGCATCTGGTCGGCGCGGTAGGAGGGGGCGTCGCCGATGATCACGCCGCCGACCTCCAGCTCGCGGTGGGCGCGGAAGGCGGTCTGGACGTCGTGGGTGAACACGCCGGCCTGGAGGCCGAACTTGGAGTCGTTGACCTTGGCGAAGGCCTCGTCCGTGTTCTCGACCCTGTGCAGGGTGAGGACCGGTCCGAAGACCTCCTCGCAGGCCAGGGTGACGCCGTCGGGCAGGTCGGCGAGCACGGTGGGCTCGTACGAGGCGCCCTCGCGCTTGCCGCCGGCGAGCAGCTTGGCGCCCGCGGAGACGGCCTCGTCCACCCAGGACTCGACGCGCTTGGCGGCGTCCTCGGAGACGAGCGGGCCGACGTCGGTGGCGTCGTCGGACGGGTCGCCGGTGACCTGGGCCTGGACCTTGGCGACGACCTTCTCGGCGAGGCGGTCGTAGACCGAGGCGTCGGCGATCACGCGCTGCACGGAGATGCAGGACTGGCCGGCCTGGTAGTTCGAGAAGGTCGCGATGCGGGTGGCGGCCCAGTCGAGGTCGGCCTCGGAGGCCCAGTCGCCGAGGACCACGGCGGCGGCGTTGCCGCCGAGCTCCAGGGTGCAGTGCTTGTGGGGCACCGACTGCTGGATGGCGTAGCCGACGGTGTCGGAACCGGTGAAGGAGATGACGGGCAGGCGGTCGTCCTGGACCAGCGCCGGCATCTTGGCGTTGGCGACGGGCAGCACGGACCAGGAGCCGGCCGGCAGGTCGGTCTCGGCGAGCAGCTCGCCGAGGATGAGGCCGGACAGCGGGGTGGCCGGGGCCGGCTTCAGGATGATCGGCGCGCCGACGGCGATGGCCGGGGCGACCTTGTGGGCGCACAGGTTCAGCGGGAAGTTGAACGGGGCGATGCCGAGGACCGGGCCCTTGACGAAGCGGCGGACCAGCGCGAGGCGGCCGTTGCCGCCGGCGTCGGTGTCGAGGCGCTGGGACTCTCCGCCGTTGAAGCGGCGGGCCTCTTCTGCGGCGAAGCGGAACACGGACACCGCACGGCCGACCTCGCCGCGCGCCCACTTGATGGGCTTGCCGTTCTCGGCGGAGATCAGCTGGGCGATCTCCTCGGTGCGCTCGGCCAGGCGCTTGGACACGTGGTCCAGGGCGGCGGCGCGTACGTGCGCGGGGGTCGCGGAGAACTCCGCCGTCACGGCGTGCGCCGCGGCCACGGCCTCTTCGACCTGGGCGTCGGTGGGCACGCTGACGGTGCCGACGAGACGGCCGTCCCACGGGTTGTGGACGTCGAAGCTGTCCTCGCCGGTGGCCTGGCGGCCGGCGAGCCAGAAGGCGTGGGTGGAAGTCATGCGGGTCCCGGCCCTTCGGATCTGTGCGGTGGGGGTTGTCCCTCCCACCGTAGGGGGATCCGCCGATTTCGGCGCTTGTCCGCTCTGGAGCACGTTGCGGGGCGGCCGCTCCGGTTTGGCACTGTCCGGCCGGCCGGCCGGAGGTCACAGGCCGGCCGGAGCTCTCAGGCCGGCCGGAGGTCTCAGCCGCTGTCGGCGTCCGCGGCGACGGGGACGGGGACGGCGGTGGGGACGGGGGCGCTGGTGGCCTTGAGGGCGAGCCACAGCTCCATGCGGACGTCCGGGTCGTCGAGGGAGCGGCCGAGGATCTCCTCGACGCGCCGCATCCGGTAGCGCAGGGTGTGGCGGTGCACGCCGAGGTCGGCGGCCGCGGCGTCCCACTGGCCGTGCCGGGAGAGCCAGGCGTGCAGGGAGGCGACGAGGTCGCCGCGGCCCTTCTCGTCGTGTTCGCGCAGGGCGCGCAGGGTGCCGTCGGCGAAGGCCCGGACGGCGTCATCGGCGAGCAGCGGCAGGACCGAGCCGGCGGCCAGCTCCTCGTGTTCGACGAGGGCGCGGCCGCGCCGGCGGGCGACGGCGAGGGCCTGGTCGGCCTGGGTGAGGGCCTCGGGGGCGGTCTGCGGGCGGGCCGGGGCGGAGAGTCCGACGACGAGGTCGGCGCGGTGCTCACCGCTGCCGGGCTCGCCGCCTTCGAGGGCTTCGGTGTGGTCGATGCAGGCCTGGAGGGCGGCCCCGCCGTCGGTGGCGAGGACGACGAGGCGGCCGGCGGCGGGCTCGGGGACGACGAGGACGGGTTCGCCGGCGCGGGCGGCGGCGGATTCGACGGCGTCGGCGAGCAGGGCCAGCGGTTCGGGGGCCGTGGCCTGGGCGAGGACCAGGCGGAACGGCCGGTCGAGCAGGCCGGCGTGCAGGGCGCCGGCGACCGGCAGGGCGTGGGCGTACTGGCCTTCCAGCAGCATGCTGAGGACGGCCGCGCCGAGCCGGGCCTCGGCATCGTGCAGGGAGCGGGACCGTTCGGTGATGAGGGTGAGCAGGGCGACGGCGGAGTGGACGGCGTACCGCTCGGCGGTGCCGAGGGGGGCGCCGGTGCCGACGGCGAGGGCGCCGCGGGGGCGGCGGCCGGTGCCCAGGGACTGGAGTTCGACGCGGTCCTCTGCGCCGCCCACGACGGCGCTGGCGGGGGCCGGGCGCTCGCGGAGCCGTTCCACGTCGGCGGTGAGGCGGGCGGCGCGGCGGGCGGCCCAGTCGGGGGCGGCGGCGACGACCATGCCGGAGGCGTCGTAGAGCGCGGCCCAGCCCTGGACGTGGGCGGCGAGGCGGCTGAGGAGTTCGGCGGGGCCGTCGGCGGAGAGGGCGGCCCGGGTGAGTTCGCGCTGGGCCTCGAAGCCGGCGGTGACGGCGCGGTACTGGTCGGCGGCGAGGGCGGCGGAGACGGCCTTGCTGATGGCGAGGAAGGGGGTGCGGCGGGGCACCTCCAGGAGCGGCAGGTCCTCGGCGCGGGCCGCTTCGAGGAGGGCCTCGGGGATCTCCTCGTAGTTGACGCCGATGGCGAAGCCGATGCCGACGACACCGGCGCCGGCGAGCCTGCGCACGTAGCGACGCATTTCGTCGGGGTCGCCGGCGTCCAGCTTCATCGCCGTGATCAGCAGCAGTTCCCCGCCCTCCATGTAGGGGACGGGGTCGGCGAGCTCGCTGACGTGGGCCCAGCGGACCGGGGTGTCCAGCCGGTTCTCCCCCGCCCGGACGCGGAGCTTGAGCGCCGAGTGCTGGACGAGCGAGGCGAGGGTGAGCGGCATCGGCACCGGGGCTTTCAGGGGGAGCAGCGGGACGGGTTTTCGCCGTGGCGTATGAACGCCGTAGTTCGATTCTGCCACCTCGTCAGGGTCGGGACATCAGCCGTCCAGATCCACGAGGAGCGGAGGGGTGCGCTCCCCGCGGACCGAGGTCAGGGACAGCACCGCGTGGCCGGCCGGGACGGCGTGCGCGAGCTCGGAGGCCGACCAGCGCTCCCGTTCGACCTGGCGGACGGTGACGGCGTCGGTGGTGACGGCCTTGCCGGTGACCAGCTTGCGGAAGGAGTTGACCATGCGGGTGAGCGGCTGGTCGGCGTAGACGGTGCGGCTGGTGACGTCGCGGGCCTCCACCCATTCGGTGCCCCACGCCTCGGCGAACCGCTTGCCGTCCCAGGTGGTGACGCCGGAGAACGCCATCCGGCAGCCGACCGCTCCGAACAGCGGAGTCCGCAGCTGCTCCGGTACGTCGTCCAGGGTGCGCAGCGGCAGCACCACGCCGGCGTGGGCGGAGCGCAGCCGCTGGACGGCGCGGACGGTCTCGGCCGTGAGGGTGTGCGCGGCGTCGTCGAGGACCAGGCAGGCGAACAGGGAGCGGTCGGTTCGGGCGGCGGCGCCGGCGGTGAACTGGGCGAGGAGCAGCCGGGCCAGCATCCGGGAGGCCTCGGCGTGGCCGCGCTCGGGCAGGTCGATGCGGACCCGCAGCGGGTGTTCGAGGGAGCGCAGGGAGAACGGGCGGCCGCGGCCGGAGGTGTCGAAGAAGCCGGCGAAGGCGGGGCGGTCGAGGAGGGCGATGCGGTCGGCGAGGAGGGCGGCGGGGTCGGCGGCGGACCCGGCCTGCCGTTCCCGGGCGTCGAGCTCGCGGAGCATGGCGTGCTCGCCGGCGGCCTGGAGGGCGGTGCGCAGGGCGGTGTGGGCGGCGGGGCCGCCGTCGAGGAGTTCGCGCAGTTCGGGGACGGCGGGGAAGCGGCCGTGGGCGGCGCGGAACGGGCCGAGCAGCTGGGCGAGCACGGTGGCGGCCCGTCGGCTGCCCTCGCCGGGTGCCTCGCCGGCGAGGCCCTCGGCGAGCAGGGCGGCGGCCTCGTCGGGGTCGGTGGTGCCGCCGTAGAGGTCGAGGTCGTAGACGGAGGCGGGGTCGCCGATGCGGACCACGACGTCGTACGCCTCGTCCGGGCCGAGCGGGGTGCCGGCGGCGGCGACGGCGATCACGGCGGCCTGGCCGGCCAGGGCCTGGAGGGCCAGGGATTCGACGACGGGCCGCACCAGGCGGCGGGTCTTGCCGGCGCCGGAGGGGCCGACGGCGACGAGGGAGGTGCCGAGCACGTCGGGGTCGAGTGCGAGTCCGGTGCCGCGGCGCGGGTACGGGTTGCGGGCGCCGGGGTCGACGGTGCCGATGCGGACCTGCCGTACGACGAGGTCGTGGCGGGCGGCCCGGACCGGGAGGTCGCGCGCGGTGGAGGGGTGGACGCAGGCACCGGCCCCGCGCTCCCGCACGGCGTCGCCGAAGGCCCGCAGCCGGGTCGGATCGGCCTGCACGGACTGCCAGGCCCGCCGGATCCGCACGTAGTCCACGTCGTTCATCCGCCCGCTCGCGGCCTCCCCGGCCAGCCGGTCGGCCACGTCCCCCAGCCCGGCAGCCCGCAGGGGGGACCAGCCTGCGGGGTCGGCTTCGGGGCTCGGCACGGAAGGCACAGGAGGCAAGGGGGCGGCTGCTGTACGGCGGCCAGTCCAACCTGCCAAGCGGGCAACGAACCACAGGAGAGGCAGATAGATCGCGCAGTACAGCAGGAGGCCCACAGCGCCGAGTGACGTCATGCCGAGCTTCTCGTACGGCAGGTGGCTGAAGGCAAGCGGATGGACCGGAAGCACCTGCGACTGCACGAGGGCGAAGGTGACGACCGCAGTCGCCGCGGCGAAGCCGACCCGGGCGCCTCGGCCGCGTTCAGCAACGAGGCGGTCGAAGGCGATTCGCCAGCTGCCGAGGCGTCCGAATCCATACAGCAGGAGACCGGTCAGCATGAGCCGGTACGCCTCCAACGTGGCCATGGCAGCATGGCCCTCGGGGCGGCCGAGCTCCCACCAACCCCTGGGGGTAAACAGCTTCGGCAGCAAATCCCAGTACGGGATGTAACCGTTCTCCAGCAGGGACCACAGCAGGACGCACGCGAGGAAGGAGATGGCGGCGCCGCTGGCCAGTGCCCGGTCGGGCGTGCTGTCGGACTGCTCTGCCGGGCGGGGTACGTGGCCTTGTCGCCAGACGCCGGGCTCAGCGTCGGGTCGGGGTGCGCGCAGCCACTCAGCGAGAGCCGGCCCAGTGCCCGGGGCGTGAGCAGGCAGCGGAGGCACCCACGGTGCGCTTCCCGGAGGGACGGCCGGGGGTCCGGCCGGACGGGGTACCTCCGTGTTCCTGGCCGTACCGTGCGTGCCTTCGGTGTCCATGAACCCCTGCCCCCTGACGGTGATTCCGTACTGCGCCGCTCAATCTAGTGCCCCCCGCCTGCCGTGACGGTGATACAGGCATCCGCGGCGCGACACTCCCTATGGCCGCCGCGGACAAGGACACGCGGGGACCACTCCCTCGTGGAGCATGCCTCGGACCCCCTGCCGGGCCTAGCCTGCGGACAAAGACACAAGTGCGTCCGAAACCCCCCAGGAGCCTCCATGACTGCTGTCCCGCAGGAGCGCAAGCTCGTCACCGCGATTCCCGGCCCGAAGTCGCAGGAGCTGCAGGCCCGGCGCCTGAACACGGTGGCCGGTGGCGTGGGCTCCGTGCTGCCCGTCTTCACGGCGCGCGCGGACGGCGGCATCATCGAGGACATCGACGGCAACCGCCTGATCGACTTCGGTTCCGGCATCGCCGTGACCTCCGTGGGCGCCTCCGCCGAGGCCGTCGTGCGCCGCGCCTCGGCGCAGCTGGCCGACTTCACCCACACCTGCTTCATGGTGACCCCGTACGAGGGCTACGTCGAGGTCTGCGAGGCCCTCGCCGAGCTGACCCCGGGCGACCACGCGAAGAAGTCGGCACTGTTCAACTCCGGCGCCGAGGCCGTCGAGAACGCCGTCAAGATCGCCCGTGCGTACACCAAGCGCCAGGCCGTCGTCGTCTTCGACCACGGCTACCACGGCCGCACCAACCTCACGATGGCGCTGACGGCGAAGAACATGCCGTACAAGCACGGCTTCGGCCCGTTCGCCCCCGAGGTCTACCGCGTGCCGGTCGCCTACGGCTACCGCTGGCCCACCGGCCCGGAGAACTGCGGCCCCGAGGCCGCCGCCCAGGCCATCGACCAGATCACCAAGCAGATCGGCGCCGAGAACGTCGCCGCGATCATCATCGAGCCGGTGCTCGGCGAGGGCGGCTTCATCGAGCCGGCCAAGGGCTTCCTGCCGGCGATCGTGAAGTTCGCCAACGACAACGGCATCGTCTTCGTGGCCGACGAGATCCAGTCCGGCTTCTGCCGCACCGGCCAGTGGTTCGCGTGTGAGGACGAGGGCATCGTCCCCGACCTGATCACGACCGCCAAGGGCATCGCGGGCGGTCTGCCGCTCGCCGCCGTCACCGGCCGCGCCGAGATCATGGACGCCCCGCACGCCGGCGGCCTGGGCGGCACCTACGGCGGCAACCCGGTGGCCTGCGCCGGTGCGCTCGGCGCCATCGAGACCATGAAGGAGCTCGACCTCAACGCCAAGGCGAAGAAGATCGAGTCCCTGATGAAGGCCCGTCTGACGGCCATGCAGGAGAAGCACGAGATCATCGGTGACGTTCGCGGCCGCGGCGCCATGATCGCCATCGAGCTCGTCAAGGACCCGGTCGCCAAGACCCCGAACCCGGAGGCCGCGGCCGCGCTGGCCAAGTACTGCCACGCGGAGGGCGTCCTCGTCCTCACCTGCGGCACGTACGGCAACGTGCTCCGCTTCCTGCCGCCGATCGTCATCGGCGAGGACCTCCTGAACGAGGGCCTGGACGTCATCGAGGCCGCGCTCGCGGCCATCTGATCGAACGTCTGGAACGTCTGTCCGGACACCACGGCGCGGTACCACCGGTAACCGGCGGGCGCTGTGAAGATGGTGTGGGGGGCCGATGGCGGGTGCGCATTCCTGCTGTCGGTCCCCTTTCCGCTGCCGTACGGTTTCTGCAGATGAGTGAAACACCTCGGCCGCAGGGCACTGCGGACGACTCCGGTTCCGGGCTTCCCCAGCTCCGATCCGGGCATGCGCTCGCGCACACTCCTCACCGACCGGACGGCTGCCCGCCCCACACCCCCCGGGGCGCAGGCCGCACCGGTCCGGCCGGCCGTCGCGGAACCATCCCCCCTGTTCCGGGACGGCCGGCCCTTCTCGTTCTCCTGCCGCTCGCCGCGCTGGTCCTGTTCGCGCTGGCCACCTGGCAGGTGCTCGTCTCCGGGCCGCTGCTGGTGCCGGACGAGCGGATCAGCCGGGCGGTGGTGCGTACCGTGCCGGATCACGTCACCGAGCGGCTCGCGGACCTCGGGAACATCCCGGTCGCGGTGCCGGTGCTGGCACTGGCGATGGGGTACGCGTACCGGCGCGGGCGGTCGTGGCGGGCGCCGGTCGCCGCGGGGGCGGCGATGGCGCTGGTGCCGGCGGTGATCGTGCCGCTGAAGGAGTGGACGGGGCGGCCGGGGCCGCTGGAGCCGTGGGCTTCCGGCTACTTCCCGTCCGGGCACACGGCCACGGCGGCCGTCGCGTACGTGGGTGCGGCGCTGCTCGTCCGGCCGTACGTCCGGCACCGCTGGCCGGTGCCGGCCGCGCTGCTCCTGACGGCGGCCACCGCTGCCGGACTGGTCCTCCGCGGCTTCCACTGGCCGCTGGACGTGGCCGCCAGCCTCCTCCTGAGCGCCCTCCTCCTCACCCCCCTGTGGCTCCGCCCCGGAGACCGGGGCGGGCAGGAGTCCGACGACGGATCCTAGGTCGGGTCGCCGGCGGCGGCTTCGTGGAGGGCCAGTTCCAGCAGGACCGGGTCGGTCAGGGTGCCGGCGGCGTCCGGGGGGACGACCCAGTGGATGCCGCCGCACTCACGCGCAGGGTGCGGGACGGCGATCCAGGTACCGGACCCGGCGGCCCTGATGCCGGTGCCCAGCCACCGCGCCGCCGTCCCCGGCGGCACGAAGAACCCCAGCCGGTCCTCGCCGAAATCCGCCAGCACCGGCCCCGTCCGCACCACCAGCCGGCTCAGCACAACGAACGCAGGCCGCGCCAGATCACCCGGCAGGATCAGCACGTCCCACCGCCGCCCGGCCGGCAGCAGCACCACCCCCAGCGGGTTGCGCTCCCACTCGAAGCGGCAGGCCGCCGGATCCGGCGCCGCCCCCGCCAGCCACTCCAGCGCACCCCTGACCCCCGCTGTGTTCATCGCCCGGTCTCCTCGTTCGTAGAAGCAGTCCTACGAGGCGAGACCGGGCCGGGTCCGGATCGTGACGCGGGTCCGCACCCCGCCTGGGAGCACGGGGGCGCACGCGCGCCAGGGTGGTGCGCCCCACGGCCGGGGGCGCACCACCCTGGATGATCGGATCAGCGGCCCGGCCGGCTCAGCTGTCGAAGCCCAGCCCGAACCGGTCCAGCGTCTTCAGCCACAGGTTCCGCCGCCCGGCCCGCTCGTCGGCCCGCGCCAGCGACCACTTGGTCAGCGAGATCCCGGTCCACTTGAACGGCTCCGGCGGGAACGGCATCGGCTTCTTCCGCACCATCTCCAGCTCGGTGCGCTCGGTCCGCTCCCCCGCGAGCATGTCGAGCATGACGTCGGCCCCGAAGCGCGTCGCGCCCACCCCGAGCCCGGTGTAGCCGGCCGCGTACGCGACCTTGCCCGAGTGCGCGGTCCCGAAGAACGCGGAGAACCGCGCACACGTGTCGATCGCCCCGCCCCACGCGTGGCTGAACCGGATCCCCTCCAGCTGCGGGAAGCAGTGGAAGAAGTGCCCGGCCAGCTTGAGGTAGGTCTCCGGCCGGTGGTCGTACTCGGAGTCCAGCTTGCCGCCGTACGGGTAGATGGCGTCGTAGCCGCCCCACAGGATCCGGTGGTCGGGCGTGATCCGGAAGTAGTGGAACTGGTTGGCGCTGTCGCCCAGCCCCTGCCGCTTCTTCCAGCCGATCGCGTCCAGCTGCTCCGGCGACAGCGGCTCGGTCATCAGCGCGTAGTCGTAGACCGGCACGGTGTACGGGCGGATCCGCTTGACCAGGGACGGGAAGATGTTCGTGCCGAGCGCGACCCGGCGGGCCAGGATCCGGCCGTACGGGGTGCCGACCGCCATGCCGGGCCCGCTGGACTTCAGCGACAGGCCGCGGGTGTTCTCGTAGATCCGCACGCCCAGGCCGAGGCAGGCCTCCTTCAGGCCCCAGGCCAGCTTCGCCGGGTTGAGCATGGCCACGCCGCGGCGGTCCCACAGGCCGCCGAGGAAGGTCGGCGAGTCGATCTCGGCGCGCAGCGCGTCGCGGTCGAGGAACTCGTACCCGTCGCCGAGGCCCAGCCGCTCCGCCTCCGCGTGCAGCTCCTTCAGCTCCTCGACCTGGTGCGGCTCGGTGGCGACGTCGATCTCGCCGGTGCGCTCGAAGTCGCAGTCGATGCCGTAGCGGGCGACGGCCTCCTCGATGGCGTCGAGGTTCCTGGCGCCCAGCTCCTCCAGTTTGGCGAGCTCGTCGGGCCAGCGGGTGAGACCGTTGTAGAGGCCGTGGGTGAGCGAGGCCGCGCAGAAGCCGCCGTTGCGGCCGGAGGCGGCCCAGCCCACCTCACGGCTCTCGATCAGTACGACGTCCCGCTGCGGGTCGCGCTCCTTGGCGAGGAGGGCGGTCCACAGCCCGCTGTAGCCGCCGCCGATGACGAGGAGGTCGCAGTGCTCGTCCCCGGTGAGGGCGGGATGCGGTGCGGGCTTGCCGGGGTCGTCGAGCCAGTACGAGACCGGCAGTGCTTCGGAAAGGGATGAGGCAACGGTACGCATGGCGACTGGGGCCATGGTTTCCAACTCCTAACGGAACTGCTTGCTCAGTGCTTCTGCTTCTGCCGCCGGCTGCTGACGACCTGGCCGGCGAGGACCACCAGCACCGCGATGACGAACATCGCCGTGCCGATGACGTTGATCTGCACGGGCGTACCCCGCTGCGCCGATCCCCACACGAACATGGGGAAGGTGACGGTGTTGCCCGAGTTGAAGTTCGTGATGATGAAGTCGTCGAAGGACAGCGCGAACGAGAGCAGTGCTCCGGCCGCGATGCCGGGGGCCGCGATCGGCAGCGTCACCCGCAGGAAGGTCTGCACCGGCCCGGCGTACAGGTCGCGGGCCGCTTCCTCCAGCCTCGGGTCCATCGAGAGCACGCGCGCCTTGACGGCGGCCACGACGAAGCTGAGGCAGAACATGACGTGCGCGATCAGAATCGTCCAGAAGCCCAGCTCGATGCCCATGTTCAGGAACAGGGCGAGCAGCGAGGCGGCCATCACGATCTCCGGCATGGCCATCGGCAGGAAGATCAGCGAGTTGACCGCGCCGCGGGCCCGGAACCGGTAGCGGACGAGCGCGAAGGCGATCATCGTGCCGAGCACGGTGGCGCCTATCGTCGACCACAGGGCGATCTGGAGGGACAGCGAGAGGGAGCCGCACATGTCGGCGACCCCGCACGGGTCCTTCCAGGCCTCCAGGGAGAACTCCTGCCAGGCGTAGTTGAACCGCCCGGTGGGGTTGTTGAACGAGAACACCGTGACGACGACGTTCGGCAGGGTCAGGTACGCGAGGGTGGCCAGGCCCGCGATGACGACGAGGTGGCGGCGGAGCCAGCCCAGGGGTGCGCTCATCAGACCAGGTCCTCCGTCCCCGCTCGGCGGATGTAGATGGTGACCATGATCAGCACGATGGCCATGAGGATGAACGACAGCGCGGCCGCCGTCGGGTAGTCGAGGATCCGCAGGTACTGCGACTGGATGACGTTTCCGATCATCCGGGTGTCCGTGGAGCCGAGCAGCTCCGCGTTGACGTAGTCGCCGCTCGCCGGGATGAAGGTGAGCAGGGTGCCGGAGACCACGCCCGGCATGGACAGCGGGAAGGTCACCTTGCGGAAGGTGGTGGCGGGCGTGGCGTACAGGTCGCCGGCCGCCTCGTGGAGCCGGGTGTCGATGCGCTCCAGCGAGGTGTACAGCGGGAGGATCATGAACGGCAGGAAGTTGTAGGTCAGACCGCAGACCACGGCGAGCGGGGTGGCCAGCACCCGCTCCCCCTCCGTCATGCCCAGCCAGCTGGTGACGTCGAGGACGTGGAGGGTGTTGAGGGCTTCGACCACCGGGCCGCTGTCGGCCAGGATCGTCTTCCAGGCCAGGGTGCGGATCAGGAAGCTGGTGAAGAACGGCGCGATCACGAGGATCAGCAGCAGGTTGCGCCAGCGTCCGGCCCGGAAGGCGATCAGGTACGCCAGCGGGTAGCCCAGCAGCAGGCAGAGCACGGTGGCGGTGCCCGCGTACAGCAGGGAGCGCAGGAACTGCGGGTAGTACTCGGTGAAGGCGTCCCAGTAGGTCTGGAAGTGCCAGGTGACCTGGAAGCCCTCTTCGAGGGATCCCGTCTGCACGGAGGTCGAGGCCTGGTAGGCCATCGGGAGGACGAAGAACACCAGCAGCCACAGGATGCCGGGGAGCAGCAGCCAGTACGGCACCAGCCGCTTGCGGACGGAGGGCTTGTGGACCGGCGGCTCGGCCTCGGGAGCGGGCGCGGGGGGCGCCGCGGTGGCCGTCATGCGCCTTCCTCCACGGTCTCGGTCCCCGCGTCGATGTCCTGGGCGGCGTCCAGGCCGAAGGTGTGCTCCGGGTTCCAGTGCAGGACGACCTCGGTGCCGGGGGTGAGGCGGGCGTCGCGCTCGATGTTCTGGACGTACACCTCCAGCTCGGCGCAGACCGGGCTGTCGACGACGAACTGGGTGGACACGCCGATGAAGGAGGAGGCGGTGATCCGGCCGGTGACCTTGTTCCGGCCGGCCGCGATGGTGTGCTCCTCGTCGGCGGGGACCAGCGAGAGCTTCTCCGGGCGGACGCCGACCAGCAGCTTGCCGCCGGTGCGGGGTGTGGTCGAACATCGCGCGCCGGGCAGCCGCAGGGTCGTTCCTGCAGCGGAGACGACGACCTGGTCGCCGGCCGACTCGACGGCCGCCTCGATCAGGTTGGAGGTGCCGAGGAAGTTCGCGACGAAGGTGGTGCGCGGGTTCTCGTACAGGTCGGCGGGGGCGCCCAGCTGCTCGACCCGGCCGCCGTTCATGACCGCGACCGTGTCGGCCATGGTCATGGCCTCCTCCTGGTCGTGGGTGACGTGCACGAAGGTGATGCCGACCTCGGTCTGGATGCGCTTGAGCTCCAGCTGCATCTGGCGGCGCAGCTTGAGGTCGAGGGCGCCGAGCGGCTCGTCGAGGAGCAGGACCTGCGGGTGGTTGATGAGCGCGCGGGCGACGGCGACGCGCTGCTGCTGGCCGCCGGAGAGCTGGTGCGGCTTCTTGCGGGCGTGCTCGCCGAGCTGGACCAGTTCGATCATCTCGTCGACCTGCTTCTTGACCGACTTGATGCCGCGGCGGCGCAGGCCGAACGCGATGTTCTCGAAGATGTCCATGTGCGGGAAGAGCGCGTAGCTCTGGAACACGGTGTTGACCGGGCGCTTGTACGGCGGCAGGTGGGTGACCTCCTGCTCGCCGAGGCGGACGGTGCCGGTGGAGGGCTCCTCCAGGCCGGCAATCATGCGCAGCGTGGTGGTCTTCCCGCAGCCGGACGCGCCGAGCAGGGCGAAGAACGAGCCCTGCGGGATGGTCAGGTCCAGCGGGTGCACTGCGGTGAAGGAGCCGTAGTGCTTGCTGATGCCGGTGAGGCGGACATCGCCGCCCGCGGTCTTGTCAGTCATGGGTCGCGGTCCCAAAGGGTGGTGTCGGAAAGGAGCGGGAACGCCGGTCAGGCGCCGATGAGCTTGGCGAACTTCTCCTCGTACGCCGTCTCCTCCGCGCTGCTCAGGGAGCGGAAGGCGCGGGACTTCGCCGCCATGGCCTTGTCGGGGACGATCAGGGTGTTGTTCGCGAGCTCCGGGTCGATCTTGGCGAGCTCGTCCTTGACTCCCTCGACGGGGCAGACGTAGTTGATGTACGCGGCGAGCTGGGCGGCGACGGGGAGCTCGTAGTAGTAGTCGATGAGCTTCTCGGCGTTGGCCTTGTGCCGGGCCTTGGCGGGGACGAGCAGGTTGTCGCTGGAGGTGATGTAGCCGGCGGCGGGGATGGCGAACTTGATGTCCGGGTTGCCGGCCTGGAGCTGGATGACGTCGCCGGCCCAGGCGACGCAGGCGGCGAGGTCGCCCTTGTCGAGGTCGGCGGTGTAGTCGTTGCCGGTGAAGCGGCGGATCTGCTTCTTGTCGACGCCCTTCTGGAGGCGTCCGATGGCCGCGTCGTAGTCGGCGTCGGTGAAGTCCGCCGGGTCCTTGCCCATGTCGAGCAGGGTCATGCCGACGGTGTCGCGCATCTCGGTGAGGAAGCCCACCCGGCCCTTGAGTGCGGGGTCGTCGAGGAGCTGGGTGACCGAGTCGACCTTCCGGCCGCGGGTCGCCTTCGCGTTGTAGGCGATGACGGTGGAGATGCCGGTCCACGGGTACGTGTACGCGCGGCCCGGGTCCCAGTCGGGGCTGCGGAACTGCGGGGACAGGTTCGCGAAGGCGTGCGGCAGGTGCGAGGGGTCGAGCTTCTGGGCCCAGCCGAGCCGGATCATGCGGCCGGCGAGCCAGTCGGTGACCACGATCAGGTCGCGGCCGGTGTCCTGGCCCGCGGCGAGCTGGGGGCGGATCTTGCCGAAGAACTCGACGTTGTCGTTGATGTCCTCGGTGTACTTGACCTTGATCCCGGTGCGTTTGGTGAACGCCTGCAGCGTGGGGCGGGACTTCTCGTCCTCGCTGACGTCCATGTACTCGGTCCAGTTGGAGAAGTTGATCGTCTTCTCCGTGGCCGAGTGGTCGTCGGAGGCCGGTGCGTCGCCGCCCTCGCGCTTGGCGGGCGGGATGCCGCAGCCGGCGAGGCCCGCGAGGCCGCCGACCGTGAGCGCCCCGACGCCGGAGGCGCGCAGCAGCGACCGGCGGGTGAGGGCCCCGCGGCCGCTTTCGAGGCTGCGCCGCATCGCGGCAAGCTGGACCGCGGAGAGGCGGTCGGGCTCGTACTGCTCCATGCGCTGTGCCCTTTCGGGTGTCGTGTTGTCCGCCGGTCGAGCGGAGCGCTGCTATCGGTCCCCGAAGATCGTGCGGTGCCAGTCCTTGGCCGCCACCGCGGTGTTGTCGTACATCACGTGCTTGACCTGCGTGTACTCCTCGAAGGAGTACGCCGACATGTCCTTGCCGAAGCCGCTGGCCTTGTAGCCCCCGTGCGGCATCTCGCTGATGATCGGAATGTGGTCGTTGACCCAGACGCAGCCGGCCTTGATCTCGCGGGTGGCGCGGCCGGCGCGGTAGACGTCGCGGCTCCAGGCGGAGGCGGCGAGGCCGTACGGGGTGTCGTTGGCGAGCCGGATGCCCTCGTCGTCGGAGTCGAAGGGCAGCACGACGAGGACCGGGCCGAAGATCTCGGACTGGACCACTTCGCTGTCCTGGGCGGCGCCGGTGATCAGGGTGGGCCGGTAGTAGGCGCCGGCGGCCAGCTCGCCCTGCGGGGCCTCGCCGCCGGTGACGACGGTGGCGTAGCCGCGGGCCCGCTCGACGAAGCCGGCGACGCGGTCGCGCTGGGCGTGGGAGACCAGCGGGCCGAGGTCGGTGCCGGGAGCGAACGGGTCGCCCAGCCGGACGGTCTCCATCAGCTCGGCGGTACGGGCGACGAAGGCCTCGTAGACGGGGCGCTGGACGTAGGCGCGGGTGGCGGCGGTGCAGTCCTGGCCGGTGTTGATGAGGGAGCCGGCGACGGCGCCGTGGGCGGCGGCCTCGATGTCCGCGTCGTCGAAGACGACGAAGGGGGCCTTGCCGCCGAGCTCCAGGTGGAGCCGCTTGACGGTGGCGGTGGCGATCTCGGCGACCCGCTTGCCGACGCCGGTGGAGCCGGTGAAGGAGGTCATGACCACGTCGGGGTGGCCCACCAGGTGCTCGCCGGCGACCCGGCCCGCGCCGGTGACGATGTTGACGACGCCGTCGGGGATCCCGGCCTCCTTCGCCGCCTGGGCGAACATCAGGGAGGTCAGCGGGGTCAGCTCGGCGGGCTTGAGCACGATCGTGTTGCCCGCGGCGATGGCCGGGAGGATCTTCCAGGCGGCCATCTGGAGCGGGTAGTTCCACGGCGCGATCGAGCCGACCACGCCGATGGCCTCGCGGCGTACGTACGAGGTGTGGTCGCCGGAGTACTCGGCCGCGGCCTGGCCCTGGAGGTGCCGGGCGGCGCCCGCGAAGAACGCGGTGTTGTCGATGGTGCCCGGAACGTCGAACTCGGTGCTCAGCTTGAGCGGCTTGCCGCACTGCACCGACTCCGCGAACGCGAAGTCCGCGGCCTGCTCGGTGAGGACGGCGGCCAGCCGGTGCAGCGCGTCGGAGCGCTCGCCGGGGGTGGCGGCGGACCAGGCGGGGAAGGCCGCCTTGGCCGCGGCGACGGCCGCGTCGACGTCGGCGGTGGAGGCCAGCTCATAGGTGAGCACGTCCTCTCCGGTGGCCGGATCGACCACGGTGTGCGACTGTCCCGAGGTACCGGACCTGAGCCGCCCGTCGATGTACTGCGCACCGTCTGCGAAGCGGTCTTTGATCTGGAATCGGTTGCCCATCACGCTCTCCGTAGCTCCAGCTCGAATTGATTGCCGATCCTGACAGAGGCATCAGCCTCCGCCAAGTGATTCCGTTGTTGCCTTTTGATTACGCGACGGAATCGGTCGACCATGTGTCGCGTCGATCCGTAAATCCCGTACGAAGTGTCCGTGGCGAGTGCCAGACTCGCGTGCATGGAGAAGATCGACAAGCTGATCGAGCAGGTCAAGCGTGGTGACCGGGTGAAGTACCTGCCGTTCTGGGGCCACCGGCCGCGTCCGGACGGGTCGCTGGGGCCGAGCTGTCTGAGCCAGTGGTGGCCCTCTCCGTTCACCGTCGGTGACGTCACGTATGCAACGGCGGAGCACTGGATGATGGCCGGCAAGGCGCGGCTGTTCGGCGATCCGGAAGCGGAGGCGACGGTGCTGGCCGCCCGTACTCCGGCCGAGGCGAAGAAGGCCGGGCGGCTGGTACGGGGCTTCGACGACGCGGTGTGGAAGCGCGAGCGGTTCGCGATCGTGGTGGCCGGAAGCGTGCACAAGTTCGCGTCCTCGCCTGAGCTGGCGGGGTATCTGCTGGGCACCGGTGAGCGCGTCCTCGTCGAGGCCTCCCCCCTCGACCGCATCTGGGGCATCGGCCTCGCCGCGGACGACGAGCGTGCGCTCGACCCGTCCCGGTGGCGGGGCCTCAACCTCCTGGGCTTCGCCCTGATGGAAGCCCGCACCCGACTCCGCACCACACCCGGCCCCGCCGGCACCTGAGCCCCTGCGGGGCAGCTCCAGCCCCTCCGGCGCTTGAGGAGCGGGTCCGGGCAGAGCCCCGAGGGCTGGCGCCGCCACCCCCAGCCCCTCCGGCGTTTGAGGAGCGGGTCCGGGCAGAGCCCCGAGGGCTGGCGCCGCCACCCCCAGCCCCTCCGGCGTTTGAGGAGCGGGTCCGGGCGGAGCCCGGTGCCCGGCGCCAGCCGGGTTGCAGTTCTT
>NZ_JAJAUZ010000095.1 GCF_020532645.1 Streptomyces bambusae
GGGGGGGGGCCCGGCCCGCCCCCCCCCCCCCCCCCCCCCCCCCCCCCCCCCCCCCCCCGCCGGTGGGGTGCCGTCCGGGCACCGCCCCCACAGCTACCGCTACGGCAGGTTGTGCACGTGCGGACCCACCGCGTTGGACCAGGCATTTCCTGCGGTTGCATCCCAGTTCGTGGACCAGGTCATGGCCCCGCGCAGGCTCGGGTAGGTCTTGGCCGGCTTGAACGAGCCGCAGCCGGTGCCCCGGGTCAGGCAGTCCAGGGCGTTGTTGACGACCGAGGGGGACACGTAGCCGCTGCCGGCGCCGCGGGTGGAGGCGGGCACGCCGATGCCGACCTGGGAGGGGTCGAGCCCGTTCTCCAGCTGGATGCAGGCCAGAGCCGTGAGGAAGTCCACCGAGCCCTGCGAGTAGACCTTGCCGTCGCAGCCGTTCATCGCGCCGCTGTTGTAGTACTGCATGTTGACGACGGTCAGGATGTCCTTGATGTTGAGTGCCGTCTTGAAGTAGGCGTTCGACGGGGACTGCATGTCGATGGTCTGCGGGGCCATCGTGATGACGAGCGAGGGCCCGGCCTTGGCGGACAGGGCGCGCAGGGCCTGCGTCATGTAGGTGGCGTTGAGGCCGTTCTCCAGGTCGATGTCGATCCCGGTGAACCCGTACTCCTGCATCAGCGCGTACGCCGAGTTCGCCAGGTTGGCCGCCGAGGCGGAGTCATTGACGGTGATGGTGCCCTTCTCGCCGCCGATGGAGAGGATCACCGACTTCCCGGCCTGCTTCTTCGCGGCGACGTCCGCTTTGAACTGCGCGACCGTGTAGCCGCCGAGTCCGGCCGAGTCCAGGTTGAAGGTGATCGCGCCGGGCGTGGCGGTGGCGTCGGCGAAGGAGACCGCGATGATGTCGTACTGGTTCGGCACGTCGGAGATCTTCTGGACGGCCGCGCCGTTGTTGAAGTTCTGCCAGTAGCCGGTCACGGCGTGCTTGGGCACCGCCGGGTTGCCGGGGTTGCCGCCGCCGGCCGTGGTGGTGCCGGTCACGACCGGCGACCGCGGCCCCTCGCCGGCTTCGTTGTACGCGCTGACCTGGAAGGCGTACGAGGTGCTGGGGGAGAGCCCGGTACGGGTCAGGGAGGTCCCGGGGACATCGGTGACCCGGACGTTGTCCTGGTAGAGCCGGTAGCCGGTGGCGCCCGGGACGGCGCTCCAGGACAGGGCGAGGGAGCTCGCGGTCGGGCTGCCCGCGGCCAGGCCGGCCGGTGCGCCCGGGATGGACGGGCCGGGGTCGGTCGGGCCGCCGCCGTCCGGGCCGAACACGCTGAAGTCGTCCACGGTGTACGCCGGCTGGCCGTACCAGCCGTGCGTGTACACGGTCACCTGCGTGGTGTTGGCGCCCGTGGTGAAGGTGGTCGACAGCTTGGTCCAGCCGCTGCCGCCGGGGGTCCAGGTGGACACGTCCTGGGTGCCGGTGCCGGTCACGCCCAGGTAGACGTACGAGCCCTGCACCCACTCGCTCAGCGTGTAAGTGGAGTTGGGCTTGACGGTGACGACCTGCGAGCAGCGGGCGTTGTCGGAGCCGGCCGGGGCGGCCTTGAGGGCGCCGGCGCCGCCGTGCACCGGCGAGGACACCGCGGTGCCGCTGCCGCTCGTACAGGTCCAGTGGGTCAGCCCGGACTCGAAGCCGCCGTTGCGGACGACGTTGACGTCGGCGGCGTGCGCGGTGCCGGTGGCCACGCCGGTGACGCCGGCCGCGACCAGGAGTCCGGCGGCGAGCAGGGGGAAGGAGGAGCGTATGGGGTTCCGGTTCACGGAGGCTCCAGGGTGGGGGGAGGAGGCTGGGATGCGGGGACGGGGGAGTGGGGATGGGGAGCGGCGACGGCGTGATGCGGGGATGGCCGGAGCCGCGGTGCGGCAACTGGCGCCGCCCGCACCCAAGTTGGTCCAGACCAATGCTTCTGTCAAGAGTGCGGACCCGCTCACCCGCGCCTTGCCGGAAGTGACCGGATTTGTTGCCGAATTGGCAGTGGTGAATCAGCCAACGACCGAAAAGCGGAATCAGGGGAAAAGAACAAGGCCCTGCCCGACGCCTTAAGACGCGGATAAGGTGCTGGGGCAGGAGGGCACAGCAGTGATCGTTTGCGGAAGCGCAGCTTCTGCGCGACCGCTGCGCACCGGGGTGAATGGGGGATTCACATGCCGATCGCCATCGCCGTGACCAGCGCCGATCTGGTGCTGCCCGCCGCCGACCGGCACACCCCCGACGCCGTCGCCCTCAGCTCCCCGCAGACCGCCGGACTGGAGGAGTCGCTGGCGGAGATGTCCGGGCTGCTGGAGCGCCACGGGTACGTGGTCGCGGTCCTCCCGTCCTTCCTTCCGGTGGCCTTCGCGCAGCGCCTGCACACCGTCCGGGCGATCCTGGAGAGTGACCGGATCGCACTCCTTGACATCGATCTGCCGCCGCTGGGCACCGCGTTGCTCGTCCGCCAGCTCCGGCAGCTGTCCGTCTGCGACTTCAGCCCCGGAGTGATCGCCTCCGCCGCCCGGCTGCTGTCCCACTACGTCTACGCGGGCGCCCTCCTCGGCTCCGTCGCCCGGCTCGACCGGGTCCCCGTCAGCCTCAAGAGTCACGCCAAGTCCTGGCTGCCCGGCAGCCAGTTCGCCGTGCTCGCCAACCCGCGCCCGCACCTGGCCCGGCTGGGCTCCGGACCGAAGACCGGACCGAAGACCGGCCCGAAGGACGGCCCGGGCGGGCACGGCGGTGGCAAGGGCCGGGCCGGGTCCCGCGGCAAGGCCCACGCCAAGGACGCCGGCGGCCCGGAACTGCCTCCCGGCCCCGACTTCGGCACCCACCTCACCTTCGCCCGCGGCCAGCTCGCCTCCGACTGGGTGGCCGCCGAACTCGCCCCCGCCTGGCAGGTGGGCGGCGTCCTCGAAGCGCCGCTGCCGTCCGACTCGGCCCGCTGGTGGGCCACGTCGCGGCTGGTGGAGTTCGCCGCCGCCATCCCCGACATCTCCGTCCTCTACCAGCTCGTCGCCTCCGTCCGGCGCGAACCCTGCCGCTGGTGCGGCCTGGAACTCATAGGCGACCGCTGCGGATTCTGCGCCGCACCGCTCGCCGCCCCCTTGTCCGCGCAGTCCACCCAGTCCGCCCAGTCCCCCCTGTCCACGAATCCGTGACCCCCGCGGCCCCGCCCGCGGGCAGCACCGGTTGATCGACGCAATCCGACGAACGGCGAGGTAGTCCGGTCCATGAACTCACGTCAGCGGCGCGGTGTGATCCTGCTCGTCCTGTCCGTGCTGTGTGCGCTCGGCGCCTTCGCCGGGGTCCTCACGGTGATCGGCGACGTCAACTCCAAGGTGGGACCCGAGGTCACCGCCTACCGGGTCAAGGACGACATCGCCCCGTTCAGCGAGCTCGACGAGGACGACTTCGTGAAGACCAGCATCCCGCGGCGCTGGCTCTCCGGCACCGCGATCACCGCCGACCTCGCCGGCGAACTCCGCGGCAAGACCGCCCTGACCACCCTGAAGGCCGGCTCCCTGCTGCAGAGCGACATGCTCGCCGAGATCCCCCGGCTCGGCCGGGACGAGCAGGAGATCGCCATCATGATCGACGCCTCGACGGGCGTCGCCGGCCGCATCCACCCCGGCGACCGGGTCAACATCATCGGCACCTTCAAGGGCACCACCCCGCTGAACTCGCAGGCCGTCACCCTCGTCACCAACGCCCGGGTGCTGACCGTCGGCACCCTCTCCGAGAATCGCCCCAAGAGCGGCATCCAGGGCCGCAAGGGCGACGAGCAGACCGTCCCGATCACCTTCGCCCTCGGCAACAAGGACAGCCAGCGCGTCTCGTACGCGGTCTCCTTCGCCGAACACGTCCGCCTGGCCCTGGTGGCGCCCGGCAGCAGGTCCACCGTGGCGCCGGACGACCGCCGCTACTCCCTCGACGGGGACAAGTGAGGCACGGATGAGCACCCGAATCCTCCCCGCGGTCGGCGACCCGGACGCCGCCCGCTCCATCACCACCCTCGTCGGCCAGCTCCCGGCCGCCGAGCCGGCCGCGCCGGTACCCGACTCCACCTCCCTCCTCGACACCCTGGCCCGGCTGGCCGCCGAATCCCTCGACGAGCTGCCCGAGGTGGTCCTCGTCCACGACCGGATCGGCCCGGTGCCCGCACTGGAGCTGATCCGCGAGGTCGCCCTCCGCTTCCCCGCGGTCGGCGTGGTCCTCGTGTCCGCGGACACCAGCCCCGGCCTGTTCTCCGCCGCCATGGACTCCGGCGCCCGCGGCCTGATCGGCCTGCCGCTGTCGTACGAGGAACTGGCCGCGCGGGTCCAGGCCGCCGCCCAGTGGTCCGCGGGCGTCCGCCGCCACCTGGGCCGCGGTGCGGACGTTTTCACCGGGCCCGGCGGCAAGGTGGTCACCGTCTCCGGCGCCAAGGGCGGGGTCGGCACCACCCTGACCGCCGTCCAGCTGGCCCTGGCCGCGGCCGCCTCGGGCCGCCGTACCGCCCTGGTCGACTTCGACCTCCAGGCCGGGGACGTCGCCTCCTACCTCGACGTCCAGTTCCGCCGCTCGGCCGCCGACCTCGCCGGCATCCAGGACATCACCCCCCGGGTCCTCCAGGACGCCGTGTACGACCACCCCGCCGGGCTCGCCCTGCTGCTGGCGCCCGCCGACGGCGAACGCGGCGAGGAGGTCGACGACCGGGCCGCCCGCCAGATCGTCAGCGCCCTGCGCAACCGCTACGAGCTGGTCGTCGTCGACTGCGGCACCCTCATGACCGGCGCGAACGCCGTCGCCGTCGAAATGGCGGACACGGCGGTCCTCGTCACCACCCCCGACGTGCTCGCCGTACGGGCCGTCAAGCGGATGGTGCGGATGTGGGAACGGCTCCAGGTGCGCAAGGCGGAGGAGACGGCCGTGCTCGTGAACCGCTGGACCAGGAACACCGAGATCCAGCCCGCGCTCATCGAGAGGATCACCAAGACGAAGGCGGCCCGGACCCCGGTCCCCGCCGCCTACAAGGAACTCCAGGGCGTCGTGGACGCCGGCCGCGTCCAGGACCTCGACAACAAGTCGACCGTCAAACAGGCCCTGTGGACCGTCGCCGGCGAACTCGGCCTCCTCAAGGGCACCGAGGAGCCCGCAGCCCCCGGCACCCCCGCCGCCCCGGCACTCCCCGCCCCCGGCCGCCGCCAGCTCGCCCTCCGCGCGGGCGGCGGCGACCGCGGCTCGGTCGGCCGCTGGTCCAAGAAGAAGGGGCAGTGATGGGGACGGCGGCGGCTCCGGGTCCGGGTCCGGGACCGGCTCCGGGTCCGGCTCCGGTCACGGTTCCGGTACCGGGCATACGGGCTGCCGCCCGGCGGGACCGGGGCTCGACCACGTTCGAATTCCTCGGGATGTTCCCGTACATCCTGCTGATCCTCGTACTGCTCTGGCAGTGCGTGATCATCGGCTACACCTTCAACCTGGCCGCCAACGCCGCCGACGAGGCAGCCCGCGCCGGCGCGGTCGGCGACAGCTGCGAGGCGGCCGCCCGCGAGCACATCGGCTCGGCCTGGGAGGTGACCGTGAACTGCGGCGGCGACCCCCTCACCGAAGCCACAGTGAGCCTCCGCATGCCCCTGGTGGCCCCCCAGCTCCTCAACATCGACGTCCCCATCAGAGCCAAGGCCGCCGCCGTGAACGAACGGACGGAGGACTGACATGCAGACCCTCGGCATCCGGCCCGAAGCGGACGTCCGGGCGGGGCAAATTCCAGCCCTCGGGCCCGCAGCCGACGTCCGGGCGGGCGAAATCCCGGCTCTCCGCCCCGCAGCCGACGTCCGGGCAGGGGAAAATCAAGCCCCGCCGGCGATTGAGGCGCGGGGTCCGGGGCAGAGCCCCGAAAACCCCGGCCCCCGACCCCGCACCCACGACCGCGGCCAGGTCGCCCTCGAATACCTCGCCTGGCTCCCCCTGCTCCTCCTCGTCGCCATGGCCGGCATCCAGGCCGGCCTCATCGGCTACGCCGCCCAGCAGGCCGGCACCGCCGCCCGCGCAGCCGCCCGCATGGACTCCCTCCACGGCGAAGGCGGCCAGGCCGCCGGCCACGCGGCCATCAGCGGCAGCCTCAGCCTGGAACTCAGCGGCGGCCCCGCAGGCGACCGGGTCACCTACACCGCAAAGATCCGCATCCCCACCGTCATGCCCGGCCTCGGCTCCATCGGCGACGTGACCCGCACCTCCACCATGCCCTACGACGGAGGACGCCCATGAGCCTGCGCGCCCGGGTCCACACCCAGGAGGACCACCACGCCCCCGGTGAGGACGGCCACCTCGTCACCTCCTACCGCGCCAAGCTGCTGGAGGAGATCGACCTCGCCGAGATGTCCGCGCTCGCCCCCGCCGAGCGCCGCGCCCGCCTCGAACGCGTCCTCGGCCACATCATCAGCCGCGAAGGCCCGGTCCTCTCCACCACCGAGCGCTCCCGCCTGATCCGCCGCGTCGTCGACGAGGCCCTCGGCCTCGGCGTCCTCGAACCGCTCCTCGAAGACGCCTCCATCTCCGAGATCATGGTCAACGGCCCCGACCACATCTACGTGGAACGCGCCGGCCGCGTCGAGCAGCTCCCGCTCCGCTTCGCCTCCCACGAGCAGCTGATGCAGACCATCGAACGCATCGTCTCCACCGTCAACCGCCGCGTGGACGAGGCAAATCCGATGGTCGACGCCCGCCTCCCCAGCGGCGAACGCGTCAACGTCATCATCCCGCCGCTCTCCCTGACCGGCGCCACCCTCACCATCCGCCGCTTCCCCCGCGCCTTCACCCTGCACGAGATGATCGGCCTCGGCTCCCTCGACGAGCAGATGCTGCTCCTGCTCTCCGGCCTCGTCCAGGCCAAGCTGAACGTGATCGTCTCCGGCGCCACCGGCACCGGCAAGACCACCCTCCTCAACGCCCTCTCCGGCCTCATCCCCGGCCACGAGCGGATCATCACCATCGAGGACTCCGCCGAACTCCAGCTCCAGCAGAACCACGTCATCCGCCTGGAGTCACGCCCGCCGAACGTCGAGGGCAAGGGCCGCATCACCATCCGCGACCTGGTCCGCAACTCCCTCCGGATGCGCCCCGACCGCATCATCGTCGGCGAGGTCCGCGGCGGCGAGACCCTCGACATGCTCCAGGCCATGTCCACCGGCCACGACGGCTCCCTCGCCACCGTCCACGCCAACAGCGCCGAGGACGCCCTGCTCCGCCTCCAGACCCTCGCCTCCATGTCCGAGGTCGAGGTCCCCTTCGAGGCCCTCCAGGACCAGATCAACAGCGCCGTCCACGTCGTCGTCCAGCTCACCCGCTTCGCCGACGGCTCCCGCCGCATCACCGAGATCGCCATCCTTGACTCGCACGGCCGCGAACCGTTCCGGATCATCACCGTCTGCCGGTACGTCGCCCAGCCGATGGCCGCCGACGGCCGGGTCTACGGCCACTTCGAGTACTTCCCGCTGCCGCGCCGCATCGCCGAGCGGCTCTACATGAACAACCAGCCGCTCCCGCAGGCCTTCGGCGTCGCCGCCTCCGACGACCTGCTCGCCACCCGCAGCCTCACCCGCTAGCCGCCACCCCCTCGCCCACCGGCCCCGACCGACCCGACCGACCCGACCGACCCGACCGACCCGACCGGACCCGGTCGCCCCCGCCCCGCCCCGACGCAGGAAGCCGACACCGCCATGAACAACCTGGTGCTCCTCACCCTGGGAGCCACCCTCCTCGGGTGCCTCCTCGTGGTCCTGGGCGTGCACGCGTACACGAAGGGCCGGGCCGAGCGCGCCGCCCTCATCGACCGGCTCTCCGCCGCCGCCACCGCCGAGCCCCCCGGCCGCCGGCGCCGCTTCCGGGGCCTGGACCGCCGGCTGCGCCGCACCGCCCTCGGCCGCCGCATCGAGCGCAAGCTCGCCACCACCGGCCTCGACCTCACCCCCGGCGAGTTCTTCGTGTACGTCCTCGCCGGCGTCGCCGGGATCTGGCTGCTCGCCGCCTCCCTCCTCGCCTCCTTCTTCGGCCCGGTCGCCGGCCTGATCGGCCTGTGGGCCTCGAACGCGTTCCTCAACTGGCAACGGGCCAAGCGGACCGAGAAGTTCATCAACCAGCTCCCCGAGCTGTCCCGGATCCTCGCCAACGCCACCCAGGCCGGGCTGGCCCTCCGTACCGCCATCGGGCTGGCCGCCGAGGAACTGGAGGCCCCCGCCGGCGAGGAACTGGCCCGGGTCTCCCACAGCCTGGCCGTCGGCCGCTCCATCGACGACGCCCTCGCCGAGCTGACCGAGCGCCTGCCCTCCCGCGAGCTGGTCGTCCTCGTCTCCACCCTGGTCCTGTCCAACCGGGCCGGCGGCGCCATCGTCGGCTCCCTGCGCAACCTCACCGTCACGCTGGAGCAGCGCAAGGAGACCCGGCGCGAGGTGAAGACCCAGCTGTCCCAGGTCACGGTGACGGCGTACGCGATCCCCGTGATCGGGGTCGGCTCGCTGCTGCTGGTGGACGCGGTGCTGCCGGGCGCGCTGGACCGGATGACCGGCGCGTTCATCGGCCAGACCGCCGTGATCGTCGCCATCGGCCTGTACACCCTCGGCTTCGCCCTGATCCGCCGCCTGTCCAAGATCGACGTCTGACCGTGGACGCACCGCCCGGGCACGCCGCCCGCCTCCGCCGCCCGAGTCCCGGTCCGGGCCCGAGTCCGAGTCCACGCCCGAGTCCCAGCCCGAGTTCCAGCCCGAGGGGAACGCTCCGCCGATGACCACCGCTCTGCTGCTCGCCCTGGCGATGGGCCTGTGCGTCTTCGGCGCCTTCCACGGCGTCCGGATGTACCGGGCCGACGCCAAGCTCCCCGCAGACCTCGCGCTCGCCCTGGAGATCGGCGCCACCCGCACCACCGCCGTCGGCTCCCTCGTCGACCGGCTCGGCATCCGCTGGGCCCCCACCGTGCTGCGCCTGATGGGCCCCAAGCGGGTCGACCGCAAGCGCAAGCAGATCGACATGGCCGGCAACCCGCACGGCCTCACCCTCGACCGCTACGCCGCCCGCCGCGCGGTGTACGGCTTCCTGGGCGCCTTCGGCGCGCTCGCCATGCTGATGCGCGGACAGCTGGTCCTGGCCCTCCTCATGGTCGCGTTCGGGCTGTTCTGGATCGAGGTCGGCCTGTGGTCCGCGATCCGGGTCCGCCGCGACCACATCGAACGCACCCTGCCCGACTTCCTCGACGTACTCGCCGTGGTCGTCAGCGCCGGCCTCGGCTTCCGGCAGGCCCTGGAGCGCGTCGCCGAGAAGTACGACGGACCCTGGGCGGACGAGATCCGCATCACCCTGCGCCAGATGGACATGGGCGTCAGCCGCCGCCAGGCCTTCGACGAGCTCCGCCGCCGCAACGACTCCGAACAGGTCGCCCAGTTCGTCACCGCCCTCCAGCAGGGCGAGGAACTCGGCTCCCCGATCGTCGAAACCCTCATCCAGATCGCCGACGACATGCGCCGCACCGACGCCCAGAACGCCCGCCGCCGAGCCGCCCGAGCCGTCCCCAAAGCGACCTTCGCCGTCACCACCTTCATGCTCCCCGGCACCCTCATCCTCCTCATCGTCGGCTTCGTCTACGGCACGGACGTCGACCTCGACACGTTCACGGCGGGCTGATCGGCATGGCGACAGCTGCGGACCCGGCGGCGGCGACGGCGGCGGGGCAAAATCAAGCCCCGCCGGCGTCTGAGGCGCGGGGTCCGGGGCGGAGCCCCGGGAAGCCGAGGGGCGGAGCCCCGGCCCCCACCCTCGCGCTCCAGCTGAACGCCCTCCAGGCCCTCACCCGCCAGGTCTTCGCCTTCAGACTCGCCATGACCGCCCTCGGCACCCCGTTCGCCCTGGGCCGCACAGAACCCGGCCCCGCCACCTGGCTCGTAGGATCCGCAGTCCTCGCCGTCTTCATGGGCTCCTACGTCCTCTTCCGGGACTGGGACCGCTTCGGCCGCTACCTCCTGCGCCACCCCTGGGTCCTGGCGGTCGACATGCTCTTCGGCACCCTCCTCCTGATCACCGCCACCCCCGAATCCCCCCTCGGCTTCCTCTGCGTCTGCACCCCCCTCCTCGCCGGCCTCGTCTACGGCTGGCGCGGCTCGGCCCTGTACGCCGCCGCCCAGGCCCTGATCGTCGCCGGGGTCCACGCGGTGGACCCGGCCCTCGAACCGTCCGCCACCGCCGCCGTCATGCTGCCCTGCCTGTGCCTGCTCGCCGGCGCCGTCGGCGTCTGCCTGCGCAACCTCATGTTCCGCTTCGGCGCCGCCGGCCAGGCCCTCACCGAAACCCGCGCCCGCCTCGCCGTCGCCGAGGCCGTCCACGCCGAACGAGCCCGCCTCGCCCGCGAGATGCACGACTCCGTCGCCAAGACCCTGCACGGCCTCGCCCTCGCCGCCGACGGCCTCACCGCCTCCGCGGCCGCCGGCACCCCCGACCCGGCCGCCCTCCGCGCCCAGGCCAAACTTGTCGCGCACGCCGCCCGCCGCGCGGCCGCCGAATCCCGCGACCTGCTCGCGGACCTCCGCCGCGACCTCGACGCCCCCGGCGTCGACCTCAACGCCGAACTGGCCGCCCGTACCGCCGACTTCACCGCCCGCACCGGACTCCGCGCGGAACTCCACCCGCTGCCCGGCACCGGCACCGACGCGGACGCGGACGCGCGTACGGCCGGGGGCGCGGGCAGCACCGGCGCGGTCTCGGGCACGGACTCGGGCGCGGAGGCCCCCGCCGCCCTCCCCGTCGTCCCGCCGGCCGTCGCCCGCCACCTGCTGGCCGTCACCGACGAGGCCCTGGAGAACGCCCACCGCCACGCCGGCGCCACCGCCGTCACGGTCGAGGCCGGCACCGTCGACGGCCGTCTGCTCCGCCTCACCGTCCGCGACGACGGCCGCGGCCTGCCGCCCGGCACCGCCCTCGACACCATCGACCCGCTCGAACCTCTCGTCCCCCTTGAACCTCTCGTCCGCACCGGCCACTTCGGCCTCCTCGGCATGACCGAACGGGCCGCCGCCATAGGAGCCGCCCTCCGCATCGGCCCGCCCGCACCCCGCTCGGGCACCGGCGCGGGCCCGGCCCCGTACGCCCGCCCGGCCCGCGGCCCCGGCACGGAGGTGACGGTCGACCTCCCGCTGGCCGCCCTGGCCCTCCCCTGACCCCGACTCACCCACACCACCCCACCCCACCCGGAAGGAGGCCGCACCATGCCGGCTGCGGCATTCCCCGACTCCACCACCGCCCCCCTCCGCGTCCTGATCGTCGACGACAACTTCGTCGTACGCGCCGGCCTGAGCGCCCTGCTCGGCGGCCGCGCCGACATCGAGGTCGCGGGCGAGGCCGCCGACGGCCGGGAAGCCCTCGCCCTGGCCCGCACCCGCCGCCCGGACGTGGTGCTCCTCGACGTCCGCATGCCCGGCGTCGACGGCATCGCCGCCCTCCCGCACCTCGCGGCGATCGCCCCCGTCGTGATGCTGACGTACAGCCGTGAGGACGACGTCGTACGCGAAGCACTGCGCCGCGGCGCAGGCGGCTACCTGGTGCACGGCGAGTTCACCGCGGACGGACTCGTCACGGCCGTCCACGACGTCCGCCACGGCCGCGCCCACCTCACGACCTCGGCCGCCACCGCCCTCGTCCACCACGTCCGCAGCCGCCCCCCGGAGCCGGCCCGGCCGCCACTCCCGGACGGCCTGGGCAACGTGCCCGGTCCACTCCCCGGGATTCCGACGCAAACCCCTTCGCACACGCAACCCCGTATGGCACTCTCTTCAGAGCAGACGCGCAACCACGTGGGATTCGGGCTGAGTTCGCGGGAGGTGGAGGTCATGGATCTGATCGCATCCGGAATGAGCAACCAGCAGATCGCCGACACCTGCTTCATCAGCCAGAAGACGGTGAAGAACCACATCAACCGCATCTTCGCCAAGCTGCACAGCGCCACCCGCAGCGAGGCCATCGCCCTCTGGCTCGGCACGTCCCGCCGCCCCGCGCAGGGGGTGGCCGGCCATGCGTGAACACCGTTCCCCTTGGGCCCCGGGTTGGGCCCAGGGACCCTGGGTATGGCTGAGGCCGTGGACCTACCGTGCGACGGTCGGCAGCGACACCAGACCTGGAGGAGTACCCCATGCTCAAGGCGACTGCGCGCGTGCACAGCTGGGCGAACACGACCGTCTCGTCCCTGAGGCGCCGGTACGCGGCAACGGACCGGGGGCAGACGGCGTTCGAATACTTGGGGATCATCCTGGTGGTGGTGGCGATCGTGGGCGCGATCGCGGCGTCGGGGATCGGCGGGGCGATTTCGAGCCGGATCAGCAGCCTCGTCGGGTCCATCACGTCGGGCTGATGCCAGGCAATTCAAACCGTGACCGAGGGCAGGCTTTCCCCATCTACATGTGGATGGTGGCGAGCCTGCTCTTTGTTGCGCTTGCCTTCTTTGCCGTTGGCCAGGCGGGGGCCGCTCGGAACAACGCACAGGGTGCAGCCGACGCGGCGGCGCTGGCGGGCGCCCAGAAGATCCGGGACACAGTGCCGTGGAGCAATCTGGGAGACCTGAAGTGGGAGGACTGGGAAGACATCCTCGACGGCAGAGGTCTGAGGGCTGAGGGAGCATGCACGGCCGCCTCCGCCTTCGCCGCTGAGAACCAGGCTGTGGTTCAGGAGTGCGATGCCTTGCCTGTCGAAGTCTGGGTCCGTGTGCAGAACGCGAAAGGCCTTGGCAGATCCGTGGTTCCCGGAGTGAGCTCCACGAAGGCCACTGCCCAGGCCGCAGCCGAGGTCAAGCCTCGCTGTCACCTTGGTCCGAAGCCGGACGATCCGCCGGACCCGGGTGACGACGATCCGGCGGACGGCGTCCTTCCGCCCTTCGAGATCAGGTGCACGGGGAAGACCATTCACTTCGATCCTCTCAACCCAGGTGTGTGGAAGGACCTTTCCCGCACTCTGTTCACCGTGCAGCTGGTCGACTGACCGCGGATGACAAGACAAGGAAGCGCGTACATGAGCATTCGGTCCACAAAGAAGGCCCGACAGGGAGTGGCAGCAGCAGTGAGCGCGGCGGCACTTCTTCTCGCCGTGACCGGATGCGGCGAGAATGACAAACCTGAGTCGAGCGCCAAGCCACCCGGCAGCTCTGCTCCGAAGAAGCAGGAATCGACGAATCAGCCGTCGACGGCTGGGGGCCAGGACGCGCCCGTGGAGGTGCTGGCGGAGATCAAAGGATCAGGCGGCGCGGTTCTCGCCGTCAATGAGGTGAAGCGCGACGCGGGCGGATTCCTGACGGTAAGCGGCACCATCCGCAATGACAGCAAGCTCTATGTCAACCCCCAGCCTTGGGCTGGCATCGAGGTTGAGGTCGTCACCAAGAACCCGAACTCGGTGGCGGGAGCGACTCTGGTGGACCAGGTTGGCAAGAAGCGCTATTACATCTTGCGGGATACGGACGGGCGGTGCCTGTGCACGACCGGTCTCACCACCTTCCAACCGGGCAAGTCGCAGAGCTTCTTCATGCAATTCCCAGCCCCCCCCGAAGGTACGAACGAGGTCGACTTCACCCTCCCCACCTTCGCCACCGCCACCCTCAAGATCTCCGGCTGAGGTGACGACCCCATGACCGACCACACGCCCCCACGCCTGGTCACCGTCACCCTCGCCGCCGCGGTCCTGATCACCGGCGCCCACATCTTCGGTGCCACCGCCGCCCGCGCCGACGAGACGCCGAGCGTGCCGCCCGGGACGGAACCCTCCGCGTCCGCCCCCGTGCCCATCGACTCCAACTCGCCCGGTCTCAAGCTCCCGCAGGGCGCCACCCTGGCCGCCCCCAAGGTGCTCGACATCGCGCAGGTCGTCGAAGACCTCGGCGGCGAGGAACGGCGCCAGGACACCAACGAGACCGTGATGCTCGCGCTCCAGGCCGAGGTCCTGTTCCCCAAGAACAGCGCCCAGCTCAACGCGCAGGCCAACTCCCGCATCCAGGCCATCGCCTCCGAGATCAACAAGGCGAAGGCCACCAAGGTCCGCGTCTTCGGCTTCACCGACAACCTCGGCACGTACGAACACGGCAAGGTGCTCTCCAAGCAGCGCGCCGACGCCGTCCAGCGCGAACTCGCCAAGACCCTCAGCCCCGGCATCACCTTCGACATCCGCGGCTACAGCGAGGACTACCCCATCGCCGACAACGCCACCGAAGAAGGCCGCATGAAGAACCGACGCGTGGAGATCTCCTTCCCCCGCGGCGCACAGTAGCGAAGCGGTACGCAGGAGCCGACCGCCGGCACGCGGACCCGCGACCGGACCCTCACACGCAGGGTTCCACCGCGGGTTCGCCGCTGTGGGGGAGGAGGGCGAGGGCCATCTCGCGCGCTTGGTCGGCCGGTTCGCGGCCCGGGGTGAGGGCGGCGACGACCGTGGCGCCCTCGACCAGGATGAGCAGGCGGTCCGCCAGTCCGGCGGCGCCGGCTGCGGCGGCCACCTCGCCGAGCAGGTCGCGCAGCCGGGCCTTGTGGCCGCGGATGACGGCCAGCACCGGTTCCGGGGCGGCCTCGCCCAGCTCTCCGTACGTGTTCAGGAAGGCGCAGCCGCGGAAGTCCGGCTCGGCGAACCAGTCCGCGAGCCAGTCGAAGACCGCCGCCACCCGGTCGCCGGCGGCGGCCGTCTCGACGCGGGCGCGCAGGCTCGCCGTCCAGCGCTCGTCCCGGCGCTCCAGGTACGCCGCGACCAGGGATTCCTTGGACGGGAAGATCCGGTACAGGCGCTTCAGCGGGACCTCGGAGGCGGTCCGGATCCTGTCCATGCCGACGGCCTGCACGCCGTGTGCGTAGAACAGCTCCTCCGCCGTGTCCAGGACCCGGGTCCGTGTCTCTTCTTCGTCTGTCGCTGCCATGCCCCCATTATGACTTGCGCCGAGAACGATCGTTCTCCTACCGTGGGCGGGGTGCTGGAGAACGACCGTTCTCCGCTGTCCCTCTCCACGGCAGGAGCAGCTCATGACCACGCCCGCCACCCGCCCGCCCCTTCCCCCCTTCACCGAGGAGACCGCCCGCGCCAAGGTGCAGGCCGCCGAGGACGCCTGGAACAGCCGGGACCCCGAGCGGGTGGCCCTCGCGTACACGGAGGACTCGCAGTGGCGCAACCGCGACCGCTTCCTCACCGGCCGCGAGGAGATCCGCGCCTTCCTCGCCGAGAAGTGGTCCCGCGAACTCGACTACCGCCTCCGCAAGGACCTGTGGTCGTACACCGGCAACCGCATCTCCGTGCGCTTCGAGTACGAATGGCACGACGCGGCCGGCCAGTGGTGGCGCAGCCACGGCAACGAGCAGTGGGAGTTCGCCCCCGACGGCCTGATGTCCCGCCGCGAAGCGAGCATCAACGACATCCCCATCAGCGCGTCGGACCGTCGACTCTGAGCGGGCGTCGCCCTACCGTGGGGCCGGGTTTACGAGTCGAGGAGGCGTGGCGGCGATGACCGACTTCGTTCTGGTGTCCGGTGGGCATACCGGCGGGTGGATCTGGCGGGAAGTGGCCGAGCGGCTGCGCGCGGCGGGGGCCGTTCCCCATGCGGCGACGCTCACCGGGTTGGGGGACCGCCGCCATCTCGCCGGGCCGGCCACCGATCTGGACACGCACATCGAGGACCTGGTCCAGCTCATCGACCACATCGACGCGCCGCAGGTGGTGCTGGTCGGGCACTGCTACGGGATGTTCCCCGTCACCGGCGCGGCCGACCGCCGTGCCGACCGCATCGCGCACGTCATCGCCGTCGATACGGGCCACCCCCGCGACGGCGCCTCGGTCGCCGGCCTGCTGCCGGAGGGGCACCCGGCCGCCGTCCGCGTCCACGAGCGGATCGCCACCGCGGCCGACGGCTGGCGGATCCCGCCCCCGCCGCCGGAGGACCACGTCATCTGGGGCAGCACGGCCGGGATTTCGGAACCCGACCTGACCCGCATGATGCGCCTGGCCGCACCCCAGCCCGCCGGCACCCTCACCCGGCCGCTCCGCCTGACCGGCGCCGCGGCCCACGTCCCCTCAAGTGCGGTGTTCTGCACGGAGAACGGCCTGAGCACCGACGCCGTCGAACAGCTCCTGGCCGCGGGCGACCCCACCGCAAGAGCCCTCGCCGCCCCCGACACCCGCTACTTCGACCTCCCCACCGGCCACTGGCCGATGCTGTCGGCCCCGGCGGAACTGGCCGGCGTACTCCTCGAAGCGGCGGCCGGCGGCGGCCGCAAGCTCGTCTGAAACGCCGAAGGCCCGGGCTTCTGGGAAGCCCGGGCCTTCGCACGGAGCAGGGGTGACAGGAGTCGAACCTGCGACATGCGGTTTTGGAGACCGCCGCTCTGGCCATCTGAGCTACACCCCTCCGGCGATCACACCTTCGCACACCGACGGGGCGCCGGGCCAGCACATTTCGTGCAGGTCACCATGCAGCCACCGCGCAGGTCACGGGTGCGGTCACCGCGCCGGCCGAAGCGCACGTCACCGCACCGCGCCCCCGTCCGGCAGGCTGCCGTAGCGTTCCATGCGCTGCCAGCGCAGGCGGGAGCCGGAGAGGGCCGTGAAGACGGACTGGATGACGACCAGGTACATCAGCTGGCGGTAGACGAACTGCTGGAGCGGCAGGCTCCACAGGGGGCCCGGGCGCTCGCCGTCGAGGCGGAACGCGTACAGGCCCATCAGGAGCTGGAGGACGAGGAAGGCCGTCCACAGGCCCAGGATCCGGACCGGGTCCAGGAACACCAGGCCGTACAGGGCGAACACGTCCACCACCGGCGCCAGCAGTGGCAGCAGCACCTGGAACAGCATCAGGTACGTCAGGCCCCGCCGGCCGAGCTTGCCCGACTGGCCGCCCTGCACCACCGCGCCGCGGTGCTTCCACATGGCCTGCAGGGTGCCGTAGCACCAGCGGTAGCGCTGCTTCCACAGTGCGCCGAGCGAGGCGGGCGCCTCCGTCCACGCCGTCGCGCGCTCTTCGTACACCACCCGCCAGCCGGACCGGCACAGCGCCATGGTCAGGTCGGTGTCCTCGGCGAGCGTCGCGTCGCTGACGCCGCCGACCGCGAGCAGCGCCGACCGGCGGAAGCCGCCCACCGCGCCCGGTACGGTCGGCATGCACTGGGCGAGGTCGAACAGGCGCCGGTCCAGGTTGAAGCCGACGACGTACTCGATGTGCTGCCAGCGGCCCAGCAGGCCGCCCCGGTTGACCACCTTCGCGTTGCCGGACACCGCGCCGACCGCCGGGTCGGCGAACGGCTGGACCAGCATCCGTACGGCGTCCGGCTCGAAGACGGTGTCACCGTCGACCATCACCAGCAGTTCGTACGAGGCCGCCGCGATGCCCGTGTTGAGGGCCGCAGGCTTGCCCGCGTTCGCCTGCCGGATGACCCGTACGCCGGGCAGCGCGAGGGCCTCGACCAGATCGGCCGTGCCGTCGGATGAGCCGTCGTCCACGACGATCACCTCGACTGGGTGGTCGGAGGCGACCAGCGACCGCACGGCCGCCTCGATTCCCGCGCTCTCGTTGTACGCGGGCACGATCACGGTCACCGGTTCGGTGACGGGCGGCCCCCACGGCCCGCGCCGCCGCAGCCGGACGTGCCGGCGGGCCGCCGCGAACACCGCGACCGCGCGCAGCAGGGCGAGCGCGCCGGCCGCCCACAGCAGCCAGGTCAGGACGTCCAGCGCCAGGTCGGTGCTGCGCAGCGCGGTCACCATGGCCTTGCCCTGCCAGGCGTGCGCACCGGCCGCGGGCCGTTCGGCGGCCGGCAGGTCGACGGCCTCGCCGACGGTGGCGAACCGGTATCCGGCCGCCTTGAGCCGGGGCACCAGCAGGCCGAGCGCCTCGACGGTCTGGGAGCGGTCGCCGCCGGCGTCGTGCAGCAGGACGATCTGGCCGGCGCCGCCCGTGGGAGTGGCGTTGGCGGCGATCTTCTCGGCGCCGGGGCGGCGCCAGTCCTGGCTGTCGAGGGTGGTCAGGACGGTGAGGTAGCCCTCCTGGCCGGCCTGCTCGACGGCCCGCCAGTCGACGTCGTCGAGGGCCTGGTTGGAGGAGGAGTACGGGGGCCGCATCAGGGTGGTGGTGACACCGGTGGCCCCGACGATGGCGAGCTGCGTCTGCCGCAGCTCCAGGGACCGCCGCCAGCCGGGGGCCCGGCCGAGGTGGGTGTGGGTGAAGGAGTGCACGCCGATCTGGTGGCCCTCGTCGACGATCCGCCGGGCCAGCCCGGGGTGCTCGGCGACCCGGGTGCCGACGGTGAAGAAGGTCGCCTTCACGCCCTCCCGGCGCAGCACGTCCAGCACCTTCGGCGTCCAGACCGGGTCCGGACCGTCGTCGAAGGTCAGCGCGATCGTACGGGCGGCGGGCCGCGCTGTCCGCGCTCCGTCGGCCGCGATCACCGGCCCGCCGCTGAGCACCTTCGCGGGCACCCGCCCCGCCGCACCCCCACCGGTATCGGCCCCGTCGGCGGTGCTGTCGAACATGTGCCGCGAGTACCCCTGGAGCAGCAGCCCGGCACAGAGGGTGAGCACGAGCGTGGCGAGCAGCAGCCAGTGCGTACGGGGGGTGACGCCACGACCGGACCGGTGCCGGGCGGCAGCCGGGGCGGGCGCGCGATGGAGGGGGCTGTGCAAGGGGGTACCTGCCTGATGGGATTGCGGGGCTTTCCAGCCCCGCCGGGGAGAAGTCCGGCCCCGCCGGGGGAAAGTCCGGCCCCGCCCGCGTTTGAGGCACGGGGTACGGGGCGGAGCGGTGGGGCGGCCAAAACCAGCCCCGCCGGCGTTTGAGGCGCGGGGTGCGGGGCGGAGCCCCGGAGCGGTGGGACGAGCCCCGGAGCGGTGGGGCGGCCGGGCGGCGGGCGCCGGACGATCCAGCCCCGCCGGCGTGTGAGGCGAAGACCTACGGCCGGGCCGACGGCTTGCGCGCCTGCCCCGGCGGAGTCCCCGCCCCCCGCCCCGGCTTGGCCGGCAGCAAGGTCGGCCCGGCGCTGGGCCCTGGCCCGACGGTGGGCGCGGACGTGGCCGTCGCCCCCGCGTCCGGCGAGGCCCCGCCGCCCGCCGACGGCGTGGCCGCCCGCCGCGACGGCGCGGGCCCGTCCGTCACGGAACGGTCCGGGACCGGCTCGGCCGCGGGCCGCTCCGCCCCGCCCGTGCCGGGCAGACCGGCGTTCGGCGCGCCGAACTCCTCCGTCTTCGCCGGTACCGCCCGTCGCTCGGCCTTCGGCGCCGGCAGGAACGGCGCGTCGAGCGTCGGCCCCCCGAGCAGCGTGCTGACGAGGACGACGACGTACGCGGCGGCGGGCACCACCAGCAGCCGCCCGATCCGCCGGACCCTCCGCTGCCGCCGCCCGGACGCGTCCACGAACACGGGCCGCTCCGGCTCCCCGCCCGCCGCCGGCCCGTGCGCCCCGGCCCCGTCGAAGGCCGCCAGCGCGTAGTCCGGCACGTCCCCGCCGAGGGGTGGTGCGTACACCGGGGAGCCGGGCGCCGGGGTGGCGGCGGCCGCGGTGACCACCGGTATCGGCAGGGTGTCCGGGTCCAGGGACCGGTCCTGGTCGTGCTGGTCCCGTTCCGGGGCGGAAAGCGGTGGCTGCATGGTGGGAGGCCTCTGTCTTCGGGGGTCGCGGCCGGGCGGCGGCCGGACCGGGGACCGGACCGCCGGGGCGGGCGGCCGGACGTGTCGGGGACGGTACGGGCGGACCGCCGGGGCGTACGGGACGCCCCGGCGCTTCCTCAGCGGGCGGCTGCCGGGTCCGGCGCGCGCCCCTTGGCGGCCGGCGCGGGCCGGTGGCCGGGCAGGTCGGCCGGCTTGGTGCGCGCGGGGTGCGGACGGGCGGCGGGACGGGTCGGTTTCGGGTGGGCGGGCTTGGTGTGGCCGGGCTTGGGGCGCGCCGGCCGGTCGGGCTTCGGGTGCGAGGGACGGTTCGGGCGGTCGGGCCGCTCGCCGTGTTCCCGTTTGCCGGGCGTCGGGCGGCTGCCGGGCCGGCCGTCCGGGCGGGTGGCCTCCGGGCGGGGTGTGGTCGGCGTGCCGGACGGGGCCGGGCCGGCGGACGCGCCGGCTCCGCCGAGGACGGGCGCGCAGTAGCCCGGCACCCGGTCCGCGCCGCCGGCGGCGGCGACCAGCGGGGCGTACCGGTCCGCGGCGACCGCATCGGCCCCGCGTTCCTCCCGCCCGTACCGCCGGCACAGCTCGTCGAGGTCAGAGGACCGGGCCCCGGTCTCCGGGAGCAGCCCGTCCGGCGCGCGCCGCAGGGCCGGGCCGCTGGCCGACGGCGAGGGCCGTACGCCGTCGGGCCCGGACGCGGGTCCGGTGATGCCGGGCAGGGTGCCGGTGCCGGCCGCGAGGGCGAAGCCGCCGAGCGCGGTGCCGGCCGCGACCGCGACCGCCGCCTTCGCGCTCAGGAGCTGCGCCAGCGCTGCCACGAGCATCGGCCGCCTCCGGGTTTCTCGTACGGGTGTTACGGGTAGGGAAGTTGCGGCAGTTTCCTGCGCGGAGCCGGAAACGGTGCCCGAGACGTGTGCGCGGAACGCGGCCAGGGCGGCCCGCTGCCCGGGCAGTTCCCCGTCGGCGGCCGCGGGCGCGGCTGCGGCGGAGAGCAGTCCGGCGAGGCCTTCGTGGCCGTCCGCCGCGCCGACCCCGTGCCCGCCGAGCAGCTGCTCGGCCGTGTCGTGGTCGATCCGGCGGGATCGGTTGCTACTCATCTCAAGCCCTTCAGCGTCGTGCCGTCGGCCGGTGTCACTCTTTCGGCGGGATTTTTTTCCGACGGTCCGACAGGTCCGTCCGGCGTCCCCGGCAGCGGGTGCTTCTCGACCAGCCGGGCCAGCTTCCGCAGCCCCCGGTGGGCCGCCATGCGTACGGCACCCGGACGTTTGCCGAGCACCTGGGCGGTGGTCGTCGCATCCAGGTCCAGCACCACCCGCAGCAGCACGGCCTCCGCCTGGTCCTGCGGCAGCCGGGCGATCAGCGCGAGGGCGGCCGACGTGCCGGCCCCGGCGAGGACGGTGCCCTCCGTGTCGTCGCCGGACGCCCGGTCGAGCAGTTCCTCCAGCGGGACGCTGCCCGCCGGCCGACGCCGTCTGGACCGCAGGAGGTCCATGGCCCGGTTGCGCGCGATGGTCGCCGTCCAGCCACGGAAACCATCGAAATCCCCCTGAAAACCGCCCAGATCGCGGGCGATCTGCAGCCATGCCTCGGAAGCGACGTCCTCGGCGTCCGCTCCCACCAGCACCGTCAGGTAGCGCAGCAACCCCGGCTGCACCGCCCGGAAAACCTGCTCAAAGGCCCCCTCGTCGCCCTGCTGGGCCGCTCTCAACTGCCCGGACAAGTCCTCCGGAGCCCGCTGCTGCGGCACCCCCGGACCCTCCGGCTCCCCCACGTCGGCGCTGCCGACCTCCTCCGGAAACTGCACCGGGACATGATGCGCCATGGGGGTGACGCGGGCGTGCCGGACGATGCCCGCCGTGCACCCCCGCCCCCTTGCCCCCTTCCCGCCCCGCGGCCATACTCCTGCCCCAGCGCGCATGTCAGGAACACGCCAAACCTGACGGGCGCCTCACCGACCCCGGACACCCACCGGGGACCGCCCCTCTCCGAGGAGGACTTCGTGAGGAACACGCGCACCGCCACCCCCGCCCGCCGGGCCGCCGCCTTCGCGGCGGTCGCCACCGGACTCGCCGCCGTCACCGCCCTCGTCCTGCCGGCCGCCCAGGCCGCTGCCCCCCGCGCGTACGGCGCCGAGCAGCTCGCGCGGGTCGACCGGGCCGTTCTGGCCACCGACGTCGGCGGCATCGCCTGGCACGTGGACCGCGCCACCGGCACGGTCGCCGTGACCGCCGACAGTACGGTCACCGACGCCGGCCTCGCCCGGATCCGCAAGGCCGCCGGCGACGGCGCGGGCGCCCTGCGCATCACCCGCACCCCCGGCACGTTCACCCGCCTGCTCGGCCCCGGCGACGCCATCTACGGCAGCGGCTACCGCTGCTCCGTCGCGTTCAACGTGGTCAAGGGTGGCACGTACTCGTTCCTGACCGCCGGACACTGCGGCAACGTCGTCAAGACCTGGTACACCAACTCCGCCCAGAGCACCCTCATCGGCGCCACCACCGGCTCCAGCTTCCCGGGCAACGACTACGCCATCGTCCGCTACGACAACCCCGCGATCAGCCACCCCGGCGGCTACACGGCGGCCGACGCGTACGTGGGCGAACCGGTCAAGCGCAGCGGCTCCACCACCGGCACCAAGAGCGGCACCGTCACCGGCCTGAACGTGACCGTCCGCTACAGCGGCGGCGGCACCGTCCGCGGCATGATCCAGACCAACGTCTGCGCGGAGCCCGGCGACTCCGGCGGTGCCCTCTACGACGGCACCAAGGCCCTCGGCATCACCTCCGGCGGCAGCGGCAACTGCAGCGTCGGCGGCACGACCTTCTACCAGCCGGTCCCCGAAGCCCTGTCCAAGTACGGGGTCTCCCTGCTCTGACCTGCGGTGATCACGGCCGGTCGGGGGTCGGACCCCCGACCGGCACCAGGTTCCCCGCCCCGGTGATCCGCGCCCGGACGCCGGTGCGGAGCCAGCCGTCCGACGTGAAGGCTTCCGCGCCCGCGCCCCGGTAGTAGCCGCGCACCGTGGCCGGGCCGCGGGCGAGGAGCTCGCCGGGCTCGTCCACGGGCGCGTCCGTGCCGTCCGGGCCGACCACCCGGAGCTCGTCGTCGCAGGTGAGCGGGCGGCCCCGGGTCGTCAGGGCGACCTCGGCGGGGTCGCCGGGGCGGGTGAGCGTGACCGGCCCCTCCGGCAGGGCGAACACCTGCTGCAGCACGCCGCCGACGCGCTCGGCCGTCGCCCGGTCCAGCGGCCCCGTGCCGCCGACCTGCACGAGGCGCGGCCCGTCCGCACCGGCCCGCCCGGCCGGATCCGCATCGAGCCACCCGGGTACGTCCCCGGCGCCGAGCGCGACCACGGTGACGCGCTCCGCGCCCGCCGGGAGCGCGCCCGCCGTGCCCTCCCCGCCGCCCGCATCCCCGGGCAGCACCACCGTCGCCCCGACCGACAGCGCCCCCACGATCCCGGGGCACCCCAGCGCGAACACCGACGCGGCGGGCGACGCGGCCAGGTACACGTCCTCCCCGGTCAGCCCCGAGGCCTCCGCCGCCGCCCGCACCTGATGCGCGAAGTCGTTGTGCGTACGCGGGACCAGCCGCTGCCCGTCGTCCGAAGGCAGCAGGAACGCCACCCGGCCGGCGCTCCGCACCGGCGCCGGTCCCGGCGGCGAGTCGACGGTGTCCAGCGGGAAGTAGTGGCAGCCCGCCGGGTCCGTCGACACCCCGCCGTACGGGGACGCGCTCCCGGGCGGCTCGTACGTGAAGACCCGCCGCAGGAACGGTTCGTGGGCCGCGATGCCCTCCAGCACCGGCCGCAGCTCGGCACCCCCGTACGCCGCCGGACCGACGTACCCGACGGCCTGCGTGGCCGTCACCACCGGCGGCAGCACCTCGGCGGGCGCCCGCCCCGGCAGCGGTACCGGCCCCGGCAGCAGCACCGGCACCGCCCCCGCCCGCACCAGCGCGAACACGACGGTGACGAACTCCGGTACGTCCGGCAACTGCACCACCACCCGCGCCCCGGCCTGGATCCCGCGCAAGCGGAACCCGGCGGCCAGCCGGTCCACACGCCGGTTCAGCTGCGCGTACGTGAGCCGGTCCGCGCCGTGGACGAGCGCGGTGCGCGGCCCGTACGCCAGGCACCAGCCGCGCAGCAGCTCGTCCAGCGTGGCGCCGCGCCAGTGCCCGGCCGCCCAGTAGCGGTCGGCGAACGCCTCCGGCCAGGGCGTACCGCCGTCGGTCGTGGCTGCCATGTCGTCTCCCCGATCCCCCGATGACCGGATCGACCCTCGGCGGTCGCCCGCCCCGTCCACAAGGCGCGCGACCGACCAGGGATGCGGCCGCCCCTCGGCAGAACGTCCAAGACCACGCGGAAGCGGAATGCTCAGCCGGTGGCGCCCGAGGCGAAGGCCAGTACCCCCGGAACGGCCTCGCGGAGGGTGCCGAAGTGCCGGTGCACGCCCGGTACCGCGGTGTCGGCGTTCACGCCCCACACCGTCATTCCGGCCCGCAGCCCCGCCCGTACCCCGGACGGCGCGTCCTCGACGACCAGGCAGTCCTCCGGCGCGGCCCCCAGCAGGGCGGCGGCCCGCAGGTACGGGACGGGCGAGGGCTTGCCCTCCACCACGGCCGCCGCGTCGACCAGCACGTCCGGAACCGGAAGCCCGGTCCGGGCGAACCGGCCGCGCACCCGGTGCTCGTAGTTCGACGTCACCAGCGCCCACGCCCCGGCCGGCAGCCCGTGCAGCAGCTCCGCCGCGCCGTCGAAGGCCGCGTACACGCCGGACCGGACGTCCTCGTCCTCCAGCTCGTGCAGCAGCGCCAGGCACTCCTGCGGATCGCGACCGGGAGCCACCTGCCCGAAGGTCTCCACCGGCCGTGGCCGCAGGGCCACTTCGTACACAGCGTCCCCGTCCAGCCCGTACCGCTTGGCCCAACCAGCCCACACCCGGCGCTGGTTGGCCCCGGCGTCGATGAGGGTGCCGTCGACGTCGAACAGGACGTACTTCGTGCGGCCGGGCCGCGCTGCTTCGCTGATCACGCGGATGATCATGCCAACGGCCTTGCGGGGGAGGGGTGTCGGGGGCCGGGTGGGAAAACGGAGTGGCGGCGGGTGTCCGACCGGGTGATCATGCCCGCATGACTGAGCAGCAGCCCGAGCGCTGGACCGAGGCGACCGTGTACCCCGACATGTGGGCGGACCCGGACAAGGACCCCCGCAACGTCCACGGCACCGGCCCGGAGCCGGAGGGCGAGCGCGCCACGCTGGAGCAGTTCCTCTCCGACTACCGCCTCACCCTCCGCATGAAGTGCGAGGGCCTGGACGCGGAGCAGCTCGCCCGCCGCTCGGTCCCGCCGTCGACGATGTCCCTCCTCGGCATGATCCGCCACCTCGCCGAGGTCGAGCGCGACTGGCGCAACTGGCTCGTCGACGCCGACGCCACCCCCGAGCCGAAGCTGTACGGCCCGAAGGACGCGGACTTCCTCGACGCGACGGCCGACCAGGTGATGGTGGACACCGCCTTCGCCGACCTCGCCCGCGAACAGGCCGCCACGGACGCCGCGCTGGCCGCCTTCGACGACCTCTCCGCCCGCGTCGGCAAGGACCGCATCGCCATCCGCGAACTGATGGTCCACCGCATCGACGAATACGCCCGCCACGCGGGCCACGCGGACCTGCTCCGCGAGTGCGTGGACGGGCGGGTGGGGCAGTAAGGGCGTTCGCAGGCCGGGGTCAGCCGCTGACGGCCGCCACCAGGAAGACGGGGTAGAGCACACCGAGGCTCCCGGCGACCAGGCCGACGGTGGACTTCACCCGGTTCAGCTTGGTGACCAGGCCGATCACACCGAAGGTGACCGCGAGGCTCCCGGCCAGCAGCGGGAACGCGATGCCGGTGTGGCCGGCGAGCGCGGCGGTGATCAGGGCGACGACGCCGAAGAACACGGAGACGGGTCCGAAGAGACTGGCCGGACTGCCGTCGGCGGATCCGGAGGTCATGTCGGGTCCCCTAGCTCTTGCACGCCGGTGTCCTGCTGCGCAGGTACGGAATATGCCCGCGCGGCCATGCTATCCGGGGAGCCGCGGCGATCCGGTGGGCGGGTGCAGTGCCTGCACCCGCCCCACCGGCGCGTCTAGAGCAGATGGTCGGCCTTGCCGGCCTTGATGTCGCGGATGAGCTGGCGGAGGGCTTCGGTGGTGTCGGTCAGGGGGCGGTCCTCCTGGCCGGCGACGGCGATGTAGCTGTTGCCGTCTCCGTCCATGCCGATGCGGTAGCAGCTCGCTCCCTCGCCGCAGAAGGGGTCTTCCCACTGAATCTCGGACATGGCTTGTCTCCTCGACTGTTCAGAGCAGGTGGTCGGCTTTCCCGGCCTTGATGTCGCGGATGAGCTGGCGCAGGGCTTCGGTGGTGTCCGACAGCGGGCGGTCTTCCTGCCCGGCGACGGCGATGTAGCTGTTGCCGGCGGTGTCGACGCCGATGCGGTAGCAGGCGCTCGCTTCGGCGCAGAAGGGCTCTTCCCACGTGATGTCAGGCATTGCGTTCCCTCAGAGTTCTCGG
>NZ_JAJAUZ010000096.1 GCF_020532645.1 Streptomyces bambusae
TCGGCGGGCGGCACCTTCTCGGCGGTCGGCGAGGCCTTCTCGGCGGTGGTCGATGACGGCTGGCGGGCGGCGCTCACGTGTGCGGCCTCCTCGGGGCTGCGGGGGGTGGGGGGAAGGCACTGCGCAGAAAGGGGGGTGCGGCGGGGTGGGGCGGTACGGCAGCGGCGGCGGGCGGGCCCGCAGCCGGATCCGGAAGGGGCGGCCGGGGACGGCTAGGGCGCGGCCGGCGCCGACCCGGCCAGGCGGTGGACGGCGGCCAGCGGCACGTGCAGCCAGTCGGGCCGGTGCCGGGCCTCGTAGCGGGTCTCGTAGACCGCCTTGTCCGTCTCGTACGCCCGCAGCAGCACGGCGTCCGCGCGCGGGTCGCGGCCGGCCGGAACCGCGTACCCCTCGCAGAACGCGGCCCGGCAGGCTTCCGCCCAGCCCGGGTCGAACGGGTGGTGGGAGCGGGCCGCGTAGTCGAAGGAGCGCAGTATCCCCGCGATGTCCTTGACGGCCGGCTCGGGGCGGCGCCGCTCGGCCAGCGGCCGGGCCGGCTCGCCCTCGAAGTCGATCAGCGTCCAGCTGCCGTCGGCGGCCCGCAGGGTCTGCCCCAGGTGCAGGTCGCCGTGGATGCGCTGGGCCGGCACCGCCCGTTCCGGCCCGCCGGCCAGTGCCTCGAACGCCGCCCGCAGCCCGCTCTCGTACGGGCGCAGCGCGGGCACCTCCCGGACCGCTGCGGCCAGCCGGGCGGTCATCCCCGCGGCCAGCCGGGCGGTGCGCTCCGGGCCCAGCACCAGGGTCGGCAGCGCGCCGGCGAGCGCCCGGTGGACCTCTGCGGTGGCCTCGCCGAGCCGCCGGGCCTCGGTGGTGAAGTCGGCCCCTTCGGCGAGCCGTTGCAGGGCCAGCTGCCAGCCGTCGGCGCAGCCGCGCAGGTACGGCTGGAGCACGCCCAGGGTGAGCGGTTCGGAGCCCGGCAGCTCCGCCTCGTACCAGGCGACGGGTGCGGGCACCCGGGTGCAGCCGGCCCGGGCCAGGGCTCTGGGCAGTTCCAGGTCCGGGTTGAGTCCCGGCCCGACCCGGCGGAACACCTTGAGGATGTACGTTTCCCCGTAGACCAGGCTGGAGTTGGTCTGCTCGCCGGACAGCGGCCGGGGCGCCAGCCCGGCCGGGATCACGGCCGCCGGATCGCGGTCGAACCGCAGCGGCGGCAGCGTGCCGGGGGCGCGCAGCCGTTCCAGCAGCAGCCCCGACAGCCGCGGGTCGCCCAGAGCCTCGTAGACGGTCAGTCCCGCGTACGGGCCGCTCTCCGCCCGGCCGATCAGGGTGGGGGCGAGGGCCGGCGGGAGGGCCGCGCGCACCCCGAGCAGCAGCTGGTAGCAGTCCTCGTCGACGGCCACCAGCAGGTGCAGCAGGCCCGGCGAGGCCCCCGGCGGCAGCAGCTCCACCGCCGACACGAGCCGCAGCCGCTGCATCGCCCGTCCCTTGCCCGCGAACCAGCGCTGCCGGGGCAGCCAGGCGCGCAGCAACGGCTCCAGCGCGGGCAGGGCGTCGGCCGCGGACCGGGCGGCCGGAGCCGCCGGGGCTGCGCCGGCGAGCGGGCCCGCCACCGCGGCCCCGGTCATGGTCCCGGCCCCGGTCATGGTCCCGGTGCCGGCCGTGGTCCCGGCTGTGGTCCCGGTCCCGGCCGTGGTCCCGCCCGTGGCCGTGGACCCCGGGCGGCCCGGCCCCGGGCGGGTGGTGGCACGGCCGCGGGCGGGGGCAGTCTCCGACATGGCATCGCGTCCTTTCGCCGGGCCCGCCGGAGTGCGCAGGGTGGGCCGGATCGCGTCCGTTGCTGTCCGGTCGTGTGCGGGGGGCCGGCTCATTCGCCGTGCAGCCGGAACCAGAGGAACCCGTGGCCCGCCAGCGTCAGCAGGTACGGCCACTCACCGACCGGCGGGAACCGGACCTCGCCGGTCAGCTCCACCGGCACCCGCCCGTTGAAGGCCCGCAGGTCGAGCTCGGTGGGCTGGGCGAACCGCGAGAAGTTGTGCACGCACAGCACCAGGTCGTCTCCGTACTCGCGCAGGAACGCGAGCACCGCCGGGTTCGACGAGGGCAGTTCGGTGTACGAGCCCAGTCCGAACGCCGGGTTCTGCCGGCGGATCTCGATCATCCGCCGGGTCCAGTGCAGCAGCGAGGACGGCGAGGTCATCGCCGCCTCCACGTTGGTGACCTGGTAGCCGTAGACCGGGTCCATGATCACCGGCAGGTTGAGCCGGCCCGGGTCGCAGGAGGAGAAGCCCGCGTTGCGGTCGGGGGTCCACTGCATCGGGGTGCGCACCCCGTCCCGGTCGCCCAGCCAGATGTTGTCGCCCATGCCGATCTCGTCCCCGTAGTAGAGGACGGGGGAGCCGGGCAGGGACAGCAGCAGGGCGGTGAACAGCTCGATCTGGTTGCGGTCGTTGTCCAGGAGCGGGGCGAGCCGGCGCCGGATCCCGACGTTGGCGCGCATCCGCGGGTCCTTGGCGTACTCCGCGTACATGTAGTCGCGCTCTTCGTCCGTGACCATTTCGAGGGTCAGTTCGTCGTGGTTGCGCAGGAAGATGCCCCACTGGCAGCCGGACGGGATGGCCGGCGTCTTCGCCAGGACCTCGGACACCGGCTGCCGGGACTCCCGGCGCACCGCCATGAAGATCCGCGGCATCACGGGGAAGTGGAACGCCATGTGGCACTCGTCGCCGCCCCGGGCGAAGTCGCCGAAGTAGTCGACGACGTCCTCGGGCCACTGGTTCGCCTCGGCGAGCAGCACCGTGTCCGGGTAGTGCGCGTCGATCTCGGCCCGGACCCGCTTGAGCAGCTGGTGGGTGCGGGGCAGGTTCTCGCAGTTGGTGCCCTCCTCGGCGTACAGGTAGGGGACCGCGTCCAGCCGGAAGCCGTCGATGCCGAGGTCCAGCCAGAACCGGAGGGCCGAGATGATCTCCTCCTGGACCGCCGGGTTCTCGAAGTTGAGGTCCGGCTGGTGGGAGAAGAAGCGGTGCCAGTAGTACTGCTTGCGGACCGGGTCGTACGTCCAGTTCGACGTCTCGGTGTCGATGAAGATGATCCGGGCGTCCTGGTACTGCTTGTCGTTGTCGGCCCACATGTAGTAGTCGCCGTACGGGCCCTCCGGGTCCGAGCGGGACTGCTGGAACCACTCGTGCTGGTCGCTCGTGTGGTTCATGACGAAGTCGATGATCACCCGCATGCCCCGCTGGTGCGCGGCGTCGACGAACTCCACGAAGTCCGCGAGGTCCCCGAACTCCGGCAGCACCGACGTGTAGTCGGACACGTCGTAACCGCCGTCGCGCAGCGGTGACTTGAAGAACGGCGGCAGCCACAGGCAGTCGACGCCCAGCCACTGGAGGTAGTCCAGCTTGGCGGTCAGGCCCTTCAGGTCCCCGGTGCCGTCGCCGTTGCTGTCGTGGAAGGAGCGGACGAGGACCTCGTAGAACACCGCCCGCTTGAACCAGTCGGGGTCGCGGTCCTTGGCGGGGGTGTCCTCGAAGGTGTCGTGCACGGGGTCGTTCATCATGAGGCGGGGGACCCTCCGGTCGTCGCTCCGGGCTGCGGGGACGGGCGCAGCGCGGCCAGTACGTGCGCGGGCCGGACGCCCGGTTCCAGACGCACGTAGTTCGCCCTGCCCCAGTGGTACGTCTCGCCGGTGAGCTCGTCGCGCACCGGGAGGGACCCGTGCCAGTCGAGGCCGAGTGCCGGCATGTCCAACGAGACGGTCGCCTCCTGGGTGTGGTGCGGGTCCAGGTTGACGACCACCAGTACGAGATTGCGCCCGCCCGGCCCCTCGGCCGCCTTGGAGTACGCGATGACCGCGTCGTTGTCGGTGTCGTGGAAGTGGAGGTCGCGCAGCTGCTGGAGGGCCGGGTTGCGGCGGCGCAGCCGGTTGAGGGTGGTGATCAGCGGGGCGAGGGAGCGGCCCTCGCGCTCGGCCGCCGCCCAGTCGCGTGGACGCAGCTCGTACTTCTCGGAGTGCAGGTACTCCTCGCTGCCCTCGCGCAGCGGGGTGTTCTCGCACAGCTCGTAACCTGCGTAGACGCCCCACGTGGGGGAGAGGGTGGCGGCGAGCACCGCACGCGCCTCGAACGCCGGACGGCCGCCGTGCTGGAGGTAGGCGTGCAGGATGTCGGGGGTGTTGACGAACAGGTTGGGCCGCATGACGGCCGCCGAGTCCCCCGAGAGTTCGGTGAGGTACTCCGTCAGCTCCTGCTTGGTGTTCCGCCAGGTGAAGTACGTGTACGACTGCTGGAAGCCGACGGCGGCCAGGGCGCGCATCATCGCGGGGCGGGTGAACGCCTCCGCCAGGAACACGACGTCCGGGTCCGCCTTGTTGATCTCGCCGAGCACGCGTTCCCAGAACACCACCGGCTTGGTGTGCGGGTTGTCCACCCGGAAGATGCGCACGCCGTGGTCCATCCAGTACCGCAGGACGCGCACGGTCTCCCGGACCAGGCCGTCCATGTCCCGGTCGAAGTCGATCGGGTAGATGTCCTGGTACTTCTTCGGCGGGTTCTCCGCGTACGCCACGGTGCCGTCGGGGCGCTGGCGGAACCACTCCGGGTGCTTGGCCACCCACGGGTGGTCGGGGGAGCACTGGAGGGCGAAGTCGAGGGCGATCTCCAGGCGCAGGCTCTCGGCCTTCGCCACGAAGCGGTCGAAGTCCTCGATGGTGCCGAGGTCCGGGTGGACGGCGTCGTGCCCGCCCTCCGGGGAGCCGATCGCCCACGGCACGCCGACGTCGTGGGGGCCGGCCGACAGGGCGTTGTCGGGACCCTTGCGGAAGGTCTGACCGATCGGGTGAATCGGCGGCAGGTACACGACGTCGAAACCCATGGCGGCGATGGCCGGCAGCCGCTCGGCGGCGGTCCGGAAGGTGCCGCTGACCGGCGGCCGGCCGGCCTCGACGACGGCGCCCTCGGAGCGCGGGAACATCTCGTACCAGGAGCCGTACAGGGCGCGACGGCGCTCGACGAGCAGGGGCAGCGGCTTCGATGCGGACACCAGCTCGCGGTACGGGCGGGCCGCGAAGGCGGCGTCGACCTGCGGGGTCAGCGCGGCCGCCAGCCGCGCCGCGGCCGGCCGGTCCTCGTCGCGCAGCGCGTCGGCGGCGGCCAGTACGTGCTCCCGGCCGTCCTTCTTCGGGATCTTCGCGGCGGCCCGCTCGTACAGTTCGGCACCCTCCAGCAGCACGAGGTCCGTGTCGATGCCGGCCGGGACCTTGATCCGGGCGGTGCGGCGCCAGGTGGCGACCGGGTCGCTCCACGCCTCCACCGTGTACGTCCACCTCCCCTCGCAGGACGCCGACACCCGGGCGCCCCACCGGTCGGTGCCGGGGGCCAGCTCCGCCAGCGGCACCGGCGGCTGCTGCCGGCCCTGCGGGTTGCGCAGCACGACATGGGCGGATACGGCGTCGTGTCCCTCCCGGAACACGGTGGCGCTCACTTCGAAGACCTCGTCCACCACCGCCTTCGCGGGGCGGGTGCCGCAATCGACGGCGGGGCGGACGTCCAGCACGGGAATGCGACCGATCATGGGATCACCTGGGGGCTCATCGCGGGCTTCGGTGCTCTAGGGCCTGTCGGACAGGCGCTGTCTGCGTCGGATGCCGACGGCTGTGCACGCTCTGTTCGCTCTGTTTCTAGCCGCTCAGTGGACGGCTGGGCTGCGGGCATGGCCGCTCCTGTCCGCGTTCACTCGGGTGGCGGGAAGGGGGAGGCGGAGATGTGCCGTTGCGGGTGCCGTGCGCTGTACGCGGGGAGCCCTTCCCTCCCCGTCCGCCCCCCAACCCGCCTACCGACAGGTAAACGAGAAGCCCTATTCCGCCCGCACATGCCAGCCCGCCCGCCCCACCGCGCCGCGTCGGAGCGCAACCGGCAGGGTTGGCGGGGACGGCGGGTGGACAGGCATGGGCGGGTGAAGTGCGGGGGCACGGCGTGGTGCGTCCGCTGGGATCCGTACTCGCCCTGACAAGGTGGAACACGTGAAGGCCATCCGTCGATTCACCGTGCGCCCCGTCCTGCCGGAACCGCTGCTCCCGCTCCACCACCTCGCGCGCAACCTGCGCTGGTCGTGGCATGCAGAAACCCGGGAACTCCTCCAATCCGTCGACCCCGAGGGCCGGCAGCAGGCGGGCGGCGACCCCGTCCGCCTGCTCGGCTCCGTCTCCGCCGACCGGCTCGCCGAACTGGCCCGCGACCGGCGGTTCCTGCGCCGGCTGGCCGCCGCGGCCGCCGACCTGGACGACTACCTCACCGGCGAGCGGTGGTACCAGCTGCGGGAGGCGGCCTCCGAGCTGCCCGCCGCCATCGCCTACTTCTCGCCGGAGTTCGGCATCACCGCCGCCCTCCCGCAGTACTCCGGCGGCCTCGGCATCCTCGCCGGCGACCACCTCAAGGCCGCCAGCGACCTCGGCGTCCCGCTCATCGGCGTCGGGCTCCTCTACCGGCACGGCTACTTCCGCCAGACCCTCTCCCGGGAGGGCTGGCAGCAGGAGCACTACCCGGTGCTCGACCCCAACGAGCTGCCCGTCGACCTGCTGCGCGCCGCCGACGGCAGCCCCGCCCGGGTGAGCCTCGCGCTGCCCGGCGGCCGGCGGCTGCACGCGCACATCTGGCAGGCCCGGGTCGGCCGGGTGCCGCTGCTGCTCCTCGACTCGGACGTCGAGGACAACGACGCGGCCGCCCGCGAGGTGACCGACCGCCTCTACGGCGGCGGCAGCGACCACCGGCTGCTCCAGGAGATGCTGCTCGGCATCGGCGGCGTGCGCGCGGTGCGCACGTACTGCGCGCTGACCGGGCACCCGCAGCCCGAGGTGTTTCACACCAACGAGGGACACGCCGGCTTCCTCGGACTCGAACGCATAAGGGAACTCGGCGAGGACGGACTCGGCTTCGAGGCGGCCGTCGAGGCGGTCCGGGCCGGCACCGTCTTCACCACCCACACCCCCGTCCCCGCCGGCATCGACCGCTTCGACCGGGCCCTGGTCGCCCGCCACTTCGGCGAAGGCGGCGAACTGACCGGCCTGCCCGTCGAGAAGATCCTCGAACTCGGCCGCGAGACCCACCCCGGCGGCGACCCCGGCGTCTTCAACATGGCCGTCATGGGCCTGCGGCTCGCCCAGCGCGCCAACGGCGTCTCCACCCTGCACGGCGCGGTCAGCCGGGAGATGTTCGCCGGCCTGTGGCCCGGGTTCGACCCCGAGGACGTGCCGATCACGTCCGTCACCAACGGGGTGCACGCCCCGACCTGGGTGGCGCCCGAGGTGATGCGTCTCGGCGCCCGCCAGGTCGGCGCCGGCCGCGCCGAGGACGCCCTGTCCGTCGGCGGCTCCGCCCGCTGGGACGCCGTCGCCGACATCCCCGACCAGGAGATCTGGGACCTGCGCCGGGTCCTGCGCGAGCAGCTCGTCCTGGAGGTGCGGGACCGGCTGCGCGCGTCCTGGCGGCAGCGCGGGGCCGGCGACGCCGAACTCGGCTGGGTGGACGGGGTGCTCGACCCCGACGTGCTCACCATCGGCTTCGCCCGCCGGGTGCCCTCGTACAAGCGGCTGACGCTGATGCTCCGCGACCCCGAGCGGCTGCGCCGGATGCTCCTCGACCCGGAGCGGCCGGTGCAGATCGTGGTGGCCGGCAAGGCGCACCCCGCCGACGACGGCGGCAAGCGGCTCGTGCAGGAACTCGTACGGTTCGCCGACGACCCCCGGGTGCGGCACCGGATCGTGTTCCTCCCCGACTACGGCATGGCCATGGCGCAGAAGCTCTACCCCGGCTGCGACGTCTGGCTGAACAACCCGCTGCGCCCCCTGGAGGCCTGCGGCACCAGCGGGATGAAGGCCGCGCTCAACGGCTGCCTCAACCTGTCGGTGCTGGACGGCTGGTGGGACGAGTGGTTCGAGCCCGACTTCGGCTGGGCCATCCCCACCGCCGACGGCCACGGCACCGACGAGGACCGCCGCGACGACCTGGAGGCGGCGGCCCTGTACGAACTCGTCGAGCAGCGCGTCGCCCCCCGGTTCTACGACCGGCAGGCCGGCGGGGCCGGGGCCGGACTGCCCGCCCGCTGGATCGAGATGGTCCGCCGGACCCTGGTCTCCCTCGGGCCCAAGGTGCTCGCGGGACGCATGGTGCGGGAGTACGTCGACCGGCTGTACGCGCCCGCCGCCCTCGCCCACCGGGCCCTGACGCCCGGCGCCGCCCGCGAACTGGCCGCCTGGAAGGGCCGGGTACGGGCCGCCTGGCCGCGGGTCTCCGTCGACCACGTGGAGGCCGCGGCCGCCGCACCGGTCGGCGGTACCGCCGAACTCGGCGCCACCCTGACCCTGCGGGTGCAGGTCACCCTCGACGTGCTCGCCCCCGACGAGGTCGAGGTGCAGGCCGTGGCCGGCCGGGTGGACGCCGCGGACGTCATCGCCGACGCCCGCACCTTCCCGCTCAAACCGGCCTCCGGGCCCGACCTGGACGGCCGCTGGGTGTACGAGGGCCCGCTCGCCCTCGACCGCACCGGCCCCTTCGGCTACACCGTCCGCATCCTGCCCTCCCACCCCCTCCTGGCCACCCCCGCCGAACTCGGCCTGCTGACCGCCCCGCTCGACCCCGGCGGGGAGGGGCCGGGGGTGGTCCTCAGGTGACACCCGGGGGCGGGCCCGGCCCGCCCCCGCCGTCCCTCAGGGCACGGCCGGCGGATCCACCAGCCGGTCGTCCTCCACGAGCATCCCGGCCCGCTTCAGGTTCCTCAGGGTCGGGATGGTCTCCACCTGCCGGACCCCCTCGACCCCGCCGATCCGCTCGGTCAGGTAGGCGTACAGCGCGTCCGTGTCCCGGCACACCGCCACCGCCAGGAGGTTCGCCGCCCCGGTGACCGCCGCCGCGAACGGCACCTCCGGATGCCCGGCCAGCGCCTGGCCCACCGCCGCCAGCCGGGCCGGCGGCACCGTCAGCAGCAGTGTCGCCACCGTGTGGAAGCCCAGCTGCCGCGGGATCACCTCCACGTCGAAGTACAGCGCCCCGCCCTCCCGCAGCTGTGCCAGCCGCCGCCGGGCCGTGGTCTCCGACAGCCCGGCGGCGGCCGCCAGTTCCGGATATCCGGCCCGCCCGTCCCGGCCCAGCACCGCGAGCATCGCCCGCTCCGCCGCGTCCAGCACGTGCGGCACCGGCGGCCGCGCCGCGTCCGGCGCGAACGACGGCCGCCCGGCCCGCAGCCGGGCCTGCTGCCCGGCGCTCAGCAGGTCCGCCCCCACCCAGTGCGGCCCGCCCGCGAACATCCGCAGCAGGGTGTGCGCACTGATCCCGGTCACCCGCCGGGTCCGCGGCAGCTTCTCCAGCAGCAGGTCGTCCCGGTCCTCCCGGGACCGCGCCTTCGTGATGCAGTGGATCTCCGTACCGCCCGAACCCAGGCTCACCCACGCCGTGTCGGGCCGCCGGGCCAGCGCCTCGGCCACCGGCAGCGCCGCGTCCGGCGCGCACTGCACCCGCACCCACGACTCGAACAGGCCCACCCGCCGCCCGTACGGCACCCCGATCACCCGGACCAGGCCGTCGCCGCGCAGCCGCCGGTAGCGCCGCACCACCTTCTGGTCGGTGAAGCCCAGCACCTCCGCGAGCCGGCTGAACGGCGCCCGCCCGTCGATCACCAGGGCCTGCACCAGCGCCCGGTCGAATTCGTCCAGAACCGAGGAGTACACGGTTTCCAGCATCCCAGGCCCCGGCACCGCAGAAAACCGCCGGAACCAGCCGTCCGGCAAGGGAAACGCGTGGCTGCGCTGCCACCTTGGAGCCCCCAACGCATCCGAGGAGAACCCATGCGCAAGTGGCTCCCGCTCACCGCGGTGTGCCTGGGGGCGTTCATGCTCCTGGTGGACGTCACCATCGTCACCGTCGCCCTCCCCGACATGGCCGCCGACCTGCACACCGGGTTCGCCGGCCTGCAGTGGGTCATGGACGTCTACGCCCTCGCCCTCGCGGCCCTGCTGCTCGGCGCCGGGGCGGTGGCCGACCGGTCCGGCCGCCGCCGCACCTACCTCGCCGGCCTCGGCGTGTTCGCCGCCGCCTCCCTCGCCTGCGGCCTGGCCGGCGGCCCCGGCACCCTCATCGCCTTCCGCGCCGTGCAGGGCGCCGGCGCGGCCGCCATGTACGCCACCACCATGGCCCTGCTGACCCACGCGTACCACGGCCGGGACCGCGGGATCGCCTTCGGCGTCTGGGGCGCCGTCAACGGGGCCGCCGCGGCCGCCGGTCCGATCGCCGGCGGCCTGATCACCGAGCACCTCGGCTGGCGCTGGATCTTCTTCGTCAACCTGCCGCTGTGCGCCCTGGCCGTCGCCGTCACCCTGCGCTCGCTCACCGAGTCCCGCGACCCGCACGCCAGGGGCCTGGACGTGCCCGGCACCGCCGCCTTCACGGTGGCCGCGGCCGCCGTCACGTACGCCCTGATCCGCGGCGCCGAGGACGGCTGGACCTCGCCGGCCACCCTCGGCCTGTTCGCCCTGGCCGCCCTCGCGCTGACCGCCTTCCTGATCGTGGAGTCCCGCTGCGTGCGGCCGCTGCTCGACCTGGCGCTGTTCCGCAGCCCCGCCTTCGCCGGGATCATGGCCGCCTCGCTGCTGCTGTCCGCGGCGGCCTTCTCGTACTACCTCTACGTCTCGCTGTGGCTCCAGTCGGTGCTGGGCCTGACCCCGGTCGGGGCCGGGCTGGCGCTGGTGCCGCTGAGCGTCGCCGGGTTCCTGGTCTCGGCGCTGGCCGGCCGGCACCTGCACGCGGTGCCCGCCCGGCTCACCGTGGGCGGCGGGCTGCTGCTGGTGGGCACCGGCTCGCTGCTCCAGGCCGGGCTGGACGCCGGCGACTCGTGGACCGCGCTGCTGCCGGGCCTGCTCGTCACCGGCGTCGGCGTCGGCACCGCCACCCCGGCGATGGCCGCCGCCGCGATGGCGGCCGTCGCCCCGCAGCGGGCTGGCATGGCGGGCGGCGCGCTCAACACCTCGCGGCAGCTCGGCAGCGCGCTGGGCATCGCCGTCCTCGGCGCGGTCTTCCACGCGGGGCTGCGGGGCGCGCTGCCGGACGGGTCGGGCCCGACGGCGGACGCGCTGACCTCCGGCCGGGCCGCGGAGCTGGTGGCCCGGGCTCCGGAGGCCGACCGGGCCGCGCTGGCCCGCCTGGTGGAGCAGGCCTTCGCCGCCGGGCTCCGGGACACCTACCTGGTGGCGGGCGGCGTCGGGCTGGCCGGCGGGCTGCTGGTGCTGTGGCTGCTGCGCGGCGGTGCCGCGGCGGACCGGACCGCGAACGCGGAACGGCCCGGGGACGCGGAACGGCCCGGGGACGTGGAGTCCCCGGGCCGTTCCCCGTTTCCTTCAGGTGCGGCGGTGCCGGCTACCGGTGCCGCCGCCGTTCAGGCCCGCCTCAGAAGGTGAGCTTCCAGCTGTTGATGTAGCCGGTGTCCAGGGAGGCCGCGTCGCGGACCCGCAGCTTCCAGACACCCTGGGCGACCTCGGAGGAGGCGTTCACGGTGAACTGCTGGACGATGTTGTCCGCGCTGCCGCCGGTGCGGTTGCGCAGGTTGTAGACCGAGCCGTCCGGGGCCACCAGGTCGACGACCAGGTCACCGACGTAGGTGTGGACGATGTTCACGTCGACCTTGAGGGCGCTGGACGCGTTGCCCGTGCGGTTGACGGTGATCGGCGACTCGACCGTGGCGTTGTCGCTGATCGTGTAGTCGTTCGTGTTCTCGAACACGTTCGGCTGGCTGGTGCCGACGGTCCAGGCGAAGGACGCGGTCCCGGTCTGGTTCGCCGAGTCGGTCACGGTCACCGTGGTGTTGTACGTGCCCGCGGTGCCCGCGGTACCGGTGATCAGACCCGTGGACGAGTTGATCGACAGGCCGGTCGGCAGGCCGGTGGCCGCGTAGCTCAGCGCGCCCTGGTTGGTGCTGGTGGCCTGGATCTGCAGGTTCACCGCGCTGCCCGTGACCGTGCTCTGCGGGCCGGGGTTGGTGACCGTCACGCCGTTGACGACGCGCGGGCCGACGTTGATCGCGGCCCAGGCGTTGGCGGCGTTGTTGTACGTGACCGAGCCCACGCCGTACAGGTCGCCGGCGGCGCGCAGGGTGGCGTCGCGGGCGGCCGAGTAGTTGGTGGTCGAGGTGAAGTAGCCGACCGTCAGGGCGCGGAACCAGATCTTCTCGGCGGCGGCGCGGCCGATGGCCGTGACGGGCAGGCCGTCGGAGGTCGGCGAGTCGTAGCTCACGCCGTTGACGACCTTCGGGCCGGAGCCCTCGGAGGCCAGGTAGAACCAGTGGTTCGCCGGGCCGGAGGAGTAGTGCACGTCGATGCTGCCGATGCCCGAGTACCAGGCGTCCTTGGACGAGCCGTCCTTGCTCGGCTTGTCCATGTAGCGCAGCGGGGTGCCGTTGCCGCGGATGTCGATCTTCTCGCCGACCAGGTAGTCGCCGACGTCCTGCGGGTTGTTGGCGTAGAACTCGACGGCTGCCGCCATGATGTCGGAGGTCGCCTCGTTGAGGCCGCCGGACTCACCGCTGTAGTTCATCTTGCCGGTGACCGAGGTGAGGCCGTGGGTCATCTCGTGCGCGGCCACGTCGATCGACGTCAGCGGCTTGAGGTTGCCGTCGCCGTCGCCGTACGTCATGCAGAAGCAGCTGTCCTGCCAGAACGCGTTGACGTAGGCGTTGCCGTAGTGGACCCGGGTGTACGGGGCCACGCCGTCGTTGCGCAGGCCGTTGCGGCCGTGCACGTTCTTGTAGTAGTCCCAGGTCAGCTGGGCGCCGTAGTGGGCGTCCGCGCCGGCGGTCTCCAGGTTCGACGGGTTGCCGTTGCCCCATATGTCGTCCGGGCCGGAGAACAGGGTGCCGGTGCCGGAGGTGCCGCGGTTCAGGTTGTAGGTCTTGTGGCTGCCGCGGGTGGCGTCGGTGAGGTTCCACGTGCTGCCGGACTGCGTGCTGCCGATGGTGACCTGGCCGCTGTACATGGTGTTGCCGGTGCCGGTCTCGACGGCCTGCCACTCGGCGATCTTCGCGCCGGTCTTGGCGTTGGTGACCACGTGCAGCTCGTTCGGGGTGCCGTCGTGCTGGAAGCCGCCGACGACCGTCTCGAACGCGAGGACCGGGGTGCCGCTCGCGGCCCAGATCACCTTGCGCGCGGTGCGGGAGGGCTTGAGCTCCTTGGAGCCCTCGGCCTTCGCGGCGGCGACGGCCTGCTTCTCCGCGGCCGCGGCCGACACCGTCGCACCGGTGTCGGCCACCTTGATCGCGTGGCGGGAGGCCTTGGTGACGGTCTGGGCGGCGCCCTTGGCGTGGACCGTGAGGTCACCGCCGAGGACCGGCAGGCCCGCGTAGGTGCGCTCGTACGACGTGTGGACCGTGCCGTCGGCGTCCTTGACGACGTCGCGGACGACCAGCTTCTCCTTGGCGCCGAGGCCCAGGGACTTGGCGGTCTGCGCCGTGTCCGCCGAGGCGTCGGCCATGAGGGAGGCGCGCTGCGAGGGGCTGAGCTTCAGGTTCGCCTTGCCCGGGTTGGGACGGGCGGCGGGAGCGGCCTGCGACGCGGTGGCGTCGGCATTGGCGGATCCGGCCTGGATGCCGACGGCCAGCATGGCGGCCGCGGCGACGAGTGCGCCGGCCGCGGTGGCACGCCGGTGGGGGGTGGGACTCAACGCAGACTCCTTCTGCAAGGGGGGTTCCGGATGGCTGGGTAGGCCTCCGGGCAGAGCAGGGCTGTGCGAGGAATGCTGTGGAAGAGTGCCACCCGAGATGTGTGGATGTCAGGGCCGCGTCAAAAGGTTGGCCGGAAATCGTTCGTTGTCCGAAGATGAAGGTCCGCTATACGAACAATTCACCTGGATGTGCTTTCGATCCGTCACTGGAAGTGGAACGAGAGGTACCGCCCGTTAACGAACGAGAAACGAGGGGTCTCGTTCGCGTAAACGGCGATTCTCGTACGGGTGTTTGTCGTACTGTTTCCCGGTGCGTCAGTCGCGCGTCGTCCGGGGAAACGGCGAGCGGGGGCGCGTGCCATCCAACCGACGTGCCAGGGGGGCCCATGAGGCATGTTCACGTTTCCGCTCCACAAGTGGCCAGATCAGGACCCGTGACCGAAGTGAACCGCCGTGGCCTGGGCGACAAGGCCCGCTGGTACCTGCCGGCCGCCGTCACCGCCGACCTGGTCGGCGCCGGCGTGCCCGTGGCCCTCGTCTTCGACGCGGCCCAGCAGGCCAGGCCGGTGTACTGCGCGGTCGCCGCCGCACTCGCCTGGACCGGCATACAGGCCGTCCGCCGCCGGTACGCATTCCGGGCGCTCGGCGAGTCCCGCGGGGTGCTGCCCGTACTCCACGACTGGCTGATTCTGATCGGCGTACTCGCCGTGGCCCGGGCTGCGATCGAGGAGAGCACCCCGCGGCTGGCCGCCCTCGGCGCCCTGCTGCCCGCCCTCCTGATCACCGTGGCCTGCCACAAGCTGACCTACCGGCACCTGAGCGCCGCCCGCCGCGAGGCCCAGGCCGTCAGCCGGGTCCTCGTCGTCGGCGAGCCCGGGGCCGCCGAGAGCGTCATCGACCACCTCGCCGCCCGCACCGACCACCCGTACGTCGTCGTCGGCGTCATCCCGGTCGGCTCCGGCGCGCTCACCAGCGGGGTCCCCGAGGCCGCGCGGATCGCGGGCACCATGCCCGAGGCCGCCGGCGAGGACGCCGCCGCCGTGCTCGCGGCCGTCGCCGGCCACCACGCCGACCTGGTCCTCGTGGCGCCCGGCGCCCGGATCGCCGGCGAGCGGCTGCGCCGGATCGCCTGGGCCCTGCACGACCAGGGCCTCGAACTCGCGGTCTTCCCGGGGCTGGTCGAGGTCTCGCCCAAGCGCCTGGAGACCGTCTCGGCCGGCGGCCTCGCCGTGCTCCGGGTGGCCCCGCCGGTCAGCCGCGGCATCCAGCCGGTGCTCAAGTCCGTCCTCGACCGGGCCGGCGCCGGACTCGGGCTGCTGGTGCTCGCCCCCGTCTTCCTCGGCATCGTCGCCGCGATCCGGCTGGGCTCGCCCGGCCCCGCCTTCTACCGGCAGCGCCGGATCGGCCGCGACGGCGAGCCGTTCACGATGTGGAAGTTCCGCACCATGGTCGTCGACGCCGACCGGCTCAAGAGCGAGCTGGCCGCGGCGAACGAGAACGACGGCCACATGTTCAAGATGCGCCGCGACCCGCGGATCACCCGGGCCGGCCGGCTGCTGCGCCGCACCTCGCTCGACGAGCTGCCGCAGCTGATCAACGTGCTCACCGGCGACATGTCGCTGGTCGGTCCGCGCCCGCCGCTGCCCGAGGAGGTGGCGCAGTACGACGAGGTCGAGCTGCGCCGGCTCACCGTGCGGCCGGGCATGACGGGCCTGTGGCAGATCAGCGGTCGCTCGGACCTGTCCTGGGACGAGACGATCCAGCTGGACCTGCAGTACGTCGACAACTGGTCCTTCACCAGTGACGTCGACGTGGTGGCCCGTACGTTCCGCGCCGTCGTCGACGGCCGCGGAGCGTACTGAGGAGCCCGTGTCCGTGAGATCAGCCCTGCTCGCGCCACCACCGGTAGGTCGCCGCGATCCCGTCCTTCAGCGGGATCGCGGGCTTCCAGCCCAGGGAGGTCAGGCGGGTCACGTCCAGCAGCTTGCGCGGGGTCCCGTCCGGCTTGGACGTGTCCCAGGCCAGCCGGCCGGTGAAGCCGGTCACCTCGGCGACCGTCTCGGCCAGCTCCTTGATCGTCAGGTCGTCCCCGCAGCCGATGTTGACCGGCTCGTCCCCGTCGTACGACGACAGCAGCACGGCGCAGGCCGCCGCCAGGTCGTCCACGTGCAGGAACTCCCGGCGCGGGGTGCCGGTGCCCCACAGGGTGACCTCCTCGCGCCCCTCGGCCGCGGCTTCGTGGAAGCGGCGGATGAGCGCGGGCAGCACGTGCGAGGTCTCCAGGTCGAAGTTGTCGCCCGGACCGTAGAGGTTCGTCGGCATGGCCGAGATGTACGAGGCCCCGTACTGCTTCCGGTACGACTGGACCTGGACGATGCCGGCGATCTTGGCGAGCGCGTAGGCCTCGTTGGTGGGCTCCAGCGGACCGGTCAGCAGGGCGTCCTCGCTGATCGGCTGGGGAGCCAGCTTCGGGTAGATGCAGGACGAACCGAGGAACAGCAGCCGGTTCACCCCGGCGGCGTGCGCGCCGGCGATCACGCTGAGCTGGATCTTCAGGTTGTCCTCCAGGAACTGCACCGGATAGGTGCTGTTCGCCATGATGCCGCCGACCTTGGCCGCGGCCAGGACGACCGCGTCGGGGCGGACGTCCTTCAGGAAGCTCTCGGTGGCCGCGGCGTCGCGGAGATCGAGTTCGGTGCGGCCGCGGGTGATCACCTCGTGGCCGTCGGCGGTGAGCCGCCGGGCGACCGCGGACCCCACGAGGCCGCGGTGGCCCGCGACGAAGACACGGGCGTGCGTGGGCAGGTACGGCAGCGATGCAGTCATGCACCGGATCATGCCAGGCTTGCTCCGACCGCTGGGGACGAACCCCGCAATTCTGTACGAATCACACACTCTCCCTGGGGGAAGCGCCCATGAGCAAGACAGCACTGATCACCGGAGTCACCGGCCAGGACGGCTCCTACCTGGCGGAGCTCCTGCTCTCCAAGGGCTACGAGGTGCACGGGCTCGTGCGGCGCTCGTCCAGCTTCAACACGGAGCGGATCGACCACATCTACCAGGACCCGCACACGGCCAACCGGTCCTTCGTGCTGCACCACGCGGACCTCTCGGACGGCGTGGCCCTGGTGAACCTGCTCCGCGAGATCCGGCCCGACGAGGTCTACAACCTGGGCGCCCAGTCGCACGTGCGGGTCTCCTTCGACGCCCCGCTCTACACCGGCGACGTCACCGGCCTCGGCGCGCTGCGCCTGCTGGAGGCCATCCGGGCCAGCGGCATCGACACCCGCATCTACCAGGCCTCGTCCTCGGAGATGTTCGGCTCGACCCCGCCGCCGCAGAACGAGCAGACCCCGTTCCACCCGCGCAGCCCGTACGGCGCCGCCAAGGTCTTCGCGTACTGGACCACCGTGAACTACCGCGAGGCGTACGACATGTTCGCGGTCAACGGCATCCTCTTCAACCACGAGTCCCCGCGCCGCGGCGAGACCTTCGTGACCCGCAAGATCACCCGCGCGGTGGCCCGCATCAAGGCCGGCCTCCAGAGCGAGCTGTACCTCGGCAACCTCGACGCGGTCCGCGACTGGGGCTACGCCCCCGAGTACGTCGACGCCATGTGGCGCATGCTCCAGCAGGACGTGCCCACCGACTACGTGGTCGCCACCGGCGTGCCCGCCACCGTCCGCCAGTTCGTCGAGTCCTCCTTCGCGCACGTCGGCCTCGACTGGCAGGAGTACGTCCGCTACGACGCCAAGTACGAGCGCCCCAGCGAGGTCGATGCACTGATCGGCGACGCGAGCAAGGCCCAGGAGCTGCTCGGCTGGAAGCCGACGGTTCTGGTGGAGGAACTGGCCAGGATCATGGTGGACGCGGACGTCCGTCAGGTGGAGGACCAGTTGGCCGGGGTCGCCGTACGGATCGACCGCTGACCCCCTAGAGTTTGCATGTCCGGGTCACCGCCTACAGGCGGTGACCAGGACTTGTCGCCGTATGTCCGCAGTGCCCCGATAGTGCACCGCATCGCCTGTGCCGGTTGGTATGGATGGGGTCAAGTGGGGTGACGCACCCACGCTTGAGCCCTAGTCTGCGCGAGTACATATGGCTGTTCGTATAAATCCAGCCATTCGAGAACCGGGCCACTGCGCCCTGGGGGGCTCATGCGTAGATCCAGAGGGCTGACTGCCGCCCTCGCTTTCTCTCTCGCGGCCGGCGGGGCCGGAGTCGGAGTGCTGCTGATGCCGCAGGCGTCCGCCGTCACCGCTCCGGTCGGCTTCACCGCGGACGACCTGCCGACCTGGCAGCCGAACGGGATCGTCTGGGCGATGGCCCAGGCGGGCGGCACCGTCTTCGCCGGCGGCACCTTCTCCGCGGTCCGCCCGCCGGAGGGCGCCGGCAGCGGCACCGAGCAGGAGGCCGTGAACTTCGCGGCGCTCGACGCCGCGACCGGTGCGCCGACCGACTGCAAGCTGTCCTTCACCGTCGGCGAGGGCACCGCCACGGTCCGCGCCCTCGTGGTCTCCAAGGACGAGAAGACCCTCTACGCGGCCGGCTACTTCGGCGCCGTCAACGGCGTCCCGGTCAACAGCGTCGCCGCGATCGACATCGAGAGCTGCGCCCCCAAGCCCGCGTTCCACCCGGCGTTCCCCGCCACCGTCCGCGCGCTCGCCGTCACCGACGACACCCTGTACGCGGCCGGCGACTTCGGGACGGTGGAGGACCAGACCCGCGAGCGCTTCGCCGCGGTCGACGCCGCCACCGGCGCCCTCAAGCCCTTCACCGCCAACGCGGACGAGCCGGGCCGGGCCGTCGAGGTCACCCCCGACGGCAAGAACGTGGTCATCGGCGGTGACTTCTTCACCGTCAACGGCGCCAACTCGCACGCGCTGGCCGTCGTCGACGCCACCACCGGCGCCCTGACCAAGACCTACCCGAACGGGTACTTCCCGACGAACTCGGTCGTCAAGGACATCGCGACCGACGCCACGGGCATCTACACCGGCAGCGAGGGCTCCGGCGGCGGCGTCTTCGACGGCCGCTCCGGCATCCGGCTGACCGACTTCTCCGAGAAGTGGCGCGACCGCTGCCTCGGCGCCACCCAGTACGTGCTGCCGTACGACGGCGTGCTCTACAGCTCCTCGCACGCGCACGACTGCTCCACCGAGCTGGAGTACCCCGACGGCAAGCGCCACTTCCTGCTCGCGCAGCCGACCGACCACACCGGCGCCGCCCCCGCGCCCGAGGGCGGCTACGTGCGCGGCCCCGGCAAGCTCGGCTGGCACCCCACCGCCAACGACGGCCTCGGCGAGGGCATCGGCCCGCGCGTGATGTCCGTGGCGGAGAAGGACGGCGTCCGCTACATGTGGGTCGGCGGTGAGTTCACGCTCATCAACGGCAAGGAGCAGCAGGCCCTGACCCGCTTCGCCTCCACCGGCGACGTCGGCGCCCCGACCGTCCCGGTGGCCAGCGCCGACAGCGTCAAGCCCGGTGAGGCCCAGGTCCGCTGGCGCACCAGCTACGACGCCGACGACAGCAAGCTGACGTACAAGATCTACCGCAACGGCTCGGGCACCCCGATCGCCACCGTGGCCGCCGACTCGCTGGAGTGGGAGCGCCCGCAGGCCTCCTGGACCGACACCACGGTCAAGGCCGGCCAGTCCTACAGCTACCGGGTGACCGCCACCGACGCGGCCGGCAACACCAGCGCCCTGTCGGCCACCGCCACGGTCGCCGTCCCGGCCTCGGTGCAGTCGTACCCGAACCAGGTCCGCACCGACGGTGCCAGCCTGTACTGGCGCTACGACGACAAGGTCACCCCGTTCGTCGCCGACTCCTCGGTGTCCGGCAACACCAGCGGCCTGCACATCAACGCCCCGGCGCTGCGCCAGACCCCCGGCGCGGTCACCGGTGCGAGCACGGCCATCGCCTTCAACGGCACCAGCCAGAAGCTCCACAGCGACAAGCGCCAGTTCGTGGGCGCCAGCTACACCCTGGAGACCTGGTTCAAGACGAACACCACGCGCGGCGGCAAGCTGATCGGCTTCGGCAACAACACGACCCGCAACAGCGGCTCGTACGACAAGCAGATCTACATGACGAACGCGGGCCGGCTGGCCTTCGGCGTCTACAACGGCTCCACCCGCACCATCACCACGGGTCTCTTCGACACGTACAACGACAACAAGTGGCACCACGTGGTCGCCACCCAGGGCCCCTCGGGCATGGCGCTGTACGTGGACGGCCAGAACAAGGGCACCCTCGGCTACACCACGCACCAGAACTACGCGGGCTTCTGGCACGTCGGCGGCGACAACCTCGCCAACTGGCCGAACCGTCCGACCAGCAACTTCTTCGCCGGTCTGATCGACGAGACCGCCGTCTACCCGAGCGCGCTCACCCAGAGCCAGGTCCAGAACCACTACAACCTGGCCAAGGCCCCCTCCGACTCGGTCTCCGAGGTCTCCGCGACCGAGGACACCTACATCAACCAGGGCGCCCCGAGCACGTCGTACGGCACCTCCACCTCGATGGCCGTCCGCGGCAGCGGCTCGCTGTACGAGTCCTACCTGCGGTTCAACCTGCCGGCCGCGCCGGCGGGCCAGGTCCTCAAGGCCGCCTCGCTGCAGATCAAGACCTCCACGGCCGCGGGTGCCGGCACCGCCGACACCATCTCCGTGGTCCCGGTCGACGAGCCCTGGAGCGGCACCAGCACCTTCGCGACCAAGCCGGCGCTGGGCTCGCCCGCCCTCGGCACCCTCGCGGGCGTGCCGGACGGCTCGGCGATCCACAGCATCGACCTGGACACCGCCAAGGTGTCCGCCGCGCTGGGCACCGCCGACTACAGCCTCGGCCTGACCACCAACGGCAGCGACGCGCTGTGGCTCTGGTCCTCGGAGTCCACCGCGGCGGAGGGCACTCCGCAGCTGATCCTCACCTTCGGCCCGCAGTAACCGCAGGCCGAACGGGGGTGCGGGGCCCGGTCCCTCCGGCCGGGCCCCGCACCCGTACCCGCACCACACCGATTGACCCAGTACCACTGGAGCCACCTATGCGTCCCCTGAACCGGCGCTCCGCGGCCGCGGTCCTCCTGGCCGCCGCCCTCTCCCTGACCGCCTGCAGCTCCGGCGGCGGCGACGCCGACGAGGCCGGCAAGCCGCACGCCGCGGTGCCCACCGCCACGTCCGAGGCGGTCACCGAACCCACCCCGCCGCCCGCGAAGACCGCGCCCCCGGCGGCCAAGCCGACCGGGCCCGTGGTCTCCGACGACGCGCTGAAGCCGGTCACCGGCACGTTCACCAAGGAAGAGAAGAAGTACCTCAGCGGCCGCGTGCCCGAGAAGACCGACCCGGCCGCCGTCCTGCAGAGCGGTCAGGAGGCGTGCCAGCGGGTCGCCCGTACCGCCAAGCGCGACAAGGACGCCGCCGTCGCGTCGATCATCGCCGGCGAGATCCCGGCCGCGAAGGCCGCCATCCCGCACCTGTGCCCGGAGCTGAAGCCCGTACTGGCGACCGCCGAGACCGGCTTCACCGACGGCGTGCTGAAGAACCCGTCCGCGGGCAGCTACCGCGCCCTCACCCCGGGCCCCGACTGCACCTGGCAGGCCAAGGGCAGCGGCGGCAAGAACCTGGAGGCCGGCCCCGGCCCCGGCGCCAAGCCCGGCGCGAAGATCACCGCCACGGTGCCGTCGGGCACCGCAGAGTTCATCTCCACCGGCTGCTACGCCTGGATCCCGGCGTAGGTCCGTCCGCCACGCCGGGATCCGCGCGTCACCGCGACGAGAGGATCCCGGCGTACCGGTCCAGCAGGGTGTCCAGGACCGCGTCCATCGAGAACGAACCGGCCGCCAGCTTCCGGGCGGCCGCCGACGCGGCCTGGTTCTCCCGCTCGTCGAGCAGCTCCAGCACCGCCGCCGCCACGCCCGCCGGACCCGGCTCCACGGCCCGGCCCGCGCCGGCCGCCGCGATGTCCTTCGCCAGCCCGTTGGAGTGCGTCACCACCGACGGCACGCCCACCGACAGGGCCTCCAGCACCGACATCGGGAACGGCTCGTCCACCGACGGCAGCACGTACACGTGCGAACGCCGCAGCTCCTTCAGCACGTTCTCGCTGCTCAGCGACCCCGGTACGGAAATCCGCCCGGTCAGCCCCAGCTCCGCGATCCGCCGCTCCACCGCCGGCAGCTCACCCTCGTCGGGCCCCGCCACCGTGAACTGCGCCTCCGGATGCGTCCGCAGCACCTCGGCCGCCGCATCCACGAAGTCCACCGGCCGCTTCCGGGCCTGCAGCCGCGCCGCGTACAGGATCCGCGGCGGACCGGACAGCTCCGGCCGTTCCTCCTGCGCGGGCGTGCCGTTGACCAGCCGTACGGCCGTGCCCAGCGGCGCACCCAGGACGGCGTCCAGGCCGGTCCGCTCGTGCGGCGTCAGGTAGAACACCGCGCCCGCGCCGCGCAGCACCCGGCGCACCGCCACCGCGTCGAGGACCTTCGCGAGCAGCTTCTCGCTGGGGTCGACCATGCCATGGGTCTGCAGCACCAGCGGCTTGCCGTGCCGCAGCGCGGCCAGCGCCACCGGCAGCGTCACCAGGTCGCGGGCCAGGTGGACGTGGACCAGGTCGGCATCGCGCACGAGCCGCCCGGCCTGCGCCAGCAGCGCCGGCGAGGTCATACCGCTGAAGCCCAGCGGCAGCAGCCGCCGCGCCGGGTAGAGCCGCGCCGGAACGCCCTCGACCTCGGCGGGCATCGGGTCGAAGCCCTCGCCGAGCGCCAGCAGCGCCGCCTCGTGGCCGCGCGCCCGCAGCCCCTTGGCCAGGTTCAGCGCGACCCGCACCGGCCCGCCGAACGCATGGGTGGGGGAGTGCAGGGTGACGGCGTGCAGGACTCTCATTTGGGCTCCTCCACCGCGCGGCGGGAGCCGTCGGCGGTCTGCAGGGTCAGTTCGGGCAGGTCCTTGTGGACCACGGCGCCGGCGCCCGCGACGGCGTGCCGGCCGATGGTGACGCCCGCGAGCACGGTCGCCCGGGCGGCCACCCACGCACCGTCCTCGACGGTGATCGGGGCGTTGCGGTAGCGGAAGTCGGCGGCCCGGTGGTCGTGGCTGCCCGTGCACAGCAGGGCCTCCTGCGACAGGCACACGTTCGCCCCGATGACGACCGGCTCCAGGTTCAGCAGCCAGGCGCCCTCGCCGATCCACGTGTGGTCGCCCACGGTCAGCTTCCACGGCCACAGCACCCGCACCCGGTGCCGGATCAGCACCCCGGTGCCGATCTGCGCGCCGAACGCCCGCAGCAGGGCCACCCGCAGCCGGGCCGGGCAGAACCAGGCCATGAAGACCGTGTTCATCACGGCGAACCACAGCGCCTGCACCAGCAGACCGCGGCCCTTCTCGTAGCCGGCCAGCGTGAAGGCCGGGAGATCACGCATCATTCACCCCCACACCGGCACCACCCCGGGCACCGACCGCTCACATTATCGGGTTGCAGCGGACTAGACTGCGGCCGAACTCAAGGCACGGGGCGGGAGCACGGTTGGCAACGGACACACGCACGCCGGCGGCCGCGCCCGGACCGTCCGCGGACCGTCGCACCGGCCCCGCGGACGAACAGCAGTGGGGCCGGGTCACCACGCCCCGGACCCTGCTCTCGCGCGCCCTGTCGGTGCCGCTGGCCCTCGGCTTCACGGTCTTCCTGCCGCTGATGGTGGCGGTGCAGTCCGGGGCGGGCGCCAAGGACGGCGCCTTCTACCTCCAGCTCGCCCTCACCATGTACTCCGGCGCCCGGCTCTCCGCCATGGTGCTCACCAGCCGCCGCAAGCTCCTCCAGGGCTCGTTCTGGCTGTTCGTCTACATGGCGATGGGCGTCGCCCCGCTCGCCCAGGCCGTCCTCGGCCAGGTGCCCACCCCCGTGGTGGGGCCGCGCACCGACCTGACGGCGGCCATCGCCCTGGTGCTGCTCGGCTGCATCTGCTTCGACGTGGGCGCGCTGCTGGCCCGGCACCGGCCCTCGGGACGGGCCCAGGGCGGCCGCGAGGAGCCGCGGCCGATGATGGTCCACAAGCGGCGGCTGCAGCTGCTGACCGTCTTCGCGTTCCTGGGCAGCGGGATGCTCATCATGAAGCTCGGCGGCCCCGCCGTGTTCTTCAGCAGCCGCCAGGAGATCATCGCGGGCATCGCGGAGGCGGGCGTCTCGGCCGACGACGGGCAGGCCGGCCAGGCCTTCCTGCGCGGCTTCGGCACCGTGCCGGCCCTGCTCGCGCTGCTCTGCTACACCCGGTGGCTGGTCACCTCGACCCGCGCCCGCAGGATGCCGTCGGTCATCGCGACCACCGGCGCGCTCGCCGTCCTCAACATCATCGTCAACAACCCGATCTCGAACCCGCGGTACTGGTTCCTCACCGTGATGTTCGCGCTGCTGTTCACCGTCTTCCCGGTGAGCGCCGCGATGTACCGGGTGGCGCTGTCCATGGGCGTGGTCGTGGCCCTGATCATCTTCCCGTTCGCGGACCGCTTCCGGTACGACGAGAAGAACTACAAGCCGGTGGAGACCACCTCCGTCCTGGAGCCGATGGCGCTCAAGGACTACGACCAGGTCGGCATGTTCGCGAACACCATCACCTTCGTGAACTCCGGCCCCGGCCACTTCTACGGGCGCCAGCTCGCCGGCTCGGTGTTCTTCGCGGTGCCCCGCTCGGTGTGGCCGGACAAGCCGCGCGACACCGGCGTGATGGTCGGCCAGTGGATGGGCACCGTCAACACCAACCTGTCCTCGCCGATCTGGGCCGAGCTGTGGATCGACTTCGGCCCGGTCGGCATGGGCGCCGGCCTCCTCGGCATGGGGTACGCGGCCTCCCGCGTCGACCGCCGGTACGCGAAACGGGCCACCCGGCGGTCCCCGCCCGGCAGCCTGATCTCGGTGGTCGTCCCGCTCGTCGCGGGCTACTCCTTCATCCTGCTCCGCGGGCCGCTGCTGCAGGCCTCGGGACGCGTCGCCATCGCCATGATCTGCCTGGCCCTGGTCGCGACGTACCGGACGGACAAGCGCACCGCTCTCCGCTGAGCGCGCGGGTCCGGGCGGGGCCCGGTGCGAACCCCGGCCAGGTCCCGCCTCGCCAGGCCCCCTCCCAGCCCCCTGCGGCTGGGGTAGTTCGAGGCGAACCGGGGCCCACTCCAGCCTCGCCGGGGGGGGTGGGGGGGGGGGGCGGGGGGGGGGGGCCCCGGCGCCCCCCCC
>NZ_JAJAUZ010000097.1 GCF_020532645.1 Streptomyces bambusae
GAGCCGACCCCGCCGGTCGATCCGCCGACCACCCCGCCGGTGGACCCGCCGACCACACCGCCGGCCACCGCCGAGCCCGAGCCGACCCAGGCGCCCGAGCCGCAGCCGCAGGCGGCCGGGCAGCGGCCCGCGGCGCCGGTGGCCGGCGGGGACCCGGCCGCGCCGGCATCACCGCAGGCAGGAGACGCGTAGCGGGTGATCGCCGGGGTCCGGACGGTGCAGTGCGGGCCGGATCACAGGCGATCGACTTGCCACGGTGGGGGGGAGGTGCGTATGGTTATAGATCGTTTGATCCCATTGCCCGGCGCCGAACCCGAAGAGCGCCGTGTGGCGCGTACTCTCCCTTGCCGTGACTGACCGCATTGAGGCGGTCGAATTTGCGATTCACGGAGTTTGGGCGCGTGCCGAGACTCCGGAAGGTTTTCGCATTCGCATGTCCATTTCCAGTTCTGACCGCTCCGTCATGCCCGAGAACGACTCGATCGACGCCGTCGACACCCTTGCGGTGGACGAAGCCATCGAGGCCTTCGAGGCCGACGTGACGAACGACCAGGCCGGCACCGACGCCTCCTTCGACGAGACCGACGAGGTCGACGAGGTCGAGGCCGACGAGCCCACCATCACCTTCGGCGACCTGGGCCTGCCCGAGGGCGTCGTGCGCAAGCTCGCGCAGAACGGTGTCACCACCCCGTTCCCGATCCAGGCCGCGACCATCCCGGACGCCCTGGCCGGCAAGGACATCCTCGGCCGCGGCCGCACCGGCTCCGGCAAGACCCTCTCCTTCGGTCTGCCGCTCCTGGCCACCCTGGCCGGCGGCTACACCGACAAGAAGAAGCCCCGCGGCGTCATCCTGACCCCGACCCGTGAGCTCGCGATGCAGGTCGCGGACGCCCTCCAGCCGTACGGCGACGTGCTCGGCCTGAAGATGAAGGTCGTCTGCGGCGGTACGTCGATGGGCAACCAGATCTACGCCCTGGAGCGCGGCGTCGACATCCTCGTCGCCACCCCGGGCCGCCTGCGCGACATCATCAACCGCGGCGCCTGCTCCCTGGAGCAGGTCAAGATCGCGGTCCTCGACGAGGCCGACCAGATGGCCGACCTGGGCTTCCTGCCCGAGGTCACCGAGCTCCTCGACCAGGTCCCGGCCGGCGGCCAGCGCCTGCTCTTCTCCGCCACCCTGGAGAACGAGATCGACAGCCTGGTCAAGCGCTACCTGGTGAACCCGGTCACGCACGAGGTCGACCCGTCGGCCGGCGCGGTCACCACCATGACCCACCACGTGCTGGTCGTGAAGCCGAAGGACAAGGCTCCGGTCACCGCCGCCATCGCCGCCCGCAAGGGCCGCACCATCATCTTCGTCCGCACCCAGCTGGGCGCCGACCGCGTCGCCGAGCAGCTGCGCGACTCCGGCGTGAAGGCGGACGCCCTGCACGGCGGCATGACCCAGGGCGCGCGCACCCGCACCCTGGCCGACTTCAAGGACGGTTACGTCAACGTCCTCGTCGCCACCGACGTCGCCGCCCGCGGCATCCACGTCGACGGCATCGACCTGGTCCTCAACGTGGACCCGGCCGGCGACCACAAGGACTACCTGCACCGCTCGGGCCGTACCGCCCGTGCCGGCCGCTCCGGTGTCGTGGTCTCCCTGGCCCTGCCGCACCAGCGCCGCCAGATCTTCCGTCTGATGGAGGACGCGGGCGTCGACGCCTCGCGCCACATCGTCGGCGGTGCCGGTGCCTTCGACCCCGAGGTCGCCGAGATCACCGGCGCCCGGTCGCTGACCGAGGTGCAGGCGGACTCCGCGAACAACGCCGCCAAGCAGGCCGAGCGCGAGGTCGCCGAGCTGACCAAGCAGCTGGAGCGCGTCCAGCGCCGTGCCGTCGAGCTGCGCGAGGAGGCCGAGCGCCTGGTCGCCCGCGCCGCCCGCGAGCGCGGTGAGGACCCGGAGGCCGCCGTCGCCGAGGCGACCGAGGCCGCCGAGGCCGAGGTCGCGGCGGAGCTCGCGGCCGCGCCGGCCGTCGAGGAGCGCACCGAGCGCTTCGAGCGCCGCGACGAGCGGGGCAACTACGAGCGCCGCGACAACCGTGGTGGCGGTTTCGACCGTGACCGTGGTGGCGACCGTGGCGGCTTCCGCCGTGACGACCGTCGTGACGACAACCGCGGCGGCTTCAACCGGGACCGCGACAACCGTGGTGGCGGTTTCGACCGTGACCGTGGTGGCGACCGTGGCGGCTTCCGCCGTGACGACAACCGCGGCGGCTTCAACCGCGACCGCGACAACAACCGCGGCGGCGGCTTCGACCGTGACCGTGGTGGCGACCGTGGCGGCTTCCGCCGTGACGACCGTCGTGACGACAACCGCGGCGGCTTCAACCGGGACCGCGACAACAACCGCGGCGGCGGCTTCAACCGCGACCGCGACAACCGTGGCGGCTTCGACCGTGACAACCGCGGCGGCGACCGTGGCGGCTTCCGTCGCGACGACCGTGGTGGTGACCGCGGCTTCGAGCGCCGTGACCACCGTGGCGCCGGCGACCGCCCGTTCAACCGCGACCGCCGCGACGACCGCCCCACCGGCGGCTTCCGCTCCGGTGGCGGCGACCGCCCGTACGGCCGTCGTGACGACCACCGCCCGTCGTCCTCCGGCTCCTCCGGTTCCTTCGGCCGCCGCGACGACAAGCCGCGCTGGAAGCGCAACGGCTGACCCGTCCTGACGGTCTGACAGCGTGATCCGAGCCCCCCTGGCATCCGATGCCAGGGGGGCTCGGTGCGTGTCCGGACGGCCTGTCACACTGGGCCGATCAGCCGATCATGTGTCTTACACGGGGGAAACCAGACCATGACCACATTGCGCAAGTTCGCCCGCCTGGGCGTGAGTTCGGCCGCGGCCGGAGCCGTGCTGGCGGGCCTGCTGGCCGGTGCCGCGGCGCCCGCGCAGGCGGCGGAGCCGGCCGTGCCGGGTTGGGTCGTACCGCTCGGGTTCTCGGACGAGGCCGATGGGACCGTGAAGAACTGCACCGGAATCGAGCTCGGGGCCTGGCGGGCCATCACCGCGCCCGACTGCTTCACGGGATCGGACGGCGAGAACGACTTCGCCTGGCACTACGACCCGAAGACCGGCCAGTACAACTGGGGGACCAGCGGCCCCCGGTACCGGGTGCACCCGCAGTACGACCGGTCCTCAGGGCGGGCCGGGGTGGCCGTCGCCCACACCATGGAAGAGAAGGCCAGGGCGGGGCGGCCGGTGCTGGCCACGGCGGCCGACGGGTCCCTGTACGCGCCCGGGACCAAGGCCCTGCTCGCCTCGTGGACCTTCACCGACCGGGGCCGGCAGGCCCGCCGCCACACCGAGCAGCAGGTGCTGAAGTCCGCCGCGGACTGCGCGACGCTGCTGGGCCGGGCGCTGCCCGCCGGCACGCTGTGCGCCGTACCGGCCCCGGGGACGCCGGAGGTGCCCGCCGAGGAGCGCTGTGCGGGTGACGCGGGCGGTGCCTTGATCGCCGGCGGGAAGCTGATCGGCGTGTCCGCGACCCGGGTCGGGGAGTGCGCCGAGCGGAACGTCCGGCTGTACACGAGCGTGCGCACCCACGGGGCGCGCTACGCAGAGTGGGGCCGGGACATGGAGACCGGCATGGAGACCGGCGTCAGCGGCTCGGTGGTGGCCCAGCAGGTGGGGCGCGGGAGCACGATGGTCGACGTGCCCGCCTTCGACGGGCAGGGCAAGCTCCGCGAGCGCCCCGACGGCAGCGGCCGCTACATCCAGTTCGACAAGCTGTTCCCGTACCTGACCCAGCTGGGTGACGCCAACGGCGACGGAGCGGGCGACATGCTGGGGCGCACCGCGGACGGCCGGCTGTACCGGCTGACCCCGTCCGCGGAGAAGAGCGTCCTGGACCGCGACACGCCGAAGACCCTGATCGGTACCCGCTTCGACGTGTACAGCAGGCTGGTGGCCGCCCGGGACCTCTCCGGGGACGGGTACGGCGACCTGCTCGGCCGCGACAAGGCGGGCGTGCTGTGGCTGCACCGCGGGACCGCCGACGGGAAGCTGGCCGCGCGGACCCGGATCGGCGCGGGCTGGAACGCGTACGGGGTGATCACGGGGCGCGGTGACCTGTCCGGGGACGGGATCTCCGACCTGGTGGCCCGGGACGGCGCCGGCGTGCTGTGGCTGTACCGGGGCAACGGCAAGGGCGGCTTCGCGCCGCGCACCAGGGTGGGCGCGGGCTGGAACGGCTTCAACTCCGTGGTGGCGAGCGGTGACATGGACGGTGACGGGCGGCAGGACCTGATCGCCCGGACGCCGGCGGGTGCGGTGTACCTGTACGACGCCGACCACCGGGGCGGATTCACCCGGAAGCTGGTTCTTGCGAGCGGCTGGAAGGGCTTCACCTCCCTGTCCTGACGCCTGACGGGCGACACCCGCGGGGCCGGTCCGGCGATACTCGATCGGCTGACCGGCCCCGGCGGGCTATGCTCTGGGGTGAGCATGCCGAGGGCCATTAGCTCAATTGGCAGAGCAGTGGACTTTTAATCCATTGGTTGTCGGTTCGAGTCCGACATGGCCTACGTGCACGGGAGCGCCCCGACCTGGTTGAAGAACCAGGTCGGGGCGCTTTTGCGTTGCGGGGGCGGCCGTGGTCGCTCAGGCGCCGAGGTGTGGGAGGAGGGCCTGTACGTGGCTGTGCTCCGGGTCCTTGACGGCGGTCAGGAGGGTGACGGGGGCCGGGCCGGCGGCGAGGGCGCGCAGTTCGTCGAGGGCCCGCGCGGCCTCGGGGGCGGCCAGTTCGGTGTCGTAGCGGGCGCGGAACTCCTCGTACGTGCCCTGCCCGTCGTGGTACCAGCGGCGGAGTTCGTTTGACGGGGTGAGGGCCTTGGGCCAGGAGTCGATCAGCGCGGCGTCTTTGGACAGGCCGCGCGGCCAGAGGCGGTCGACGAGGACACGGGTGCCGTCCGCCGCCTCCGGGGGGTCGTAGACGCGGCGGACGCGGATACGGGAGGTCATGGGGACAGGGTGGCGGACGGCGGGGCGGGGGGCCACCGGGTGAGGAGGGCGTGCAGGGCCTCGATCATGCGGGCCCAGGAGGCGTCGAGGTCGCGCGGGGCGCCGAAGCCGCCGGCGGCCTCCAGGGCGGCGAAGCCGTGCAGGGTGCTGCGGAGCAGGCGGACGGCGTCGGTCCGGTCCGGTTCGGCGAGGTCGTAGCCGAGGAAGAGGGCGTACGTGAGCTCGACGAGCCGGCGGTGGCCGGGGGAGGCCTCCAGGGTTTCGGCGGGCAGGGCGAGTTGGGTGGCGGCGTAGCGGCCGGGGTGGTGCACGGCGAACGTGCGGTAGGCCTGCGCGAAGGCGGCCAGGGCCTCGTGGCCGGAGCGGCCGGCCAGGGCGGTGTTGATCCGGTCGGCGAAGGCGGCAGCGGAGGCGGTGGCGAGGCGGCTGCGCAGGTCCGAGAGGCCGCGCACGTGGGCGTACAGGCTGGCGTCCTTGACGCCGAAGCCGCGGGCGACGGCCGAGACGGTGACCTGGTCCAGGCCGATCTCGTCGGCCAGCTCGGCGGCGGCCTCGACCACCCGCTCGGGGGTGAGTCCGGCTCGGGGCATGTCCCGGGTCCTTCCTTCCGTGATCGGCATCCGCGGTGCGAAGACTGTTAATGAATTGCCTAGGAGTCCTAGGAAAGATTAGCGTGCGGAGCATGAAGGCACTGACGGAGAAGGACATCAGGAGCTCGTTCGTGAACTGCTCCAAGGGTGAGGCGCAGCGGCTGCCGGTGCCGCGCGACCTGGCGGAGCGCCCCTGGGAGGACCTCGACTTCCTCGGGTGGCGGGACCTGTCCGCCCCCGACCGCAGCTATCTCGTCGTGGAGCACGAGGGCGGGCTCGCCGGGATCGCCCTGCGGTTCCCGACCGTCCGGCGCGGGGCGCTGTACCGGAGCATGTGCTCGCTGTGCCTGACCACGCACCCCGGCGGCGGCGTCTCCCTGATGACCGCCCGCAGGCGGGGCCGGGAGGGGCGGGACGGGAACTCGGTGGGTCTGTACGTGTGCACCGACCTGTGCTGCCCGCTGTACGTGCGCGGGAAGAAGCAGCCGGAGGCCGGTCTGCGGATCGAGGAGTCGCTGACGGTGGCGGAGCAGGTGGCGCGCATGCGGGCGAACCTGGCCGGCTTCATCACCTCCCTCTGAGGCGTGCGGGGCCCGGGGGGAAACCGTGGCGACGAGCACCTCTCGGATGGCGTAGGATGGTGTTTACCGACGCGGGGTGGAGCAGCTCGGTAGCTCGCTGGGCTCATAACCCAGAGGTCGCAGGTTCAAATCCTGTCCCCGCTACTCAGTGCGAAGGCCCGGATCCGTGAAGCGGATCCGGGCCTTCGTCGTTTCCGCGCGTTGCCGCGCCTCCCCGTATGAGGTCGCCGCGTGTGCGCGCCGTCACACATCGTCATCGAAGTGCCGCTTCCGGCTGTGTGGATGACGTGGCGTCAGTTCCCTTGTGTGGCTGGAGTTATGCGCAACTGGCCGGAAAATCGACCCGGTTGATGGTGGCTTGTCCGTAAAAGCGCAGGCCAGAGCCGGTCGGAGCGTGGCCGATACACGCGAAGGAACAGTCGCAACGGCTTGGAATCACTCCCTTCCTTCTATTACCGTTCGATAACGCAGCGCGAAGGAAAGGAGCGCCCCCGTGGCGTCCAACAGCCCTGCCCCCGAAGCCCCCGAGGCGTTCGACGGCGCCAACGCCGGTGCGTGGGGCGAGTGGAACCCGACCGAGGACTCCGTCCGGCCGTCCCGCGGCCGGCACCGCGTCGCCAAGCAGCGCGGCGGTCTCGCCCGCAGCTCCACGGTGCTCGGCGTCGGTGTCATCGCGGCCGTCGGAGCCGGCGGCATCGCCACCGCTCAGGACCGCCCGCAGGTCTCCATATCCATACCCTCGCTGTTCGTCGAAGGACCGGGCGCCGACCGGCAGGACGTGCTCCAGGACGGCGAGTTCGAGCACGTGTCGCCCCAGGACGCCGGACCGCTGACCACGGCCGGGCTCACCGCTGAGCAGGCGGAGTCGGGCGCCACGGCCGGCGAGGCGCTGCGCAACCGGATCCTCCAGCAGGCCGAGTCCCAGTCGGAGGCGGCCGCGGCCCAGGCCAAGGAAGCGGCGGCGAAGGCGGCCGAGGAGGCCGCCGCCAAGGAGGCCGCGAAGGCCCGGGAGGACGCCCGCAAGGCCGCCGAGGAGGCGGCGAAGGCAGCCGCCGAGGCCAAGGCCGCCGCTGCCGCGAAGGCCGAGGAGGAAGCCCGCCAGGCCCTCCGGGAGCGCCCGCAGGAGCAGGCCAAGCCCGGTTCCGTTACCGGCAGCTGGGCGCTCCCCACCTCCTCGTACACGCTCACCTCGCACTACGGCGACGCCGGCTCCATGTGGTCCTCCGGCCACCACACCGGCCTCGACTTCGCCGCCCCCACCGGCACCCCGGTGAAGGCCGTCGGCGCGGGCAAGGTCATCTCGGCCGGCTGGTCCGGGGCGTACGGCTACCGGATCGTGTTCCGGCTGAACGACGGTACGGAGATCTGGTACTGCCACCTCTCCTCGATGTCCGTGACCTCCGGCGCGGTGTCCACCGGAGAGACCATCGGCCGGGTCGGCGCGACCGGCAACGTCACGGGCGCCCACCTGCACCTGGAGGTCCGCTCGGGCGGAGCGACGCAGGATCCGCTGGCGTGGCTGCGGGGCAAGGGCCTGAGCGTCTGAGCCCGGCCGTCCCGTCCGCCTCTTCCGCCTCTTCCAGCTCTTCCGGCTCGTCTGGGCAGTCGGGACGGTCCGGCCCGGCCGCCCGCCGGGCGCGTACGGCGAGCCAGGTGAGCAGGGTGAACACCGGGACCATCACCGTCCCGTAGACCAGGTGGAAGCCGTGTTCCCCCAGCTCGGAGGAGCTGTTCCACAGGGCGTGGGCGGCCATCGCGCACGCGAGGCCCAGCAGGGGGAACGCGCAGCGGCCGCGGCCGCTGCGCGCTGCGGCCGCCCAGCCGAAACCGATCCCGGTGAGCACCGTGAACAGCGGATGCGCGAACGGCGACATCACGATCCGCACGAAGAACGTCGCGGCGGTGAGCGAGTCGGGCACCCCGGCGGGAAACGGCAGCCCGCTGTCCATGTCCTCCCCGAAGGCGCTCCCGAGATACAGGATGTTCTCGGTGAACGCGAAGCCGGTCGCGGTGAACCCGGCGACGGCCAGCCCGTCCGTGAACCCGTTGCCCGGCCGGCCGCGCCGGAACAGGTGGATCAGCAACAGCGCCGCCGCCTTGGCGCACTCCTCCACCACCGGGGCGATGGCGATCGAGCCCAACTGGTCGGCGTCGTACGGGTCGGTGGTGGCCGCAGCTATCCAGCGGGTCGCGACGCTGTTGGCCACTATGGCGATCAGCGCCGCCGCGCAGGCGCCCCACGCGAAGCAGAACAGCAGCTGGGGCCAGGTGCGGGCGGCAGGGCCCAGCCAGCGGAAGACCGCCATCAGCGCGGGCACCGGCAGCACCGCGAGCCCGAGCCCCACCAGGAAGCCCGGGGTGCCGGTCTGCTCCCGCACCATCCCGAGGATCAGTACGCCGGCGGCCGCGAGCACACAGACCGGCACCAGGGTGCGGATCCGGGCCGGGACGCGCGCATCACGAGGGAACACCCGAAACACGCCACGACCGTAGTGGCCGTGGCGTGTTCCGGAGCCGGGCTTTTCAGTTCTGCGTACGCAGGAACAGCAGGTCGTGTACGAGGTGCCCCTTGTCCAGGCCCTGGCCCTCGAACCGGGTCAGCGGCCGGAACTCGGGCCGCGGCGCGAACCCGCCGTCGGCCTGGCTGTTCTCGAAGTCCGGGTGCGCACTGAGGACTTCGAGCATCTGCTCGGCGTACGGCTCCCAGTCGGTCGCGCAGTGCAGCAGGGCGCCGGGTGCGAGGCGGGTGGCGGCGAGGGAGAGGAACTCGGGCTGGATCAGGCGGCGCTTGTGGTGGCGCTTCTTGGGCCACGGGTCCGGGAAGTACACGCGGAGGCCGGCCAGCGAGGCGGGCGGCAGCATCTCGCGGAGCAGGATGATCGCGTCGCCGTTGGCCACCCGGATGTTGTCGAGCCCGTTGCGCTCGGCGAGGGCGAGCAGGTTGCCCTGGCCGGGGGTGTGCACGTCGGCGGCGAGGATGCCGGTGTCCGGGTCGTCGGCGGCCATCTGGGCGGTGGCCTCGCCCATGCCGAAGCCGATCTCCAGGACCACCGGGCGGCCGTCGAAGAGCTTGCCGAGGTCGAGGACGTCGTGCCCGTCGATGTCCAGACCCCACGTCCCCCACAGGCGGCGGAGGGCGTCCTCCTGGCTCGTGGTCACCCGGCTGCGCCGCGGCTGGAAGCTGCGGATGCGGCGCTCGTGGTGGGAGCCGGCGGGGTCGGGGGCGGGGCCGTCGGGGAAGCGGGGCTCCGTGCGCCAGCGGGGGGCGGTGTGGGAGCCGTCGGGGTTCGGGTTCAGGGACTCAGACACAGTGCGTCCGATTCTACGTTCCGCCGCCCCCACCGGCCCGGCGGCCGCTGCGCGGGCAGGGGAAAGCCCCGCAGGGTCAGGCTTCGAGGGCGGACAGGGCGCGGCGGGCGATTTCGCGCCCGATGGGGAGGGAGGCGGTGGCGGCCGGCGACGGGGCGTTCAGGACGTGGACCGTGCGTGGGGCCTCGCGGATGAGGAAGTCGTCGACGAGCGTGCCGTCCCGCAGGACCGCCTGGGCGCGGACGCCCGAGGCGATCGGACGGAGGTCGTCCGGGGTCACGGCCGGCAGCAGCCGCCGCACCGCCTCGGTGAAGGCGCGCCGCGACAGCGACCGGTGGATCTCCCCCGCCCCGTACCGCCAGTGCCGCCCGGCCACCCGCCACACCCCGGGCCATCCCGCCTGCCCGGCCAGGTCCCGCAGCCGCACGGTCCCCCACCCGTACCCCTCGCGCGCCAGCGCCGGCACCGCGTTCGGCCCGACGTGCACCGACCCGTCCACGCCCCGCGTCAGATGCACGCCGAGGAACGGGAACTCCGGATCCGGCACCGGATAGACCAGCCCCCGCACCAGTTCCGGCCGGACCAGCTCGTGGTACTCACCCCGGAACGGCATGATCCGCATCCCCGGGTCGTCGCCCGCCAGCCGGGCCACCCGGTCGCAGTGCAGTCCGGCGCAGTTCACCAGCGCCCGCGCCCGCACCACCAGCCCGGACGCCGTCCGCACGGCCACCCCGGTCGCGCGCCGCGAGATCAGGTCCACCTCGGCCCCGTAGACGATCTCCGCACCGGACGCGTCCGCCAGCCGTGCGGCGACCTGCCGGTAGTCGGCGATCCCGGTGGTGCCCACGTGGATCGCCGCGATCCCGGTGACCTCCGGCTCGTACTCCGCGATCTGCGCCGGCCCCAGCTCCCGCACCGGGATGCCGTTCTCCCGGCCGCGCTGCACCAGCGCGTGCAGCCGCGGCAGCTCGGACCGCCCGGTCGCCACGATCAGCTTCCCGGTCACCTCGTGCGGCACGTCGTGCTTCGCGCAGAAGTCGACCATCTCGGCCGCGCCCCGGACCGCGTACCGCGCCTTGAGGGATCCCGGCCGGTAGTAGATCCCGCTGTGGATCACCCCGCTGTTGCGGCCCGTCTGGTGCCGGGCGGGGCCGGTCTCCTTCTCCAGCACCACCACGCGCGTCCCCGGAGCCCGGCGGGACAGGGCGTACGCGGTCGACAGGCCCACGATGCCGCCGCCGATCACCACTACGTCGCAGTCCATGCCACCTCCCGCCCCCGAGTCTGCACCCAGGCACCGACAACGGGGTCAGGCGGGGGTCACCAGCAGGGGTCGGGCGCGTTCCCGCAGCTCGGCCACGCGCGGCTCGTCGCCGTACGGCTCCAGCCGGTGCAGGAGGTCGCGTACGTACTCGGTGGTGCGGGCGGAGGAGATCCGGCCGGCCACCTCGACCGCGCGGGTGCCCTGTGCGCAGGCCGCGTCGAGGTTGCCGGACTCCAGCTCGGCGACCGCGCTCACGACGAGCCGCAGGCCGTGCGAGCGTACGTACTCCTCGGTCGGCCGGGACAGCGCCTGCTCGGTGAACCGGCGCACCTGGCGCGGGAGTTTGAGGTCCCGGTAGCACTCGGCTGCGTCCGCGGCGAACCGGTCGTACGAGTAGAAGCCGAGCCAGCTCGGGTCGTTGTCGCCCTCGCGGGACCGCTCCAGCCAGCTTTCGGCGGCGCGCAGGGCGGCGCCGGCGGCCTGGGAGTCGCCGGCCTTGGCGTGCGCGCGGGCCTCGACGAGCCGGAAGAAGCTCATGGTGCGGGCGGTGGCGAGGCCGCGGTTGCGTTCGACGGCGGCCTGGGCGAGGTCGACGCCCTCGTCGGGGAAGTCGCGGTAGGTGGCCTGGAGGGACATGGAGGCCAGCACGTAGCCGCCGAGCGGGACGTCGGCGGCGGCCCGGGCCAGGCGCAGGGCCTGGATGTAGTAGCGCTGCGCGGCCTCCTGCTGGCCGGTGTCGAAGGCCATCCAGCCGGCGAGCCGGGTGAGTTCGGCGGTGGCGCCGAACAGGGCGCGGCCCACTTCGTCGGAGTACGAGGCGAGCAGCAGGGGTGCGGCGTCGACGCGCAGGCATTCGGGGACCATCGACGAACGCCAGTCGCCGCCGCCGTACTTGGAGTCCCAGCGGCGGGCGTCCTCGGCGGCCTCGCGGAGCTTGGCGACGTCGCTGTGGCCGACGCGGAGGCCGCCGGTGTCGAGGGGCGGTTCGGGGGCCGCCGGCGGGCCGGTGGTTCCGGGCGGCCGGGCCGGGCCGCCGGGTGCGGCGGTGCCGGCGGGCCGTAACGGGGCGGCCTCGCGGGCGACCGAGCTGTCGGCGGGCGATATCAGCCACCGCGAGGCGGGGGTCGCGTACGCCGCCACGGAGAAGGAGCCGGCCAGGGACTGCCAGATCCCGCCGCCGCCGCGCCGGCCGGCGAGGTCGAGCCGGTAGAGGTCGGTCGCGGAGCGGACCGCGCCCTCCACGTCGCGGGGGAAGCCGAGGCCGACCTCGGGGGCCGGGTCGGCGTCCGCGAGCCCGATCTCGTGCAGCGGTACCGGGCGCCCCAGCTTGGCGCCGATGGCCGCGGCGATCAGGTGCGGGGCGGCGCCCTGCGGGACCATGCCCTTGGAGACCCAGCGGGCCACCGAGGTCTTGTCGTAGCGCAGGGTGAGTCCGCGCTGGGCGCCGAGGTCGTTGACCCGCCGGGCGAGGCCGGCATTGCTGATACCCGCGAGGGCGAGGACGGTGCCGAGCTTCTCGTTCGGCTCGCGGAGCTCCCTGGACATGCGCCACCCCTCGTCACGCGGAACGCAGCACGCAGCGGTACGGATTGAAACAGCAGTACGACGGTGGAACGGCGGTGCGGAACACATACGGCCGCCGGGCATAGGCGCCCGGCATTCGTAAACCCAGCGTAGTTCGCCGCATCCCAAGCGTTAAGGGGCAGGGTTTTGGATGGCGGGATTGTGGTCCGTGGCCGTGCCGGTGGCCGGGGCGCGTCCGTGCCCGCGTGCTCCGCCCGTGTGGCCGTGCGCCTGCGCGTGCGCTCTGGCCGGAGCCTTGCGGGCGGCGATTCGATGGGTGGTGCGTGGGTCGGCCCGCTGCATGGTTCCGGTGGGCCGGGGGACGCCGCCGCCTCAATCCCCGCGGGTGGCGGCCCGGTTCGGGAGGCGGGCCGCGCCTCCCGGGCCGCGCCCCCGTGCGCGCCGTGGGGCGCCGGAAAGAATGGCTGGATCCGGACGGTGCTGTCCGGGTGGCGGAACGCCAAATACCGCATCAGCAGGGCGCGTTCGTTTGCATGTGCGCCCCCCTTCACCCCTCTCGCACGCCTGTCTCGTGGCAGCATGGTCCACGACTTGTCCACAGCTGTGGAGGCGGCGATGCGGTGGTTGGTGGGCTGGAGCAGTATCGCCGCAAGCTTCGGCACGGCCGGCCGGCTCGCCGACCGGGCCGCACAGGCGGCGCACGCGGCGCACGGCGGGATCCACGGCGGCCTCGCCGACGTCCCCGGCCCCGGTGAGCCGCCCGAGGACGCCGCCCGGACCGTCCACCCCGTCGGCGCCCAGCTGCTCTGGGGCGACCCCGACCCGCTGTGGGCGGTCGGCGACTGGCGACCCGACGAGATCCGCACCGTCACCGCCGACCCGGCCGACCCCTTCACCCGCCTCGCCGTCCTGGGCTGCTGCGGGGCCGGCGACACCGAACTCCGCCGCGGCCTGCACGCCGCCCGCGGCGGGGCGCTGCGCCACCTCACCCAATGGCCCGGCAGCTACACCGCCGTCGTCCAGGTCGGCCGCCGGATCACCGTCGTCGGCGACCTGGCCGGCGCCCGGCCCGTCTTCTACACCCCCTGGGCCAACGGCACCGCGTACGCCACCGCCGCCCTGCCGCTCGCCGACCTCATCGAGGCGCAGCTCGACATCGGCCACCTGGCCGCGCTGCTGGCCTGCCCGGACAGCCCCGAAGCCCTCGGCGACGGCACCCCGTACGCCGGGGTCCGGCGGATCCCGCCCGGCCATGCGCTGATCCTGCGCGAGGGGTCCCGTGAGATCACCGGGTACGAGCCGCTGGCCTCCCTCGCGGTGGCCGCGCCCCAGCTCGACGCCGACCGTGCGGTGGAGGGCGTACGGGAGGCACTCGTGGACGCCGTGCGCGCCCGGCTCACCGCCCCCCGGCATGCGCCCGACAGTCTCGCGTACGACCCCGGACCCGTGCCCGGCATGGGGCCGGCCGAGCGGCGGGCGGCCCGCGGGGCGCCCGCGCCGGGGATCGGCGCGGACCTGTCCGGCGGCAGTGCGTCGGCGACCCTCGCGCTGCTCGCCGCCGGGCTGCCGGGCGTGCCGGGGACGCTGCTCGGGCACGGGGCGGGCGCCGGGGAGCGGCTGCTCGCCGTCACCTTCAACGACCTCACCGGGCCGCAGGGCCGCGAGGCCGAGCTGGAGCGGGCCCGGGTCATCGCCGCCAATCCGCGGCTGCACCACGTCGTCGTCGCGGCCGCCGAGGAGGCGCTGCCGTACGTGGACCTGGCCGGGCCGCTGACCGACGAGCCGGGGCCCGCACTGGTGGTCGCGGCCCGGCACCGGCGGCGGCTGTCGGCGGGCAGCGCGGACCACTTCGTCGGGCACGGGGCCCGGCAGGTGCTGGACGCGCATCCGGCGCGGCTGGCGGACCTGCTGCTGGACCGGCGGCGCCGGCACCTGGTGCGGCCGGTGGCCGCGCTGGCCCGGTCGGAGCCGCAGTCGGTGCTGGTGCCGTTCACCGTGTACCTCGCGGCCCGGCGGCTCTCCCGGACCTCGTACATGACGGGGATCCGGGAGGCGGCGGAGCGGCTGCGGCAGCCGGTGCCGGACGGGATGGACAGCGGGCCGGTCGGGGCTTCGCTGGCCGCACTGACCTGGTCGCGGCCGGGGCCGGCGGCACGCTGGCTGACCGGGGAGGCGCTGGCGGAAGTATCGATCCGCTTGGAGGCGGCGGCGGGGCGGCCGCCGCTGTCCCTGCGGCCGGGGGAGGCGCGGGCGCGGGCCGCGCTGGCCCGGCACGCGGCGGACCACCGGGTGTTCGAGCAGGCGGTCGAGGTCCGCAGCCAGCGGCTGCACGCGCCGTTCCTCGACAACCAGGTGGTACGGGCCGCCCGTGCGCTGCCGGAGTCGCTGCGGGTGCAGCCGGGGGCGCGGGCGGCGGTGCTGCGCAGCGTGCTGTCGGCGACGGGGGTGCGGGAGCTGCCGGACGGGTGGGGGGCGACGCACCAGAGCGAGCCGGCGGGGGCGGTGCTGGCCGGGCTGCGGGTCGCCCTCGACGACCTCCTCGACCTGTTCGCGGCGCCGCTGCTGGCGGATGCGGGGCTGATCGAGGCGCACGTGGTCCGCCAGGCGCTGGTCGATGCGGCCGAGGGGCACCCCGTGCCGCTCGACGGCATCGCCGAGCTGGTCTCCACCGAGCTCTGGCTCCGGCGCCTGCTCACCCGCCGGGGCACCTGCTGGACGGGCACCTCCACCCCCCGCCGCCGAGCCGTCCCCACGGGCATCCCCCACCGCCCGGCCCTGTAACGGGGCCCCGCCCCGGACCCCGCGCCTCGAGCTCCCCAGCCCCAGGTGCTCCCCCGGCACGGCTCGATTCGCCCCGGGGCATCCAGCCGTACGGCGGGGCCGGATTTCCTCCCGTAGGCGAAGACCGGGCGGGGGAAAATCCAGCCTGTCCGGCGTTTGAGGACCGGGGATGTGGGGGCGGAGCCCCTGCCGGTGGGACATGGCTCGGCGGTCCGACCCGGCGCGGGAAGACAGCCCGTCCGGCGTTTGAGGACGGCAGGGCCCGGTCACGGCCTAGCGGCAAGTGAGGGCGGCGTCGGCCCAGTCGGCCAGCAGGAGCCGGGACAGCGCACCCTCGCGCTCCACGACCAGCCGCACGGTCCGCCGGCCCCCGAGATCGACGGAGAACGGAACACCCGCATCACCCGGCGCAAGCGCCGGCGACCGCCACACCCGCACTCCATCCGCATGGACGGAGAACCGCAACGAACCCCCCGCCGCCCGGGACATGTCGTCGACACCGACCACCGCCGAGAACCCCGTACACGGCCGGTTGAGGTCGATGACGACCGCCGCCCGCGCGTACATCGTCAGCCCCTGCCGGTACGGCCGGTCCGCGATCACCATCCCCCACCGCTGCCAGGCCCAACTGCCCAGCGCCCCCCGCAGCTCCGGTGCACGGTGGTCGCCGGACATCGAGTGCCCCAGCTCGGCGAGCGCATACGTCCGCACCACCCGCGACGGCGACGGCGAAGGCGACGGACTCGGCTTGGGCACCGGTACCTTCGGCTTCGGCGTCCGCGGCGGCCGCACTGCCGGCGAAGACACCGCCGGCCGCGACGGCACCGCCGGCGGCGCGCTCGCCACCGCCGAAGCCCGCGGCCGCGGCGCAGCCGAACGGGCCGGGGGCCGCACCACCGGCACGGCCGGCCGCACCGAAGGCGGCGCGGACGACGGCGGAGCCGGGGGCAGAACCGGCGCCGGCTCCTCCGGCAGCACCGCCGCCGCACTCGGCGCCGGCCGGGCCGCCGGAGCCTCCTGGTCGTCACCGACGAACGCGAACACCACGCCCGCCGCCGTGGCCACCGCCAGCCCCGCCGCGATCGCCGCCTTGGCCGGCAGCCCCAGCCCCTCGGACACGGCCGCACCCCCGGCCGCACCGGACGCCGTACCCCCGGCCCCGGCGGTCGCCCCGGCGGTCGCCCCGGCCGTGGAACCGGACGTCGCCGCAGCAGCGCCCGCCCCGCCCGCGGCCACCGCACCCCCGGCCACGACCCCGGCCGCCTTGACGGCGTACCCGGCGGCGAACCAGCCGATGACGGCGACCGGCAGCAGCGCCGGGATGCCCGCGTTGACCTCCTTCAGTTCACCGGCTGCCAGCCGGCACTTCGCACACTCCTCCAGGTGCTTGCGCAGCCCCCGCTCGGCCCGCATCCGCAGTCCGCCCCGGGCGTACGCCCCCAGCCGGTCTGCGTAGTGCGCACAGTCCCCGCCCGCCACCAGCGCCTGGCTGACGTGCGCCTGGAGGTACGCCTGCTTGAGCCCCTCGCGCGCCCGCCCGGCCAGCGCGGCCGTCGCGTTCGCGGTCAGCCCGAACAGCGGGGCGATCGCGCTCGGCGAGGAGTCCTCGACCGTCGTGTGCCACAGCACCGCCTGCCAGCGCTCCGGCAGGCTCCGGAACGCCTGCATGGCGAGGGTCTGTTCGGCGTCCTCCATCGCCCGGACGTCGGCACCCCGTTCGAGCGTGCCGGTACCGGCCGCCGCACCCGCCTCCGCACCGCGGGCCGCCTGCTCGGCGAAGACCGCGAAGTCCTCGACGAGTTCCTCGCGGCGCGCGGTCTTCGTCCAGGCCGCGGCCACCCGCCGCACGGTGGTGAGCAGGTACGCGCGCACCGCCTGGTCGGGCCCGGCCCCGCCGCGCACGGCCTGGAGGGTACGGGCGAACACCTCGGCCGTCAGGTCGTCGGCGGTGTGCCCGTCCCGGCAGCAGGTCCGCGCGTACCGGCGCACCGCATCGGAGTGCCGGCGGAAGAGTTCCTCGTACGCGCCGTCGTCGCCGCCGCGCATCAGGAGGATCAGGTCACCGTCGGAGGGCGGGAGTTCCGCGGTCGTCGCGCCGCTGCCGAAGTCCCGCTGGGCCGGCACGACCGGACCGCCGTCACCGTGGGAACCGTCCGCGTCCACGACCGGACCGGTCGCGCTCTCGCCGCCCGCAGCACCGGGTGCCCCGTCCCGCCCGTCAACGCTCATCGAGGAAGCCCCCGTACGACATCTGCAGACCCGTACACCGGGAAAGAGTGTCATAGAGGGCACGCCGGACGTACCCCTCTGCGCGCTATCCACTCATCCGGGCAGGATCCGGCGAAACGCCGTACGGCCCTTCACCCGTTCGAGCGCACGAACGGGTGAAGGGCGCGTCATGCCCGGTACCGAAGGCGGCGGACCGCCGTACGCCCGCTGCTCAGCGGGAGCGCAGACCCTCGAGCAGGATGTCCAGCAGCCGCGACGAGGCCGCCGCCTGCTGCGCCGGGTCCGGCAGCGCCGGCGCCGCCGTGGCGATCACCAGCAGCACATCGGCGACCGTCACGTCCGTCCGCAGCTCACCCGCGGCCCGCGCCCGGTCCACCAGCCGGCCCACGACCTCCAGCAGCGCACCCGCACCAGCGTCGTCCGCCTCGTCCGTACGGCCGGCGCCCCGCAGCTCCGCGTCGGTCTCCTCCGGAGCCGACTGGCGCTGCTGCGGCACACGCGCGTCCGCGGCCTCGTCCTCGGCAGCCGCCTCGTCCGCCGCACCGACCCGCAGCACCTGCGGCGGCAGCAGCCGCCCGGCGCCGGAGGCCACGGAGGTCCGCAGGAAGCGCGACAGCGCCTGCCACGGCTCCTCCTCCTGTCCGAGGGCGGCCCGCGCCTGCTCGGTCAGCCGGGCGGTCTCCTCCTCGGCGATCCGGCGGACCAGGACGTCCTTGCTCGGGAAGCGGCGGTACACGGTGCCGACGCCCACGCGCGCCCGACGGGCCACGTCCTCCATCGGCGCCCCGTACCCGAGCTCGCCGAACACCTCGCGCGCAGCACGGAGCACGTGCTCCAGGTTGCGCTGCGCGTCCACGCGCAGCGGGGTGGAGCGGCCTATGCCCGCGCCACCTGCGATCACACGGCTGTGCCCTTCGGTCGAGAGCGTCGTCGCAGACCCATGGAAATCGGAAATGTTCATATGTATCCCCCGGTAATCTTCATGTCTCCCCCCGGAGACATCCCCGCTAGTCGCCGGAGGGCCAAGGTCAGCTGAGCCCAGGCCGACACACCCGGCGGACTACGAACATAGTTGAGCCAGAGTCAATTCAGAAGAGGCAGCTCCGTATGGACCGCCGCCCGATCGGAGCATTCGCCCCCACTTTTCCGGTCAGGGCACCCGGAATCACCCCGTCCGCACCGTCTGACCTGCACAACTTCCCCCCGTTCCAGGCTCCGCCAAGACCCCCGCCAGGGGCGGCCTTCGGTCACACAATCTGTCGGGCCTGTGGACAAAGTCCCGGCCACGTTGCGTCATGGGATGGTGAAGGCTGCTGACTCCCGGGGAACAGCCCCCGGCACCTCGCCCCGCACGCGCATCCTCGTGGTGGGCGGCGGCTATGTCGGGATGTACACCGCTCTGCGCCTGCAGCGCTGTCTCAGAGCGGACGAAGCCGAGGTCACGGTCGTGACCCCAGAGCCGTACATGACGTACCAGCCGTTCCTCCCGGAAGCCGCGGCCGGTTCGATCTCCCCCCGGCACGTCGTCGTCCCGCTGCGCCGGGTCCTCGGCAAATGCCGGATCGTCATCGGCGAGGCCCGCAGCATCGACCACGCCAAACGGACCGCCACCGTCACCACCCTCGCCACCGAGGAAGAGGGCGCCGGCCCGGTCCACATCGAGTACGACGAACTCGTCCTCGCCCCCGGCTCGGTCTCCCGCACCCTGCCGGTCCCCGGACTCGCCGACTACGCCATCGGCTTCAAGACCGTGGAAGAGGCCATCGGCCTGCGCAACCACGTCATCGAGCAGATGGACATCGCCTCCTCCACCCGCGACCCGCAGGTCCGCGACGCCGCCCTCACCTTCGTGTTCGTCGGCGGCGGCTACGCGGGCGTCGAAGCCCTCGCCGAACTCGAGGACATGGCCCGCTACGCCGCGCGGTACTACCACAACATCAAGGCCGAGGACATGAAGTGGGTCCTCGTCGAGGCCAGCGACCGGATCCTGCCCGAAGTCGGCCCCGAGATGGGCCAGTACACCGTTCGCGAGCTGCGCAACCGCCGCATCGACGTCCGGCTCGGCACCCGCCTGGAGTCCTGCGCCGACCGGGTCGCCGTCCTCAGCGACGGCTCCCGCTTCCCCACCCGCACCGTCGTGTGGACCGCAGGCGTCAAACCGCACCCGCTGCTCGCCGCCACCGACCTGCCCCGCAACGAACGCGGCCGCCTCGTCTGCACCGCCCACCTCACCGTCGACGGCACCGAACACGCCTGGGCCGCCGGCGACGCCGCCGCCGTCCCCGACCTCACCGCCGGCGAACCCGGCCGCGAATGCGCCCCCAACGCCCAGCACGCCGTCCGCCAGGCCAAGATCCTCGCCGAGAACCTCGTCGCCTCCCTGCACGGCGAACCCCTCCGCGAGTACTCCCACAAGTACGCCGGCTCGGTCGCCTCCCTCGGGCTCCACAAGGGCGTCGCCCACGTCTACGGCCGCAAGCTCAAGGGCTACCCGGCCTGGCTGATGCACCGCACCTACCACCTCAGCCGGGTCCCCACCTTCAACAGGAAAATGCGGGTGCTCGCCGAATGGACCCTGGCGGGACTTTTCAAACGCGAGATCGTCTCCCTCGGCTCACTCGAACACCCCAGGGCAGAGTTCGAAATGGCGGCCGGCGGCGGGCCCAAGCAGCCCCCCGGGAAGCCGCCCGCGCCGCCCGCCGGAGGCTCCGCGGGCTGACGTTGTCAGTGCGGTCGGCCACACTGGACGTGTGACCATAGGTGCGCTGACACCTGCACAGAGTGACACCGCCCGGCAGCAGTCCCCCCTCGGCTCCGCCCAGGGCCTGCCGGCGACACAGCGACCACGAGCGACACCACGAGGCTTGAACGCAGTGAACTTCACGCGCTGGAGCGCCCGGTTTCCCGGAACGCAGCGCCGCGCCGCAGCCCGGTCCGAACACGCCGCCGCCCGGGCCAAGCGCGGCGAGGGCTCCGTCCCCGCGGCCCGCGGCGAGCACACCGACCCCGCCGCGCCGGCCGATCCCACCGTCGCCGGCACCGGCACCACCGACGGCGCGGCCGCCGCCACCCCCGGCAGCGCCCTCGTCGCCGTCCCCTCCCTCGACGAACTGTCCGTGCGCGAGGTGCTGGGCCGGCTGCCCGCCCTCGTCGCCGTCGTCCACGGCCCCCTGCACCACCTCGCGTACGTGAACGAGGCGTACACCGCCGGCTTCGGCCACCGCACCCTCGGCGCGCCCGCCCACGAGGCGCTCCCCGAGTTCGGCGACCTCGGCCTGCTCCCGCTCCTCGACCAGGTGCTGCGCAGCGGGAAGCCCCGTACGGTCAAGAACCGGACCGCGCCCGACGGCAGCTCCTACACGGTCACCTGCACGCCCGTCACCGGCATCGGCAACACCGCCGACCCCAAGGGATCAGGCGTCCTCGTCCACCTCGCCGACGTCACCGACCACGCCGAGGCCCTCGACCGGCTGCGGTCCGCCGAGCGCCGGCAGCGCGAAGCGGCCGTCACCCTCCAGCGCTCGCTGCTCCCGCAGGAACTGGAGGAGCCCGACGACCTGCGGATCGCCGCCACCTACCACCCGGGCGGCACCGAGGCCGCGGTCGGCGGCGACTGGTACGACGTGATCACCCTCGGCGCCGGCCGCACCGCCCTCGTCATCGGGGACGTCATGGGCCGCGGGGTGCGGGCCGCCGCGGTCATGGGACAGCTGCGCACCGCGGTACGCGCGTACGCCCGGCTGGACCTGCCGCCGCACGAGGTGCTCCAGCTGCTCGACGGGCTCGCCGCCGAGATCGACGCCAGCCAGATCGCCACCTGCGTGTACGCGGTCCACGACCCGAACGAGGGGCGGCTCGTCTACGCCTCGGCCGGGCACCTGCCGATCCTGGTCCGCGACGAGGGCGGCACGGTCCGCCGTGCCGACGGGGCCACCGGCCCGCCGCTGGGCACCGGCGGCTGGCTGCACTCCTCGGGCACCATCCCGCTCGGCCCCGGCTCCACCGCCGTCCTCTATACGGACGGCCTGGTGGAGCGGCGCGGCGAGGACATCGACGAGGGCGTGGCCGCCCTGGAGCGGGCCCTGTCGGGGGCGAAGGGCACCCCGCAGGTGATCTGCGACCGGCTGATGCGGGCACTGGGGGTGGGCGCGGACCACGACGACGACGTGGCGGTGCTCGTGCTCCAGCACCCGAGCCGCAGCGGCCCGGACGCGGAGCTGTTCCACAACGCGGCCTTGGAGCTGCTCGGCGGCATCGAGGCGGCGCCGCGGGCCCGGGCCTTCGCTCAGGGGGTGCTCGCCTCGTGGCGGTTCCCGATGGAGCTGTGCGACCTGGGCGTGCTGGCCGCCAGCGAGCTGGTGGCGAACTCGCTCCAGCACGGCACCCCGCCGATGCGGCTGCGGCTGCGGCGCACCGACCGAAGGCTGATCATCGAGGTCACGGACGGGGACGACCACCTGCCGCGGCGGCGCCGGGCGGAGCCTGCGGACGAGGCGGGACGCGGCATCTCGATCATCGCGACGATCGCCTCGTCGTGGGGTTCGCGCCGGACCCCGGGCGGCGGCAAGGCGGTGTGGTGCGAGTTCGCCCTGCCGGAGGCCTGAGGCCCGGCGCGTGAACCGGAGCGCACTCCGCGAGGGAGGGGGAGTGCGGAGCGGCGCTCCGGGCTTGCGCGCGCCGGGGGGTGCGCGCGCAAGGTCTGCGGGCGGCCGGTGCGACCGCCGTCATCGGGTGGTTACGCGGCCACCCGCTCGGCGGGGGCGGCCTGCGGGGCCTGCTCCGGCGCGGTCCTCGCGGCCGGGGTGACCCGGACCGGGGTGGCCAGGGACGGGTTGTCCTGGGCCGGGGTGAGCTGCCGGCCGAGCCGCAGCGCGAGCACTGCGATGCCGAGCGAGACCACCACGAACACCGCGATGTAGACCGTCGGCAGCCCGGCGCCGACCGGCACGCCCAGCGGGCCGAGTGCCAGCGCCATCTGCTTGACCAGGGCGAACGCCGAGTTGTACTGGCCGACGGAGCCCTCGGGGGCGAGGTCGGCCACCAGCGGCGCCACGGTCGGCGCGAGCATGGCCTCGCCGATGCCGAACAGCGCGTACGTGGTGACGAACGCGGTGGCGGCCATCGCGGTGGAGCCGTGGCCCAGGCCGGAGAACCCGGCGATGACCCACGCGGCCGTCCAGATCAGACCGACCAGGGCGATGACCCGGGTCCGGCGCCGCTTCTCGACGAGCTTCAGCACGACGAACTGGGCGAGCACGATGGCTCCGGTGTTGGCGGCCAGCGCGAAGCCGAGGGTGGACGGGGAGATCCCGGCGGCCTCGGTGCCGTACGCGGCCAGACCCGACTCGAACTGTCCGTAGCAGGCGAAGAAGAGGACGAAGCCCAGCACGCACAGCTGCACCATCGCCTTGTGCCGCAGCAGCCGGCGCCAGCCGCCGTCCGCCTGCGCCGCGTCCTTGGGACGGGCCTCGCGGATGGCGGGCGCCTGCGGCATCCGCACCCCGGCGATCACCGCGGCGAGGACGAGGAACATGACGGCTTCGATGCCGAAGAGCAGGGTGAAGCTGCCGGGCCGGCTCTCGTCGACGATCTGGCCGCCGATCAGGCCGCCGATGCCGAGGCCCAGGTTCTGCATGAAGAACTGGAGGGCGAAGGAGCGGGTCCGGGTCTCCGGGGTGGAGCACCACACGATCATCGTGGCGAGCGCGGGCTGCATGGCCGCCTGGCCGGCGCCGAGCGCCAGGGCCGACAGCAGGATGGGTGCCGGGCTGCCGGCGAGGCCGAGGGCGAGCGCGCCGAGGGCGGCGACCACGGCTGCGGCGATGACCACGGGGACCGGGCCGCGGCGGTCGATCGCCCGGCCGGTGAAGGGCAGGGCGACCAGCGCGCCGAGCGCGAAGGCGATGAACGCAGCCGTCGCCGTCGCGGCGCCCAGGTCACGCACCTGCGCCACGTAGATGTAGAGGAACGGAACCGTGAACCCGATGCCGAACGCGGTCAGCGCGTTGCCCGCCTGGATCCGCCGCATCGCGACGCCCATCACCTTGGTCACTTCTCACCTGCCCTTAGATCCGAAGACTTCAACCCTAAAATTCGAAGCTTAAGAGTACACATCGAAGTACTTAGACGCCAACCGGGGCGTGCCATACTTCGCGCCATGGGTGACACCCCCGACACAGCGGGCATCGACGGCGTGAGTGAGCCGAGCCTCGACGAGCAGATCGCCGTCTACCAGCGCGAATTCCAGGACCTCGACCCCCAGGTCGAGAAGGTGGTGTCGGCCCTCAGCCGGCTGAACCGCCGCATGAACGTCGCCTACGGGCGCCAGACCGCGGCCCTGGGGATCAGCAACGCGGAGTGGGAGGTCCTCAAGGCCCTCGTCATCTCCGGGGCGCCGTACCGGATGGGTCCGAGCGAGCTGGCGAAGCAGCTCGGCCTGACGCCGGCCGCGATGACCCACCGGATCGACCGCATGACGGCCGAGGGGCTCGTCACCCGGGAGCGGGACGAGAACAACCGGGTCCGAGTGATCGTCGAGCTGACCGCCGAGGGCCGCAGCAAGTGGCTCGACGCGATGCGCGCGGCGACGGTCTTCGAGGAGGAACTCCTCCAGGACCTCTCCGCGGGAGAGCGCGGCGCCCTCGGCGACATGCTGACCCGACTGCTGGACCGAGTGGAAGACCTGCAGGCGCGGGGCTGACACCCGGGTGGACTCAGGTTGACCCGGGGTTGACACGGACCTTGCGGATCCGTAAGGTTCTTCGAGTTGTCACGGGCCGGAACGGTTCTGCGACAGCGATCCCGCCGCTTCATCGCGGCACACCTACTCAGCACGACCTCCCAGCGGGAGTGAATTCGGCGTGCCCGAATTCATTAACGAGGCTCGATTATGAGCCGCCCGGGAAGTCCGCTAGAGTTCAGGTGTCGGAAGGGCCCAACAGCCCCGAAGAAAAAGCCCGCTGACTGGGAGTCAGGCCCGAAAGGATCTGATAGAGTCGGAAACGCCGGAAGGGAAAGCGCGAAAGCGCCGGAC
>NZ_JAJAUZ010000098.1 GCF_020532645.1 Streptomyces bambusae
ATCACGGGCCGCTGCAGAGTTCAGCCGCGTCCCTTCGAACGATGGGTGAGTGCCGAGGAACATGCATGCTGGTGTGATGACTGAAGATCAGCCCCAGCCTCAGGACGAAGCCATCCTCCAGCTACTGCAAGATCGTGATGGACTGCCCTCGGAGGTCCTCCTGCGAGACGGCGTAGCGTTGACCGTCTTCAACATCGCCTGGGGGTACGACATCGGCGATGAGTACGCCCATGTCACGACCAACATCTCTCCCGCCGTCGAAGGCACGACCGTCGACTTCTTCCTCACAAAATCAGTTGCCGCGATCCTCGACCCTGCCAGCGGTGCAGTACTGCTTGAGACCCCGTAACCCAGGGGCGCTTCCGCTCTGTACCTCCAGAGACGATCTCGTGTCAGGAGTTCCCGAACAGTTCCTGCGCCACCTTCAGGGCAGCGCGGCGGACCGCCGGCGGATAACCCAGACGCTCCGCGGCCCCCTCGACGCCCAGGCCCGGCTCGGCGCGCATCAGCGCGACAATGCGACCGGCGCGCTCCTGCTGCAGTCCCCGCTGGGCGGTCCCCACAGCCACTCCCAGGACGTCCACCACATATGCAGCCGTCACCGCCGGATCCGCATCGAGAAGTTCAGCAATCCGGCCCGGCAGCAGATCCCGGGGAACCATGTCACCCGAACCCTTCGGCCGGCCCGTCGGAGCAGACATCTTGCCGCGAGCAGCGCCATAGGCACGCACCGCCCACCGCGGCCAATGCTCCACACCACCCACCACGACCACGTGGTCGGCCAGACCGGGGTCGTTCTTGTAACTGTCCACACTCCGCGGCTTCACATCCAACACCACCGCCGCCTCACGACGGTCAAGCAGATCCTGGTCGTCGTCCACCGCCGGAATCGCCGGCACCGGCAAACCGTCCCGGTAAGCAACCACCTGGGCCAGATCCCACAACAGCACCAGCGCACCCTCGGAACTCACCGGCGCCGGAAAACCGTCAACGTTGTAGGGCTTGACCTTGCCGAAGGTCGACCACCTCATCCCCAGCACGTCAGCAACATCGCGCCGGCCCAACCCGGTTCGACCAGCACGGATCACGGCCCACCTCCCAGACTCACAAGACGCAGTCACGCGCCACGGCATTCAGACACGGCTTGGAGCAGCCAACGATCCGAAAAAGGCTACCGCACTCTAAGGAAGTCCCGCGGTCGCGCCCAGTGCACCGGATTCCGGCGCTATGCTCACCTTGATGGCACTCCTTCACGGGTGTGTTCTTCGGTCGGCCGGCGCCCTTGCCACCCGCACACGCGGAAGTGGGCGCCGGCCACATTCATTTCCACGCCCACCCCAGACACCCTCGCCCCTCCCTCCTTGCCGTTCCTTCCTGTGCTCTCTCTCCTGCCATCCCACCGCCCTCTGCCCGCCTTCAACTCCTCTCTTCTCCACCCTTCTCCACCCTGCTTCCCTTCCGCTGCTTCGTTCCTTCTCCCCCTTCCTTCGCTGCATCCCCGACTCCCCTTTCTCCCTTTCCCCTCACCCGCTTCTCCTCTCCCCCACCCCCTCCCACCTATAAGTCCGGCTAGTCACCAGCCGGAATCCGGGCTCCGACCAGGCACGATGCAGCAGCGCAGCAAAATCCGCTTCACCCCATGTTTCACCCCATTCCTCACCCCATGTCTGACCCCTCGTTTCACCCCTTGCTTCACCCCCATGGAACCCGGTGGGCAGGGGGCAAAGTACGCCCAGGCAACAGCGGCCTTCGCCTACCATCGCGGCGAGCAAGCCGAGAGATGGAGGACGCAGTTCATGTCCCCAGCACGAGTCGACGTCGCCTTCAACCTCGTAAGCGACACAAGCAACGCTCGCGTGCTGCCGGTACGGAACAAGCACACCTGAAGCCCGCCCGGAGGCCGACGGGAAAACGGCGAGACCCTCGCCGAGACGGCAGTACGCGAGACCAAGGAAGAAGCCGGCATCGTCGTCCAGGCCAGCGCAGTGGTGCACCTCAGCGAGCGGATCACCGCCGAGGTGCACGACGTGTTCACCGTCTTCCGGGCCCAACTGATCGCGGGCACTCCCCTGGCTGGCGCCGATGACGAGGACGTGTCGGCTGTCGCCTGGGTTCCGGTGGAGGAGGCCAGCGCTCTGATGCCCTGGTACCCCGACGGCGTGGCCGCCCTCCTGACCTCCCCTGGCAGCGCCTATACCGCGGTCCACTCATAGCCGCACACGGATCCGTCCGCAGAGGGCACCGGGCCGCGTACTCGTCTGGCTGCGCCGGGGCCGACACGGGCAACGCATGCTTCCCCTCCAGGGCTGCCGCGCAGGCGATAGCGGCCGGCCGGCGTCCAGGGCAAAGCGGTGCTACCGCAGGACGGGGCAGTTCGCAGCGCCGTACTCGTCCGCGATGGTGAAAACGCTGGCACAACCCGGACACTCGGCCTTGCCGAACAGGTGGCGTATTCCCTCGGCAAGCACGTCCTCCCCATCGCGTACCGCGATCTCGTGCATCCATCGGCCGACACCCGAAAGCTCCCCGGCAGAACTCGGCCGCAGGTCACGCCGGTCTATGTCACCCAGGTCCCAGTCCCGGATCGCCGCGTAGCGGCCAAAGCCACCGATGGCGATCGTCACCTCCGCCGCGCAGTGGGGGCACGGCAACTCGTAGAAATCGTCGTCGAAGTCTCCCAAGACGTTCGCCCAGTGGTACTGCCCCCGGACCGCGAGCAGCGCGCGGAACGTAACCAGGTAGTCGGCCGGCCGCGACAGCAGGTGCCGGTCCAGGAGGGCGCCCAACTCGACGATCGCTTCCGCGCTTGCGGCCAGCAGTTCGTCGCCGTCGTGGTGACTTGCCGCCCGTTCCATGATCGCTCCGGCCAGGAGCCGTGCCTTCGCACTGTCCCCGGCGGCGAGGCGCACCAGCCGGGGCAATGCCGCGAGGCTGGCCAGCGACAGCAGGTCGTGCTCAAGGACCAGCCGGTACCCCAGCTCGGTCCACGCTTCGGCATCGTCATCGCTCTCCACCAGAGCCAGAAGCTCGGGGACCCGGTTCACATCCAAGCGGCAGTCGTACATTTGTGCCCAGTTCGCCACCCACGCATTGAACAGCCCCGCGAGTTCCGAGTCGACCCCGCCTTCCAGCGCTGCCACGGGGTACGTCGTCACCTTGGCGTCTGGTTTCGTGAGGTGTCCGGGGTGGCCCTGTGGTCAGCCGACTTCAGGTGCCGCGCCAGGCGGAGCAGGCTCCTCCCGGGTGACGCGCCGAATGCGGCCCACCCGCGAATCCGGCGTCAGGGAGGACCATTCAACGTCGATCTCAACGCCGTGGGCTGTGCGGGTGTAGTCCGCAAGGTGCGTGAAGATCGCCGTCTGCACGTCCTCGAGAGCCGCATCGCCGGGCATCGGGACTCTGCCACATCCGCCACCCGCATCCTCGGCAATGAACGTGTAGGGCCACACGTCCTGCCCAGTCAGCAGGACGATCTCCCTCGGCACACCGAAGGCAGGTCGCTTCTTCTTCGTCTTGGGTCGTCTCGCCACGATGCCATCCAACCTGACGGACCGCGGGGCCAGCCACCGGCGTGCACACCGCAGCGCCTTCCCGGGGCTGAGGGCCGTCCCTGCCGCACGATCTCGACAGCGAACCCGAACGCCATCGCGATGCTCAGCAGCAGGACCGATGCAGGCGACTGACCCCACCAGCCCTCGGACAGCAGGGCCAGCCGATCCTGCGGCAGACCCGCGTGTGTCATCAGAGCAGATGCTGATGCTGGTCCAAGATGAAAGGCGTCCTTGCACTCCGGACGCCCCCTCCGCCCAACCGTGCAAGGCCGCGATCACCCTTTCCTGGGAGACCTCACCGACACACCAAAGTGAAGTCACCGGTGAGTAGCCCAGCAAGTCACCAGCGGCTTCCCGCAGACTGGTGAGGTCCACGAAATCACCGGTGAATTGTGCGGAGGCAGCAGTGAGACTCCGGCCGTCCAGGCCGCTGACCTGCGCTGGGGAGGTTCCGCGCCCGGCCGGTGACTCACCGATCGGGAAAGACAGGCACCGACGGGGTCTACCGGCAGGCCGCGATGGCGACGGCGAGAGTGCCGGCCGCGGCCAGCAGGGTCACCCAGTAGATCGCCTCGCGGGACCAGCGGCTCACGAGGTCGGGAACCGGCTGAACGACATCAACGGGAGGTCCGACACGGGCGTCGGCACGTGCTCCGGCAGGGTTCCCTCAGAGGCCTGCAGGAACGTTCGGACGACTCGGGCAAGGCCGCGGCAGTAGCTCCAGTTCCCGAGGGGGTGGTCGGCCGGGCCGTGGGTGGTGAGGGCGTGCCAGTCACGGCAGGCCCCTTCTACCTTGCGGTTGGACTCGCGGAGCGTCTCAGCGTTCGGGAGAAGCGCCTGGCCGTGCGTGATGAGGTCGGCGACGGTCGCGGCGATGTCCTCCTGTGCCGGCTGCCGTTCGAAGGGCACGAGGGCCCGGTCGATGACGGCCTCCGCGGGGTGCCTGTCCGGCGCGTACATGGGGCTGCTCCCTACATCGTCAGCGGATGATGACCCCAGACTGCCGCTGCGAGAACGCCGGAACACTCACAGATCTGTGAGTGCTGCTACATGCCGATCCACCGAGCCATGCTTCCCAGCCCGTCGGGCGCGCGCCGCGACATGTGGACCAACCCTCGAATCGTGGCCCGTGTGCCGGGCAGGTGCCGGGTCTGCTCCGGCGCCACCTGGCGGGCCCGGGCAAGGAACCGCAGCGACGTCTGCGGGGAGCCGGCTTCCATCTCGACAAGCGCGCGATCCACCAGGTACCGGGCCCGACGGGACGTCAGCGTGGACGCCGGAAGTCGGATCGACCGCGCCCTGCCGAGCGCATCGTCGAAGTTGCCCATGGCGATCGACGTCCCCAGCTCGTGGAGCAGCACGTTCACCCGGCCGAATGACAGCCAATGCACGTCACCGGCTTCGCCACCCACTCGGTCGGCGAATTCCCGCGCTGCCGCCAGGTGTGCCTCGACAGCGGTTGCGTCCTCGTGCTTGGCAGCCACGGTTGCCAGCCCGAGGTGCAGCTGACCGGTGACGGCCAACTCCTCACGGGTTGTCTGCCCCGCGAGGAGTTCCTGGCCGGAGGCAATCAGCTGCACGCTGGTGGCACCACGCCAAAGCGTGGCCCGCTTGTACCGCTGCACCGCCTCCATGCACGGGTCCGATGCCCGGCCGGCGGCCCAGCCCATGCGGTCCAGCGCGACTCGCGCGAGATCCGGGTGATCCAGTTTCAGGGCGACATCGTGGGCGGTCCGGTACGCGGAGGCGAGTGCCGTCCACGCCGAGGCCGAGGGCGCCGTCCAGACGGTGTGCGTCAGCTCCCCGAGCAGCGCCGGCAGTGCTTTCGCTGCCGTTCGAAGGTGCGTGGCTCGTACCTGCCGGCACAGGACATCTGCCTGCTCGACGAGAGAAGGGAGCGGCCGGACGATGGGGAGGTCGGGATGGGGGCCGAGGTCGTATCGGTCGAGAGCCTCCCGGATGGGGGCGACCAGAGCAAAGAGGCGGTCAGGGGGAAGCGCGGTCACGGCCGGGGGGCCTGTCAACTTGGACGAGTCCACCCGCAAGGCGTCGGCCACGGCCGCCACGAACCCAGGAGTTGCCGGGCGCGCCCCGCACTCGACCTGGTTGAGGAGGCTCAGGCTGTACGGGATCCGGCCGGCCAGCTCGCGCTGGGTCAGACGGGCCAGGCGTCGCTGTTCACGGATCCGAGAACCAGTGTGGTCATCGTCGGAAATCGGCATGCTGGCCTCCGTCCAGAACTCGTCATCATGGACCGTACCCGCGCCCGGCCCTGCACGTGTGCCTCCGCCCGACTCAGCCCCGAGCAGGGGCGGTTGCATAGCCTCGGCGGCATGACGACGAGGACGCTGTACCTGCTGTGCTCCGCCGCCCCGCCCGTGTTCGACGTGGCTCGGGTCATCGAGGACGCGCAAGCGCGCGGCTGGGACGTGTGCCTCGGGCTCACCCCCACTGCTGCCGACTGGCTGGAAGACAGCCTCGACGGCCTCGCCGCGCTGACCGGGTACCCGGTGCGCTCCCGCTACCGGAAGCCCGGCCAGCCGGACATGTGGCCACAGGCCGATGCCGTGCTCGTAGCACCGGCGACCATGAACACGATCAACTCGTGGGCCCAGGGAATCACCAGCTCCTGGCTGATCGGCTTCATCGCCGAGGCCATCGGCAAGGGCATTGCGCTGACCGCCATGCCCTGTGTCAACAATGCCTACGCCCAGCACCCCCAGTTCCCGAAGTCGCTGGAGACACTGCGCCAGGCCGGCGTCCGCGTACTGTTCGGCCCAGACGGATTCGAGCCGAACGCGCCCGGGGAACGGCGGCCGTACCCGTGGGCGGCGGCTCTCGACTCCGTGAACGGCCTCTACAACGAACGAGCTCGTGCACGGTAGGCGAAGTCGAAGGACTTCCAGTCAGCCTCGACGCCGCCACCGCCAAGCTCAGCAGCCCCAAACGAAACGGAACCCCACCGACGGCCGGCCACAGCTGGTCGACCTCGGCATGCCTCTCCTCACCGGAGCCGCCGGAAACGACGCCACTCCCCGCGACCAGCCCCTTACTGAAGTGCCGTAGCCGCCCGCGACGGCACTCGGCGCGGCCCTGCACAGACGACGGGCATCCCCCGGTGAATCGCCTGACCGGAGGATGCCCGTGTGCCAGCGTCGGCAGCGACGATCAGAAAGGTGCCGATCAAGGCAACCGGTTGCGTCGAGTCCCTTGGGAGTCCTGCTGTGCTGATCGAAGTGTGTGTGAACGTCATCGCCCGCGACGGGCTTCCGTTCCCCGCTTCGGTTTTCCGCGCCGTCACGTGCGGCCGGGGCGGGCACCCGAAGGACACGACTGAAATTGCAACGTCTGCTCCGTAAGCTCTCTTCTTCCGGCCCGTCCGCGAGCCCTCAGGCGGCCCTGTACGCCCTGTGCGTCAGCTTCTTCATGATCTGCCTGGACGCCACCGTCGTGAACGTGGCCCTGCCTGACATCCGCACCTCCCTCGGGGCCTCGCTCAACGACGCCGTCTGGGTCAACAGCGCCTACGCCCTCTGCTACGCCGTTCCCCTGATCCTCGCGGGCAGGCTCGGCGACCGGTACGGTCCCAAGCGGCTCTTCCTGACCGGTCTGGCCGGATTCACCCTGGCCTCGCTGGCCTGCGCGCTCGCTCCGAACGCCCCGGTGCTGATCACGACCCGGGCCGTCCAGGGCCTGGCCGCGGCGTTGATCGCGCCGCAAATCATGTCGCTCATCGTGCACCTGTTCCCCGCCGAGCGGCGGGGACGGGCACTGGGTGTGTTCGGTGCGGTCGGTGGCGCGGCTATGGCTGCCGGACCCTTGGTCGGCGGGCTGCTCGTGGCCGGGACCGGCTGGCGGGGTATCTTCCTGATCAACCTGCCCATCGGTGTCGCTGGGTGGATCGCCGCATACCGGCTGCTGCCCCACTGGCAGCCGGCCAGGGACCACCGTCTCGACCTGTGGGGCATCGTGCTCAGCGGCCTGGGGCTGACCGCGCTGGTCTACGGTGTGCAGAGCGGCGAGACCTACGACTGGGGCACCATCGCCGGGCCCGTCACAATCCCCTCGGTCCTGGCCTTCGGAGCCGTGTGCCTGACGGCATTCGTGTGGTGGCAGCACCGCAACACGCACGAGCCGCTCCTGCCCCTGACGCTCCTCCGTAACCGAGCCTTCTCAGCAGCCGCCACGGCCGGCGGGGCCATGGGAGCAGCAATGATCGGCATGTTCCTGCCCCTGATGATCTACCTGCAGAACAACCTCGGCTACAGCGCGCTGGCCGCAGGCACCGCCACCGTCCCCATGTTCGCCCTGTCCTCACTGTGCGCGCGCCTCGCAGGCAAGCGGTCCGACACCACCAGCCCGCGCCTGCTCGCGGCCCTCGGCTTCCTACTCCTGCTCGTCGGAGTCAGCTCCCTGACCTTGCTGCTGCACCCGGGCACCGACCTGTGGACACTCATGACCCCGCTGCTCATCACCGGCACCGGGATCGGACTGGTCTCCGCGCCGCTCGCCGGCATCGCCACCCGCGGACTGGAGCCTTCCCTGGTCGGCGCTGCGTCAGGGGTGTTCAACACCACCCGACAGCTCGGCGGAGCCCTCGGCAGCGCAGCCACCGGCGCGCTTCTCCAGGCCCACCTCGGCAATACCCCAACCAGCGCCACCCAGACCGCCCTCGCCTTCCCCGTGGCAATGCTCCTGACCGGCCTTGCTTGCTGCACCGTCGCCCGGCCCGTTCGAACGGCGCACAATGCCTGACGACGTCAGCACATCCACAGCAGAGCTCGCACTCCAACCACCCCATTTCAGAGCGAGGTCGCTGGAGTACACCGACTCCTCATCCACCCCCGCAACCCGGAAAACGGTGCACACGCCCGCCTACAAGCTCCCCGCCCACACGGAGGGTGTTCCGAATCTCCAGCGCGCATCCACCTAACCACCTGTTCTGCACCCAACCCGGACGAGGCCCTATAGACCGTCAAGCGGTCTCAGGGGGTGGTTTCGGCGTGGTGCGTGGGCTGGCGAGGGGCTTACCCGGCTGATCGCTGAACTCTGTGAGTGCTTCCGCGTCCGCATCGGTCACCTGTCCCTCGGCGGACTCGGCACCTGCCGCGGAGACGGAAGCGCCCACGGAGATCTTTCGGGGGCGCATCGAGCCGATCGTGCACGATGGGGAGCACACGGTCCGACTCGATGTCCAACCAGCGCGGCCGCCGCTCTGACCTGCCCGCTGCGCGTGTCGCCGGCCTCGTCGGACTCGGCGCCAGCTGACACGTGGGCGCTGTATCTCTTTGCCTCCTGTCCGGCACATGGGGAAGTCTCGTCATTTATGATCTCCACATGGAGAATTTTGGGGTTGCTTGAGGATTCTCCCGATAGTTTGGCCATCCCCTCAGATAAGGCTTCCCCTAAAATGCACAAAAATCGAGCCCTCATTGCTTCGGGCGCATCTCTTGCCGCCCTCCTTTCCGCCGCCCCTCTCGCTTTCGCTGATTCCGGCCAGCTACCGGAGGGTTGCACACAGAAAGAATCGACAGTTGAATGCACCTATGAATTCACTGGAGATCAGCAGGTATTCCACGTGCCGGACGGCGTGCAGAAAATCCAGGTAAAGGCCATCGGCGCTTCGGGTGGCGGGTACCACCACGGGCAGGGGGCAGAAGTCTCCGACACACTGACAGTCGAATCGGGCAAACCCCTATATGTGATTGTCGGGGGCAAGCCCTCAAATGACTCCTTGGACAGCAAGGGCGGATTCAACGGCGGAGGAAACGCTCAAGGCTGGGGCGGAGCCGGGGGCGGAGCTACCGACGTTCGGACCGTCGCACTTGGTGAAGTCGGCACGCTCGACTCGCGCATGATCATTGCGGGTGGCGGTGGCGGTGCAGGCGTGGGTTATCCGGGTTGCGATGCGCGCGGAGGTGACGCGGGCTCGGATGGCAGTGCCAGCTGCAGGGGAGACGCAGGCGGCAAGGCCGGCACTCAGAGCGAAGGCGGAAAGGGCGGCAACGCAGGCGTTGGACGCCCCGGTGAGGACGGAACCAAGGGATCCGGGGGCAACGCAACGCAAGGCAATGACGCCGGGGCGGGTGGAGGCGGCTATTACGGTGGCGGCAGCGGAGAAGACCGAGAACTCAGTGGAGGTGCAGGTGGAGGCGGCTCTTCCTACACCATCAACAACGCATCCCCACGCATCACTGATGAATCCGCGAGCGTAACCATCAGCTATCCTATTTAGCCACCCCAGGCCTGCAGAAAATTCCCCGAAGTCTCTTGCTGTAGAAGCCAGCACACTTCCCTGGGGCGGGCACCGAACAGGACGGCGGCTTGGTCCGGGCCGAGGAGTGTCTGCTGGTCCAGCACAGCATGCAGGTCGCGGCGGCGGGAAGGACGGCCGTCTGGTCCGCGGATCCGGTGCAAGACGACCTTGTGTCGGCGCCGGACCTTCGTGGAGCAGATGGCCCGGCCTGACCAGCAGGCGCGGTCAACTCACGGAACGACTCCGCTCTACGCCCACAAGACTCGGTCTCGCCCGGCCAGCTCTGTGCCGGAGCCGCGTCCCGGATGACGGACCGCACGTGAGCATCGTTCTCCCGGGCCAGATGCTTGCGGCTGGGCTTTCACGCGGGGGTGGGGTGTGTGGTGAGCCAGTCCTGGAGTTCACGGTGGCGGAACTGGTAGGCCACTCCGGAGACCCGCAGAAGTCCCGCATCGTAACCCCAGTTCAGGAAGGCGCCGAGCCGCCAGGGCAACCGGCCTCGTGTGCAGAGCAGAAAGACCAGATAGCGGCGGCCGGCCCCGACGATCCCGTACTGAACCGCCCCGGGGCGAATGGAGGCTCGATTCCGTCCTGCACGTCCGGCCAGAGCGCAGCCGACGTAGCCGAGCAGGTGTACAAGAAGGTCGTGGAGCTGCTGGGCACGGCCGCCACTGCACCGGGCCCAGCACCAGAAGTCCCTGCTGCGGCGGAGCCAAAGGAGTCGAGACAGCTGGAGCTGTTCCCCCGCCAGGTACAAGCCGATGAGGCCGACCGACACCTTTCGTGACGGCCGCGTGAGGTCAGAGGCGGTGCGGATCCCTATCGTCCAGACGCTCCTGCAGGTCCATGCCTTCCGCGTCAACACGTCGCGAGCCCTCGGTGAATACCTCGCATGCGGGCAGCCCGCCCACACCGTGGAAACCGCGCATCGTGAGGGCGCGGCAGCGCTCTTGGCCCTGAACACGGCCATCGAGGAACTTCTGGGTTCCGTGCCAAACTCGTCGCGGGCACTTGCACGGCAGACGCCGACGGCCAGGACATGTCGGCGGCCGCCTGGATTGCGGTGGAGTCGGCGAACGCCCTGACACCCTGTCACCCCGACGGCCTGGCCACCCTCCCGCCCTCCCGCGGCAGCCCAACGACACTCCACGCGTAGCCGCTCGCGGATTCGTCCGCAGAGGGTGCCAGGCCGAAAGTTCGCACGCCCTTTGCTCCCCCGGACGTTCACCTTGATGTGCCCTCCTGCCCGTTCCCGGCGCGGGTGGCGGCAACCTCGGCGGCCGCCGAAAGGCTCAGACAAGCACGTCCTGACGCACCCGGCGCGGCCACCACGGCCACTGGGCGGGCACCAGTGACATCCCAAAACCACCTGGTGACCCCCCGACAGTCACCGACCAGGCGGAGGCCCGAAAGCCACCGATCAGCCGGAGAGAAGTCACCGCTGACTCACCGGCCACCGGTGACTTCCGGCAGACCGGTGAGGTCCACGAAAAGCACCGGTGAGTTCCCGGCCGTACAGGCCGCTGACCAGCACTGGGGAGTTTCCGTACCCCGGCTGGTGAGTCGCCGGTGACTCACCAGCCGAGGTTGTTCCTCTTCCGTGACCACGCAGGGGCGGCCGCGGTGAACAGTTCGGTGAGGAAGGCACCGGTTCGTGAAGTGCAAAAAGGGGTGCCGTCTCACGGCCTTTGATCCCCCTCCCGCCGCCGCTGGCCGCCCCCGGCCACCCTGGCTGACTGCGCCAGTCTCGGCCCGAGACCGGTTCCGTTGCGGCGGCCGGTCCCGCCAGGCATACGGTTCCTGCGCGTCCGCGTCCGGGCCGCCCCGCCGCCAGCCCGGCAACAGCGCCGCCGTGCGGCGAACCATCACCCGCCTCCGACACCTCCGCGGGACCGCTGACACGTCCCACACGTGTACCGGGGCCGCCAGCTCTCCGGGCTGGTACTACGGGACGTGACCCCACCCAACATCCTTGATCAATTGGGCGGGATCGGCGGCTGTATGGGATCCCGACATCCGGCACCGCCGCCAGGGCGGTCACCAGCGGTCGGTGGGCCGAATGGTGGGGGTTTGCAGCTCACCAGAGCCCAGCGCGCGTCCTGGCCGCACCGGGCGATCATCACGTCGATCACCGTCGTGCCCGCGGTCGGGGGCGTCCCGTCGCTGAAGTGCCCTTCGGATCCTGCACCACCGTGATCTCTGCGCCCAGGGAGGCCAGCGTGTCCAGCAGGCGGTCGTATCCGCGGTGCAGGTGGTAGATGCCGTGGATGGTCGAGGTGCCGGTGGCGGCGAGTGCTGCGAGTACTAGGGCGGCGACGGCCCGGATGTCCTGCCCGGCGGCGCAGGCCGCGGTGAGCGGGGAGGGGCCGTGCACGGTGATGGTCGGGCCGCCGGCGGTGACGGCGGCGCCGAAGGCACGGAGGCCGTCGACGTGGGTGGCCCTGGAGGTGTAGATCCGCTCCTCGATCCGGGAGGTGCCCGGGGCCTGGGTGAGGAACGCGGTCAGCTGGGGCTGGACGTCGGTGCAGGTGGCGGAGGTGGTGGCCGCATGCACGGGCCGGGGGCCGTCGGGGCAGCGCGCGAGGGTGCCGTCGCCTGCCGGGAGAAGCTCGATCCCCGCGTCGGCGAGCACGGCCGCCAGGGCGGCAGGGAACGCGGTGGTGGGGAAGTTTTCGAGGTGGACGCTTCCGCCGGTGATGCCGGCGGCGAGGGCGAGCGTGGCGGCCTCCAGACGGTCCGGCGGCACGCGTACAGTGCCGCCTGCGATGTGGTCGGTGCCTGTGATGTGGACGGCATTGGTGCCGTCCCAGGTGATGCCGACTCCACGGTCCGCGAGCATCGAGGCGGTCGCCGCGACTTCCGGTTCGGTGTTGGGGTGGAGGATGGTGGAGGTACCGCGGGCGCGGGCGGCCAGCAGCATCGCGGTGACCGTCGCCCCCAGGCTCGGCCCCCACTTCTCGGTCATCGCGTCGGTGGTGAACCGGGCCGGGCCCCGGCCGGTCAGGCGGGCCTCGACGTGGGTGCCGGTGACGTCCATCCGGGCACCGGCGGCCTCCATCGCGGCTAGGTGACGGTCGATCCGGCGGTGGCAGAATGCATCGCCGCCCGGCAGAGGGAAGCGGACCCGGCCGACCCGGGCTAGCACGCCGGCCGCCATGACGGCGGTGGTGCGGATCCGCCGGCCCGCCTCGTCCGGGATGACGGAGTCCCACGCGGCCGCGGGACGGGTCTCGAAGCGGTCGCCCGCGATCGCGGCCGGGGTGCCGGTGCGGTTGAGGATCTCCGCGCAGACCTGCGTGTCCAGGATCTGCGGGATCCCGGTCAGCGTCAGCGGCTCGTCGGCCAGCACGCTCGCGGCATACAGGTGGAGAGCCACGTTCTTGCTGCCCTGGACCGAGGCTGTGCCCTCCAGGCGGTGGCCGCCCGTGATGCGGATGGCACGGGTATCGGTGAGGGACGGCAGGGAGTTCTCGTTCACGGCTTCCTTCCTCCGGACAGGGGGTGCGATGGCTGGGCCCGCGGCCCTGGCGCAGGCCCAGGCCGCGGGCGCAGGCGCAGGCGCGGGCTGGGGCGTTCAGAGGCCGCCGCCGGCTGCCTCCGGCGTGTGGGCGCGGCTCTCGACGCTGATGGCCAGGGCCTTGGCCAGGGGCGTGCGGTCGAGGGACCCGTAGGTGCGGGTGAACAGGGTCTGGTCGGCGGTGAAGGAGGCGATCTCGTTGATGCGCGGGGTGGTGTGGGCGGTGGTGCCGTGGCCGGTGACGCGAATGACCGCGTCGGCGAGGTCGCGGACGGAAACAGGGTGACCGGAGCCGCAGTTGACGACAGGCAGGAGTTCGGGGGTGCTCAGGATGCGGGTCAGCATCGTGACCGCGTCGTCGACGTAGGTCAGGTCGCGAGCTTGTGTGCCGTCGCCCTCGATCATGAGCGGGCGGCCGTCGGCCGCGGCGGAGAGGAAGGCGGGGACGACGGCGTCGTCGCCTTCGTCGGGGCCGTAGGTGTTGAAGAAGCGCACCACGCCGATCTGGCGGCCGCCGGTGAGGTGGGGCCGGTAGATGTCGGCCAGCTGCTCGGTGGCGACCTTCCCCGCCGCGTACGGGGACCGCGGCGCGTACGGCGCGCTCTCGGCGAGCGGACCGGTCTGCTCTCCGTAGACCTCGCACGAGGAGGCCAGCAGCAGCCTGCGGGCGGTCGAGCCGGCGAAGGTGTGGATCATGTGCCGGTCGACGGCGACGTTGTGCTCGAACCCGCCGACGTCGAAGCTGTCCGGGACGGACTTGAGTGCGGCCAGGTGTACGACAGTGTCGAACCCGTCCAGGTCCCGCGCGGTCAGTGACCGGACGTCGCGGACGAGCAGGCCTTTCGGGCTCGGGCGGCGGGAGGTGACGGACAGGTTGTCCAGCGGGGTGACCGTGTGCCCAGCAGTACGCCAGGCCTGGGTGAGGGCCGAGCCGATGAAGCCGGCGGCGCCGGTGATCAGGAGGTACATGGGATGCCTCCGCACGGATGCGAGCAGCGCACGGTCTGTCGTGCCGGGCGTCTGCTGCGGTAACCGTCCCGCCGGCGGTCCCCGGCCGGGAGCAGCTTCGGCTCCCCTCGCACGCGGCGTGCGGGAGCCGCACAGCACGTGCTTCTGCACGCTCTGTTGACGTCCGGTCACAGGCGCTACTGTCGTGGGTCCCGTCGGTGCACAGGAGGTGCCCATGGGCTCGAACCCGGATTTAGGTGCGATCTTCCGCAGTGCGCGCCACGCCCTGCGGCTGAAGCAGGAGGACGTCGCCCGGGCTGTGGGCTACTCCCGGTCGGCGATCTCCCGGATCGAGGGCAATCGGATGCGGGTGGACCTCGACACCCGGCTGCGCCTGGCCCAGGTGCTGCGCATTCCTCCCGAGCAGGTCGCCGGGTTCCCCCTCTCCGCGGCCCCGGTGATCGATACCGTGGGGGCCCTACCGATGCCGGACAAGGAGGACGCGATGCGTCGCAGGAATCTGCTGGGGGCACTCGCGGCCGGAGCATCGGCCATCGCCCTCCCGGGCACAGCCGAGGCCCGGCCCGCGCCGGTTTCCTTCGACGACATGCTGTTCCGGCTCCCCAGCACCGACCCCGCCCCGCTCCGGGCACTCGCCTCCCAGGCCGCAGCAGCGCGTACAGCGTTCACCGCCGCCCGCTACAGCGATCTCGGCAGGGCGCTGCCCGGCCTGCTCTCCGCGGCCGAGGCGACCCGGGATGCCGCCGTCGGCCGGGCCCGCCAGCAGGCGAACGCCATCCTGGCCCGCGCCTACGTCCTGGCCTGCGAACTTGCCGCGAAACAGCACTCCGACACTGCCTGGGTCGCCGCCGACCGCGCCCTGGCCGCGGCGCGCGCCAGTGGCATGCCCATCCCCGTCGGAGAAGCCGCCCGCGTGCTGGCCATCACGATGCGCCGCTCCGGCAACTGCTCCTCCGCGGTCTCCTTCCTCACCACCGAGACCGCAGCCCTCGACCCCGCCGAGGAACGCACCGCAGCCGTACGCACCACGCTGCTGCTCACCGCGGCGTACTCGGCCGCCGCCGGAGGTGACCGGGCAACGGCACTCTCACTGCTCGACGAAGCGGACGAAACCGTCGAACGCTGGCCGCAGGCGCCCGGCGGGCTCTTCACCGTCGAGGCCACCAAAACGCAGGCCGCCGTCTACCGCATCGGCGTCCACACCACCCTCGGTACCCCCGACGAAGCCGTCGAGATCGCGCGGGGCCTGAACATCGACCTCATGCCGACCGCCGAGCGACGCGCACGCGCCTGGACCGACACAGCCCGCATGTGGCACGCCCTCGGCCACGGCCAGCAGGCATTCACCGCCTTGCGCCACGTCGAGCAGGAGGCAGCCCAGGAAGTACGCCGGCCGGCACTGCGGGCACTGACGTCGAACCTGCTCTACGGCCCGACACGCGTTGAAGGCCTTCGGGAGTTCGCCGTGCGCACCGGGGCCGCGCCCGCCTGACAGCCCAGCCCCTTCAGACGATCCGGGGCCGGCTCACCACAGCGGCGGTCACGCCGGCGCGAACCAGGCCTCAGGCTCGTCCTTCTCCACCAGCGCGATGATCTCGCGCATCCGCTCGGTCATCGCAGGCAGGGCGTCCAGCGGGAACCAGGCGACCTCAGCCGACTCGTCGTCGCAGACCCGCGGCACCTGTCCCGCATCTGCCGGGCGGCAGGCGAACACAAGCTCCAGGTACTGCGCCCGGTCCCCGTTACCGTGACGCACCGGAGGCGAAGCCGTCACCGCGGCCAGGCGCTCCACCACCACCCGGACCCCGGTCTCCTCCTCCGCCTCCCGCACCACGCAGGCGGCCGGCGCCTCGCCGGGCTCCACGATCCCGCTCAACGGAGTCCACAACCCTGCAGCGGCCCGACGCTGCAAAAGCACCTGCCGCCGCTCGTCACGGACGACCGCGACCACCCCGGGCAACCACAACAGGCAATCGGGACCGACCGCGCTCCGCAGATCTGACACAAAATCAGGAATCATGAAGCCACCATAAAGCCAGAAATGCCACACCCGCGGGCTTTCAGAACAAACACAGCCCCTGCCGGGAGTGACCGGTGCATTCCTTACAGGGGAAGTCACCAGTCGCTGGTGACTGGTTCCGCAGACCGGTGAGTGTCCGGCGATGCAGGCGCTGACCTGCAGTGGGGAGTTTTGCCGCTGGTTCGTGTTCAAGGGATTCTCAGCGCCGCTGACCCGACCCACAGGGGTGCCGGCCGAGACCACCGTGGGGATGGCCGATACCAGCAGGTGGCTGTGCATTCAGCGCAGTGCCGTACGCGAGACTCGGCAGCATGGCCTTCGACACCCTGCGTACGCTTCTCGCGCACGATGACAGCACCTGCGCACCACCAGCCCTCGACGCGCTGCTGTCAGGTGCAGAGTGGAAGCTCCCTTCTCGGACCGCGTCCGCCCGCCTTCTCCGCGACATCTGGTCCTTCCGCCAGGAAACGCTGCTGGAGATGGGCCGACAGCCGCTTCCTGGGCTGGCCGAAGCCGTGGAAAGGCTCGGTGCAGCAGGTGACGTCCGGGTGCACGTGGCCTTCATCACCGATGCACCACGCCGGTTCCACGTCTACATGTCGGAAGACCTCACCTCCTGCGTCGGGGTGTGGGAGGGCCGCATCAACCGCGGCACCAACCAGCCCACCTCACCGGACACCGTTACTGGTGACTCACCAACAGAGCCGGTGAGTGCCCCGCACAGCACCGGTGAGTTCCCGAAGGAAGTCACCGGTGACGCGCCAGCCGACCGGTGACCTGCCGGCACGGCAGGGCGCTGACCTCCACTGGGGAGTTCCGCGCTCGCCGAGCGTCTCAAGGGCTTCGCCTCCACCACGACCCGCTCACGGCACTGGCCTGCGCCACCGATGTGCGGCTGGCACCGGTGACTGGCCAACAGGCGGGTGAGGTCCACGAAAGTACTGGTGACTTTTGCGGAGGCACCGGTGAGGTTCCGGCTGTACAGGCCGCTGACCTGCACTGGGGAGGTTCCACGCTCAGAGTCGTTCGGTATCCGCGGGCGCGGACGTCGTCCCGCTGTGCCGCAGCTGGGGCGATGCAGGTCCCTGATCCCGCTGGCCGGCTGGCCGGCTCGCCGGCTCGCCGGCTCGCCGGCTGGGTCAGTCTGCGTCAGGGGAGAAGGTGCTGATCCTGTTCCACATGAATGCGTCCTTCCACCCCGAGCGGCCCTTGGCCCAGCCGTTCAGGGCGGTGATCACCTTTTCCTGGGAGATCGTCCGGGTCTGGTGGTGCTCTGCCGTCGTCCCGTCACGGAACTCCAGCTGATAGGTGTTGTCGTCTCTCAGCCACACCTGCACGTACCAATCGCCGACGGTCTCCTCGTCGACTCGCTCGACGATCACGAAGGCGTTGCCCCGCCCGAGGTTCGCCACCATCCGGCTCAAGGCCGTGGGCCCCGGATTCCTCACCTGACGACCGTGCTCGTCTCTCGCATGCAGCATGCCCCCGATCATCGCCCACAGGTCTGACACGGAACGCCGCCCAGCAAGCTCTCCGCACACGCGGCTGGCTCGTGGAAAGACCCGGAGCAGCCGGCTTCCGGGGGCATGGCGCTCGTCACCAATTCCTCCACCGCGAGACCCCTCCCGTGGCCGGCGCGACATCGAAGCGCACCTGGGTGAGGAGGGCTCGGCTCCTTGGTGTGGTGCACAGGCCGAGCCCCTGCCCCGGGCTGATGTCGAGTGCCAGCTGCCAGCCTCATGGGGCACCTCCAGCCATCCTTCTCGACACGAGCAAGGAGGGCAGCCGGACGCGCCTATCCCAGACGGAGCGTGGGAGAGGTGGCGAAAGCCGTCCAGGCCAGTGCGCTGAAGCTGATGACCGGGGTCTGTGGTTCGCTGCTGCGCTTGGAGTCGCGGATGGAGACCGCTCCTGGTTGTGCCTGCATCTCCACGCAGTTGCCGCTGGGGTCCCCACTGTAGGAGGACTTGAACCACCGCCCGTCGGCGTGGTGCCGGCTGGTGTCTGTGCTGGTCATGCGGTTGATACCTCTCGTGCTAGACGTTTCAGGAACGCGGGGGTCTCATGGGCTGGCAATGCCCCCTGGGCCAGATAGTCGAAGCGCCGGACGAACTGCTTGACCGGCCGCGGTTTCGACAGGCACTTCACGCCCTGGTCCACCGTGCTGCTGGCGACAACGACCGGGTCCGGAAGCTCTTTGTAGTCGAAGTCCAGGACGTGGAACTCACCGAAGACGCGGTAGGCGACCCGGGCGCCGGCCAGGTCGCCGGTGCGGGAGGCCGCGGCGAGTGCCGGGGGCAGTTGTTCCGGTTCGTCGTCGTGCCGGTCCGCGATGTCTCTGCCCACGAGAACGACCTGCCGCTGGGTGAGCGCGGCCTTGATCCAGTCGGCGGTCGGCCGGGCGAGGGTGCCGGGGGAAGCTGTGCCGCGCCCCGCGTCAGGACGACAAGCTGCAGGTCGCGTCCGTGCGGTTGGAACACGGCGACCCATCCGCCCAGTGATGAGGCGTCGAGACCGCTGGTGATCAGGTGGAAGCCGTTCTCCAGCAGGGCTTGCATGAAGATGCTGCGCAACTCGGCTCCGTGGCTCCGTGGGTGCCGGAGTTGGTGAGCGCGACGGTGGGCATGCGGGCGACAAGTACGGGCAGGTTGTCGACGAGGGTGGCGGTCATGGTCATGTCGTGGCCGTCCGCGGGCTGGACCAGGGACTGTCTCAGCGGCGGCCTCCAGATCGACGACGGTGGTGTTGACGGGCCGGTGGTGTTCGAGGGGCCGGTGGCATGTGGGCATGTGCCTTCGGTGATCCCGCGTGCGTGCAGGGCCATCTGCGGCCCCAAGACCCGCTCGACCGCCGGGCTCATCCTGACTACCCGTGCCATGAACTGTTCGTCCTTCCCGTCGCGTGCCAGCACCGTACCGGCGTGCTGGTGGTGCCTGTTCCTGTCTCGGCCAGCAAGGGCCTGTGAAGCCGCGGTCGTTGGGGTGGGTGGTCATTGCTGCTTGTGGGCGTAGGCGGCGAGTTCGGGGTGCTGGCTGACGAGTTGCTCCCGCAGCAGATGAACTTGCTTGGCTTCGGCCGCGGCAAGCCGTTGTGCGGCGGCCTGCTGCTCTGCGGTCTGGCTGCGCTGGTCGTGTTCGGTGTAGGCGGCCTCCAGCATCCGGGACCAGCGGATCGCCTGGCGAAGGCGAGCCGCTTCCCCTGCAGCTTCCGCATCGGCCTCCAGCTTCGCCTTCAAGTGTTCCACGGTGGCCTGGGCAGCTCGTTCGTGGCACTGCCAGCACAGGCCGTCCTCGGGCCGCGGGCCCTTGCCGGTCGCCGTGCAGGCCGGCCCGGAGCACTCCCACCATCGCGGCGCCGGGCCCTTCGCCCGGGGCTCCGGGACGCCGGTCGTGCGCCGGTCGGTACGGCGCTGCGCGCATTTGGGGCAGGCGTCGCCGAGGTGCAGGGTGAGTCCGTCTTCGCACATCGGGTCCGGACAGTCCACCGACGGGCGCACCAGCGCGATCGCGACGCCGACCGGGGAAGTGAGCTGGTGGTCGGTGTGGGCGCGGGCCTAGCCGTGGGCCCGCCAACGCCGCCGGATGCGGTCGACGAGCTGTTGCGGGGTGCGTCCGTGGTCCAAGGCCTCCAGAACAGCCTGGCGCAGCACTGCGGGCCGGTGGGTGGGCAAGAGCGCGGCTAGGTCGGAGGGCCAGCCCGCCTCGACCGTACGGATGGCCTCGGCGAGGTGCGTTGGCATGCTGCCGGGGCCGGGGCGTTGCGGTGCTGGGTCGGGTGTCGGGGCGGGGTGGGTGGTTGTGGGCGCGGCGCAGCCGCTGGTGTCGCGTGCGCTACTACCTGTGGTGGCCCTGCGGGCGTCATCGGCGCTACGCGCCGCAGGCGCTGCGGGGGTTTCGGTTGGGGGGTGGGTTAAAGGGGAGGGTTGGGGGACTCTCAGTCCCCCCTGCCGGGACTGACAGTCCCCCCTCCCCCGGGACTGTGAGTCCCCCCTCCCGTCCGATTCGGCCGGGTTTGCGGGAGGGGACTGACAGTCCCCTCCCCCACCCGGTTCCGGGCGTAGGGGCTTGCCTTTGTCGCTGCGCTGCACCCTCGGCACAGCTGGCGGCAGCGGGGCGCGGGTCTCGTCGGTCAGGGGTGGGAGGCCGCGGTGGGTGCGGTCCTGGTTGACGCGGGCGAGGCGTTCGGGCCCGTACCAGGCGGCCGGGATCTGCAGGTCGTAGACGCGGGGGCGGGCATGCGCGGGGATGTAGCGGGCGGCTTCCTGGTCCCCGAGCGCGATCAGGCCCTGTTGGAGGAGAGTGGCCAGGCGGCGTTGGACGGTTTTGACGTCGCACAGCGCGATCCGGGCCAGGGTGCGGCGGGAGGGGAAGGCGTTGCAGCCGTCGGCATCGGCCTTCTCCGCCAGACCGGCCAGCAGCATCCGGTCCGTCGTGCTCACCACCGGGCTGTCGTGCAGGGCCCACAGGATCGGTTCAAGCGCCACCACGCACCCCCGCTCCCGGCCTGCGGCCGTTGATCGTGAGGTGCCGGGCGCATGGTGGCGCGCCCTGGTGGATTCCGCGTACGCTCATGACGCAGCGCACCTCCGGTTCGAGAGACTGGGTGCTCTTCCCTCACACCAGGCGGACCAGGCCCGGTGCGAGGACTTGCGGGCCCCACCACACTTTGTGGCGGGGCCCGTACTGGTTCAGGCAGAAGGTCCTGCCCGACACAACCGCGGCGACCTCACCGAAAAGGTCACCAGAACGCCCCGAGAGTGAACAGTCGCAGCGCCCCGGAGCGGGTGACTCACCGGCGGGCTGTTGGTGACTCACCGGACGGCCGGCTACGGCGTTCGCCGGGGAAGAGGTAGTGCGTCGTAGTGGAGCTCGATACGGTCACCGACACCGACCACCCGCAGCACCTCCAACACCCGGCCGCCAGCGTCGCGCACCACACGCTCGACACACAGCACGGGCACCCGCTCGCCGACACCGAACGCTTCGAGTTCTGACTCGGAGGCCATCCGGGTGGTGACTTTCTCATCGACGGTCCGCGGAGCCAGCCCGTTCTTGGTCATCGCCGCCAGCACACCGCCGACGACCTTCCCCGGCCCTTCCAGCCCGCAGGACGAAGCAACGTCGAGCGGGTAGAACGCCTCCTGCACCTGCACGACATCACCGTCGATCAACGCATGCCGGACACGACGCACCACCGGCATCCCCTGCTCCACGCCCAGCAGAGCGGCCACAGCGGCTTCTGCCGAAACCTGCTCCACCGCAATCGGGAGCACGCTGCCCGCGGCGGCAGCGGCCGTCTCCCACGGACCCCGCTCGCCCCCCGGCGCCAGCACCGATCCGTACCGGCCAGCCTTCTTCCCGGAGTAGGAAAGCCGACCCCCTCGACTGTCCGATGGGCTCTTCCCTGCGCAATGTGATCGTTCCAACTTTGAGGTCCGCCGTCTTGAAGCGGATGGCGAGCCTGTATGTCTCGGGAGCGCGGCTGTCCAGGGAGCGCGGGTGGACGAAGTGACCGACATCATCGAAAGGCATCACATCCGTGCGTCTCAAGCGCTTTACACCGTTGCTCACCGCTGCGGGGCTCATGGCAACCGCCGTGCCCATGGTCTTTGCGACGTCAGCAGTTGCTGCCCCCGCGAACGACTATCTGGATCAGCAGCCCGACTGGCAGCAGTGCAGGCCGGATGAACCGGCTTCGTTCGAGTGCGCCACGCTGAGGGTGCCGCTCGACTATCAGCGTCCAGACGGGACGATGATCGATCTGGCCATCTCCCGGATCAAGAGCACGAACCCGGCGAAGCGGCACGGCGTGCTGCTGATGAACCCTGGTGGGCCGGGTGGCTCCGGGCTCATGGATCCGCTCATCTCCAGCTGGTCACTACCGCCGGAGGTCCGTGATCAGTACGACCTGATCGGCTTCGATCCGCGCGGTGTCGGCAAGTCCGGTCCGATCACCTGCGGGCTGACGCCCGAGGAGCAGCAGTTCCAGCGGCCCTACCGTCCGGAGACCTTCGACTCCGACGTGGCCTGGGCGAAGGGCGTCGCTGACAAGTGCCGGGAGAAGGTCGGTGACAAGCTTCCGTACATCACCACACGGAACACGGCCCGCGACATGGACACCCTCCGGACGGTGCTGGGCGAGAAGAAGATCTCCTACCTGGGCAAGTCCTACGGCACCTACCTCGGCGCGGTCTACTCCCAGATGTTCCCGCAGAACACCGACCGCTTCGTCCTCGACAGCGGTGTGGATCCTGCGCGGGTGTGGCGGGGGATGCAGCAGGTCTGGGCGGAGCAGTCCGTTCCGGACTTCGACCGGTGGACGAAATGGGCGGCTGAGCACAACGCCGAGTTCGGTCTGGGCGACAGCGCGAAGGCGGTGTCCGACACCTTCTGGGCCCTGGTCGAGCGCGCCGACAAGGAGCCCATCAAGTTCGACGGCCGGGGATGGCCCCCGGAGGTCACCGGTGACGACATCCGCCGGAACGCGCGTGGCTATGCCTACTACCCCCCGTTCTTCACCGAGCTGTTCTCTGCGCTGAAGGCGGCTTCCGAGGGCAAGACGCTGCCCTCGGGTGCCGAAGCGGAGAAGTTGCAGAAGGCTCTGGCCGACCAGGACCAAGGCGCCCCGGCAGCGGCTGGTGCGAGCGAGCCGGCCGCGGACAACAGCACGGCGGTGTGGTGGTCGGTGGTGTGCGGCGATACGGACACCTGGCCCCGCGACCCGGGGCAGTACGCGAAGGACGCCGCCCGCGACAAGAAGGCCTACCCACTGTTCGGGGACATCTCCTCCAACATCAAGCCGTGCGCCTTCTGGGACAAGCCGGTCGAGCAGGCCACGCCGATGGACAAGAAGGCAAAGAACGTCCTGATCGTGCAGAACGAATGGGACCCCCAGACCCCCCTGACCAGCGGCCAGGGCCTACACAAGGCTCTCAAGGGCTCCCGCATGGTGACCGTGGCCGGCGGAGAGGGCCACATCGTCTACCCCAGTGGGAGCTGCGCCGATGCCTCGGTCACCAAGTACCTGACCACAGGCCAACTACCGCCCAAGGACCTGACCTGTAAGAACCCCAGCGCTGTCGCCGAGCCGAAGCCCGTGCCGAACGGACCGAACCGCTACTGATCCACGACTGCGCTTCGGGGGGCACGGGTCTGTCAGTCGGACGGCTCTTACAAGATTTTCGTAGGCGTTGATCGCTATGGACGCTGAGGTCAGCTGAGCAGAATGCGTTGGCGTAGGAGCGGGTGTCCGGCGCGGCCGTAGGTCTGACGCTTGATCAGCTTGATCTTGTTGTTGACACCTTCCGTGCGGCCGTTGTGCCAGGGCAGGGTCAGGGCTGCGTCGACGGCCGCGCGGTCGCGTTCGAGTCCGGTGGCGCAGGAGTGGAGGAAGGGCAGGTTCGCTGCCCGGACTCGGGTGATCCAGCCGGTCAGCGCCGCAGCGTTGTCGGGCGCCGGGGTGAGCATCGTGGCGAAATCACGCACGGCGCCGGCCAGGGTGGTCATCTCCGGGCAGGCCGAGGTGAGCTGGTCGCGCAGTATCCGCTGGTCCTGGCGCAGGTGGGTGGGGTCGGTGAT
>NZ_JAJAUZ010000099.1 GCF_020532645.1 Streptomyces bambusae
CGCCCCCCCCCCCCCCGGGCCCCCCCCCCCCCCCCCCCCCCCCCGCCACGGCAACGCCGGAGGGCGGCCCCGCACCCCGCGGGACCGCCCTCCGGGCCGTTCACACCACAGCCGTACCGCGACGCGGCACACCGCTGCGTCACAGCCGCGCCAGCGTGTCCTCCAGCAGACGCACCACCGACGTGTCGGCGACGGCGGCCACCTCGTCGTACGCGAACCAGCGCAGGTCGAGCGACTCGTCGCTGATCTCCGCGACCGCCTCGGCCGGAGCCAGCGCCGCGTACTGCACGTCCAGGTGCCAGTTGCACGGCGCCGGGATCGGATGCCGGTCCAGCCGCACCGGACCGCCCGGCAGCAGCGTCAGCCCGGACGCGATCCCGGACTCCTCCCGGGCCTCCCGCAGCGCCACGTCCGCCATCGTCTCGTCACCCGGCTCGCAGTGGCCGCCCATCTGCAGCCACAGCCCCAGCTTGCGGTGCAGCGTCAGCAGCACCCGCCCGCGCGCCGGGTCGATCACCAGTGCACTGCCGGTCAGGTGCCCGGCCGTGCACGGCTTGCCCATCCCGTCCGGGTGCGCCGCCAGGTGCTCCAGGTACAGCTCGCGCAGCGCGGCCTGGTCGCCGTCCGCGTCGCCGTGCCGGTCATACTCCTTCAGGACGCGGACCGCGTCGTCGTACAGGGTCACTTCTCGTCTTCGCCGTTCTCGTCGCGCTTCTCGGCCGCCTCGCCGAGCATCTTGTCCAGCTCGGAGAAATCGAGCTGCTCCCGGTGGACGAAACCGTCCGGGTCGTCCAGGTCGGTCGCCGTCGGCAGCATGTCCGGGTGCTCCCACAGCGCGTCCCGGCCGTCCACGCCCCGGGCATCGGTCAGCGAGGCCCACAGCCGGGCCGCGTCCCGCAGCCGCCGCGGCCGCAGCTCCAGACCGATCAGCGTGGCGAACGTCTGCTCCGCCGGACCGCCCGTCGCACGCCGCCGCCGCAGCGTCTCGCGCAGCGCGTCCGCCGAGGTCAGCCGGGGCTTCGCGGCCTCGTGGACCACCGCGTCCACCCAGCCCTCGACCAGCGCGAGCGCCGTCTCCAGCCGGGCCAGCGCGGCCTTCTGCTCCTCGGTGTCCTGCGGCTGGAACATGCCGCCCTGCAGCGCCTCCTGCAGCTCCTCCGGGTTCGACGGGTCGAGCCGGCCGACCACGTCCTCCAGCTTCGACGTGTCGACCTTGATGCCGCGGGCGTAGCCCTCGACCGCGCCGAACAGGTGCGCGCGCAGCCACGGCACGTGCGCGAACAGCCGCTGGTGGGCCGCCTCGCGCAGCGCCAGGTACAGCCGCACCTCGTCCGAGGGCACGCCCAGGTCCTTGCCGAACGCCTCGATGTTCAGCGGCAGCAGCGCCGCCTTGCCCGCCGGGCCCAGCGGCAGGCCGACATCGGTGGAACCGACGACCTCGCCCGCCAGGGTGCCCACGGCCTGCCCGATCTGCTGGCCGAACATGGCGCCGCCCATCGAGCGCATCATGCCGAGCAGCGGGCCCGCCATGGCCTGCATCTCCTCCGGCAGCACGCTGCCCATGGCCGCGCCGACCCGCTCGGCGACCGGGTCGACGAGCTCCTTCCACACCGGAAGGGTCGCCTCGACCCACTCGGCGCGGCTCCACGCCACGGCCACCCCGGCGCCCGACGGCAGCGAGGTCGCGCCGTCCAGCCACAGGTCGGCCAGCCGGACCGCCTCCTCGACGGCGGACCGCTCGGCGATCCCGACGCTGGCGTCCTTCACGCCGTCCGGGGTGCCCTGGGCGACGGTCTGGCGGGCGATGTCCTTGGCCATGTCCCAGTTCACGGGACCGCCCTCGTAGCTCAGCATCTGGCCGAGCTGCTGGAACGCGGCGCCCAGGTCGTTCGGGTTCATCGAACCGAACATCGCGGCGAACGGATTGTCCGCACCGCCGGGCAGACCGGCCGCACCGAACCCGAACGGATTCGCGGGGCCGCCCTGGCCGCCCTTCCTGCCCTCGTCGCCGTTCTCCGGCTCCTCCGGCGGAAGGCCGAATCCGAATGGGGTGTCACTCACGGGTTTCCTCGGCTCGTAGGGCCGCCTGGCGGATTGCCGGCGGCGGTGGTCCGACAACACAACCAGCGTAGACACCGGACCCGGATCCGGGCTCGGTGCTCCGCCCGTCGCCGGGCTGCGGCAGGATGGACATCACCTGGTACGTACGCGTCAGGACGCGCACCTACTGAAGACAACCGCTGGAGACGCCCGGTGAGTTCCCCTGATCCTCAGGTTCGAGCAGTGCACGACCCCGAGCTGCGCCCCGGGCACGGCGACGACGTTCGCCCGCGGCGAAACGGCGGTCTGCGCGGCCCCGTGATCGCCGTGACCGGCGCCGCCTCGGGCGTCGGCGCCGCCCTGGTGCAGCGGCTCGCCGAGTCCGACGAGGTCAAGCAGGTCGTGGCGATCGACGAGCGGCGCGGCGAGTGCGCGGCCGCCCAGTGGCACGTCCTCGACGTCCGCGACCCGGCGATCGCCGACAAGCTGCGCGGCGCCGATGTGGTCGTCCACCTCGCGCTCGACCTGGACCTGGAGAGCGACCCCGCGGCCCGTACGGCGTACAACGTGCGCGGCACCCAGACCGTGCTCACCGCCGCCGCCGCGGCCGGGGTGCACCGCGTCGTGCTGTGCACCTCCGCGATGGTCTACGGGGCGCTGCCGGACAACGACATCCCGCTGTCCGAGGACGCCGAGCTGCGGGCCACCGCCGAGGCGACCGGCGTCGGCGACCTGCTGGAGATCGAGCGGCTGGGCCGCCGGGCGCCCCGCGCGCACCCCGGCCTGAACGTGACCGTCGTACGGCCCGCCGTCCTGGTCGGCGGCACCGACACCGCCCTGACCCGCTACTTCGAGTCGCCGCGGCTGCTGGTGGTCGCCGGCTCCCGACCGACCTGGCAGTTCTGCCACGTCGAGGACCTGGTCAGCGCGCTGGAGTACGCGGCGCTGGAGAAGGTCGAGGGCGAGCTGGCGGTCGGCTGCGAGGGCTGGCTGGAGCAGGAGGAGGTCGAGGAGCTCAGCGGCATCCGCCGGATGGAGCTGCCGTCGGCCGTGGCGCTGGGCGCCGCCGCCCGGCTGCACCGGATCGGGCTCACCCCGTCCCCGGCGGGGGACCTCGCGTACACGATGCACCCGTGGGTGGTCAGCGTCAGCCGGCTGCACGCGGCGGGCTGGCGGCCGCGGTGGACCAACGAGGAGGTGCTCGCCGAGCTGCTCCAGGAGGCTGCTGGCCGGCACACCGTCGCGGGCCGGCGGCTGGGCCGCAAGGACGCCACGGCGGCCGGTGCCGCGGGCGCCACGGTCGCCCTGCTGGGTGCGGCGGCGGTGGTCCGGCGGGCCCGCCGGCGGCGCGGCATCTGACCCGGCCGCCGGCCGCCCGGCCGCGGGTCCTGTAGGAGGCTCCATCGGCGACCCGCCGGCCCCGGTCGAATCGGCTATTCCACGAAGTCAGAGCGGTAGGGCACGATGGACGGCATGGACGCACCGACCTTCGACCACCCCGGCGAGCAGGCCGCAGCGGACCCGATCCGGCTGCTGGAGATCCGCGAGACCCCGCTCTCCCTCGACGAGGTGCACCGGGCCGTCGGCGACGCCGCCGCGGGCGGCACCACCTTCTTCGTCGGCACGGTACGCAACCACGACGGCGGCGCGGACGTGGACGCGCTCGGCTACTCCTGCCACCCCTCCGCGCAGGACGAGATGCGCCGGGTGGCGCAGCGGGTCGTCGACAAGTTCCCGGTCCGGGCGCTGGCCGCCGTGCACCGGGTGGGCGACCTGGCCGTCGGTGACATCGCGGTGATCGTCGCCGTCTCCTGCCCGCACCGCGGCGAGGCCTTCGAAGCCGCCCGGATGCTCATCGACGACCTCAAGCACGAGGTGCCGATCTGGAAGCACCAGCGGTTCTCCGACGGCACCGAGGAGTGGGTCGGCGCCTGCTGAAGCGCGCCGCGCACCGGCCCCGGCCCGAGCCCCCGGCGGACCGCCCCGAAGGCGGGATCCCGCCGGGGTCCCGCCCCGATTTGCGTAACCCCGCTCAGGGCACCAGCGTTAGCTGCAACATCCGTCAGTTGCGGTCGATCGCGGTCGATCCCGGGGTAGGGAGGCACGGAATGGCGTCACTGGCGTGGTTGCTGATTCCGCTGTTCGCCGCCGTCGGCGTGGCGATATGGGCGAGCTGGGCCGCACGCGACCGCACCTCCGGCGACATATCCGAGCTCGCCGGCTATGCGCGGTTCCGCGAGGCCATGGACCGTGAACACTCCGGTTCCGACGCCCTCTGACCCGTCCCGTACTGTCGTTCCATGCCACGCCGCACCGCGACGATGCTCGCCTCCGTGTTCATGCTCTTCGCGTTCCTCATCTGTGGGGTCATGATCAAGGTCCCGTACTCCGAGATGAGCCCGGGACCCACGGTGAACACGCTCGGCAAGTCCGGCGGCGAGGAGGTCCTGCAGATCTCCGGCCACAAGACGTACCCCACCGACGGGCACCTCAACATGACGACGGTCCGCGTCACCGGCGCGGACTACGACATGAACCTCCTGGAAGCCGTCTACGGCTGGCTCTCCCACGACAACGTGGTAGTGCCGCACGAGAACCTCTACCCGGACGGCAAGACCGAAGAGCAGTCCACCCAGGAGAACGCCGAGGAGTTCAGCCAGTCCCAGGAGAGCGCCAAGGTCGCCGCGCTGCGGGAGCTGGGCGTCCCGGTCGCCGCCCGGGTCGTGGTCGGCACCGTCGTCAAGGACAGCCCCGCCGAGGGCCGGCTGCACGCCGGCGACGTGATCAGGGCCGTGGACGGCAGCCCGGTGAAGGGCCCCGCGGACGTGGCCCGGCTCGTCACGAAGCACAAGGCCGGTGAGAAGGTCGCGTTCACTATCGTCCCGGCCAAGGAGGCCGCCGCGGCCGAGGCGGCCCGCCGCGAGCCCAAGGTCACCGAGCAGGTCGTCATCACCACCAAGGCCGCGGAGGACGACGGGCACGCCATCGTCGGCATCCGGGCGGCGACCGACCACACCTTCCCGTTCAAGATCGACATCAAGCTGGCGGACGTCGGCGGCCCCAGCGCCGGCCTGATGTTCGCGCTCGGCATCGTCGACAAGCTGACCCCGCAGAACCTCACCGGCGGCAAGTTCATCGCCGGCACCGGCACCATCGACGACGCCGGCAAGGTCGGCCCGATCGGCGGCATCCAGCTCAAGACCATCGGCGCGCGGAACGCCGGCGCCCGCTGGTTCCTGACCCCCGCCGCGAACTGTGCCGCGGCCGCCGCCGACGTCCCGGACGGCCTGACCCTGGTGAAGGTCGACACCATCGCCGACGCCCGGAAGTCCCTGGAGAAGATCGCGAAGGGGGACACGGCCGGCCTGCCGCAGTGCAGCCGCTGACCGCGCCCCCCGAGAGCAGCGGCCGTCAGGCCTCGAAGGTCGCCGCCAGCGCGTCGGCCAGCCCCGGCACCAGGTCGGACCCGGTGAGCACCTCGCTCGCCGCGTCCTTGTCGCGCAGCCGTACGGCCGACTCGCGGGCGCCGTCGCGCAGCACGCCCACGGTCAGCCGCACCTCCTGGCGCTCCGGGTGCCCGGCCACCCACGCGGCCAGCTGCTTGTCGTCCATGTCCTGCGGAACGTTGGCCTCCGCGGACGGCGGCAGCATCAGCCGCTCCACGGTCAGCGCACAGCCGACCACGGCGTCCGGCCAGGCCACGGTGCCCAGGAACCGGTCCAGCTCGGTGCCGGCCGGCACCTCGTCCTGGAGGATCGGAGTGTAGGAGGGGCCGGTGGTCTCGGCCTGCGGCTCGTCCAGGCCGAGCTGGGCCGCGAGCTGCGGCTCCTGGGCGCGCAGCTGCGCGGTGTCGACGAGCGCGAAGAACCGGGCGGGCTGGTCCCAGCCCATGCCGGCCGCGTATTCGTCGATTTCGAGTACGGCACGGGTCAGCGGGCTGGCCGCCATCGGAGTGCCGGAAGAGGAAAGGTTGGACATGGGCAACATCCTGCCTCCTTCCGGGGTCATAACGGGAACTGACTAAAGCCTCAGTAAGTTGCAGGAGTGGGCTCTACGATCGGGGGCCCGTCCGACAAAGACACAGCGACTTCGAGGTGCGCACCTTGGCTTTCCAGATGCCGGACCGCGGCGGAGGCCCCTCCGGGCCACGGATCAGAGTCGGCCGCCCGTCCCGGCGTGCCCGGACCCTGCTGATGACCTTGGGCGTCCTGGCCGTACTGGCCATGGCGTTCATCATGTTCGCGGGCTTCTGGACGGACTGGCTGTGGTACCGCTCCGTCCATTACTCGACCGTCTTCACCACCACCCTGTGGACCAAGGTCGGACTGTTCTCGGTGTTCGGACTCCTGATGGCCGCGGCCGTCGGGTTCAACATCTGGCTGGCCCACCGGCTGCGGCCGCCGCTGAGCGCGATGTCGCCGGAGCAGCAGAGCCTCGACCGCTACCGCATGGGCATCGCGCCGTTCAAGAAGTGGCTGCTCATCGGCATCGCCGCGCTGGTCGGCCTGATCGCGGGCGCGTCCGCGGCGGGCCAGTGGCGCACCTGGCTGATGTACGTCAACGGTGTGAAGTTCGGCAAGAAGGACCCGCAGTTCGGGCTGGACGTCGCGTTCTACGCCTTCGACCTGCCCTGGTACCGCTTCCTGCTCGGCTTCGGCTTCGCCGCCGTCGTGCTCTGCCTGATCGCCGCCGCCGTCGTGCACTACCTGTACGGCGGACTGCGGATCACCAGCCCCGGCGCCCGCGCCACCTCGGCGGCCACCGGGCACCTGTCGGTGCTGCTCGGCCTGTTCGTCGCCCTCAAGGCGGTCGCGTACTGGCTGGACCGGTACGGCCTGGCCGTGAAGTCCAGCGACTTCAAGGCCGCCGACAACTGGACGGGCCTGCGCTACGTCGACGCCAACGCCTACCTGCCGGCCAAGACCATCCTCTTCTGCATCGCCGCGATCTGCGCCGTGCTGTTCTTCGCGACGCTGTGGCGCCGCACCTGGCAGCTCCCGGTGATCGGCTTCGGCCTGATGGTGCTGTCCGCCATCCTGATCGGCGGGCTGTACCCGGCGATCGTGCAGAAGTTCCAGGTCCAGCCGAACGAGCAGGCCAAGGAGTCGGCGTACGTCGAGAAGAACATCCAGGCGACGCGTGAGGCGTACGGGATCGCCGGCTCGGAGGTCAAGGAGTACCCCGGGGTCAGCGGCACCAAGGACCAGGCCGCGCTGCGGAAGTCCGCCGACACCACGGCGAGCATCCGGCTCCTGGACCCCAACATCGTCTCCCCGACGTTCCAGCAGCTCCAGCAGATCAAGGGCTACTACGGCTTCCCGTCCACGCTCGCCGTGGACCGGTACAAGGGCCAGGACACGGTCATCGGGCTGCGCGAGCTGAACCTCGCGGGCATCCCGAAGAACAACTGGATCAACGACCACTTCAAGTACACCCACGGCTACGGCGTGGTCGCGGCCAAGGGCACCGAGGCCGACCGCGAGGGCCGCCCGGTGTTCGTCCAGTCCGACCTGCCCTCCCGCGGCGAGTTCGGCACGGACTTCGAGCAGCGCATCTACTACGGCGAGACGACCAAGCAGTACTCGATCGTCGGCGGCCCGCAGAAGGAGCTCGACTACTCGGACGACAGCGGCGAGAAAGAGACGAGCTACCAGGGCAAGAGCGGCGTCAGCCTCGACAACCCGGTCAACCGGGCCGCGTACGCCCTCGCCTTCAGCGAGCCGCAGATCCTCTACTCCGGGGCCATCGGCGAGGGCTCGCGCATCCTGTACAACCGCACGCCCAAGGAGCGCGTCGAGTCCGTCGCCCCGTGGCTGACCATCGACGGCGCGGCCTACCCGGCCGTGGTCGACGGCCGGGTCCAGTGGATCGTCGACGCGTACACGACCACCAACGGCTACCCGTACGCCTCGCGCACCACCCTCGGCGACACCACGGCCGACTCGCTCACCAACCAGCAGCGCGCGGTCGTCGCCCAGGAGAACCGGGTCAACTACATCCGCAACTCCGTCAAGGCCACCGTCGACGCTTACGACGGCACCGTGCGGCTGTACCAGTGGGACACCCAGGACCCGGTCCTGAAGACCTGGATGAAGGCCTTCCCGGACACCGTCCTGGAGAAGAGCGAGATCCCGAAGTCGCTCATGGAGCACATGCGCTACCCGCAGGACCTGTTCAAGGTCCAGCGCGAGCTGCTGACCCGCTACCACGTCACCGACCCGCAGACCTTCCTCAGCGGCTCGGAGGTGTGGGCGGTCCCGGACGACCCGACCACCAAGGCGGAGAACGCGGTCCCGCCGTACTACCTGTCGATGAAGATGCCGGGGCAGCCGGACCCGGGCCAGGTGTTCTCGCTGACGACCACCTTCACGCCCAACGGCCGCGACAACCTGAGCGCCTTCATGGCGGTCAACGCCGACCCGGCCACCTCCGACTACGGCAAGATCAGGATCCTGAAACTGCCGACCAGCCGGACCGTGGCCGGACCCAAGCAGGTCCAGAGCCAGTTCAACTCGGAGCAGAAGATCGCCGAGTCGATCAGGCTGCTGCGCGGTGGCGACTCCGAAGTCGAGTACGGCAACCTGCTCACGGTGCCCCTCGACGGCGGGATGCTCTACGTGGAGCCGGTCTACGTCCGCGGCGGCGGCCTGAAGTACCCGCTGCTGCGGAAGGTCCTCGTGACCTACGGCGGCCAGACGGCGTTCGAGGACACCCTGGAGAAGGCGCTCAACGTGGTCTTCGGGGCCGAGGCGCCGACCACCCCGCCGGGCGACGGCACCACCAAGCCGCCGACCACGCCCACCACCCCGGGCGACCCGACGGTCAAGCAGGCGCTCGCCGACGCCGCCCGCGCCCTCGAAGCGGCCGACAAGGCCATGAAGGCCGGTGACTGGGCCGCCTACGGCAAGGCCCAGGACGACCTGGAGGCCGCCCTCAAGAGGGCCCAGGAAGCCGAGTCCAAGACCGTCCCGCCCAAGCCGGGCGGCACCCCGAAGGCCCCGGTCCCGGGCGCCTCCGGATCGCCGTCGCCACCGGCCGGCGGTTAATCGGTTCGAGGCTCCACCCCGCGTCGTGATACGGTGGTTTCACCGACGCGGGGTGGAGCAGCTCGGTAGCTCGCTGGGCTCATAACCCAGAGGTCGCAGGTTCAAATCCTGTCCCCGCTACTCCGAACGAAGGCCCGGATCCCCTGGATCCGGGCCTTCGTCATGTGCCCGCTCGTTGACGTGTCACCCGGTCGGGGTGACTTCCCGCGGGAGCGTGTTTGACTTGTCACTCTGTGGGCATGTCGACAAAACGCTGTAGTGACCTCACTGGCTGCGACATACCAGGTGTACGCGGGTTGCAGGTGATGCGACGATGGGATTTATGGGGGACAGGTCAACTCTGCTGGAGACAGGGCGGTTTGTGCGGGCGGAATCCGACGAGAACAAGACCACGGGTACCGAGGCACTCCTGGCCGAGGCAGTCGACACCGCCATGACCGAGGCGGTGGCCGACGCGGAGCTGGAGGCACGGCACCGCGCTGCCGCCGACGCCGGGGACACCGGCTCCATGAGCGTGCTCGGCGCCTCCCTCCTGCGCCGAGGTGACCTCGACGGCGCCGAACCCTACCTCCGGGGTGCCACCGCCGTCGGCGACCGCGCCGCCGCCAACAACCTCGGCGTCCTGCTGCACCAGCGCGGCCGCGCCGAGGAGGCCGCCGGCTGGTGGCGGGTCGCCGCCGTCGCCGGCTCCTCCGCAGCTGCCCACGCCCTCGGCCGCCACTACCGCGAGCGCGGCGACGAGCCGGCCGCCGAGTACTGGCTCCGGCAGGCCGCCGAATCCGGCCACGTCCTCGGCGCCTACGCCCTCGCCGACCTGCTGGAGCACCGCGGGGACGGCACGGCCGAGCGCTGGCTGCGCGCCGCCGCCGAGCAGGGCCACCGCGAGGCCGCCTACCGGCTGGCCCGCCTGCTGCGCCGGGACCGCAAGAGCGAGGCCGAGCAGTGGTTCCGGCAGGCCGCCGCCCGCGGCCACCGGCGCGCCGCCCTGCACCTCGGCACCCTGCTGGAGGCCCGCGGCGAGCTCAAGGAGGCCGGCCGCTGGTACCTCACCTCCGCGCGGCAGGGCGAGGCCCGGGCCGCCTGCGCCCTCGGCTTCCTGCTGCGCGACGCCGGCGACGAGGAAGGCGCCGCGACCTGGTGGCTGCGCGCCGCCGAGGACGGCGACGGCAACGCGGCCAACGCGCTCGGCGCCCTGCACGCGGCCCGCGGCGAGACCCAGACCGCCGAGAAGTGGTACCGCGCCGCGATGGACGCCGGCGACGACAACGGCGCCTACAACCTCGGCCTGCTCTGCGCCGCCCAGGAGCGCATGCAGCAGGCCGAGCAGTGGTACCGGCGCGCCGCCTACGCCGGGCACCGCGAGGCCGCGAACGCGCTGGCCATCCTGCTCCTGCAGGTCGGTGACGCGGCCGGCGCAGAGCCCTGGTTCTCCAAGGCCGCCGAGGCCGGCAGCGTCGACGCCGCCTTCAACCTCGGCATCCTCTTCGCCGGCCGCGACGAGGACCGCACCGCCCTGAAGTGGTACGAGCGCGCCGCCTCCGCCGGCCACACCGACGCGGCCCTCCAGGTCGGCATCGCCCTGGTCCGCGACGGCGAGGACCGCGCCGCCGAGCGGCACCTGCGCTGCGCTGCCGGCGGCGGCAGCGCCGAGGCCGCCTTCCGGCTCGCCGCCCTGCTCGAATCCCTCGCGCCGCCCGCCGAGCCGCCCGCCCTCGGCGAGCCCGCCCCCGGCAGGACGGAGAGCGAGGAGTGGTACGAGCGGGCTGCCGAGCAGGGGCACCGGCGCGCCCAGGTCCGCGTCGGCATGCTCGCGGCCGGCCGCGGCGAACTCGGCACCGCCGCCCGCTGGTACCGCGAGGCCGCCGAGGCCGGCAGCCGCAACGGCGCCTTCAACCTCGGCCTGCTGCTCGCCCGCGAAGGCAGCGAACCGGAGGCCGCCCTGTGGTGGACCCGGGCCGCCGTGGCCGGCCACGGCCGGGCCGCACTCCGCCTCGGCCTGCTCGCCGCCCGCCACGGTGACCTCAACGAGGCCCGCAAGTGGTGCGCCCGGGCCGTCGAGCTCGGCCCCGCCGAGGTGGCCCAGCGGGCGGCGCGGCTGCGCGAGGCCCTGGAGGAGGAGCTGACCGCGTAGCCTCCGCGGCCGGGGCCCGGCGGGGCCGCCGCAATGGATTTGCACCTGGTCACGGGCATCGCGTAACGTGGGGTTCACCGACGCGGGGTGGAGCAGCTCGGTAGCTCGCTGGGCTCATAACCCAGAGGTCGCAGGTTCAAATCCTGTCCCCGCTACTGAAGAGAAGGCCCGGATCCAGGGAACTGGATCCGGGCCTTCTCGCATGTCCGGGCATCGTGAGAACGAAAAGCCCCCTCCGCCAGGCGCGGAGGGGGCTTCGTGCGTGCGCGGCCGGTCAGGCGCCGGCGCAGTTCGGGCAGATCCCGCGGTAGGTGACCTCGACGTCCGAGACGAGGAACCCGAAGCGCTCGGACTCCGGCAGGTCGGTCAGCGGGTTGCCGGCCGGGTGCACGTCGCGGATCGCGCCGCACTGCGCGCACACCAGGTGCTGGTGCGGCCGGTGGGCGTTCGGGTCGTAGCGCTTGGCCCGGCGGTCGGTCGCGACCTCCAGCACCTCGCCGAGGGAGACCAGCTCGCCCAGGGTGTTGTAGACGGTGGCCCGGGAGATCTCGGGCAGTTTGGCCGCGGCGCGCGCGTGCACCTCGTCGGCCGTCAGGTGCACGTGGTCACCGTCGAGCACCTCGGCCACGACACGCCGCTGTGCGGTCATGCGCCATCCGCGGCCGCGAAGTCGTTCCAGCAGGTCACTCATAAACGCCAGCCTAACAGCGAAGGGACCGTGTGTAGATCCCGAACCGGTGTGGAGTTGGATCCTTACTTGACTTAGACAATGTCTATTGTAGGATCGGTTCCGGCGAACGAACAGGACAGGACGGCAGGACATGACGCAGGAGGCGCACGTGACGCAGGGACCGCTCACCACCGAGGCCGGTGCTCCGGTCGCCGACAACCAGAACAGCGAGACGGCGGGCGCGGGCGGTCCCGTTCTGGTGCAGGACCAGCTCCTCCTGGAGAAGCTCGCCCACTTCAACCGCGAGCGCATACCGGAGCGCGTCGTGCACGCCCGCGGCGCCGGCGCGTACGGCACGTTCACCGTGACCGCGGACGTCACGCAGTACACCCGCGCCGCGTTCCTCTCCGAGGTCGGCAAGCAGACCGAAACGTTCCTGCGGTTCTCGACCGTGGCCGACAGCCTCGGCGGCGCCGACGCGCGCCGCGACCCGCGCGGCTGGGCGCTGAAGTTCTACACCGAAGAGGGCAACTACGACCTCGTCGGCAACAACACCCCGGTCTTCTTCATCCGCGACGCGATCAAGTTCCCGGACTTCATCCACACGCAGAAGCGCGACCCGTACACGGGCTCACAGGAAGCCGACAACGTGTGGGACTTCTGGAGCCTGAGCCCCGAGTCCACCCACCAGGTCACCTGGCTCTTCGGCGACCGCGGCATCCCGGCGTCCTACCGCCACATGAACGGCTACGGCTCGCACACGTTCCAGTGGAACAACGAGGCAGGCGAGGTCTTCTGGGTCAAGTACCACTTCAAGACCGACCAGGGCATCAAGAACCTCACCCAGGCCGAGGCGAACGCGCTCGCCGGCGAGGACCCGGACTCGCACCAGCGCGACCTGCGCGAGGCCATCGAGCGCGGCGAGTTCCCGACCTGGACCGTCCAGGTCCAGATCATGCCCGCGGCGGACGCGGCGGGCTACCGCTTCAACCCGTTCGACCTCACCAAGGTGTGGCCGCACGAGGACTACCCGCCGATCGAGATCGGCACGCTGGAGCTCAACCGCAACCCGCAGAACATCTTCGCCGAGGTCGAGCAGTCGATCTTCAGCCCGGCGCACTTCGTGCCCGGCATCGGCCCGTCCCCGGACAAGATGCTCCAGGGCCGCCTCTTCGCGTACGGCGACGCCCACCGCTACCGCGTCGGCATCAACGCCGACCACCTGCCGGTGAACCGCCCGCACGCCACCGAGGCGCGCACCAACTCCCGCGACGGATTCCTCTACGACGGCCGCCACGGCGGGTCCAAGAACTACGAGCCCAACTCGTTCGGCGGCCCGCAGCAGACCGGCCGCCCGCTGTGGGTCGGCTCCGCGGTCACCGGCACGACCGGCGACCAGGCCGCGCCACTGCATGCCGAGGACGACGACTTCGTGCAGGCGGGCAACCTGTACCGGCTGATGTCCGAGGACGAGCGGGGCCGCCTGATCGAGAACCTGTCCGGCTTCATCGCCAAGGTGTCCCGCGACGACATCGCCGAGCGGGCGATCGGCAACTTCCGCAAGGCGGACGAGGACTTCGGCAAGCGGCTGGAAGCCGCGGTCCAGGCCCTGCGCGGCTGACGGCCGCCCTGCCGAGGCGGGCCGGCGGGCCGGAGTCCCCTGCGGGGGTTCCGGCCCGCCGGCGTTTCACGCGGGCACGGTGCGCCGCGCCGGGACCCAGCAGCGGATCACGTCGCGCACCGAGACGATGCCGACCGGGCCGCCGTCCGCGAGCACGATCAGATGCCGGAAGCCGCCGTGGGCCATGGCCTCGGCGGCTTCCTGAAGGGTGGCGTCGGGGGTGCAGAACACCACGTTGTTCGTGGTGTGCGCGCCGACCGTCTCGCGGTCGGGATCGTGTCCCGCGCCCAGCGAGTTGAGGATGTCGCGTTCGGTGAGGATGCCGACCCCGCTGGTCTCGGGGTCGAGGACGACGGCTGCGCCGACGCGCCGGCCGGACATCAGGCAGGCGGCCTGCCGGAGGGTGTGGGCGGGTCCGAGGGTCAGGATCAGCGTGCTCATGGCGTCGCGGACGAGCATGAAGAGAGCCACCTCCTAGGGCTCCCCCCGCTCCGGCCGCGTTCGAGAATGGATTCACAAACGCACAAGCGGGGGGATTCTCAGAGTGGCACGGCCACGCAGGGCGAACAAGGGGGCACGGTGCGCATGCGCCCGGACGGGCGTGCGACCCGGGCGCCGGCGCCGGCACCGGCGCGGGGCCGGCGCCGGATGGCGGTCAGCCCCGGTTCAGGAACCCCAGCAGCTCGTCGTGGAGCAGGCCGTTCGAGGCCGCCGCGTTGCCGCCGTGCACGCCGGGCACGCCGTCCAGGCCCGTGAAGCGGCCGCCCGCCTCCTGCACCACGATCGCGTTGGCCGCCATGTCCCACAGCGACAGCTCCGGCTCCGCACACAGGTCCACCGCACCCTCGGCGACCATCATGTACGGCCAGAAGTCCCCGTACGCGCGGGTCCGCCACACGCTGCGGGTCAGGTCGAGAAAGCCGTCGAGCCGGCCCTGCTCCTCCCAGCCGCTCAGCGAGGAGTACGCGAACGACGCGTCCGCCAGCGATCCCACCTGCGAGACCCCGATCCGGCGGCCCTGCTCCGGGGTGGGGCCGGTGTACGCGCCGCCGCCCTCCGAGGCCCACCAGCGGCGGCCCAGCGCCGGCGCCGACACCACGCCGACCACCGGCCGCCAGCCGCCGTCCGCGTCCTGCGCCATCAGGGCGACCAGCGTGGCCCACACCGGCACCCCGCGCACGTAGTTCTTCGTCCCGTCGATCGGGTCCACCACCCAGCGCCGCGGGCCCGAGCCCTCGACCCCGTACTCCTCGCCGAGGACCGCGTCATCCGGACGGGCGGCCTTCAGCATCGCCCGTACGACCTCCTCCGCGGCCTTGTCCGCCTCGCTCACCGGGGTCATGTCCGGCTTGGTCTCGACCTTGAGGTCCAGGGCCTGGAAGCGCTTCATCGTGGCGGCGTCGGCCGCGTCCGCGAGCTGGTGGGCAAGGCGCAGATCATCGTCATACTCGGGCATGGCCGAACAGTATCGGCACACAAGCGGCCGGAGCACGCGGTGTCCACGCCATGGTCCGCGGACCCCCTTGACAGCATGCGACGGCCCGTCAACTCTGGCGGAGATGGCTGAGGATCCCCGGACGGAGTGCGGGGGCGGGAGGCGACGATGCCGGCAGCGCGGGAATCCTTGATCGAGGCCGCCCAGGTGGCGCTGACGGGCCGTCCGTGGCCCGCCGTACGGATGGTCGACGTGGCGGCCGCCGCCGGCGTGTCGCGGCAGACCCTCTACAACGAGTTCGGCGGCAAGGACGGCCTGGCCCGGGCGCTGGTGCGGCGGGAGGCCGACTGGTACCTCGCCGGCGTGGACCGCGCCCTCGGCGCCCCGGCCGGACCCGGCGAGCGGCTGCTCGCGGTCGCCGAGTGGACCGTACGGGCCGCCCGGGCCCATCCGCTGCTGCGCGCGCTGCTCACCGGCTGCTGGGAGGAGGGGCTGCCGGCCCGGCGGCGGCCGGAGTCCGTGCCCGGTCCCGCCGACCTCGCCCGAACCGTCTCCGACCGGGCGGCCGCCGCCCTCGCCGGCGGTGAAGCCGGCGCCCGCCGCTGCGAACTCGCCGTACGGGTGGCGCTGTCCTACGTGGTCGCCCCCGACGGCGAACCCGACGCGGAGGCGATCGGGGCCCTGCTGGGCCTTGCGGACGCGCAGCCCTGGTGACCGTGCGGGGGCCGGCGGCCGGTCAGTGGCCGCCGCTGCCGGACAGCTGGAGCCCGATCACCCCGATGATGACCAGCGAAATCGAGACGATCTTCAGGGTGGACACCAGGTCGCCCAGGAAGACCATGCCGTAGATCGCCGTGCCCGCCGCCCCGATGCCGGTCCACACCGCGTACGCCGGACCCACGTCCAGCTTGCGCAGGGCCAGGGTCAGCAGGCCGAAGCTGCCGAGGGCGAAGGCGGCGAAGGCGATCGTCGGCCACAGCCGGGTGAAGCCGTGGGAGAGCTTGAGGCAGACCGCGAAACCCGTCTCCAGGATTCCCGCGACGACAACCAGCAGCCACGCCATGTCGGATGCCCTCCCGCGTCACGTGACACGGCTCCGCGCCACTTTGGTGCGATTATGCATTTACCAGACACGGCACCCGGCAAACCCGCCGGTGCACCCGGGCAGGTCCCGCAGCCCACCCCGACGGGTCAGTCGCCCTCGCGCCGCTCCCGCGTCGCCAGCAGCCGCCGCAGCGAGAACAGCCGGGCCGGATCCGCGAGACCGTCCGCCACCCACTGGTCCAGCGCGCAGTCCGGCTCGTCGTGGCTGCAGGCCCGCGGGCAGCCCTCCGTACCCGGCTCCAGGTCCGGGAACGCGTGGATGACCCGCGAGGGCTCGATGTGGTGCAGGCCGAACGAGCGGACGCCCGGGGTGTCGATCACCCAGCCCTCCGCGTCCGGCAGCGGCAGGGCCAGCGCCGAGGTGGTGGTGTGCCGGCCGCGGCCGGTGACCGCGTTGACGTGCCCGGTGGCCCGCTGCCGGTCGGCCGCGACCAGCGAGTTGACCAGGGTGGTCTTGCCGACGCCGGAGTGCCCGACGAACGCCGTGATCCGGCCCTCCAGCCGCTCCCGCACCCGGTCGGCGGCCGAACCGGCGGCCAGCTCCTCCCGGTTGGTGACCACGTAGCCCACCCCGAGCGTGGCGTACGTCTCCAGCAGCTTGTCCGGGGAGGCCAGGTCCGACTTGGTCAGCACCAGCAGCGGCTCCAGCCCCGCGTCGTACGCGGCGACCAGGCAGCGGTCGATCATGCGCGGCCGGGGCTCCGGATCGGCCAGGGCCGTCACGATCGCCAGCTGGTCGGCGTTGGCCACGACCACCCGCTCGTACGGGTCGTCGTCGTCGGCCGTGCGCCGCAGCACCGACTTGCGCTCCTCGATCCGCACGATCCGCGCGAGGGTGTCCTTCTTCCCCGACAGATCGCCCACGATCCACACCCGGTCGCCCACGACCGCCGCCTTGCGGCCCAGCTCGCGGGCCTTCATCGCGGTGACCACCCGGTCCTCGACCAGGCAGGTCAGGCGGCCGCGGTCGACCGTGAGGACGAAGCCCCCGGCCGCGTCCTCGTGCTTGGGCCGGATGCTCGTCCGGGGCCGGTTGCCCTTCGGGTTCGGGCGGGACCGGATGTCGTCCTCGTCGGTGTGCTTGCCGTACCGGCGCATGGCGCTACGCTCCCGCTCCCGCGAGCATGTCCGCCCACATCCGCGGGAAGTCCGGCAGGGTCTTCGCCGTGGTGCCCACGTTCTCGACCTCCACTCCCTTGACCGCCAGGCCGATCACCGCGCCCGCGGTGGCCATCCGGTGGTCGTCGTACGTGTGGAACACCCCGGCACGCAGCGGCCGCGGCCGGATCACCAGGCCGTCGGCGGTCTCCGTGACGTCACCGCCCAGCCCGTTGATCTCCTCGGTCAGGGCCGCCAGCCGGTCCGTCTCGTGCAGGCGCAGGTGCGCGACGCCGCGCAGCACGGACTCGGAATCGGCCAGCGCGGCGACCGCGGCGATGCCCGGGGTCAGCTCGCCGACCTCGCTCAGGTCCACGTCGATGCCGTGGATCCTGCCGGTGCCGGTGAAGACCAGGCCGGCGTCGGTCAGCTCGCAGGAGCCGCCCATCTCCGTGAAGATCGTCCGCAGCGCGTCACCGGGCTGCGTGGTGCGGCGCGGCCAGTCCGGAACGGTCACCGTGCCCCCGGTGATCAGCGCGGCGGCCAGGAACGGCTGGGCGTTCGACAGGTCCGGCTCGACGACCAGGTCGCGGCCGAGCAGCGCGCCGGGGGCGACCCGCCACACGTTCTTCTCGCCGCCCGACTCCGGGGTGTCCACCTGGGCGCCCGCGGCGCGCAGCATCTCGACCGTCATCCGGATGTGCGGCATCGACGGCAGGGTCGCGCCGGTGTGCCGGACCTCGACGCCCTGGTTGAAGCGGGGCGCCGACAGCAGCAGGGCGGAGACGAACTGCGAGGAGTTCGAGGCGTCGATCTCGACGACCCCGCCGTCCAGGGCCCCGCCGCCGTGCACCGTCATCGGCAGCGCGCCCCGGCCGTCGTCGTCGATACGGGCGCCCAGGGCGCGCAGCGCCGTGATGACCTGGCCCAGCGGGCGCTCGTACGACCGGGGGTCGCCGTCGAAGCGGATTGTGCCGTCGGCGAGGGCCGCCACCGGCGGCAGGAAGCGCATGACCGTGCCTGCGTTGCCCACGTCCACGGTCGCCGGGCCGCGCAGCGGGGCCGGGATGACCCGCCAGGCCTCACCGGTGGCGCCCGCGGCGGAGCTGGAGGACACCGTCTCCTCGATGCCCACGCCCAGCGCCCGCAGCGCGTCCGACATCAGCTGGGAGTCCCGCGACCGCAGCGGCCGGCGCACCCAGCCCGGCTCGGCGGCCAGCGCGGCCAGCACGAGAGCACGGTTGGTGACCGACTTGGAGCCCGGCACGGTGACGGTGGCACGGACGGGCCCGTCCGCGAGCGGGGCGGGCCAGAGGTCGTGGGGCGCTGCTGTCGAGGTCATGGCCCTTACTTTAGGCCCTGGGCAGTCCCCGGCAGATTGTCCGGCGGTCCGGTCTCACAGTCCGAGCAGCCACCGGCCGCCGCCGCTCAGCGAGGTGAGCGAGACCACGTGGAAGAAGACGAGCCACACCACGGCGGGGGTGTGGGTGAGGCGGCCCAGCTGGTCCGCGTCCGAATCCGGGGAGCCCTCCAGGCGCCGCTTGCGCTGCAGCTCGAACGGCGGCCGGACCCCGCCGAGCAGCAGGAACCACACCACCGCGTACGCGAAGGCGGCCTGCACGCCCTCCGGCGCCAGCCAGGACACCAGCAGGAACGACCCGCCGGCGAGCACCACCGTGAGCACTCCGTATGCGTTCCGGATCATCACCAGCATGGCGAGGAGCAGCGCCGTCGCCACCCACAGCAGCAGGGTCACCCGGTGCGAGGCCAGCAGCCAGGCGCCGCCCAGGCCCAGCAGCGGGGGAGCGGTGTAGCCGGCGGCGGCGGTCAGGATCATGCCGAACCCGGTGGGGCGGCCACGGCTGACGGTCAGCCCGCTGGTGTCCGAGTGCAGCCGGATGCCGCTGAGCCGGCGCCGGGTGAGCACGGCGGCCAGTCCGTGGCCGCCCTCGTGGGCGATGGTGATCGCGTTGCGGGAGAGCAGCCACAGCGGGCGCGGTACGACGACGGCCAGCGCGGCGGCGCCGGTCGCGATCACCAGCCAGAGCGCGGGCGCCGCCTGTATGCCGGTGAGCCGGTCCCAGAGGCTGCCGAGGGAGGTGCTGTCCATCAGGTGGCGGACTCCTTGCGGTGGGGCGGGACGCTCATGGCAGTGTGGCAGCCATGTGCGGTAGGTATGCAGCGAGCCGGAGGCCCGAGGACCTGGTCGAACACTTCGGCATCGAGAAGTGGGAGCCTGCGGAGACCCTCGCCCCCGACTGGAACGTGGCCCCCACCAAGGAGGTCCACGTCGTGCTCGACCGTCCCCTGAAAGACGCGGGGGACCGCCGTCCGGTTCGCCAGCTGCGCGTCCTGCGCTGGGGTCTGGTCCCCTCCTGGGCCCCGAACCCCGACGGCGCCGCCCGGATGATCAACGCCCGGGCCGAGACCGTGCACGAGAAGCCGTCCTTCCGCGGCCCCTTCGCCCAGCGCCGCTGCATCGTGCCCGCCGACGGCTACTACGAGTGGGTCACCGGCGCGGACGAGCGGCAGCTGGAGGTCGAGGGCCGCCGCAAGCGCCCCCGCAAGCAGCCGTACTTCGTGCTGCCCGCCGACGGCTCGGTCTTCGCGATGGCCGGCATCTACGAGTTCTGGCGCGACCCCGGCCTGCCCGACGGCCACCCGCAGGCCTGGTGGGCCACCTGCTCGGTGCTCACCACCGAGGCCGAGACCACCCCGCTGGCCGCCGTCCCCGAGGACGGGCCGCACAGCCTCGCCGAGATCCACCCCCGGATGCCGCTGATGCTCACCCCCGACCGCTGGGATGCCTGGCTGGACCCGGCCCGCACCGGCGGCGGGCTGCTGCACGGCCTGCTCGCGCCGCCGCCCGGCGGGCTGCTGCGCGCCTACCCCGTGGCCGCCGCCGTCAGCAACGTCCGCAACAACGGGCCCGAGCTGCTCGGCGAACTCGCCGCGCCGGAACTCGGCACCCTCTTCTGACCCCGGGCCCCGGCCCGGCGAGGGCCCGACCCGGCAGGATGGCCGCATGACGCGTACCGAGACCGTTCCCACCCCGGCCGGCGGGGCCCGGATCACCTGGACGGACAGCCCCGACGCCCGGGCCGTGCTCGCGGTGAGCCACGGCGCCGGCGGCGGCATCGAGGCCCGCGACCTGCAGGCACTGGCCGCCGCGCTGCCCGGCCGCGGGTTCACCGTGGCCCTGGTGGAGCAGCCCTGGCGGGTGGCCGGGAAGAAGGTGGCGCCGGCCCCGAAGACCCTGGACACCGGCTGGCGCGGGCTGTGGCCGGCGCTCGCCGGGCCCGGCCTGCCCGTGGTCGCCGGCGGCCGCAGCGCCGGCGCCCGGGTGGCCTGCCGCACCGGCGCGGAGCTGGGGGCGGCGGCCGTGCTCGCGCTGAGCTTCCCGCTGCACCCGCCGGGCAGGCCCGAGCGCTCCCGCGCGGACGAGCTGACCGGCGCCGGGCTGCCGGCCCTCGTGGTGCAGGGCGGCCGGGACCCCTTCGGGCGGCCCGAGGAGTTCCCCGACGGCACCCACGAGCTGGTCGGGGTGCCCTTCGCCGACCACGGCTTCGCCGTCCCCAAGAAGGCCGGCCTCACCCAGGAGGCCGCCCTGGAGCTGATCGCCGGCGCCGTCGGCGACTGGCTGGAGCGCCTCTTCCCCTGAGCCGCCGCGGCGGCCGCCGGGCGCCGGCCGCGGTGACCGGCAGCCGACGCCCGGTGACGCAGCTCGCACAAGTGGCGCCCGGAGCGGGAATGTGCTGGGGGCCCGGGCGGTTGTACGGGACGTCGGTACGTACAGCACAGCCAGAGGAGAAGAGGCACCGCATGGGCTCGACCATCTGCCCCGACCGCCCGCAGGCCGCTGACCTGGAGTGGGTGGTGCTTGCGGCGCCCAAGGCGGCCCCCAAGAAGGCCGCCGTTCGAGCGGCGGACGGCCGGGATGGTCGCGTATTCTCCGATTCGAGCGGGTCCGCGTTCGGGTCTGCCACGGTCTTGGAGGAGGTGGGTCCTGTTTCCGGGACCGACGACGTCCGCGCGGAGGAGACGACCGAGGAGCGCAACCAGCGCTTCGAGCGGGACGCCCTCGGCTACCTCGACCAGATGTACTCCGCGGCCCTGCGCATGACGCGCAACCCCGCCGACGCGGAGGACCTGGTGCAGGAGACGTACGCGAAGGCCTACGCGTCGTTCCACCAGTTCCGCGAGGGCACGAACCTCAAGGCGTGGCTGTACCGCATCCTGACCAACACCTTCATCAACTCGTACCGCAAGAAGCAGCGCGAGCCGCAGCGCAGCGCCGCCGAGGAGATCGAGGACTGGCAGCTGGCGCGCGCCGAGTCGCACATGTCGACCGGGCTGCGGTCGGCCGAGTCGCAGGCCCTCGACCACCTGCCCGATTCCGACGTGAAGGAAGCTCTCCAGGCCATTCCGGAAGAGTTCCGCATCGCCGTCTATCTGGCGGACGTCGAGGGGTTTGCGTACAAGGAGATCGCGGACATCATGGGTACACCCATCGGTACGGTCATGTCGCGACTGCACCGTGGCCGCCGTCAACTCCGCGGCATGCTGGAGGACTACGCCCGCGAGCGAGGGCTGGTCCCGGCCGGCGCGGGAGAGTCGAACGACCGGAAAGGCTCGGGCTCATGAGCTGCGGAGAGCCGCACGAGACGGACTGCTCTGAGGTCCTGGACCATCTCTACGAGTTCCTCGACCACGAAATGCCGGACAGCGACTGCACGAAGTTCGAGACACACTTCGGCGAATGCAATCCCTGCCTGGAGAAGTACGGCCTGGAACAGGCCGTGAAGAAGCTGGTGAAGCGCTGCTGCGGCTCGGACGACGTGCCCAGCGACCTGCGCTCCAAGGTGATGGGCCGGATCGAGCTGATCCGCTCCGGCGAGGCCGTCCCCGACCACGACGTCACCGCGGGCCCCGCGGCTGCCGGTCCCGCCACCACCTGAGCCGTCGGACGACGGCCGGGCCACACCCCGGTACACCGCCGGCACCCCGGCACACCGCCGTTCGTTCACCCGAAGGTGCTAATCCGGGGGCGCCCGGACGGCGCAATCACCGAATGGGCCGCGTCGGCGCCGCGGCCCGCCCTATTCTCCCCAGTCGGTACTGCCGTGTGATGCGGTACCCGACCTGCTTGGGCACACGGGGAGGAGCGGCACCGTGCGGGTGCTTCCGCCTGGGGCGCGTGTCTATATCGTGTGCGCCGTTCTCGGCGCAATCGCCTGCGCCGCGCCCGCGTTCGGCGCGGCCGGCCCGCCCTGGCCGGCTCTGCTGCTCCTCGCCGCGCCCGGCCCCGCCCTCGAACTCCTGCGCAGCCCCCGGCTGCTGGGCGGCCGGGTCCCCGACGGCGCCGGCGCCCTCCCGGTGGTCCTCGCCGCCGTGTTCCTGCTGCCGCCCGCCGGCGCCGCGCTCGCGGCGGTCCCCGGCGGCCTCGCCCTGCCGGCCGCCGGGCGGCCCGCCGCGGTCCGCCGGGTGTGGCACGCCGCCCAGCAGGCCCTCGCCGCCTGGGCGGCCGGACAGGCGTACGCCCTGCTCGGCGGGCCGGCCGCGCTCGCCGGCCACGGGCCCGGCAGGATCCCCGACTTCCCGTACGTGCTGCTCCCGGCCGCCGCCGCGGCGGCCGTCTTCGGCCTGGTGCTCGCCGCCCTCGAAGGCGGGGTGCTGGCCGCCGCCGAACGGCTCCCGGCCCGCACCGCCTGGCGGGGCCTGCTGACCGGAGGACCGGCACCGCACGCCGTGCACGGCCTCGCCGGGCTGATGATGGCCGTCATGTGGCGCAGCCCGTACGGGGTTCCGGCCGCGCTGCTGGTGCTGCTGCCCATGTGCATCTCCTGCTGGGCCCTCGCCCAGTACCACCGCGAGCGCGCCGCCCACCAGGCCACCATCCGGGCCCTGGTGCAGGCCGTCGACATCAAGGACCGCTACACCCGCGGCCACAGCGAGCGGGTCGGCCAGGCCTCCGCGCTGATCGCCCGCGAACTCGGCATGACCGACGACCGGCTGGAGGTGGTCCGGATCGCCGGGATCCTGCACGACGTCGGCAAGCTCGGCGTGCCCACCCGGGTGCTGCGCAAGGACGGCCCGCTCACCCCCGAGGAACGCCGCACCATCGAGCTGCACCCCGAGTACGGGCACGAGATCGTCCGCGGCATCGGCTTCCTCGACGAGGCCCGCACCGCGATCCTGCACCACCACGAACGCGTCGACGGCTCCGGCTACCCCTACGGCCTGACCGGGGACCAGATCCCGGAACTGGCCCGGGTGGTGGCCGTCGCCGACGCCTTCGACGCCATGACCTCCACCCGCTCCTACAGCCGGGCCCGGCCGGTGCCCGTGGCCATGTCCGAGCTGGCCCGCTGCGCCGGCAGCCAGTTCGACCCGGCCATGGTGGCGGCCCTGGCCCGGGCCGTCGACCGGCACGGCTGGCGGCCGCTGGTGACCACCGACGCCGACCTCCAGGCGATCCCGTCCGGCGCTCTGCCCGGGC